>JAFLUZ010000001.1:0-214214 GCA_022508535.1 Erysipelotrichales bacterium
TAAAATTTGTTAAATCTATAAAAAAGTATAAGGTTCATAGAGTTAAACAACTTCCACGAAAGTTAATGAAAAGTCAAAAAAATAACCTATTTTATACAAAATAGGTCATAACTCTCTTAAATGGTAGTCCCAACGGGAATCGAACCCGTGATCCAGCCTTGAGAGGGCTGTGTCTTAACCGCTTGACGATGGGACCATGTGACTATATTTAATCACGAATAATAATGTTATGCAAACATTATTTATAATTAAATATAGTTATTTTTCTTTATAATTTGTCATTAATAACGTAATCAATACGTTTTGCAATTTTGTCTTTACCTAATATTTGTAAGACATAATATAGATTTGGACTTTGTTTTGAAGATGTTAGAGTAATTCTTAATAGTTCCGCTACATCTCCAACATGACCTATATACATATCTTTATTTTGTTTATAGATTTTATTGCTTTCTGCAAATCCGTATTTAGTTCCTAATTCTTTTAATGAATTAAACCATGCTTGTTCATCAAGTGCTAAATCCAAAGTATCACTAAATTCTTTTAATAAGTTTTTAAAAACATCTTTAGAAATAAATGGATTAAATGGTAATTCATTATTCATTAATTCTAAATAATAATCTTCATAGAAAAATTTAATCGCATTAAACATATCAGAGAACTTTTCATAATCTTTACGAGGATTTTCTTTTTCTCTTTCAATATTCATAATAGAGACAAAGTAATCTTTATCACGACTAATTAAATCTAATAGTTTTTCATCATATACTTTTGCCCAGTTTAATGCACGATTAGTAATTTCAACTTTATTCATTCTAGATAATAATTCTTTAGAAATGAATTTGAGTTTCATAATATCAAATAATGCTCCATCAAGAGACATTTTTTCAAAACTTAATTTGAACTCGTCATTTGATTTATCTCTATTTTCCGCTTTCCATTCTTCAAAGTTACTATTTGCAATAGTTAATAAGTATTCAATTAATGCTTCAAATGGATAGCCATCTTTTAAGAAGAATGATACTGCAGCTTCATCATCTTTTCTTTTCGATAATTTACGGCGATTACCATTATCTAATTTCATAATAACAGGAAGATGAGCGTACATTGGAAGTTCAAATCCTAAAGTATTAAATAATTCAATATGAATTGGAAGAGAAGATAACCACTCTTCACCACGAGTTACACAATTAGTGCGCATAAAGTGATCATCAACAGCGTGCGCAAAGTGATAAGTTGGAAGACCATCACTCTTTAAAATAACGATATCTTGATTGTTTTCTGATAATTCTAAATCACCACGAATTAAATCATGAACTTTAACTTTGTTATTATGATTACCAGAACTTCTAAATCTAATAACATAAGGTTCTCCGTTTTTAATTCTTTCAATCGCTTCATCTACGCTTATATTTCTACATTTAGCGTATTCACCATAATATCCAGGAGTAACTTTATTTTTTTCTTGTTCAGAACGTAAATCTTCTAAATCTTTTTGACTACAGAAACAAGGATAAGCTTTTCCATCTCTTACTAATTGCTTAATAACAGTTTTATAGATACTTGCGCGTTCTGATTGCTTATAAGGACCATAATTACCTTCTTCATGATCTCCTAAGTATCCTTCAGATGGAATAATTTCAAATTCTTTTAATTGTCTTAATAAATCTACACCAGATCCTTCAATTTCTCTTTTGGTATCTGTGTCTTCTAAGCGGATATAAAATAATCCTTTAGTATCTTTAGCAAATTTATGTGCGATTAATGATGTAAATAAAGAACCAGTATGTAAGAAACCAGTTGGAGATGGAGCAAAGCGAGTTACTAATGCACCACTAGGTAAATCTCTTTTTGGAAATCTTTTTTCTAAATCTTCAATAGTTTCATTAATTTCAGGAAATAATAATTCTGCTAAATCGTTGTTATTCATACTTATTCCTTCTTTCATACGTTAAATATCATAATTAATTTTGTAAAAATTAACAAGAAATTTTATAAAAATACTTGCAAAAAAAATCTAGTATATTATAATAAACAACGTATCGCAGGCGTAGTTCAGTGGTAGAACACTACCTTGCCAAGGTAGTTATGCGGGTTCGATTCCCGTCGCCTGCTCCATTTTTTTTGCTCATAACCCCGAATTTAGCACTATGGATTCGGGGTTTTATTATGCTTTGATATGAGTTAAATGTCTTTTCAAATATTGCAATCACACTTATATTTAATTAAAATATAACAAATAGAAAAATATTAGGTAGAGATGTAACAGGTATGAGATATAGAATTGATTTAAAGAAGGAAAGAGAAAAACGCGGACTAACACAAGCACAGCTTGCGGATCGTATTGGCGTTACTGAAAAATCTATATCTAAATGGGAAAGTGGTCGTGGGCAACCAAGTTACGACAATATGTTAAAGATTTGTAAAGTATATAATCTAAACATAAACAAAATTGATAGTACAAAAATTTCTAAACGTAGAGTCAATGTGGTATTAAATAGTTGCTTGATTTCTATCAATGCATTAATTGCTATAATAGTCATATTTCAAGTAATTATAAAATATAACGATGCTGTTACAGTTGGATTAAATTCCAGTATGTTAGTGCATCATTTTCAATATGAAACAACTAGATTTAAATTATGGCTATTGTGGTTTATATTTATTCCGACAATAAACTTATTTGTTCCAATTGTTTTTAGAAAAAATATTGTCGTTTCATCTTGTATAGCGCTTTTAAGTGCATTACTATCTTTACTCGTTTTTAAGGATTTCTATTCTAAACTTATAAATAATACTATAATTATTGGAATGCTGGGTATTTTAATGATTCAATTTATAAATTATAAATGCAATAGAAAATACAAGGGAGAGATAGCATGATTAGTTCTAATGATTTTGGAAAATTTATTGTGGCAAAACGGAAAGAATATAAGATATCTCAAGTTGAATTAGCAGAAAAATTAAATGTTGATCCTAAAACTTTATCAAAATGGGAGAATGGCGGTGGTTATCCTGATATGGAAGCCGCATATAAAATTGAGAAAATATTCAATATCTCTTTAACTGATATATTAAATGAAAACTTTGATACAAAAATAATCAAAGAAAGAAAACTTCTTACTTTTGATAATATATTCATTTTTATGATGCTTATTATTAGCATTATATTTATTGTTTTAAAAAGTCTTAATATCGTTTTTGTTGTATTTAAATTGCAAATATTGTTAAGTATTATTTTTATTTTAAATATGTTGTCTTTTATTTCTTTGATCTTTTTATTCGATTCCAAAAAATCAAATAACCGTAAATTGTTGATTATTTTTATGAAAATCGTCTATTTTCTAACTATTTTATTAATGTTTATTTTATAAATCTACATTTTTATAGATATAGGTAGAGTTGACTTTATGCTTATTATAATAGCAGAAAGGAGCTTTATACCGACATGAGCAGTAGTTTATTTTTAGTTGCCGGATTATTATTAGGTGGTATAACTATCGGCAACGAGCAAATTGGCAATTATGAAGATAATAGCAAATTTGAAAGTCTTAACTATGTAGTTGAGCACATGGATGAATTTAATGAAGTTCGTATGGATGAAGGGTATGCGCCTACGGATGTTGATTTCATTAAATCGGTTCCAATCAATACGTTTGATGGTAGAAAACTTGAAGGACGTTTGTTGAAATTAAATGAGGGTTATATTTTATTTGGTGAAGATGATGTAATACACAAAATATCTTACACCGATGATGTTAGCATCAATAAATTAAGTATTTTGGAGTTCTATGATATTGGTGGTTTTGTAGAGTACGATAAGAAAACAGGAGAATATGAATCTTTGTACCAAAACAAACAAGGCGATAGTATAAATTCATCAACTCCAGTTATTTATGATGGTCAAATGAATAGTGGAGAAGGTTCTATATATGAACCTATTGATTATATCGCATCTAGATATGGAGAAGGATTTTATTTATATGAATCTTATCAAATTAGGAGTCAAGTTGATCGAAATATCAAGGCACTTAATGCATCGATTGTTGAAATGGGACAATATAAAACTAACCTAGGAGTTAATTATTTTATTGATGAAGATATGTATAGTCTTGTTATTGCTACAATTCTTGCTGACTTCGTTGAAAAAACTTATGAAATTAGATTTTCAAGAATGGCTGGATGGCCATATGATTGTGAAGCTAATGAACCAGATATTTATAATTATAAAACAACGCATGGTTGGTGGCTTACAAACAATTATCTAACTAAACTTAATATTATGTTAAGAAAATATATGTATCAACAATATGGTACTTATGCAGTTCTTACAAAAGAACAAATTAGAGATATTGTTGTATGGTTTGCTAATCAATATGGGTATCCTCTTTCATTTGAATATACTAATGTTTGGAGAAGTATCTATACTATGACGGACTTCTTTTCTCTTAATCTTAAGAAAGACAGAATAATGATAGTTGATATTTCCAATAGTGAAACTTATGGAGATTTAGTTGGTTGTGCAGTTGGCTATAGGTTATATGAAAAAAAATCATATGTTTTAGGTATAGAAGTATATAATCAAGTCTATTTATTAGAATTTAGAGATACATTCCTCTATGCTAATAATTATCTTGATATTACTTGGCCAGGCATAGGGGCAAAAACAATTACTTTTGTTACATCACCAGAAAGCTTTAACGCTTAGGTGTGTATCATACATGTTTTGGGTATGACATGTATATGAGGGCTAGGGCTCTAACAGGGTTGCTTCTCGAAAGAGGAGCAACCCACTTTCTTTTTATATATCATATTTAATATATTCGTAATTTGTAGTATTATATTTTTGTGCCCTTGTAGCTCAGTTGGATAGAGCATTCGCCTCCTAAGCGAAAGGTCGTGCGTTCGAATCGCGTCAAGGGCGCCATTTTGCTAAAATAATCAAAATTTATATTAAAACATCTCCAAAAATGTCTAAACACAGTTTGCCTAGATTTTTTGAGTAATGATAATGTCAAAATATTTTTTAAGGAGTAGTTGCTTATGAATATAGAACAAAAGGAATTAGTAATTATTGTTAGTGATGCAATAAGTGAATTTAATCTTCGAGAGCGTTATCTTCTTGATAGGAATTTGAGTGAGCGTTGTATTTGCTCTAAATTCGCATCATATCTTGAACGAGCACTTATTGGTACTAAATATTCCGGCTATGATGTTGATGTGGAATATAACCGTGGCATGAATGGTAATGAATATGCAAAGAAAAGGCTGTTTGGTAAAAACGCTATAGTTGATCTTATTGTGCATAAAAGAGGCTATGATTATGAAAATAGCCGTTTTCATAATCTTATTTGTATTGAAATGAAAAAAAGAGGTGGACAGAGGAATTTGTGTTATGATAAGAATAGATTATCAACTATGACAGATTTTTCGTGTGGATTTAATTATCAGATTGGCTTTATGCTAATTGCTAGAAAAAGTGGAATTGTAATTGATAAAATATTTCCTAATGAAAGAGACGGCGATTATTAATTGTACATTACAAGGAAATACGTATTATTTTTATATGATAGGAGGATTTATTTATGGCGAAAATATTAGTTGTTGGTAGTGCAAATGCTGATTTAGTTACTTATGTTGATAAAATGCCTAAAGAAGGAGAAACAAGACTTGGTGAAAGCTTTTCTATTAATGCGGGAGGCAAAGGCGCGAATCAGGCTGTTGCATGTGCAAAAGCAGGTGGTAATGTTACTTTGCTTGCAAAAATAGGTCAAGATGAATATGGTAAAATGATTGAATCAACTTTAATTGAAAATAATGTTAATACAAAACTTCTTTTAGATTCTGAAAGTCAAACGGGTGTTGCTTCAATTACCGTAGATAGTCAAACGGGAGAAAATAAAATTGTCGTTGTAAAGGGCGCAAATGATAAACTAACTATTCAAGACATTAATGATAATATTGAGTTAATAAAACAATCTGACATACTCATTGTTCAACTTGAAATACCACTACATGTTGCAAGACATGCGATATTAATTGGTTATTTGGCACATAAAACCGTAATATTAAATCCAGCTCCTGCTCAAAAATTAAATAATGATATATTAAAGTATGTAACTTATTTAACACCAAATAAAACTGAACTAGAGATATTAGCAGATATGGAAATTCATAATGAAAAAGATTTAAAAATTGCCATAGAAAAAGTTGCAAGCTATGGAGTTAAAAGTATAATAGTTACACTAGGAGACAAAGGAGCAGTCTTATATAAACGAAAAGAAATGACTTATATACCTAGTTATAAAGTAGATGCCATTGATACTACTGGCGCTGGTGATTGTTTTAATGGAGTATTTGCGGCATATCTTGCAAAAAGATATAATGCAATAGAATCAGTAAAATATGCTATGAAGGCTGCATCAATTTGTGTGACAAGGGAAGGCACAATTAAGGCAATGCCTTCAAAAAAAGAAATACATATATAGTAAAAGACAAGTTAAAGGAGGCATAACTTGTCTTTTTTATATTAACGAATGACATTAAATGTAAATTTATCTATAAAACTTATATTAACTTGAGTGTTCTTTTCAATGCTTCCAGCAATTATTTCTTTTGATAATGGAGTTTCGATTTCTTTTTGAATGAATCTTTTTATTGGTCTTGCTCCATATATTTGATCAAAGCCTTGTTCGATAATTGCATTCATCGCCTTATCATCTAAAGAAATTGAAATTTGCATTTTGGAAAGTCGCCTTTCAAGTTCTTTTATAAACTTATTAACGATATTTTTAATAATATCTTTAGTAAGAGGATTGAAGTAAATAATATCATCAATTCTATTTAAAAATTCTGGTTTGAAATGTGATTTTAATTCGTTTTCCACTAATTGATAGTTTTCTTTACTTGCACCTTCAAGAAGATATTCGGATCCAATATTTGAAGTCATAATAAGAATAGTATTTTTAAAATCTACTATTCTTCCTAGAGAATCAGTTAATCTTCCATCATCTAAGACTTGTAATAAGACATTAAAGACATCAGGATGAGCTTTTTCAATTTCATCAAGAAGTACAATTGAATATGGCTTTCTTCTCACTGCTTCAGTTAGTTGTCCACCTTCTTCATAGCCTACATATCCTGGAGGAGCACCAAGTAAACGTGAGACAGAAAACTTTTCCATATATTCTGACATATCAATACGTACAATTTGATCTTCACTATCGAAAATATTTTCTGCTAAAGCTTTAGCAACTTCTGTTTTACCAACACCTGTTGGACCTAAGAAAAGGAAGCTTCCAATTGGACGATGTTCATCAGAAATTCCTGCTCGAGATCTCAATATTGCGTTACTAACTTTTTCTAATGCTTCGTTTTGCCCTATGACGCGTCTTGCTAAATTCACTTCAAGACTTAGTAATTTTTCTGATTCTGATGTGTTTAAACGAGATACTGGAATTCCAGTCCATTTTGCTACTACTTCGGCAATATCTGTCTCATCAACAACTTCATCAAGCATTCTTCCACTTTTATCTTTTGATTTATCTTCAATAATTAGTTTTTCTAAATCAGGAATTGTTTGATATTGTAATTTTGCTGCTTTTTCAAAATCTGCATCATTTAGTGCTTTATTTAATTCGATCTTTGCTAAATCCAACTCTTTTTTAGCGTTTTTTGCACGATATAATTCGTCTTTTTCTTTTTGCCATTTAGCAGTAAGTTCAGTCTGTTTTTGCATTAAATTAGCAATTTCTGCATCCATTTCTTTTGCTCTCTTAATTGAGGCTTCACTAGTTTCTTTAGAAAGAGAAATGCGTTCAATTTGTAGTTGCATTAATTTTCTTGATATCTCATCTAATTCAATTGGCATGGAGTCAATTTGCATTCTTGTAGCTGCACATGCCTCATCAATTAAATCAATGGCTTTATCTGGTAAATAGCGATCTGAAATATATCTTTTTGATAATGTGGCTGCAGAAATAATAGCAGAGTCTAATATTTGCACTCCGTGATGCGATTCAAATCTTTCTTTTAAACCTCTAATTATTGAAATAGTATCTTCTACAGTAGGTTCATCTACCATTACTTTTTGCATTCTTCTTTCAAACGCTGAATCTTTTTCAATATATTTACGATATTCATCAAGAGTAGTTGCTCCAATACAATGCAATTCCCCTCTTGCTAGCATTGGTTTAAGTAAATTTGCAGCATCCATTGCACCTTGCGTTTTACCTGCACCTACTAATAAATGTATTTCATCAATGAACAAAATAATTTGTCCATTAGATTTAATAATAGCGTTTAATACAGCTTTTAATCTTTCTTCAAATTCACCTTGATATTTTGCACCAGCAATAAGTGCACCCATATCAAGTTCAAAGATAGATTTGTCTTTTAAAGAAAATGGAACATCTCCTTTAAAAATGCGCCACGCCAAACCTTCGACAATTGCGGTTTTTCCTACACCTGGTTCACCAATTAAAACAGGATTATTTTTACTTTTTCTTGATAAAATTTGCATGACACGACGAATTTCTTCATCGCGACCAATAATTGGATCGATTTTGCCAGATTTAACATCGCTTATTAAATCACGGCCATATTTTTTTAAAACTTCATATGTTTCTTCTGGATTTGCACTTTTCACGGTATTTCCACCTCGAATCTCTTTAATAACATTAAGCACGTTTTGTTTTGTAAAATTGTTTAATTTTTTTAGTTTACTAATAATTGAATGTTTATTATCAAATAAAGATAAAATTAAGTGTTCAATAGATAAGTATTCATCTTTAAATTGTATTTTATATTTATCTGCATCACTTAATAGTGTTGCGCTACCATTAGATAAATATGGGTTATTGGCGTTACTAGTAGAAACACTATTAATAACGTAGTCATTAATTATATTTAGGACATCTTTTTTATTTACGTTTATTTTATCTAAAACATTTAAAAGCATTGAATCATTATCTTGATACATTGCAAGTAGTATTTGAGGTATATCAATTTCATTATTTTGGTGACTCTTAGCAATGTCACTAGCGGAGTTAATTATCTTTATAACTTTTTCCGTCATTTTATCTGTCATATATATTTACCTCCTTTAGCACTCTATAACGTTAAGTGCTAATTATATTATATAGCAACATTTAGCAATGTCAATACTAGAGTGCTAAAAATAATTATATATTAATATTATGTTTTAAAAACGATTAATTAGACTTGTAAAGAATAGATTTAATTGATAAAATATCTACACTGCCCGAGTGGTGAAATTGGTAGACGCAATGGACTCAAAATCCATCGGTTAAGAGCCATGCCGGTTCGAGTCCGGCCTCGGGCACCATTTAGAAAATAATGAAGTAATACATCTGTATTGCTTCTTTTTTTTAAGCAAGAATCTAAAATGTTATATTATATTTGCTAAATAGTGAAAAAATAGTGAAAAAATAGTGAAATTATGATATATTATGGTAAGGTGATATTATGATAAAAATTGATTTAAATAATAGACTTTTAAAATCAATCATCGAAATTGAAAAAAACAAAACAATACTTGAAAATACAAAAGTTCCAATTGAACTATCTAATAAATTTAGAAAAAACACTAGAAAAAGAAGTTCATATGCCTCTAATGCTATTGAAGGTAATCCTCTTACATACGAACAAGCTGAAGTTGCTATTGAAAGTAATAATAGACATTTTTTGAAACCAGAGCAAGAAGTTAGAAACTATTACTTGGCCTTAGAATATTTATCAAATGAATTAGAAAAAAATACGCCTTTTTCCCTTGAACTATTGTTAAAAGTTCAAAAGCAAATAGTTTTAGGAACGTCAAAAGATAAAATTGGTTTAAGGGGACCTATGCCACCAGGAGTTTTATTTGCAGTATATGATAGCAAAACTGGAAGACCTGAATATATTCCACCAGAATATAATGATGTTCCATCTCTTTTAGAAGAACTTATAAAATATATTAACGAGTCAGATGATCATCCTATAATAAAGGCTGCTATTTTACATTATCAACTTGTCACAATTCATCCTTTTGAAGATGGAAATGGAAGAACTGCCAGAATTATGTCAAACTATATCCTTTCTTATTACGGATATGGTTTTAAAGAAATTGGTTCTTTAGAAGAATATTTTTCTTATAATCTTGATGAATATTATTCTTCATTACAAATGGGATTACCTGCTTTATACTATGAAGGAAGAAATAATCCTCCTCATCCTGAAATTTGGGTTGATTATTTTATTAAGATTTTTTTGTTATATGCCAATAAAGTTACATTGATTGTCACAAATTCTATTAAAGATAATGAAAAAGAAAGATTTAATCGATTATCTATAAAAGCAAAAAACTTGTTAGAATATATAAGAAATGAGGAAATAATTGAATTCTCTCCAATAGAATTATCATCCGCATTTAAGGTTTCAAATAGAACAATTATTAATTGGTGTGTAGAACTTTGCAATAATGGATATGTGAAACCAAATATAGTTAACAAACGAGTTAGAACATATTCCGTAATTAGATGATCACTTAAATAAATGAGATAATTTTTGTTATAAGGAAAAATGTATGCAAAGACAATGTTTTGAGCCTATTTATGATAATAATTGTAATATTCTTATACTTGGCAGTATTCCAAGTGTAAAGTCATTAGAAAATAATTTTTATTACATGCATCCAAGAAATCAGTTTTGGAAAATATTAGATGCAGTATTTTATGATGCTCAGCCAACATTCACTTTATTAGTGGAAAATTATCGAAATAATAAAAGTGATAAAAATCGCGAGGCAATTAAACAACTTTTATTAACAAATAATATTGCACTTTTTGATGTGATAAATAATTGTGAAGGGAAAGGATCTTTAGATATTAATATTGATAACAAAAGTATTAACACTAATGAAAATGAGATAAGTAAAATTCTTCAAATAACAAACAAAGTATTTCTTAATGGTGAAAAAGCATATAGTCTATTTATAAAAATGTTTCCTCAGTTAAAAGAAGTAGCAATTAAATTACCAAGCACAAGTCCTGCAAATACAATATCTTTTGAAAACAAATTAGAAGAATGGAAGAAAATAAAAAATTAGCCCATCGATTGGACTAATTTTCTTTTATTCTATTATTAAATCGTTGGAGGCCTTGCTCCACTAATTGCCTTTGATAAGGCGATAAATAGAAAAATATCCCTAAGAGTTCTCCTACATGAATTAACTCACCATCACGAATAAACTCCCAAGTTTCTTTAGATGCGTCAATATTGGTGCTATGAATGTGATCATCATATTGAATAATTGCTTCTAGTTCACCAATTAAATCGCGTTTGGCATTTTGTAAAGTCTCAAAATTCATTTCTTCATTTGCAGTATATTGCTCATTATTTGAAAGATAATTAAACATAATAACTCCTTTAAATCACATTTATAATATGCATTAAATGTTGTGATTGTCAGTAAAAAAAGCACGCAATATAAATTGTATTGCGTACTTTTAATGATTATTGGCGATATGTGAAACTATCAATTGTTAATGTTCCGCTTAAAACTTTGATTTTTATAGTGTGTTCACCACTACTAAGTAATTCAGAAATATATGTTAATTTTTTGGATGAGGATTGAGCCAAATTAATTTCTATAGTTTTACCATTATCGATTTCAATTTCGATTATGCAGTCATTATTTTGAATAGTAAATAAGCCAAATTGAGTTCCGCTGAAGGAATAAATTAGATATCCATCGCCTTCAATTACGTGTCCATATGTTGAAAGTGTTTCATAATTGATTTTGAAGTTATAATAAGTTGCAACATCAGGAGATTGTTCAATCCCTTTGAAGTCTAGCCCCATATTGATTTCGCTTATTGCTACATAGCGATGAGTATCAGTATCAGTTACCACTAATCGGTAATAGCGTATTTTTGTTAAATCAAATTTAACTGTCATATTACGATTTTCAAATGGGTGATTCACATAATCACCTAATAGTTCCATTTCATCTAGAGAAGTTCCACCATATAATTTGAATGTTATTGGCATATGTCTTTCTGCACGGTCATAGCCAGTTATATATAAAGTGTCGCAATCATAGTTATCACCTAAATCAATAGTGAGTGTGAATGGCTCTGAAGAAATAAGCTTACCATTTACTGAATGGAATGATGTATTGTCATTACCATCGATAACATTTTCAATTTTATAACTATCACCCCAAGGAGCATAATTACAATCAACGATTGATTGTTTTGATTTATCAGCAAGAATAGATGATGTTTCATATGTTCTTTTATATTTTTCTTCAAAAGTGAAACCATATTTTTCATAATTGTAATTTGTATTCATTAAATATTTGGATGGAATGGATACAACATTTGGAGTTTTACCTTCTTCAATTTTGCTCCAACCAAGTTCCATATAAGCATCTGAATTACTTGAAGAAGTTATATATTCTTTAAAGTATAAATAATCACCTTCATGTAAGTTGAAGCGAAGCACATGATCACCCTCGCTTACGAAATTGTTGTTTTTTGAGGAACTATCAATTTTTTCCGTAACATCAGGGCTATTTATGGCAGTATATAATACGTGATTACCACGGTCTGATCTAAAACAAATAACGTATTCACCATCTTCTGGAATATAAATTTTTCCTTCTATTACTCCAATCATATTTGGAGCGATGCCATTCATGAATGTTGAATAATATTTATTCAATTCTGTTTTTGATTCATATCCTTCAAAGTTGTTGGCTATAGCATCATCAATAGTTGTATATTTTTTACTGCTATAAATGTATTTAATTGCGTCAAGTCCAGCGTATTCTTGTTTGAATTCTAAAGTTAAAGTAACATCTGGAGTATTAATAGTTGCATGCTCTAGAGAAATTTTTACTTTAATTTTTCCTGATGATTGATGTTCAATGTCAGGTATATATTTATATACATTTGCAGATGCTTTTTCTAAAGTTCCAAATTCCGGTTCAGATATTTCTTCAATTGTATAGCTAAATCCACTTGGCACATGTAAGTGATTTTCTAAATCAATCATGAATTCCTTACCATATTTTATTTGGAATGGTTTAACAGTTTCTACAAATAATTCTTGATTATTTACAAAATAGCTTCTACCAGTTTGATATAAAGAGGCCACAGGAACAAAAACAGGAAGATTTCGAGATTGATATTCTGTTTTAACATCTAAAGAAATAGTTTGATGAAGCATTTCTTCAAAGTAGTAAGTCATATCATAACCAGTTGCTTCAGATAGAGCACGATACCAAACATCTACTCCACCTTGACGATTTCCTAGTTGAGTGGCTTTGATAAATGTATCTACTCCAAAAGTGTGAATAATATCTGCATAAGCATTTAGACTTGAGATTGGTGTGCCTTCTTGACTCTTTTTAATTGTTTCACGAAGACTTCGTGATGGATCAGTATAGGCATTCCAATCAGTTAAAGTGCTATCACTTTCACTGCGTTTAGAAGAAATATTTGTGTAATTAATATACGATAATAAATTGATAGCGTTATTCGTTACTTCGTCACCAGGTGCAAAACCATATCTTTGGAAGTGGTGGTTATATTCATGAATCGTACCCCACATACCATTAGAAGTAAATGCCTCGTAATCAAGAGAAGAAGTAATCCAATCAGGAGGTAGGTTACACCAGTTTCGACCAACAAAAGCAACTGCTGCTCCAGCAGCAATAAACGGATCATAAAGGAAAGTAATACCGATGTTGCTATTTGATCCTGTTGGAACTTGTTTAGATGTTTTAACAATATTCATCCATAATTTAGAAACAAGCATTAAATTTTTATAATCCATATTTACATAGCGTTTTGATCCAGAATGACGAACAGCATTGTCCCAAATTTCAAAATCAAAATATGGAGCACTTAATCCTTTCATTGCTTCGAATTCTTCTTCGGTTGTATAACCATATATAAAGTGAGGATATTCAACCGCGCCAGAAATAGTAACTTTGAATGAATGACCATTATTAAGTTTTGGTGAAATATAAATTGGACCACCAAGAGCGTAACCAACATAAGATATGGTACTAGTAACACTCATTTCATTTACAATATATGGCATTCTACAAAAGTCATTACGTGCTTTCCATATATTGTTTTTTTCATTATTTTGACTTGTTTGACCAATCAAAACAGATAAACCACCAGTAGCTTTTAAGTCATCATCGCTAATTTCAATTTTAATGATTTCACCAGCAGGTGCATATAGGCCTGTAATATAATTTCCAAGTGGACGAGGATTAATTTGAATTTCTTTAATAACTGCTGGTTCATCATCAGAAACAGAGCCATAATACATATTTTCACTGGCAGTGTGTTTATATAGTTTCTTTCCAGTTGCTACAGAATTAAGATAATAATTTCCATCTTTATCCATACTATCATAAGTGGTGGATGATGCACGAAGAAGTTGATCTTCGCTTAAAATTGCATCTTTTTCATTATCAGTAATGTTTGGTAAGCTTGTTCCATAAGTTGGATAACGAGTTAATCCTTCATTAGAAACTTCTGGAATTGTTCTTTCAACATTACCGATAACTTTCATTGTTTGACCAACATGTGTGTTTGTTGGATTTTTTATTTCTAATTGCTCATAAAGTATTTCAGGTGGAATATCTGGTTCTGGTGTACTTGTTGATCCACTATCTGGAATTAGAGAGGAGCATGAATCATTATTAGAACTATTAGGTCCAACACTAGTAGAGCCATTGCTTGAAGAGTTGCTACTTGGTAAGTTACTTGAAGGAGCACTATCAGATACAGTATTACTAGCCAATGAATCACTAACTGAATTATTAGTGGAATTATTTACTGAATCACTCCCTGTTGTAGGTGAAGGTGGAGTAGGATTAGAAGACACCAAATCACTCATTGGATCAGAATTAGAGCTTCTTGAAGGTGAACAACTACATCCACTTATTACTAAAGAAGTGAAAATTGTGGTTATCATTAATAGAGTTTTCTTATTTCTTTTAAACATAAAAATATGTCCTTTCATTTTTACACATATAATTATTCACAAATTATATTTTGTGTAAAGAAAAAAATAAAATATTTTTTTAGTCTTTTATGATTGTGAAAAAGTTTGTTTTCTGAAACTTGAAAACTTTGTGTTAGACTTTTATAATTTCAATTAGAGGTGGTAATATGGAACTCGTTATTGAATGCTCTTTTCGTTTAACTACAGGATCTTTTGATCACCACGATCAAATACGTCCATATGCTGTCTTAGATTTATTTCAAGAAGTTGCTGGAACTCATGCTGAAATACTGAATATTGGCTTTCAAGCTTTATATAATCAAGATATTATTTGGGTTTTAGCACGTAACAAATATATAGTAGAACGAGCCATTCCAGTGTCATCTAATATAAAGGTAAAAACATGGCCTCATCCTAATGGGCGATTTGATTTTATTAGAGATTATGAAATTTATGATGAACAAGGAAATCTTTGTATTCGAGGAACTTCAAAATGGTGTTTAGTTAATTATAAGAAAATGCGAATTGTTCCTACGACTTATGCAAAAATTGAAGGGGATTTTTATCATCATGAGGCAATTCCTGGACCAGTAGACAAAATTCCTTATGAAAAAGATGAGAGTTTTAAACTTGTCGATACTCATATTGTTCAAGTGTCTGATTTAGACCATAATGGGCATATGAATAACGCAAAATATGCAGAATTACTTATCAATGTTTTGAATTTGAAAAAAGAAGAAGAAATTATATCTGTTGAGTTTGATTATTTGGAGCAACTATTTTTACATGACAAAATTGTTCTTTGCTTAAAAAGAGATGAAAAAGAGGCAATTTTAATTGGAGAAAAAGATCATAAAGCTTGCTTTGTGAGTCGTTGTAAGTGGAAGTAGTATGGTTGTACTTTCAGTAAATAATATTCGAAAACAATTTGGCGTTGAAGAACTTTTCTCCAATGTTTCTTTTAGCGTGAATGAAAATGATAGAATGGCGCTAGTAGGGGCAAACGGCACAGGAAAATCAACGCTTTTAAAAATGATTATTAATAAAGAAGATATATCACCAAATCTTTCAGATGGAACAAAAGGTGCGATATATTTTTCTAAAGGTACAACATATGGATATTTATCGCAAGATGTGATTGAATCCCTTGATCATACGCTTCGGGAAGAAGCACTTTTAGTATTTAAAGATTTAATTGAAATGGAAAAAAGACTTACTAGTCTTGCCCAAGAATATGCAAACCACCCAGAAGATGAAAAAATTGCTAAACAATATGGAAAATTATTAAGTGAATTTGAGCATCGTGGCGGTTACGACTATAATTATCGCGTAAACATGATGCTATCAAAATTTGGTTTTTCTGAAGATGTCATTAATCGTCCAATTGGAACTTTCTCAGGTGGCGAGAGAATGAAAATGGCTTTCGTTAAATTATTACTATTAGAACCAAATATTCTTATTTTAGATGAACCGACAAATCACCTTGATGTTTCGACCATTGATTGGTTAGAAAATTATCTTAAAAGCTACCATGGGGCAATACTTTTTGTTTCGCATGATCGTTATTTTATTAATGGAATAGCAAATAAGGTATTAGAATTAGAAAATCAAACATTTACTCTTTATCAAGGGAACTTTGATGACTATGTTCGTCAAAAGAAAGAACGTTATGAAATAATGCTAAAAGAGTATAATTTGCAACAAAAAGAAATAGAAAAATTAAAACGATTTATTGCATTTTATAAACCTAAACCACGATTTGTGTCTAGAGCAAAAGATCGCGAAAAAAAGCTAGAACATATGAAAAAGATTGATCGTCCAAAAGATGAAGCAAAAGCGATACGTTTTCAATTCGATGGTCAAGTAAGAAGTGATAAAAAGATTATATATTTTGATCAATGCTCTGTGGGATTTGATGAAGCATTTATTTCACCTTTCTCTTTATATTTATTCGGAAATGATAAACTAGCAATTATGGGCGATAATGGGACTGGTAAAACCACTTTACTTCGTTCAATCTTAAATGAAATACCATTATTTTCTGGAGCAATTCAGCGTTTAATGCCGTTATCTATTGGCTATATCAAACAAAATGATTTTGATTTTGTAAGTGATGAATCGCTTTTAGATTATTTTTGTGATGAATTTCCCGAAATGGGAGAAAAAGCTGTACGCAATCACTTGGGTAAATTTGCTTTTACAAGTGATGATGTTTTCAAATCTATAAATGTTTTATCTGGTGGAGAAAAGATGCGTGTTATTTTAGCAAAAATAGTTTTAAAAAATTATGATGTTCTTTTACTTGATGAGCCAACTAACCATTTAGATTTGTTAACAAGAGAAGCATTAATTTCTGCAATGCAAAGTTATGAAGGTTGTATAATTTTTGTTTCTCACGATAGATATTTTATAGATTCAATTGCGAATAAAATACTTTATTTTTCACATAAAAAATCTTATGTGCATGAGGGTAATTATGAAAGCTTTAAAGTAGTAATAAACGAATTAGACACACCTTATGAAGAGAAGATAAAAGTAGTTCATAAAACAAAAGAAAAAGCACCTTCAGTAAATCAAAAGAATAAAATTGAAAAAAGAATAAAGCAAATAGAAGAAAAGATAGAATTATTAAAACAAGAGGAATGGAAAGAAGAAAATTATACTGATTATAAAAAAATGAAAGAAATAGAAGATCAAATTAAGGAGTTAGAAGTAGAATATGAGGATTTACTACTTCAAATCTATGATTAATTTATAGCGGAGAATAAATTATGGAATTTAAAGGAAAAGTTGCAATAGTTACAGGCGGAGCACAAGGAATTGGAAAAGCAATAAAAGAGGCTTTTGAAAATGAAGGCACAAAAGTATACGTGATTGACATACAAAAAGGCAATCATTTTGTTGGAGATGTATCCAAAAAAGCAGATTTAGAAGAATTTGTAGATTTTATTTTAAAAAATGAAAATCATGTCGACTATATAATAAACAACGCCCTTCCTTTGTTTAAAGGAATTGATGAATGTTCATATGATGAATTTGTAAATGCTTTAAATGTTGGGGCAACATCTGTGTTTTATTTAACTAAATTATTACGTCCTTATTTGGTAAAAGATTCCTCAATTATTAATATTACTTCTACAAGAGATAATCAATCTATGCCCCAAAGTGAATCTTACGCTGCGGCAAAAGGGGCGATGAAAGCATTAACTCATGCACTTGCTATTTCTTTAGGACCAAACACGAGAGTTAACGCCATTGCACCTGGATGGATTGATACAAATAATATAATTTATTCAGGATCTGATGCAAATCAACAGCCAGTAGGAAGAGTCGGCACTACAAAAGATATATCTGAACTTGTTTTATTTCTTTGCTCAAATAAAGCATCATTTATTACTGGTCAAGAATTTGTGGTTGATGGTGGTATGTCAAAATTAATGATATATCACGATGAACATGGATGGAAAAAAGAATAGTAATTTTGTTGTTTTTATAAATCACAGGCTAAATTAGCTTCTTTACAAAATTGTTTATAAAATGCGATTAAAAATTCCGTGCGCTCTTTAGAAATTTCTTTTGCCTCAGGTGTATTTAATAAATTATGTAGGTGGAATAATTTTTCATGAAAATGTTGGAGTGTAGTAGGTAAATCACTATCACATTTATAAAATGGATGATTTTTAGAACCACTATACGCAAAAGTACGAGCAATACCTATTGCACCTATTGCATCTAAACGATCAGCATCTTGAGCAATTTTTGCTTCAAGAGAAATATTTTTGTTTTGTATTGGATTTTTACTAAATGATATAGCGTTAATATTATCTAAAATAGTTTTTATAGTATTTTCTTTTAATTCAAGAGAGTCTAGGAATTTTTTGACATTAGAATTTGTCGCAGTTTTTAACTTTTTGTCTTCAATGTCATGCAATATCACGGTCATTTGAAGAATAAACAAATCACAATTTATATAGTTTTTTGCTATTTCATTTGCAGTGTTTAAAACTCTTAGAACATGATTAAAGTCATGTGCGACATCATTTTGTGACATTTTTTCTTTGACATATAATTCTGTTTTATTCAATATATCCATTTTGTTATTACCTCATTGCTTTTTTTATATTGTAATTTGAAGATTTTTCTATCTTTTCAATAGTTTTTTATGAGTGATATCTATTAGGAATGCTCCTAAAGGAGCAGTAATTATAATTGCTATAGCGGCAACTGTTAAAACAGTATTTCCACATGATAAACCTAGCGATAGTGGGATACCACCAATTGCGGCTTGGACAGTGGCTTTGGGAATATATGAGAACATGCAAAATAATCTTTCTTTTATTGTGAGTTTTGTGCGTATTAAACTGATATATACACCAAGCATTCTAAAACATAAAGAACCGAAAATTAATAATATTGCAGGAAGTGCAGTTTTGCTAACAAATTGCAAATCAATTGTAGCACCTACTAGTACGAAAAGCATTATCTCTGCTCCTACCCATAGTTTATTAAACTTTGATGATAGTCTCTCCGAGATTTCCTTGTTGTTTTTTTGCATAGTTATACCCATAAACATAATAGCAATTAATGCTGAGAATGTAATTGGAATTGTCAACTCGTTTTCTATTGTTGATAACACGAATGAAATACATAAGATTATAATGACTTTTACCGTATCTCTCATATGACATTTTGTAAAAAACTTTGATAATAAGAATCCAATTAGCAAACCTATTAATACACCCAATATAATTGAAATAGGGATATTTATGAAACTTATTACAGAGATTTTATCTCCTTGTTCTAAACCTAAAAATGCTGTAAATAGCACGATAACAAATACATCATCAACAGAGGCACCAGCTAAAATTAGTTGAGGAATGCTTTTATCTTTTCCATATCCATCCTCAATTAACTTTATCATTTTTGGAACAATT
This sequence comes from Erysipelotrichales bacterium, assembly GCA_022508535.1. Lineage (GTDB taxonomy): Bacteria > Bacillota_I > Bacilli_A > RFN20 > CAG-826 > RUG131. Next base: position 19,965 of record JAFLUZ010000001.1, read on the forward strand.
ACGGCTGGGGATACTGCTGCGACAACTGCACCGATAATTAAAGCTTCAATTATTGATACGTTCAATAGAAGTGGAGCTAAAATTAATATACCAATCATTTCAAAAACAGCAGGAACAAAGCACATTAAAATAGCAGGACGCCCAACTTTTTTTAAATCTGACCATTTTAATGTGAGACCAGCTCTAGTTAAAATAATAATTAACGCTATTCGTCTTAATTCTGAAGAGATGTCTAAAATGGAATTATCAATTAAATTTAAAACGCTTGGACCAAGTATTATACCAGTTAACATCATTCCAATGAGACTAGGTAGTTTTATTTGCTTGAATAGCCATCCAAGAAACATTCCAACTAATAATATTAATGATAGACTAAGTAACATAAAAACACTCCTTTTAACAAAAAAAGCCGAGACTCCTGCCATAATGCAGAAGTCATCAGCTAATAAGCGGTTTTAGTATTTCACTAAGGGAGAACTTCATTCCCTAGAATGATTATAGCACATAGCATTTTTTTTGCAATTGTTGGAAAATAATAAATCGTATAAATTCTAGTAGTTTTTAGGATTTATATTAAATAAATATTTAATATATGATAAAATATTATCGAGGTGATCAAAGTGATTAGTGCGGATGATTTTTTAGAGCCAAGAAAAACTTATGAACACAAATTGCATGATGCACATCATCAAAACGCTATAAACTTTTTTGATGATTTAGTAAAACAATCAGGCATTAACATTGAAGAAAACAAACAAACAATAAAGAAGTTAAAGAAAACTAACGAAGAAAAAGAAAGAGTTACAAAACAAAAAAATAAGCAGACATCATTAAAAATACTTTTAATTATTTTAATAGTAATTTTTTCAATAGGGATTGCTATTGATGTATTTGAAGCTCTTGAATCTGATTCCCTATTGCTAAATATTTTGCTAGGTGTATGTTTCATCGGACTTATCATTTTATTTATTTATCTACTTAAAGCAAAGATTTCCAAAAAAATCAAAAAATATAGTGATATTATTGAAAAACTATCTAAAGAATCTAAGGATCTTTTATCATTAGCATATTCGCAAATGAAACCTTTAAATAGACTATATAGTTGGAATATAAGCACTAAAATTGCAAATAAAACGTGTCCTTTAATTGAATTAGATCAATATTTTAGACCACAAAAATATGAATATTTGCATGAGCGTTACGGATTTGATGAGAATGACGAGGACAATATTTCAACAGTATTTGTCCAATCTGGTTCAATTTTAGGAAATCCTTTCCTATTTCAAAAAAGGTATATTCAAGAAATGCAAGACAAAGCATATACTGGCTCAATTGTTATTCATTGGACAACAACTCATTATTCAAATGGAAAACAATATACTGAACACCATAGTCAAACTTTAACTGCGACAATTTATCGCCCGGCACCAGTTTATTATTTGGATACTTGGCTAATATATGGTAATGAAGCGGCACCAAATTTATCCTTCTCGCGCAAACCATCAAAAGCAAACAGTATGAGTGAAAAAGAGATTGAAAAATATGTCAAAGGTCAAGAGAAAACTTTAGATAAAATGGTTGAAAAAGATATTGATGATCAAGATGGAAATGGATCACAATTTACACGACTTGCAAATACAAAATTTGAGGCATTATTCCGTGCTTTAAATCGTAATAATGAAGTGGAATTTAGATTGCTATTTACTCCACTCGCACAAAAAAATATGTTGGATCTAATTGTAAATAAAAAACCATATGGAGATGATTTTACATTTATTAAAAAGAAAAAAATCAATTACATTCGAAGCGAACATATTCAACATTTTGATATAACAGGAGATCCTCAAAAATTTGTTCATTATGATTATGAATATGCGAAAAATAACTTTGTAAAAATTAATGATGAATATTTTAAAAATATATTCTTTGATTTTGCTCCATTGATTTCTATACCTTTATATCAACAACACAAACCTAAAGAATACATATATAAAGATTCATATCCTTCAAACATAACAAAATTTGAACATGAAGTTTTGGCTAACTCTTTCAATCGCAAACAATTTATGCATGCTGATTCTGATACAGATGCGATTTTAAAAGCAAATTTTGCGATTAAAAATGGCAAAAGTGATTTAGTCACAATTGATGCGTATTCTTTTAAAAAAGTTCAACATGTTGAGTATGTATCAAAATTTGGGGGAGATGGAAAAATGCATAGTATTCCAGTATATTACTATGAATACGAACCATTAAAGCAAACAACATCAATGATGGCAGAATATGAAAGTGATAATTCACAAATTAGTGCAGAAAATGATATAATAAAACAAAGAGGATTATTAGCTTATTTAAATAAGTCTAGATAGTCTATAATTATTGCCAAAGGAGGTACTATAAAAATGGCTAATGAATTAGATGAAATGACTGGACCAGTCAATAAAGAAGGAAGAGACGTCAACGTAATTGAAAAGCAAATTCAAGTTAAAGTTGGAGTAGGTTCAATAATATTTGAAATTCTTTTATGGGTTTTAGGTATTATACCAGGAATCGTATTTTTGTTCATGAAGAGAAGCGCTAAGTCATATCTTGCAAAACTTCAACAAAAACTTCAACATGATGCTTCACAAATTGATAATTATTTAGAACAAAGAGTCGTAATTTTATCAAACGTTGCAAAATTATTAGATAAAGCAGTAGATCTAGATAAATCAACATTTACAGAAATTGCCTCTTTGCGTTCTGGTATTAATCCTAATAGTGATTTAAACGAAGTTGCTTCTAAAATCGATAATATGAACACAAAAATTAATGTTGCAGTTGAAAGATATCCAGATTTAAAAGCTCACCAAGAAATTGCTGATGCAATGCAACAAAATTCATATTTACAAAAAGAAATTACTGCCGCACGTGAGGTTTATAATGACACAGTCAGACAATGGAACTCAGACATCTTTGCTTGGCCAACCAAGATGATTGTTGCTGCTAAACAAGGATATACAACAAGAATTCCATTCTCAGTTTCTTCAGAAACAAAAGCTCGTGCAAGAGAAACATTCTTCTAGTAATTAAAAAAATTAAATAAGACCAACTATGTTGGTCTTTTTAATTGCTTGTGTTTGTGATATTATGATTAAAAGGTGAATGCAATGAACAAAATTTTTAAAAATGAAGATTCGTTTTTTGGAAAACTAGAAAAGATATTTTGGAAATTTTATGAAAAAGAACCATTTCGCTTTTTAATAGCAGGTGGAATAAACACTGTATTAGGTATTGTAGTAGCAATATTATTTAGATGGATTTTTAATACATTATCTTGGGATCCAAAAATATCGTTTGAATTTTTAGAGAATATTGGTCTTGTTGCTCCAAATATTGATATACCTTATTTGATTGCGTTTGTCTTGTTATTACCTGTTGCTTACACCTTACAAGTTTTTATTTCATTCCAAACTAAGTGGAGCATTAAAAGATTTTTGATATATCCAATAAGTTCAATACCAAACTTTATTTGCCAAGAATTATTTGTGTGGTTATTTGAAGTAGTATTGAAGCTTCCATCGAGTGTATCATATATTTTGGCTCCAATATGTTCATTACCAATTATGTTTTTTATAATTAGATTCTTAGTAAAACCATTGAAAAAGAAAAATGAAATCACAAAAGAGTAAATTTTATTAAAAGGAGGAAAATGTTAAAATGAATATTATTATTTTTACTGATACATATCCTCCAGAAATAAATGGTGTTGCGACATCCACAAATAATTTATATAAATTATTAAAGTCGAGAGGACATAATGTTTATGTTGTTTGCACTAATCCATATAGTAAAACTTTTCAATTTGAAAATGATATTTTAAGAATACCTGGTATTGAATTAAAAAAACTATATTCTTATCGTTTGTCGGGCATATATAATTCCAAGGCTATGAAAATAATTAAAAGTCTTAAACCAGATATAATTCATGTCAATACAGAAGCGGGAATTGGAACTTTTGGAAGAATTGTATCACGTAAACTCCATAAGCCATTAGTGTACACATATCATACAATGTATGAAGATTATACGTATTATGTAACAAAAAGCAACGGAATTTTTGATCGTGTTGCTAAAAGTTTTGTGCGAACTTTTTCTAAAGTGTTAGCGAATAATACAACAGAATTTATTTCTCCAAGTGATAAAACAAAAGATGCAATTAGAAATTATGGATACGATTCTTATATTAATGTTGTACCAACAGGCATTGATTTTTCAAAGTATAGTCATGATGCAATTGATGACAATATGATAAAAGAGTTGAAAAATAAATATGATTTAAATGATTGCTTTGTGGTTTTATCTTTAGGAAGAGTTGCTAAAGAAAAATCTATTGATATATGCATAAAAGGATTTAAAAATTTCCTAAAAAATTATGATGGTAAAGCAAAGATGTTAGTTGTTGGTGGTGGACCCAACCTAGTTGAGTTACAAGAACTAGCAGGAGAATTGTCATTATCGGACAAAGTCATTTTCACTGGACCAGTAGATCCTGATGAGGTTCCGCTTTATTACCATTTGGCTGATGTTTTCGTTTCTGCTTCAGTCACAGAGACACAAGGATTAACTTTTTTAGAAGCAATGGCGTCTCGAGTGCTTGTATTAGCAAGATTTGATGAAAATCTAATTGATGTGATTCTAGATAATGAGACAGGTTTTTATTTTGAAAGTGAATTGGATTTAAGTGATACAATTCTAAAAACTATTAATATGGATTCTAGTAATAAGAAAAAGATTTTAGATAATGCAACAAAGCTCATTGAAAAATATTCATTAGATAATTTTTATAATAACATTATGGAGGTCTATAAACGTGCACTCAGAAAATACTGGTAAGCTTTTCATTGAAGAATTATCACGTAAAAAAGGCAAAGTTTCAATGTGTTTATCAAATGATGAAATCATTGAAATAAATGAAGATATTGTATTAGAATTTTATCTTTATGAAAAAAAAGAGTTGAGTTTTTCGGAAATAAAAAAGATCAAAGAAAGTGCAGAAATGAGTGAAACTTTAAATAAAGCTTATAATTTGCTCGCGCATGGTCTTTACACAAAAAAAGAAGTCAAAGAACGTTTGTTAAGAAAAAAGTGTAATCCATATGTTGTAGATAAAGTTATCAAAAAATTAATTAGTCTTAATTATTTAAATGATAAAATATATTTAGAAGAGTATTTAAGTTACGCTAAAACAAAAGGATATGGACCTAAAAAGATAAAATCTGAATTAATAAAAAAAGGCATCAACGATGCTTTAATTGCAAGTATTAGCTTTGATGATCAAGAAGAAATTATTGAAACACAAGCTGAAAAACTACTAAAAAAATATCAAAATCTCAATTATCAAAAAAAATATCAAAAAATATATAACCATCTATTATTGTTAGGATATAGCTCTAGTTTGATAAGTGATGTTTTAGAAAACAAAATAAAATTAGATGGAGATAAAGAAATTGAAATATTGAGAAAAGATATGGAAAAAGCAATAAATAAATTTAAAAACAAATTCATAGGAAATGATTTGAAAAAAGTAGTAATTACTTATTTAATGAAAAAAGGCTATAAATATGATACAATTTATGAAGTCTTGAAGGAGTATGATTTTTATGAAGATTAACGAATTAGTCGATGGACAAAAAGTAGAGTTTGATGCTCTTATTGCTAATGTCACAAAAGGAGTTTCTACGAATGCTGCGACATACTTAAATGTAACTTTACAAGATTCTACAGGATCAATTGAAGCCAAAAAATGGGATGCAAGTGAAGAAGATATTAAGTTTTACACAATTGGCAAAATAATTAAAGTTAATGGCGATGTTAATTTATATCGCAATTCTTTGCAATTCAAAATTGCAAGTGCACAAAAAGTCGACGAAGCAACAATTGATTATCAAGATTTTGTAATTTCTGCTCCAATAAAAAAGGAAGTTTTAGAAACGCAATTGCATGAATATATGAGTATGGTTAAAGATCCTGATACTAAGTTATTAATGGACGCTTTAATTAATAAATTTTATACACCTTTTTTGACTCATCCTGCTGCAACTAGAAACCACCATGAGTATTGCTCTGGTCTTTTACATCATTCAGTTTCTGTTGCAAAATTAGCTATCGCAATAGCGGATTTTTATAATGATATAGATAAAGACATTTTAATTGCCGGTGCTCTTTTGCATGACTTAGGTAAAATAATTGAACTAAGCGGACCAATTATTCCATCCTATACAACTGAAGGAAGATTGATTGGACATATTTCTTTGATGCAATCAGAAATTAGAGAAATGGCTCACGAACTTAATATTAAAAGCGAAGTACCAATGCTTTTAGAACATATGATTTTATCTCATCATGGAAAAAGAGAATATGGATCCCCAGTTCTTCCGATGACTCGTGAGGCATTGATTCTAAGTATTGCTGATGATATAGATGCAAAAATGAATATTCTTGATAAGGCATATAAAGACACAAATGAAGGAGAATTTACTAATCGTATTTATCCTTTAGAAGAAAGAGCATTCTATAAACCTAAAAAAAGATAAAACCAATGAAAAAAGTAGACATATGTCTACTTTTTATTTTTCATAATTTAGTTATAAACTTTTTTTGATGGAATCTGCAATACTAGGTAAGGATAATTCGCCGAGTAATTTATTTTCCTTAAAATCAATTACAAGTCCATCATTATTTTCGTAACGTGGAATAACATGAACGTGGAAATGCATAACAGTTTGTCCTGCAGCAGGATAACAATTTGCTAAAATATTGACTCCTTTTGCATGTAAGTTTGTTATTTGCGATTGTCCAATCGTTTGAGCGACATTCATGACTTTGTGCATGATTTCTTTTGGTGTAGATAAGAAACTATCATAGTGATTTTTAGATATTACTAAGGTATGTCCAGCTGTTGTTTGGGAAATATCCAAAAACGCTAAAACGTCATCATCTTCATATATCTTTGCACATGGAATTTCTCCATTTACGATTTTACAAAAAATACAATTATTTTCCATTTCTATTCTCCTAGATAAAAAGGAGGAATTGCATCCTCCTTGTTTTAATAATTAGTCTTCGTTATCCCATACATCTGGATATGTTGATTTGAAATATTCATATACAGCTGTATCGTGGAATTCGATATTTGCTTCTTCTAAATAATGTACTAAAGCCTTATTTTTGTATGTTTCTCTTGAAGCATATTTTTGAGCAATTTCATAAATTGCTTCTTCATACATTTCTTCAGTGTAGTTAGTAGCATCTTTAGATTCGCCTAATTTTCTATTATTAATAGCTTCATCAATGATAACAATGTAATATGTTTTGCTGCTGCTATCATAGATAACGCAGTCCATATTTTCTTCTGCTTTGTTTTCGATTGATTCAGGTCTTAAATAATATGTTCCGTTGACATTCTTAACAAATTTGTTAGCTTTGTCTTCAGCACTATTCTTTAAGTTGTTGTTAACATTGTTTGCAACAGTAACATCAAATAATCTTGAAGTAATTGAAGAAGGAAGTGATAATGAGTCATTTGATTTAACAAACCAACCATCATTACTTAATTCTTTTTTGAGAAGTTCAATAGTTTTAAGCTCTAAACCTGTTTCTTTAGAATAAGCACCGGAATTTGTAAATTCAGATTCGGCAGATGCATCAGTTAATAATTCATCATCATTAATTTTATTGTATCTTGCCATGATATCACCAAATAGAGTGTGATCATAGTCTTCTGTTTTGATTTCTGCAGCACTTAATAATACTTCAGCTTCTTTAGATAAGTTAATACCTTTCCAAGCATCTTCAAGTAAAGTTAAGTCAATTTCTTTACCTGCTGAAATATAGTCTTTAACGAAAGTCTTAATTAAACTAGCTGCAGCTTCAGGGTGATTTTCATTTTCAGCAATAGCAACATATCTAATTTTACGAGCTGCTGATTTACCAAATGAATCAAGTTCCTCATCTTTAACATATTTTTCAACTAATAATTCACGATATACATCTTCTAAATATGTATCTTCCATATATCTTGTATAGTCGCAGTTTAATACATATTTACCTACGTTTGGTTCACGTTTATCAGCGGTATATTCAACACCATCACGATCAGCGCCACCTTTATATAAATGCATATCTGAATCTTTTAAGAATACATATCCTGTTGAGAATGTTGAACTCTCATCAGCGATTTGATAGGTTAAATTTTGTTGAATAGTTTTAACGAATTTTTCTTCATTAAATTTATTTCTGTAATCATAGCTTCCAGTAGAAACAGCAGCATATAATTTTTCATTCATTCTGCCTTTGATTTCTGTAACTAATTTTACATCTGCTTCGTTAGTTGAAGCTTTAAGTGTTTCATATGATCCAATTTGTTCTTCAGCAAGATAGAAGATTACTTCGTTTAATACTGCTGAGTTGATTGAACCATTTTCATATAATTGGTCATAAACTAAAGTACGTAAATTATTTGTTATATCCTCGACTTTTGATCCGTCGTGAGCAGTACCACCAATTAAGAAATCTTTATCACCATAACTTGGTTTTGCTTCGACATCACAACCTGCAAGTAAGAACATTGCAGATGCTGCAAGGAGTACTTTATTAAATTTTGTTCTTGGCACGGCAAGCACCACCTTCCGCATATAGTGCGCTTGTTTCAGCATCTTTATATGCATCAGCGCAACGTAATTCAATTCTACGAGATTCATTGGATTCAATGTATTCCAATTTTTCAATAAACTCAGTCCAAGTTTGTTCCATACTATTTCTGTCTGAGTATTCATTGTAAGCACGTGTATTTTTGATATACAAATTAATTGCTTCTTCTAATGTTAAATCACCAAATTTGATTTCATCATTATATGTGAATCTATCTTCTCCGAAGTAGTATTCAAATATTGATGTATCAAGTAATTTGTCATAGCTTTCAACAGCAGATTTAATCTTTTCTTTACGCTTGTTGTATTCAGTATTTTCTTTTTCATTAAATCCAACATATGTTGAACCAATCTTTTGATTATACCAATCAGCGTTGTGTTTATAATCGTAGTAGTTAGCTAAGTCAACTGAATTTTCTGCTAATCCTGATTTTTCAACGACTATAAAGAAGATACCTTGATAGCTATCACCAGAACCAGAACGAACAACAAGAATTGGCTTTGTGCTATTTGATGCACATAAGACATATCTGCTGTCATCGCCTACAAGACCTTTTAATCCATTTTCTTCAGTTGGAGAAACAAATCCTGGGAGATTTGCAGCTTCTTCTGCAGAAGCAGTGATTAATCCAATTCTATGTGAGTTGAATAAATGGTTGAAGTAAACATTACGAGGATAGTAATTAGCGTCATCATCATTGACTTTTTTACCATTACTATCTGTGACGTCTACAAGAGAATCCATTTTCATGACTAGGTCATAAGGAATTGAGTCAAGGTGTTCATGTTCTTCGTAGTATTCGTTTGCTTCTACGGACATACCAATTCTTGAATCTCTCTTTTCTTTTCCGTCATAGTCAGCATTCTTATATTTGGAGCTATAAACTTTATCAAAAGCATAGACACCTAATTTAAATTCGTTGACATAAGGTGTATCAAGAGTAACAAGATCGCCTTCACCAAAGTTTTGTGCAGAACCTGTATCTCCAGATAAACTTTGAGCTACTGAACCGAATGAATCACCACGAGCTAAACGTTTGATAGCAGCAGTTAAGTTTCTTCCTTCTTGTTCAGAAATTTGACCCTTGTATCCAGCATCAGAATCTGAAGCAGATACATTGATAAGCATGTGACTGATATGGTATGGAACTTTAGTGTTAATATAATCTTTTAATAATTTATATCTTTCACTTTCTTCAGTTGCATTTTCATTATCGTTTTCTGCAAAGTAATTTTCTCTAGCTTTAGTTTTCAATTGTTCATAGATGAATTTATCTTTTAATTCTTCTAAATTCTCTACATCATTTGATTCTAAGATAGCATCAAGTTCATCACTATATCTTGTTCCGTTTGTTTCAGCATTTGATTTTGCTTTATCTTTTTGTTGATTAACACTACGTTCTGCTGAAGTTTTGATTTCTTCCGTGACAGGAATTGAAGCACGAATGACAACTTCGCAAATAGCGTTATAGTAACTAGTAATACCATTTGACTTTGTAATATATCTATCGAAGATAGCGTCAATATCAATGTCTTTAGCATTTTCATTACCGTTGTTGATTGTTAAAATTGCACCGTCTTTTTTGCTCACAGGATCACAACTGGTGAGGGTCATTCCACCAACCATGAGAGCAATTAAACTGATTGCAAGGTTACGTTTCTTCATTACAGTTTCCTCCCTTATTAAAACATAAGCATGATTATTGTATACAATAATAATTAACATTTCAAGAATTTTTTTCGCTAATTGCTTTTTATATAAATATTGCTTGTTTCGAATTGGGCTTTTTTTATAAAAAAAATTAAAAAATGTGTCTAAAACAAATCTTTTGCATAGTATAACGTGAAAAACAAAGGAGGAATATTATGAATCCAAATATGGGATATCAAAACAACGGCTTCGGCTCAGCTTTTGCCTTCATTCTTGTTCTTTTCATTTTGATTGCTATTATTGGTTGCTTTGGCGGCTGCTAATAAAGTAATTGTTTATTTTGGGAGGTGAATGTATGAACAACAGTTATTTTGCAATAATCCTTGTATTATTTATCCTACTCGTCATTATCGGTTACGGTTGCTGGACTGGATGCGGATGTGGTTGCTAAATTAAAGGGGCAAAGGTGACTTTGCTCTTTTTTATTTGTCGAAAAATATTTTTATCGCTTTTGTTGTAGATATGCGCTCTCTAGTGTAAAATAATTAAGATTTTGGGAGCGTGAAGCAAATGGCAAAATTAGAAATTATTGATTTGCATGCTAGTGTAGATGGAAAAGAAATTTTAAAAGGTGTTAATTTAAGTGTTTCAACTGGTGAAACAGTGGCATTACTTGGTCCTAATGGTCATGGTAAATCCACTCTACTTGCAGTAATTATGGGACATCCTAGATACACAGTTACAAGTGGAAAAATTTTACTTGATGGAAAAGATGTTTTAACAATGACAGTTGATGAAAGATCAAGAGCAGGATTATTTTTAGGAATGCAATATCCTAGTGAAGTACCTGGAGTCATTAATGCTGATTTTTTGAAGGCTGCAATTAATGCACATCGCGAAAAACCAATTACGCTTTTCCAATTCTATCGCACATTAGAAACGAACTCTAAAGAAATGAAGATTTCTCTAGATATGGCAAATAGATCTTTAAATGAAGGATTCTCAGGTGGCGAAAAAAAACGTAATGAAATTTTACAAATGCGCTTATTAAATCCTACATTTGCAATGCTTGATGAAATAGATTCTGGTTTAGATGTTGATGCTTTACAAACTGTTAGTGAGGCAATAAGAAAACAACAAGAGCAAGAAACTGGATTTTTAGTCATTTCTCATTATGCGAGATTATATTCTTTGATTTCACCTACTAGAGTAGCTGTAATGGTCAATGGACGCATTGCAGTTGAAGGTGGAAAAGAAATTATTGATAAAATTGATAGCACTGGTTTTGAATGGATTAATACAGAATTAGGTATTAGTATTGAAAAAGAACAACCTGATATGCGTGATGTTTCCATCGGAAGTTGCGCGACAAGAGAGGCAATTAACAGTGGAAAATAATTTACTAAAATTAAATGGAGTAAGTCATTCTTTTTTGCAAAATACTCTAGTTATTTCAATTGGAAAAGATGCACAATTTGCTGATAGAATTATATTTTCTGTTGATGAAATTGAAACTGAATCAATCGAGATAATTTGTAAAGAAGATAGTAACGCAAAACTTTTAATAAAAGATTTTAATGAAAATAAAAAAATTACTTTTAAAATTGGAAAAAATGCAGAATTTGCATTAAATTTCATTTCAATTGACAATGTCGCAAAAGGTAAATATCATTTTATTCTAGAAGAAAATTCTAGAGTTGTAGCTGCTATGGCAGATTTAGCAAAAGGAAATATTAATATAGATGTATTATTTGATTTAGTTGGCGATTATTCAAGTGCCGAGTGGCATTTGGCATCTCTTGGTGCAAGTAATGATAATAAGGTATTTAACATCAATTTTAACCACATGGGTAAAGATACTAATGGAATTATGGCGAACTATGGTGTTGTTGAAGATGAATCGTTCATGCATTTTAAAGGAGATTCACATATTAAAAAAGGATCAATCCGATCAAAAGCACACCAAAGTGCAAAGATTATGGTGTTTGATGAAAAGTGTCATGCAAAAGCTAACCCAATACTTAAAATTGATGAAAATGATATTGAAGCAAGTCATGCTGCAGTAGTAGGTAAAGTAAATGATGAACATATGTACTACTTATGTTCACGTGGAATAAGTGAAAGTGATGCAAAGCAATTAATTACTTTTGGATATTTGAAACCAATTGTCAACTATTTTGCTGATAAAAACGATGTGGATTTTATCTTAAATGGCATAGAAAAGAGGCTATAATTATGAAAAAATATGAACAATTATTGCTTGATTTTCCTATTTTAAATAAAAAAATGCAAAATCATCGTTTGGTGTATTTAGATAATGCTGCGACAACATTTAAACCCAAGATGGTTTTAGAAGCAATTGAAGACTATTATGAAAACTATTGTGCAAATACACATCGTGGGGATTATGATTTAGCGCATACTGCTGATGTGAAATATGATGAAGCACGTGAAATTGTTGCAAAATTTATTAATGCTGAAAAAAACGAAATTGTATTTACGGCTGGAACTAGTATGTCTATCAATATGATTGCGTATGGATATGCGGTGAAATATTTAAAACCAGAAGATGAAATATTAATTACAGAAGCTGAGCATGCTTCGAATGTTTTACCTTGGTTTAGTGTTGCAAAAGCAATCGGCTGTACTATTAGATACATACCTTTGACTGATGAAGGACGACTCACTCCTGAAAATGTTAAAAATGCGATGAGTGAACATACAAAAATCGTTGCAATTGCACAAGTTACTAATGTTTTAGGATATTATGTAGATATTAAAAGCATTGCGAAAGTTGTACACGAATTTGGTGCACTTATTGTTGTCGATGGCGCGCAAAGTGTCCCACATTTTAAAGTTGATGTAAAAGATTTGGATTGCGATTTCTTATCTTTCTCTGGACACAAAATGTGTGGTCCAACAGGAATTGGTGTAATGTATGGAAAATATGCATTACTAAAAGAGATGGATCCTTTAATGTCTGGTGGAGGAATGAACGCGAGATTTAATACATGTGGCGAGGTAACTCTTCTTCTACCTCCAGCAAAATTTGAAGCTGGCACCCAAAATATTGAGGGTGCAGTTGGGCTTGCTGTTGCTATAAAATATTTAGAATCAATTGGCATGGAAAATATCGAAAAATACGAAACTGAATTAAAAAACTATGCCATAACTGAACTAAAAAAGCTTGACAATGTTATTTTATATAATGAAACGGCAGAATCTGGTATTATCACGTTTAATATTAAAGATGTTTTTGCGCAAGATGCTGCGACATATTTTAATTCTAAAGGTGTATGTGTAAGATCTGGCCAACATTGTGCCAAAATTTTAATGGATTTTTTAGGTACAGTTGCAACAGTGCGTGCAAGTTTATATTTCTATAACACCAAAGAAGATATAGATGCATTTATAGATGCATGTAAGAAAGCAGGTGACTTTTTAGATGCCTATTTCAATTAACCCAATGATGATGAGACAAATCATTATGGATCATTATGAACACCCTCATAATAAAAGAACTCCAACTAACGATAAATATTTAAAAATCAATATGAATTCAGAGTCATGTATTGATAATATTGATGTGTTTTTGCTTGTCGAAAATGGAATAGTTAAAGACTGTTGTTTTGATGGAATTGGATGTACTATTTCTACTGCTTCTACTTCCATTATGACTGATTTAGTAATCGGAAAGACAATTGAAGAAGCCTATAACATTATTGATAATTATCGAAAAATGATTCATGAAGATGAATTTGATGATGAATTACTTGAAGAAGCTATTGTCTTTATTAATACTTCCAAACAAGCAAGCCGTATTAAATGTGCGACAATTGGTTGGAATGGATTAAATGAATTGTTAGATGAAAGTAAAGGTGATAAACATGAATAAAGATGAATTACCTTTAGATGAATATAAATATGGCTTTAAAAATGAAGATGTATCAATTACTAATACTGGTATTGGTTTAAGCGAAGAAATAATAAGAGAGATTTCTAAACTTAAAAATGAGCCAGAATGGATGTTAGAGTTCCGTCTTAAAGCTTATGAATTATTTAAAAAATTACCACTTCCAAAATATGGACCAGATTTAAGTCAATTAGACTTTAATTCTTTTACATATTTTATTAGACCTTCAGAAAAAGTTGAAAATTCTTGGGATAAAGTACCTGATAAGATTAAAGAGACTTTTGATAAATTAGGAATACCTGAAGCTGAACAAAAATATTTAGCTGGTGTTTCAACCCAATATGAATCGGAAGTGGTTTACCATAACATGCTTAAAGAAGTTCAAGATAAAGGAGTTATATTCCTTGATACAGATTCTGCTTTAAAGGCATGCCCAGAATTATTTAAAAAATATTTTAATAGTGTTGTTCCAGTAGGCGACAATAAATTTTCTGCGCTTAATGGTGCAGTATGGTCTGGTGGATCATTTATTTATGTTCCCAAAGGTGTTCATTTAGAAAAACCGCTACAATCTTATTTCCGTATTAACAATGAAAAATCCGGACAATTTGAACGTACTTTAATAATTGTTGATGAAGGCGCAGATGTACATTATGTAGAAGGATGTACTGCTCCAACATATTCTAAAGAATCTTTACATGCGGCAGTTGTTGAAATTGTTATTTTAAAAGGTGGAAGGTGCCGCTATTCTACAGTACAAAACTGGTCAAACAATATTGTAAACCTTGTAACTAAAAGAGCATTAGTTATGGAAGATGGCTCTATGGAGTGGATTGACGGAAATATTGGAAGTCAAGTAAATATGAAATATCCTGCATGTATCTTAGCAGGCGAAAGAGCAAAAGGAACTTGTATCTCAGTTGCAGTTGCAGGAAAAGGCCAATTCCAAGATGCAGGGGCAAGAATGATACATATGGCTCCAAATACTGTTTCTACGATTATTTCAAAATCAATTGTAAGAAATGGTGGGGTTGCTAATTACCGTGGAACTGTTCGACATATGAAAAACGCAATTAATTGTAGAAGTCATGTTGAATGTGATACTCTTATTTTAGATAATATATCACGTAGTGATACAATTCCAACTAATGAAGTGTTGAATAATGAATCTTATATTGAACATGAAGCAACAGTTTCTAAGATTAGTGAAGAGCAATTATTCTACTTAATGTCACGTGGAATTAGTGAAAAAGATGCAACACAAATGATTATTATGGGATTTATTGAACCATTCTCTAAAGAATTACCAATGGAGTATGCGGTTGAATTAAATCAATTAATTAAAATGGATATGGAAGGAAGCGTAGGTTAGTGCAGTACGATTATGACATCATTGTTGTTGGTGGCGGACATGCAGGAATGGAAGCTGCTTTTGCAAGCGCACATATGGGTGCGAATACTTTGTTATTGACTTTAAATATAAAAATGATGTCAAATATGCCATGTAATCCTTCGATAGGCGGCTCTGCAAAGGGGATTGTAGTTCGAGAAGTTGATGCTCTTGGCGGCATGATGGGGAAAGGTGCGGATCACGAGTATCTTCAAATGAAAATGCTCAATACTGGAAAAGGCCCAGGTGTCCAATGTTTAAGAGCACAAGCAGATAAAAAATCTTATCCTCGTTGGATGCAAGAGCAAGCTTTAAATACTAAAAATTTGACTGTTAAAGAAGGAATGGTAACATCACTTCTTCACGATGAAGAAAAAGTATTTGGTGTTGTAGTTAACAATCAAAAAATTACTGCAAAAGCAGTTATTTTAACAACAGGTACTTATATGGAGTCTTGTATTTTGCAAGGACATACTTCAAAAAGTGCTGGACCAGATGGAGAATTGCCATCTCTAGGTTTATCTCCTTATCTTGCTAATATGGGGATTAATTTACTTAGATTAAAAACCGGAACTCCACCTCGCATTCAAAAAGATTCAATTGATTACACCAAGGCTGAACCACAATACGGAACAGAGGGCGAACTAGCTTTCTCTTATGAAACTAATGAGTTTAAACCTCTTGATAAACAAGTATTGTGCTGGTTAATTTATACGACACCTGAAACACATCAAATAATTAGAGATAATTTGCATGAATCTGCAATGTATAGTGGATTAGTTAAAGGCATTGGACCAAGATATTGCCCAAGTATTGAAGATAAAATTGTGCGTTTTGCTGATAAACCAAGACATCAATTATTTTTAGAGCCTGAGTCTCTAGAAATGGATACAATTTATTTGCAAGGTTTCTCTACTTCAATGCCACCGGAGATTCAAGAAAAGATGATTAGATCTTTACCAGGACTTGAAAATTGTAAAGTTCTTAAATATGCATATGCAATTGAATATGATGCAATTGAGCCAACACAATTTGATGCGACTTTGCAAGTAAAAAGATGGCCGGGATTATATTGTGCAGGTCAAATATGTGGAACTTCAGGATATGAAGAAGCAGCAGGTTTAGGTATAATGGCTGGTATCAACGCCACATTAAAAATTCAAGGCAAAAATCCACTAATTTTAAGAAGAGATGAATCTTATATTGGTGTTATGATTGATGATTTAGTAACAAAAGGCACGGAAGAACCATATCGCTTACTTTCTTCACGTGCTGAATATCGCTTGCTTTTAAGACACGATAACGCTGATTTAAGATTAACTGAATATGGATATTCAGTAGGCTTGATTAGTGAAGAAAGATATAAAAATTTCTTGTCAAAAAAAGAGCAAATCAATAAGGCATTGGATTATTTGTCATCCAATTATGTTGGAATAAAGAGTGAAATAAAGGAATATTTAAGTGAATTAGGTTATAGTGAACTTAATGGCGGTATTTCCTTAATTGATATTTTAAGAAGACCAGATGTGTCTTTTAAAAGGTTACAAGAATATTATCCTGAACTAAAAGAACTTAATATGTCTAATACTGCTATTATGCAATTAGAGGTAATGGTCAAATACGAAGGATATATCGAAAAACAAAAGAAAGAAGCAATGCGTTTAGCAAAATTAGAAGAAATGAAATTATCTCCTAATATTGACTATTTGCATATGGATGGATTAGCCTTAGAAGCACGCCAAAAATTAGATAATATTAAACCATTATCAATTGGACAGGCTAGTAGAATAAGTGGTGTTAATCCCGCTGATATTTCAATGCTTATTTTAAACATCAAAAAGGGGAGTGCTTAATATGGACTTTTCTTCTTTTAAAATAGAACTAGAAAAACAAAATATTTTTGTAAGTGAGTCACAAATTGAAGACTTAAAAAAATATATGGCATTACTAAAAGAATGGAATAATGTCATGGATTTAACTGCAATATGTGATGATGAAGGAATCATAGAAAAACATTTTTATGACTCATTAGTGTCAAGTAATATTGTTAAATATAGTAATCAAACTCTTCTTGACGTAGGAACTGGGGCAGGATTTCCAGGCTTAGTCTTAAAAATTGTTTATCCTGAACTAAAAGTGACATTACTTGAACCAACTCTTAAAAGATGTAAATTCTTGGAGGCAGTTATCGAAAAGCTTAATATTAAAGACTGTAAAGCTATCAATAAGCGTGCCGAAGAATTTATTAATGATAATATGCGTGAGCAATACGATTTAGTTACTGCAAGAGCGGTATCTAGATTAAATGTGTTGTTAGAATTAACTATCCCATTTGTAAAAGTTAATGGATTATTCATTGCTTTAAAAGGGAAAAATGCTCGAGATGAGCTAAAAGAGGCTGAAAACGCATTAAAAGTTTTAGAGGTTAAATTAGTAAATTCATTTAAATTGACATTACCAAGTGAACAAGAAAGTCGTGAAGTATTACTATTTGAAAAAACAAAAGAGACAAACAACAAATATCCAAGAAACTATGGAACTATTAAAAAGAAACCTTTATAGTTTCTTTTTATTATGTTAAATTAAATATAATAGGAGGATTTATTATGCCTAAAGTTATCGCAATTGCCAATCAAAAAGGTGGAGTGGGTAAAACTACTACTGCAATTTCACTTTCTGCATCTTTAGCACATTTTAATCGTAAAGTTCTCCTTATAGATATGGATCCTCAAGGAAATTCATCACGAGGATTTAATGTTGATACTACTTTAATTAGTAAAAGTATGTATGATGTTTTAGTTAAAGACATGGAAATTAATAAAGTTGTTCGTAAGACAATGATGAAAAATGTAGATATTTTGCCTGCAAATTTAAAATTAGCCTCAACTGATGCTGAAGTGTCTAACAAAGTTGCAAATCCATTCTTTTTGCTTAAAAATGCTATTGGAAAATTACATAAGCAGTATGATTATATTATTATTGATTGCCCACCTTCTTTGGGCTTATTAAATATTAATTCACTTGTTGCAGCGAATAGTGTAATTATACCTGTTCAGTGCGAATACTTTGCCATGGAGGCAGTTGCACAAATCTTATCTTCTATTTCGCGTATTCAAACATCTTATAACCATGATTTAGAAATTGAAGGATTTTTACTTACAATGTATGATCCAAGAACTAGACTATGCGTTGAAGTAACAACACAAGTACGTGGTTTATTTAAAGAAAATACATTTTTAACTCAAATACCACGTAATGTTTCTCTTCCTGAAAGCTCAGCAAGAGGACTACCTATCACATTATATCGACCTACATCTGCAGGAAGTCTAGCTTATTTAAATCTTGCAAAGGAAGTTATAGAGCATGAACAAAGATAATCAAATATTAAAGAATAATCTTTCTTCGCTTTTAAAAAAGTTTGCAAAAACTAATTTTATTGAAAAATTTGACGATGGTCTTCAAACTACAAATACAGTAAATTTATTAACAGAAAATATTTATGATAATAGATTTTTTAAAAATGTAATTTTAGATGAGAAAATGCTAGCAAAAATGGAAAAAGATATTTCTTTCCATGGGCTTGTTACACCTCTTTTAGTTCGACCAATTGGAGATAATAAATATGAAATAGTCGCAGGACGTAAACGTTTTATATGTGCACGAAATTTAAATATTAAATCTGTCGTATGTATGGTAAATAACTTTAGTGATGAAGATATGTTGCTTTATATGCTTTTTAATGCAAAAGATGAAACAACTAAATCTGTCATTGAAATTGCAACAATTTGTGAGCTTCTATGTAAAAAATTTCATTATACTCAAGCGACAATTGCGGAATTACTAGATATGTCTAGATCTCAAATTACAAATATTATGCGTATCTTACAACTTCCTAAACGAATTCAAAGAGAAGTTAGTAAAGGAAGATTAAGCTATGGACACGCTCGCGCAATTGCAGGATTAAGTGAAGATAAGATCGATGATGTTGTTAATCTAATTTATGAGAAAAAATTATCAGTTCGTGATACAGAATATTTGGTAAACGAATTAAAGAATCGCCAAGGATATGATTATTTAATTAATAACTTTGAAAAAAGAAATAATCTTAAAGCGAAAATTAATGGAAAGCAATTAATACTTAGTTTTAAAACAAAAAAAGATATAAAAAAATTTATTGTAAAAAAGTAAGAGTCATTACTCTTATTTTTTTTGTTTAAAAAATTGTATTAGTAACATTTTTTAAAAATAATCATATTATATTATCTCAATTATTAAATTTATATTGGTGATAATATGGAATTTTTAATGAAAATTTTGCTTATATTTATTTCTGTTTTTGCTGTAAATACAAAGGTAGAACAAGCAAGTAGTAATGTATATGCAAGATCATATGTAGTCATGGAACAGAATAGCGGAAAAATTCTAGAAAGCAAAGATTGTAATTTACAAAGAAGTGTGGCGAGTGTATCAAAGATAATGACAGCAATACTTGCTATTGAAAGTGATAGTTTATTTAATGCTGTAACAGTTGGTAATGAAATAAACACTATTGTAGGAAGTTCTTTATATCTTGAAGAAGGAACAAAAGTTAATGTTATTGAATTGGTATATGGACTTCTCCTTCGTAGTGGCAATGATGCAGCTGTGACTATTGCTAAGAATGTCGGTGGTACAATTGATGACTTTGTAGTGATGATGAATAATAAAGCCAAAGAAATTGGTATGAAAAATACTATATTTTCTAATCCAAGCGGATTAGATATGTACGATAATGGGAATCTATCCACTAGCTATGATCTTGCTTTACTTATGAGATATTGCATGAGTAATCAAACATTTAGAGAAATAAATAAGACACAAACATTTAAATCTTCAGTAAAAGGTACTTGGTCAAATAAACATAAATTAATCCAGAATTATGAATACGCAATTGGAGGAAAGACGGGATATACAAAGAAAGCTAAAAGAACTCTTATCACCAGTGCTAGAAAAGATGATTTAGAACTTGTTGTAGTCACTCTTGATTGTGGATCTGATTTTGCTTTTCATAAAGCAAAATTCGAACAATATTTTGCAAATTATGCATATCTTACATTCTTAAATAAAGGAACAAATTATATTCTTAATTATGAAATTGTAGTAGACAAAGAATATGGAATAATGATTGAAAACTCAAAAATAAAAAACGCAACAAAACATTATCAAATTAATCCTAAAAATAATGAAGTTAAAATGCGCTTAATTTTAGAAGATAATACTTCAATTGAGGTTGGAAAAGTAAAAGCTAATTCTTTTAAGATTTGTTAGGAGATACAATATGAATAAAATTTGGATTGGAATAATTGTTTTATGTGTAGTGTATGGTTTAGCTACTGGAAGATTTGAAGCAATGACAAGTGGAATACTTGCTCTTCCAGAAGAAGGATTAGGACTTGTTTGTACTTTAGTCTTTTCTGCATGCTTTTGGTCAGGAATTATGACTATAATGTATGATTCTGGATTAATTAATAAGCTTGCAAAACTACTTAATCCTTTTTTAAGAAAAATTATGCCTAATTTAAATGATGATGAAGCCTATAAATATGTAGCGATGAATATTGCAGCAAATATATTTGGGCTTGGTTTTGCAGCAACACCTGCGGGACTAAAGGCTATTAAGAGAATGAAAGAATTATCAAAAGAAGAAGATAAAAGCACTGCCACTAATGAAATGGTCACGTTTTTGGTTTTAAATACAGCAGGAGTTACAATATTACCTACAACAGTTATGGCTATAAGACAAAGCTATGGATCAACAAATCCTGCTGACTTTTTAATCCTTTCTTTTATTGGCACATTAGCGTCATGTATCTTTGGACTTTTACTCGACAAATATTATCAAAGAAAGGCAGAAAGAAAACATGGCAAGTAAAGTATCTCTCATTTTTATACCACTTTTAGTTTTGTTTGCAATTGGATATTCATATGCAAAAAAGAATAATGCTTATAACTCATTTATTAAAGGAGTAGAGGAAGGATTACCTTTATTTAAAGATTTATTTCCTAGTATTATTGCCATGCTTTTATGTGTTACATTACTTAAGAGCTGTGGAATTATTGATGATATTAAAACTCTAATGATGAAATGGATTCCAAAATCTGAAACAATTATTGATTTGACACCAATGATTTTATTTAGACCAATATCGGGATCTGCTTCAGTTGCGTGCTTTGATGCAATATGTAAAACTTTAGGACCAGATTCTTTAACAGCAAAAATTGCTGCAACTATTCAAGGTGCTACCGATACAACTATATACATATTGGCTTTATATTTTGGATCTGTTGGAGTTACGAAGTGGAAGCACGCATTAAAGACGGGGTTATTAACTGATGCGGTTGGAATAATTGTTGGTATAGTATTGGCGTTAATCTTTTTTGGATAGTAAGTTACTTGAATATATTAAAAAAATATCAATTTTGTTGATATGGAAAATGAATTCCAAAATGATACCATAAACGATACTATAAGTGATACCATAAATGATACTGATTAACTAATCTTAGAAACGCTTAAAAATAATAATGATTTGACAGTAATTGAGTTGATGGAACAACTAAATAAATCACGCATAACAATCTTGCGGAGTATTAAAAGATTGAAAGATTTTGGCTTGATTGCTCGGGTTGGCTCCAATAAAAAAGGTTATTGGAAAATAATCAATTAAGAATGGGATATAATTATGAAATATCAGCTTTGGAATTTTGGAGACAAGTGGCACTCAAAATGGCACTCAAAATGGCATTCAATTTTCAGAAGAACAATTAATGCGGTTAATAAGAGAAAACTAAAATCACTAGAAAAGAAATTGCGAAATATTTCGACACATCTGTTAGAACTTTACAAAGATGGCTAAATAAGTGTGACAAAATCAGTTATATTGGATTAGGTAAATCTGGATATTGGAAAATTAATGATTAAGCTATTGCCATTTTTAATTGTGATGCTATAATAAAATCGATTCAGGGACAGGTGCAATTCCTTACCGGCGGTATACTCCGCGAGCCGAAAGGTTGAACTAGTGAAATTCTAGTAGCGACAGTTAAAGTCTGGATGAAAGAATTGTTTTTTTATTCTTTTGTATTTTAGTCCCTGAATTGGGACTTTTTTATTGGAGGATAAAATTATGAAAAACAAAGTATTTACAGTAAGGTTTATGTCACGTGTGGCGATATTTGGTGCAATCGCAGCAATTTTATATTGTGTGCCATTCTTAAAATTTAAATTACCATTTTTCTTAAGTTTTTTAGAAATACATTTTGATGAAATACCAGCATTTATTGCATCATTTGCCTATGGACCTTTATGCGGATCTTTGGTTTTATTTATTAAAACGATAATTAAACTACCATTTACTAATACTGCCACAGTGGGAGAATGGCTTGATTTACTATATGGCTTAGCATTAATACTTCCTGCTTCAATAATTTATCAAAAACATCGTACATTCAAAGGTGCCGCTATTGGAATAGTAGCAAGTATTTTTACTCAATTATTAGTGAGTTTTGTATGTGCTGGTACTTTTGTAGTAGATTTCTATGCAGCCTTATATAATATTGAGGCAGACACAATACTTAAAATGGGACAAGCATTAAACCCTAAAGTTGAAAATGTTTATTTCTCAATGGCTTTATATTGCTTTTTACCTTTCAATGCTTTTAAAGACGCAATTATTGCAATTCTTACAATATTACTCTATCCAAGAGTTAGATACTTTACAGAAAAAAGATATAAGAAATAAAAAAAACTTCCTTAACGGAAGTTCTTTTATTATTCAACAGTAATTGCTGAAACTGGGCAGCTTGCTGCAGCATCTGCAGCTGCTCCTGCATCATCTAATACGACTTTTGCTTTTCCGTCATCATCGAATTCGAAGACTGATGGAGCCATAGATGCGCATAAGCCACAACCGATGCATAAATCCTTATCTACTTTTACCATGTTTATCTACTCCTTTTTAGTATTAAAATTATAAATTAATATAGGAGTTTTTTCAAGAAAAAAAGAGGTCAAAAAAATTAAAGTAACTTTTAATAAAAAAAAGTTTATATTTTTAAATTTAAACTATCTTTTTTATTTTAATTTTATTAAAATATTGTAGGGACGGAGGATGGTTAAAATGAATCGAGAAACACGTGTTCAAAAATATGCCAAACTTCGTGAGGATATTGATAACATTGATGCAACAATATTAGAGGATATTCAAAAGAGAAAATTTGATGTTGTTAAGCAATCAATGAAACATAGTTCAGAATCACATGATCGTAGTAATTTCAATTCTTCAAGCTTGTCTATTGAAGAAATTTTAGAAGGACATACCAAATATGTTGATTTAGAAAATTATCAAATTAATAAAGAGAAAGCGAAACCTAAAATAAAATTATTTATTTTATTAGGTGTTGTATTTGTTGTTGTAGTTACTTTGGTGATTATAACGATTTTTAGGAGGTAGTAGTTATGAGAAAAATGATTGTTGCAATTGATGGACCTGCCGCAGCAGGGAAATCTACTATTGCTAAGAAAGTTGCGAGCATTTTAGGCTATACATATGTAGATACTGGAGCAATGTATCGTGCTTTTACTTACTACGTCTTAAAAAATGGTATTGATCCAAAAGATGAAAAGTCATCTATTGCAGTTATTGATGATGTAAATATTAAGTTAGAACCTGATGGTAGAGTTTTATGTAATGATGAAGATGTTACACAAGTAATTCGCTCAAATGAAGTATCTAAAAATGTCTCATTCATCGCCTCTTATAAAGATATAAGATTAGCATTAGTAAAATCACAAAGAAAAATGGCAGAATCAGTATCTGTTGTAATGGATGGAAGAGATATTGGCACTTATGTTTTGCCTAACGCAAATGTAAAAATATATCAAGTGGCATCGGTTAAAGCAAGAGCCCAAAGACGTTACTTAGAAAACATTGAAAAAGGAATTCCTTGCACTATTGATCAATTAGAAAAAGATATTGAGACAAGAGATTATATAGATTCACATCGTGATTTTGCTCCTTTAAAGCAAGCAGATGATGCAATTCTTTTAGACACTTCCGATATGACAATTGATGAAGTAGTAGAAAAAGTATTAGAAATAATTAAAGAAAAGGCTGGAAAATAACAATGGCAAACGGGATTGTAGCAGTTGTTGGTTCGCCAAATGTTGGAAAATCTACAATTTTTAATCGTATTGTAGGCAAAAGACATTCAATTGTTGATGATGCTGCAGGTATTACTAGAGATAGAATATACGCTAAAGCATCTTGGTTAACCAAAGAATTTTCAGTTGTAGATACTGGCGGAGTAGAAATAGAAAGTGTTCCATTTCAAAAACAAATTAGAGCACAAGTTGAAATTGCCATTGAAGAAGCCGATGTCATTATTTTTGTTGTAGATGGTAAAGTTGGTGTAACTCGCGATGATCGTATAGTTGCAAAAATGTTATATAAAGCAAATAAACCAATTATTTTAGCAGTAAATAAAATTGATTCCATTGAGCAAATGGATAATATTAGTGAATTTTATGCACTAGGACTTGGAGATCCTCTTGCGGTATCTGGTGCACATGGTATTGGTATTGGAGATTTACTTGATAAAGTCATTTCTCTTCTCCCAGAAAAGAAAATTAAAGAATATGATGATACAATTTGTTTTTCACTTATTGGAAGACCAAATGTTGGAAAATCAAGTTTAGTAAATGCAATATTAAATCAAAATCGTGTTATTGTTTCCAATATTGAAGGAACGACAAGAGACGCCATTGATACTCCTTTTAAAAGAGAAGGTAAAAACTATATGGCGATTGATACAGCTGGTCTTAAAAAGCGTGGGAAAATTTACGAATCAGTTGATAAATATAGTGCATTACGTGCATTAAGTGCTATTGAAAGAAGTCAAATTGTTTTATTAGTCATTGATGCAAAAGACGGAATCAAAGAGCAAGATAAGCATGTAGTGGGATATGCAATTGATGCAAAAAAGGCCATTATTATAGTAGTTAACAAATGGGATGCCATTGAGAAAAATGAAAAAACAATGGCGGAGTTTACAAAAACTGTTCGAGATAATTTTAAATTTTTAGATTACGCTCCTATTGTATTTGTATCAGCTTTAAATAAAAGTAGAATTAATACTATCTTTGATGCCATAGATGCATCTTATGAGGCTTATAACACACGTGTTGCAACTTCTGTATTAAATGAAGTAATGCAAGATGCGCAAATTATGAATCCTGCTCCTTATTTTAACGGAGGAAGAATTAGAATCTTTTTTGCGAATCAAGTGTCGGTTTGTCCACCAACATTTGTACTCTTTGTCAATGATCCAAACTATATGCATTTTTCCTATAATAGATATATAGAAAACAAATTGAGAGATACATTTGATTTTAGTGGAACCCCAATTAATATTGTTTGTAGAGAAAGAAAATAACATTTTTTGAATCATTGCATATGATAATTTGGGTGATTATCATGGATGATTCAATATTTGATAAAGTTGAGAAAAAGACAAATGTCAAAAAAAATGATATTTTGAAATTGGCAAAGTCTTTATCAGGAAAAGATTTAAATGATGAAAAAGTGCTTCGAACTTTGATAAAAGATGTAGCAAAACTTGCAAACAAACCAGTTTCAAAAGAAAAAGAAGAAAAAATTATTAATGCAGTTAAAAAAGATAAAATACCAAAAAACTTAAATAAAATAATTTAGTAAGGCACATTAAAAATAAATGTGCTTTTTTGTTCTAAATTAGAAATCACAATCATAATTATTAACGAGCAAGATAATTTTGGGAGGTTGCTATATGGAAACTCAATCTGTGCTAAAGGATATTGGTTTAAGAAATAATGGTGATATTTATTTAGGTGTCGTTGGACCAGTACGTGTTGGCAAGTCGACATTTATTAAGAGATTTATGGAAGTAATGGTTATTCCACGCATTGTTAATGAAGATGAGAAAAAACGAGCGATGGATGAACTACCACAATCGGGAACTGGTAAAACCATTATGACGATGGAGCCAAAATTTGTTCCTGCAAATGCAGCAGAAATAATGGTTGAAGAAAATTTAAATGTAAAGGTGAGACTAATCGATTGTGTCGGTTACATCATTGAAAATTCACAAGGATACTTAGAAGATGGCAATATGCGTCTTGTTAAAACCCCTTGGTTTAGTGAGACTATTCCTTTTGATGATGCTGCAAAAATTGGCACACAAAAGGTCATAAAAGAACATTCCACATTAGGAATTTGTGTTTTAAGTGATGGAACAATAAATGAATTTACTCGTGCTGACTATTTATCAGCAGAAGAGCAAGTTATTGAAGAACTAAATTCAATTAACAAGCCATATGTAATTGTTTTAAATAGTAAAACACCAACTGCGGATTCTACACTAAAAACTAAAGTAGAATTAGAAAACAAATATAATGTTCCAGTAATTCCTTTAAATGTTGAAGAAATGAATGAAAGAGATGCGACTAATATTTTAAAAGAAGCATTATATCAATATCCAATTTCTAATATTGATGTTGCATTACCTTCTTGGGTAAGTGTATTAGATGAAGAACATTATTTGAAAGTTAGTATCAAAAACACGATTGAAGAAGCAATGAATAATGCTAAAACAATTAGAGATGTAAATTCTATTAGTGAAACAATTAAACTTAATGAATATGTCGCTAATGCCACTTTAGCTGATGTTGATACTGGTAGTGGTGTAGTCACTTTACAAATGGATGTAAAAGATGGACTATACGAAGTAATTTTAAAAGAATTAGTAGGATGCGAGATTTCTGATAAAGCACAATTAATCGCAGTATTAACTGATTTCGTGAGAGCAAAGAAAGATTATGAACTTTTAGGCACTGCTTTAAAAACTGCAGAAGCTACTGGATATGGTTTTTCTAGTGCTAGCTTAGATAATATGAAAATTGAAAAGCCTACTGCAACAAAATCTTCTAATAGATATGGTGTAAAAGTTAAAGCAACGGCATCAACATATCATATTATTAAAGTCGATCTAGAAACCTCATTTGAGCCAACATTAGGATCAAAAATGCAAAGCGATTATTTCCTAGATTATTTATTAAAAGCATATGAAGAAGATCCGAAGAAGATCTTAGATTGCGAAATCTTTGGTCAAAAATTTGGTGATATTATTAAGGCAGGTATTACAGGAAAGCTTGCTACATTACCTGAGCCAATAAAAATCAAATTACAGCAATTAGTAAAAACAATTTCTAATAAAGGAAAATCAAATTTAATAGCATTCGTATTTTAGTCACATACTATATGTGACTTTTCTTTTTAAAATGGCTTTGCATCGTGGATTTTGTTAGTTTAACTAGCAAGCACAAAAAAAAATGAAAGTCAAGACTTAACTTTTATAATAAGTATATTTATGATTAAAAAAAAGAGAGAAAAAATGGAGGTCTCAAATAATGAACAAAGTAGAATTAGTTGAATTAGTCGCTGAAAGAGCACACTTAACAAAGAAAGATGCTGCTGTCGCTGTTGATGCAGTTTTTGATGGCATGGTTGAAGCTCTTGTAAAAGGCGACGAAGTTCGTGTTGCAGGATTTGGTACAGTAGCAGTTAAAACACGTGCTGCTCGTCAAGGTGTAAATCCATCAACTCACGAAGCAATGACTATTCCAGCTTCTAAAGTTGTTACTTTAAAAGTTGCAAAAGTTTTAAAAGAAAAATTAAACTAATTAAAGGCTGATAATTTAAGAAGGAGGAATACTCTCCTTCTTTTTTTGTACACTTTTCATATATTTTAATAGAGGTGTATGAAATGAAATTAGTTTTAAATGGATTTACTGGAAAAATGGGAAGTGTTGTATATGATTACCTTAAAAGTAAGTATGAATTTGTGGGCCTAGGAGATATAGACAATAAAATAACAGAAGACATGATTAAAGAGTGCGATGCAATTATTGATTTTTCTTCTCCGGATTCATCACTTCAGATTTTTAAAATAGCCCAAAAATTTCATAAAAATATGATAATTGGCACTACAGGGTTTTCTAGTGAAGAATTGAGATACTTTGAAGAAAAAAGTAAAGAATCTGATATTTCATTATTTGTTGTTTATAATTTTTTACCTAGCATACATAAAATAAAAAGATTAATTGATAATATGGATTTTAATGAATTATATTTAACTGAAACACACCATAAATCAAAAAAAGATAAACCTAGTGGAACAGCAAAGTTTCTTTTAAAAAATATAGATGATAAAAAAATAAATGTTACAAGTTTTAGAACTGATTTTTATGCATATGAGCATAAAATATCTCTTATTAATGAATTTGAAACTATCGAAATTGTTCATAGATGCTATAATAAAGTTGGCTACGCCAAAGGAGTTGAATTAGCTTTAAAACAATTAGGAACATTTATTGGTTTAAGGCAAAGTATTTAATGGAATTATTGAAAATTTTAAAAAAAGTAACTAAATTGTTTAATACACATCATTTTTCTCTTTATGCGGTGGGTGGAACAGTGCGAGATTTTTTGCTTAAAAAAGAAGTGAAAGATTTTGACTTTGTAACAGATGCCACACCCAGTGAAATGAAAGAATTTTTAGAAAACTATAATGACGTATTCCAAAGATTCGGGGTAATGATTTATAAAATAGATGGGATACGTATTGAAATAACAACACTAAGAAAAGAAAATGCCTATAATGATTCCCGTCATCCAGATAAAATTGAATTTATAAATGATATGGCTATTGATTATTTAAGACGTGATTTTACGATAAACGCATTATATATGGACTATAATGGTAAAATATATGATTTTTGTAATGGTTTAGATGATTTAAATAAAAGAGAGATAAGAGTTATTGGAGACATTGATAAAAGAATGAAAGAAGATCCTTTAAGAATATTACGCGCGCTTCGTTTCTCTATGATCTTAAACTTTAAAATATCAGAAGATTTGGATACATATATTCAAAATAATATTGAACTCCTCAAAAGATTAAATATTGAAAAAGTGAAACAAGAGATAAATAAAATGATGAAGTGTGATGAAGAGAAAACTAAACTATTATTAAATAAATATAGAATTAATTTATTTAATATTGATTAAGAGTATGGTAATATTTATTTACTTGGTGGTGATGTTATGCCAAACATTTTAAAGGCTCTAGATTTTGATTATTTGCTAATTGAACATTATAAAAAACTTAATATATCAGAAGATGAACTCGCAGTTATTTTAGTCTTAAATCATTTATTGAAACAACATAATGATATTATTACTGCAGAAGATTTGTCTTTTAAAATGAATTTAGATGCACAAAAAATTGATGAAATACTTTCAATTTTAGTCAAAAAAAATATTGTGAATTTAGATTTTGATAGAAGCAGAGCTAAACTATCTTTGAATCCACTAAAAGTAAAATTATTCAATCAATATAAAATGGATATTTTACATGCGGAAGAGACCCAAAAAGAAGAAATCGCTAATCAAGTGCAAAACATTTATGCGATTTTAGAAAAAGAATTGAAAAGAACTTTATCTCCGATTGAAGTATCTCGTATCCAAGAATGGTTTACTATGAACTATGTTGAAGATGATATTGTAAATGCAATCAAAGATTTAATTGCTACCAACAAGAAAATCACAATTAAAGCAATAGATAAGAAATTACTTGCCAAAGCTAAAGCTGAAGAAATAAATAAAGAAGGCGTAACTGCATTAAGCGATAATTGGTCAAAAAGTTTAGAAGAAACAATAAAATTAGCAAAAACAAAGTGGTTAGATACAGATGATTAATACTGAGAGAATTTTTGCTTATTTGGAAAGCTTGTTTCCTAATGCACATTGTGAATTAGAGTATACAAAAGACTATGAATTACTTATTGCCATAATTTTATCTGCTCAATGTACAGATAAAAGAGTAAATATGGTAACAAGAGAAATGTTTAAAAAATATCCTACCCTTGAGTCGTTAAATAAAGCATCACTTAAAGATATTGAAAACGAAATTAAATCTTTGGGATTATTCAAAAATAAAGCAAAAAGTATAAAGGAAACGGTTCGAATTTTGCTTGAAGAATATGATGGGGTGATTCCCAAAGAAAAAGCAATATTGACTAAACTTCCTGGCGTAGGAAATAAGACCGCAAATGTATTTAGGGCCGAATGGTATAAAGAGCCAGAAATCGCAGTAGACACTCATGTTGCGCGTGTGTCTAAAAGACTTGGATTTGCTAATGAAAAAGATGATGTTAGTGCTGTTGAAAGAAAATTAAGAAAACAGTTAAAAAAGGAACAATATATAAAAGCCCATCACTTACTAATTCATTTTGGAAGATATTTTTGTAAAGCAATTAATCCAAATTGCGAAGAATGTCAATTAAAAGACATTTGTAGATTATATAATTCTAAACTCACTAGCAAACGTTAGTGAGCTTTTTTCATATTTTGGTGTAATAGATAAATACTCAATGTTTTCAAATCTACATGGTAATTGTATTTCATTTTGAATAAAAAATAGAGTAGTATCATTATTTCCATATTCTCTTATTTTTATTTCATAACCAATTTGCCCAAATATTTTAGTGTAATCAAATGGAAGAGTAGGATCTGTATCACGAAGTATATCTAAAAATATTTCATCTTCCATAATATATGTTTTTACATCGTTAATATTAGTTAATTGTGGCATTGGTAAAATTTCTGTTGGAACATCATTTGTTGAAAATATTCCATTTATTATGTAACTGCTTGGAATTAAATTATTTGCTAAATAGTTACCATCTGCTCCTTTAACAACATTAACTCTAACAATACCATCTGGTGTTTCTCTTTTTTGACTTTTAAGATTTATTTTTTCCATAATTGATTTAAAAATCTGTTTTGGTATTTGACGACGTGCATCGCCTTTTCCAAAATAATTTTTTTCTCCTTGACGAGGAATATCCCAGCCAGACCACACAGTCATCGTGTAGTCATTTGAAAATCCTGCAAGCCAGGTGTCTTTATCGGCGTAACTAGGGTATCCTAATGATCTTGCTTGTACCTCATCATATCCATTCGTGCCTGTTTTTGCACCAATTTCAATCCCGTTTACTTTAACAACACCAATATTGTAATAGTTTTCATTAACAATATTGACGAGTGTTGAGGATATTTTATATGCGGCTTGTTCAGATATTAATTGCTTCTTATCCAAATTTCTTTGATATAGAATCTCACCAGTATTTGCATCTTTTATCATGGAAATAGTTGATGGTTTTAAGTATTTGCCATTGTCAGCAAGCATAGAATATGCACCCGAAAGTTGAGTGGTAGAAACACCATATGTCATACCACCAATTCCATATGCATATGTAAATGGACCATCATCCATAATTCCAATATCATTTAAAAACTTTTCGCACTCTTTAATACCGATTTTATGTGCGACATTTTCTAAAGTATATAAAGCTGCAGTGTTTTTTGAATAACCTAATGCATCTTGGACAGTGATGTTTCCTAAATATACTTTATCGGCGTTTTGTACAGTACTATTACTATTTGGATATGTATATGGGGCATCTAAAACAGATGTCGCATTAGTGTAATTTAAATATTCACTTGCTAAAGCGTATTCAAAGATCGGTTTCATAGTAGAAGCAGGTTGTCTTTGCATGGAATATGCGCGATTATATAAACGAGATCCGTGATAGTTTCTTCCGCCAATTACACCCACGATACTACTATCTTCATTTTTTATAATGGTGGATGCAATTTGCTGAGTTTCGTCACTAAAATTTATAACTTTGCCTTCTTGAATATCATCTAAATAAGTTTGGATAGAAGTATCTAAATAAGTATATATTTCAAGTTTATCCTTTAATGGATCTTTTCCAATTAATTCTTCAACCTCAAGATAAACGATATCTAAATAAGCTTGAAAACGATAGCTAATATTTGAAGTTTCTTCATTTTTACTAACTAATTTTTCTGTTGATATGCTTTTTGCTGATTCATATTCGATTTTAGATATATATCCATCTTCATACATATTACGTAAAACTAAATTTTTTCTATCATCCATACGGTCATAATATTTTAGTGGATTATAGTAACTTGCAGATTTTACAACGCCCGCAAGAATTGCCATTTCTGGTAAAGTGAGTTGATTTAGTTCTTTATTGAAATATCTACGAGATGCATAAACAACACCAGGTGTAGTTTGCTCAAAATAAACACTATTAAAATATTGAGTAATAATTTCTTCTTTAGTGAATTGTTGTTCAAGTTGTAGAGCTAGATATGCCTCTTGAATTTTTCTTTTATATGTTTGCTCATTAGTGAGCATAGTGTTTTTGACTAGCTGTTGAGTTAAAGTGGAGCCACCATGTTTATTATTTGAAAAAATATTATGTATAAAAGCCTCAACAGTTCTTTTAGGATCTACACCAGGATGCGAAAAGAAATTCTTGTCTTCAATACTAACTAAAGCATTAACAAGAAGTGGTGGAATATCTTTGTATTCAACAAATTCTTTTTTGTCTTTACCAATGATTTCGACAACAGAATTATTATGATCATATATTTTTGAATATGATTCATTTTTGAGTTTAGAAATATCACTTAATCTAACACCCTCGAGAGAATAAAAAACGTACCCCACTGTAAAAATAGTGGATACAATAGTAATAATAGATGATACTGTAAAAATTATTTTAATTATTTTTTTCATGGAAATATGCCTCGTCAATTGCTTTTAAAATTTCATATCTTGGCATATAACCTTGTTTAATTTCAATTCCTTTTTCCATAATTTCAGATACTGGAATAGATGCTCTTTCTTTTGATTTATAAAAAGAAATAACAAATGAAGCGTCTAAAAGATAAACTTTATCAAGACTTTCAAGTGATATAACAAAAAATGCAATACCACCATGTTTGATAACCTTTTCTAAGTGGCTAATTTGGTGAGGTGTGATATTGTGCAAAGGAAGAGAAGTTTTACTTTTAGTGTTTTTGGCTTCAAAATCAATATATTTTCCTCGGTATACTCCGTTATAATCAGTAGTAGATTGCTTTTCAAAATAAGCATCTACGATTTTTGCTCCGTGTGTATAATCAACACGAACAACATTAATCGGAGTAGGTCGTTTTGTAATAATAGCAAGATCGTTTGCATCAAAAAACTCTAAAGACAAGTTGATATCATTTTCAAAGTCCATACCACGATTTTTATAAACGGTATCGCTATTTTTCTTTTTTGGCTCTTTGCTTTTGAAAACCGCATGACTTCCGTTTGGATAATTTATCACAATACTCACCTCCTAAAATTACATGCCACTTTTAGTGTGGTCGATTTTATGAAAGATAATTACGAACATTTTCTTTAAATTCTTTAGATGATACATCTTCTCCATCAATTAGTTTTTTAATAGTGTTTTGCACTGGTTCTGGGAAGTGTTTCATATGTTTAAGAACTTTTAAATACTCTTCATATATTTTATCTTCCGATTTTAATACGATTTTATAAAGTAACATTAAATCTTTTGCATCGTTTAATGGGTCGTGCGATGCACCAGTAGGTTCAACACCAAATAGTTTTAAATAGTTAACTAATGAGTAAGGATTATCCTTATCATCTTTCACATATTGGGATAAAACAGCTGCAAAATCTATATCATTTCTTATCACGTGTTGAACAATGTCTTTGTTAGCATTTGGATGTGCCTCAAGTGATTTTGCAAGTATTCTTAAATCGTGATTACCAAAAGTCATAAATGC
Organism: Erysipelotrichales bacterium; assembly: GCA_022508535.1. Classification (GTDB taxonomy): domain Bacteria; phylum Bacillota_I; class Bacilli_A; order RFN20; family CAG-826; genus RUG131. Next base: position 54,409 of record JAFLUZ010000001.1, read on the forward strand.
CATCTTATTATAAGAAAGTCCACAATAATTCTTAAGCTTTTCCATAGCTTCTTTAAAACTAATACCATCTTTATTTAGAATGTCAGGAGTAATACCAGTTAATTCTTGTACGAATCGCCCAATTGGTCCTGTTGCTTTAACATAAAACTTTAACCCTGGATATATTTTTCTAATGCGATATTTATAATCTAAATCTACTTTTACTGCACCTAAGGCAATCATTTCGTGCGAAAATTGTGTTCCTTCTAAATCAATAAAGACAATGTGTTTTCTTTTGTTTAATAATTTTATAAGACTTTTCATAATACGACCTCTTAATTAGTATACCATTGTAAAAAAAATAGTCCATTTAAAACAAAATAAGTAACTAGATTTTTTTTAACTCATATAAATAAGTGAGCTTAATAATAAGCTCTTAAACTGTAGGTGGAGTTAAATATGTTTTTTTGTAATAATAGTTTTTTTAACTTTAACAATTGCTGTGTATCAACCTGCACCCCAACAGCTTGTGGACCAACTGTCGTTGTAACCTGTGACAATTGCTGTACTAGAGTATGCTCGGAAGTAACATTTACAGTCACAATTACTAATACTGCAACTTGCACAATAGAATGCGCTGCTTTGCATATTAATGTGCCGCGTTCATTCTGCTTCCATCCAGGAAGTATACAAGTTGATAGCACACCACAAGAAACTGCTACACCAGAATGTATTTCATTAGGAACAATTGCCCCAAGTGCAACTGTTACAGTCACATATACAGTCACCGTTATGGAATGCAAACGTTATAATAAAACACAAGCATTATTAACAGGTGTTGTATGTTGTTGCTGTGAAAACAAGAAAGTCAAAATTCCTTCTAATGTGAATTGCTTGCAAGTTTGCTGCTGTTGCTGCGGATCTACCACTAGCGAATAATAGTTAAAGTAATAAAATATTTAGGCCAACTATGTTGGCCTTTTTTATTTCTCACCCCATAAAATTATTGAATACCACTATACAAAAGTGTATAATACACTTTGTAGGAACAGAATTTATGAAAAGTGGAATAGTATTGGATTCAAAAAAAATTATTGATAAAACATTCTCGGCTTCTGTGAAGGGATATCGTGCTTTAGAAGTAGATGAATTTCTTGACCTTGTTGCAAATGATTATGATGAATTTGCTAATGAGTTAGAAAAACTTAATAAAGAACTAGATTCTATAAAAACTCAGAATAAAGAATATTTTAAACAAATTTCTGAATTAGAAGCGAAAAACGCAATGCTTAGTAATAAGATTTCTTCAATCAAAGATGACACAGCAGTTTCACTTTCTAATTTGGATTTATTGAATCGAATAAAAAAATTAGAAGATGCTTTATTTAAAGCGGGAATTGATCCTACAAAACTATAAATTAATTTCGACCCGGATAATTGCTGATGTGTTTACATTAGAGGAAAGTCCATGCTCGCACTAGCTGAGATGCTAGTAGTGATTGTGCTAGATGAAAAAATAAATCTAGGTATATGGGAGCATATAACGGCAATTCGATAACCTAAGTCGCAAGATATGGTTTAGAATTTGAAAGTGCCATAGTGACGATTTTTATGGGAAACTGTAATAGTGGAACGCGGTAAACCCCACAAGCGAGAAACCCAAATTTGGTAGGGGAAGTTTAGAAGAAGAATTCAATTTTTCTAGGCATGCTAACGCATAGATAAATAATTATCCTTGACAGAACATGGCTTATAGGGTCGAAATACTCAACTGGAGGAAATATGAATTTACCAAATAAGATAACGACATTTAGAATGGTTTTAGTTGTAGCGCTTATTGCAGTGTTGCTCCTACCTTTTGAATACGGCTATGTATTTGGTAGTTCAGTTTTAACTTGGCAGTATTTAGTTGCATTTATTATTTTCTTTGTTGCAAGTGTATCAGATTTTTTTGATGGCTATATTGCAAGAAAATATAATTTAGTAACTACATTTGGAAAATTTATGGATCCGATTGCAGATAAATTATTAGTTAATTCTGCCTTTATAATTTTAGCTATTCAAGGACCATATCGCATTCCGGCAATCGTGGTTGTTATTATGATTGGTCGCGATATTATAGTTGATGCTTTAAGAATGATTTCGGTGCAAAAAGGAATAGTTATTGCGGCAAGTAAATTGGGCAAATTAAAAACAGTCACACAAATGGTTGCATTATCGTTTGTGTTTCTTGCTGATTGGCCGTTTAGTCTTTTAGGAACAAAAGGATGGGTGGGAATTTCGCTTTGCTATTTAGCTGCGTTAGTATCACTTGTCTCAGGCATAGATTATGTTATTAAAGGCCGAAAGGTTTTTAAGGATGAATAGTTATGTATAGTAAACTAGTAGAAACATTAAAAGAAAAAAATCTTTCAATAGGTAGTGTTGAAAGTCTAACAGCTGGATTGTTTTGCGCAAATATTGCTAGTGTTTCCGGAGCAAGTTCTGTTTTACGAGGTGGACTTGTTACGTATGCTAGTGAGTTAAAAGAAAAACTTGCTGATGTTGATGAAGAAGTTATTACACAATTTGGAGTTGTTTCTGAAGAAGTTGCAAGATTAATGGCTAGTGGTGGACAAAAAAAATTAGAAACAAATATCTGTGTTTCTTTCACCGGTAATGCTGGGCCATCTGTTTTGGAAAATAAAAAAGTTGGAGAAGTATTTATTGGCTTTGCAATAAATGATAAACTTATTGTTGAACATAAAATTTTCTCTGGTAATAGAAATGAAATTCGTGAGCAAGTGTGTTTGTTTGCTTGTGAAAAACTATTAAAATTAATCGCTTAATTGCGAAGTTTATAAATTGAACGACTATATTATTAATGGAAGGTGAAAAACATGGCTGAAAAAGTAGAAAAGACAAAAACAAAAGAAGAAGCACTTGCTGATGCAATTAAAAGTATTGAAAAAGCATATGGCAAAGGCTCAATTATGAAATTAGGAGAAAGACCTAATGTAGATGTGGATGCTATCCCTACTGGATCTTTATCATTAGATTACGCTTTAGGTATTGGCGGATATCCAAAAGGAAGAATTATTGAAATATATGGACCAGAGTCATCAGGTAAGACAACATTTGCTTTACACGCAATTGCAGAATGTCAAGCCCGTGGTGGCCGTGCTGCCTTTGTTGATGCCGAACATGCGATTGATCCAATTTATGCAAAAAATTTAGGTGTAAATACGGATGAATTAATCTTATCTCAACCAGATAATGGTGAACAAGCTCTAGAAATCGTTCATATGTTAGCCTCTTCAAATGCAATAGATATTATTGTTGTTGATAGTGTTGCAGCACTTGTTCCACAAGCAGAACTTGATGGCGAAATGGGAGATGCTCAAGTTGGTTTACAAGCTCGCTTAATGTCTAAAGCTATGCGTAAATTAGCAGGTATCTTAAATAAGTCATCATGTACAATTATATTTATTAATCAATTAAGAGAAAAAGTTGGAGTAATGTATGGAAACCCAGAAACTACTACAGGTGGACGTGCATTAAAATTCTATGCTTCAATTCGTATTGAAATTAGACGTGGTGAAGTAATTAAAGAAGGTAGCGAAATTGTCGGTAATTCCGTTAACGTTAAAATTGTTAAAAACAAAGTTGCACCACCATTTAAAACATGTAAAGTAGATGTAATTTATGGACAAGGTGTTTCAAAATATGGCGAAGCGGTTGATCTTGGTGTTTTGTCGGGAATTGTCAAAAAAGCTGGATCTTGGTATGAAATCAATGGCGATAGAATTGGTCAAGGCCGTGAAACTGCAATCGAATTCTTAAAAGAACACGAAGATGTTTATCAAGAAGTTTTAAAAAGTATTCGCGAAATGCAAGGAAAATAATTTACAAAAACAAAGGAAGTGTAACGCTTCCTTTTTTGTATAAAAAATTTCTTTTATATGAAATATAAATTTGCTATAATAATATCGTATCTGAGTTACAGATTCCATATAAATGTCGTCGATAAGTTGTTAAATAAGCGTATGCTTTTAAATACATAGTCGAATAATTAATATTTTTATGTACTAATAAAACGATATTTAGGATATTTTTACTAGATATAAACATTTTTGATATTGGAAAGAAAGGAGATTATATTATGCCAATAACATTAGTGAGTGAAACGCTTTTAGTTGCAGTTATTGTTGGTATTGTATTTACTGCAGTTGGTGTTGGAGCAGTTATTTTACTCCAAAAAATTAAAGGACAAAATGCTGATAAAGCTGCTAAAAAAATTATTAAAGATGCAGAAACTAAGAGTGAACATTTAATTAAAACTGCACAACTTGATGCAAAGCAAGCCGCATATGAATTGCGTGTTGAAGCCGAAAAAGAAATCAAAGAAAAGAAAAATGAATTAAATCAAATAGAGAACAAATTATTTCAAAGAGAGCAAGCCATTGATCGTAGAGACATCGCTTTAATTGAAAAAGAAAAAAGTATTGAAGCTAAAAATGAAGATGCAAATAAACGCTTGAAAGAAATTCAAAGAAAAGATGAATTACTTCAAGCAAAAATTGATTCAATTCTTGTCGAATTAGAAAAAGTGTCTAATATGTCTGTCAATGAGGCTCGTGATGAGATATTTAAAAGAGTGGAAGCAAAACTTTCAAAAGAAATTGCTGCTTTTATTAAAAACAAAGAAGAAGAAGCTAAAGAAGAGTGTAATGCTAAAGCAAAAGAAATGTTAGGTATGGCAATTAGCAAATATGCCCAAGAAGTTACAATTGAAAGAACTGTTTCTGTTGTTTCATTACCTAACGATGAAATGAAAGGTAGAATCATTGGCCGTGAAGGTCGTAATATTAGATCTTTAGAACAATTACTTGGTGTTGACTTAATTATTGATGACACACCAGAAGTTATTACAATTTCTTGTTTTAATCCAATTAGAAGAGAAATTGCTCGTCGTTCCCTTGAATACTTAATTAAGGATGGAAGAATTCAACCTGGTAGAATTGAAGAAATAGTTGAAAAGGCTAAAGGTGAAGTTGATGAGATTATTAATGCTGCAGGACAAGAGGCTGCATTTAAATTAGGAATTTCAAGAATTTCTAAAGAATTACTTCACTATGTTGGTAGACTTAAATTCAGAACATCATATGGTCAAAACGTTTATGAACATTCTATCGAAGCTGCTCTTCTTGCTGGCACAATGGCTGCTGAATTAGGTCTTGATCAAAACTTAGCAAAACGTGCTGGATTATTACACGACATTGGTAAAGCTGTTGACTTTGAAATGGATGGAAGCCATGTGGAAATTGGTGTTCGTTTAGCGAAAAAATTTGGTGAATCAGAAGTTGTTATCAATGCAATTGAATCTCACCACGGAGATGTAGAAGCTAAATTTGTAATTTCTAATCTTGTCCAAGCTGCCGATACATTATCAGCTGCACGCCCTGGTGCAAGAAGTGAGACATTAGAAAACTACATTAAACGTATCGAACAATTAGAAGATATTTGTAAATCTTTTGAAGGAGTTTCTTCTTCATACGCTATGCAATCCGGACGTGAAGTACGTGTTATGGTAATTCCTGAAAAGATTGATGATTTGCAAGCTTATAAATTAGCACGTGATATTCGTGAAAAGATTGAAAATGAAATGACTTATCCAGGACAAATTAAAGTTTCGGTAATTCGAGAATATCGTGCTATTGAAACAGCTAAATAATTTATTGTGGGCCAAGTCAATGGCCCACTTTATTTATGAAAGGAGTTGAGAAAGTGAAAATATTAATGATAGGTGATATTGTTGGAAAAAATGGACGACAAGTAGTTAATAAACTTTTACCAGGTATTATAAAAAAGCATAATATTGATTTTGTTATTGCAAATGGTGAAAATGCCACACATGGTAAAGGGTTAATTGAAAATCACTATAATTATTTATTAAATTCTGGTGTTGATGTTGTAACACTAGGCAATCACTATAACTCCAAAGATGAAATAGTTTCTTATATTAACGGAGCAGATCAATTAATAAGACCATGCAATTTAAAAAATGATTTTCCTGGTGTTGGCTCTGCTATTTATAATGTTAATGATTATCTAATCCGCGTTACTAACGTATTAGGCAAGGCGTTTATGAAGGAAGAAATTATTTCCCCTTATGATGCAATAAAAAATATTATTGAAAATGAAGAAAAAGCTGATATTCATATAATTGATTTTCATGGAGAGGCGACAGGTGAAAAACAAAGTATTGCTTGGGCCTTTGATGGATTAGTATCTGCAGTCATTGGAACACATACTCATGTTCAAACTCGGGATGCAAGAATCTTGCCTAACGGGACTGGATTTATGTGTGATGTTGGAATGTGTGGGCCATATAATGGAGTTCTAGGATCTAAGAGAGAAAATGTAATATCTACTCTTTGGTTAGATGATGCAAAACCATTTGTTGTCGAAGATAAAGATGATTCATTATTTAATGCTGTAATATTAGATATTAATGAAGAAAATGGAAAGTGTGAAAATATTTCTCCAATTTATCTTATAGAAAATCATAAGTAAAAAAATATAATCATAAGTTTTCTTAAGGGAGAAAATTTATGATCGAATTAATTAAAGTTTCAAAAAATTCAAATGTAAATGCAGTCGCAGGAAGTATTGCAAGTATTATGCGTGGACAAAATCAACTTATCGTTCAAACAGTTGGAGCTGGTTCACTAAATCAAGCTATTAAAGCTTTGGCTATTGCTAGAGGCTATCTAACCCCTAGTGGAATAGAATTATATAGTTATCCGTCTTTTAAAGAAGTAATCATTGATAAAATGACGAAAACTGCAATTAGATTAACAATTGTCAAAAAATTAACGAAGTAGGAGTGATATAAATGGCATTTTGCAAGGTAGTACATACGCCAGAAATGAAAGAAGCAGCCAAACGTAATAAAGAAGTTATTAATGCAACTTACAAGAATCTTGAAGTGTCAGATAATTTAAAAAATCTTGCCAAAACGCGTTCTTATTTTATTCGTACATATGGTTGCCAAGCTAATGTTCGAGATGAAGAAACAATGGCGGGTATTTTAGAGTTTGCTGGTTTTAAAAAGGCTAACAAAATTGAAGATGCTAATATTATTATTTTAAATACTTGTGCTGTGAGAGAAAACGCCGAAGATAAAGTATTTGGAGAGATTGGTCAACTTAAGGGAATTAAGCGTAAAGGTGATGATCGTATTATTGCTGTATGTGGCTGTATGATCCAACAAACGCACATCGTTGATATTATTCAAGATAAATTCCGCCATGTTGATTTGCTTTTTGGTACTCATAATATTGATAACATTCTTAATTTGATTGAAGAAGTATATGAAAAAAAAGTTCGCGTAATTGATGTCGAGTCTAAGATGGGTGAGGTTATTGAAAATCTTCCTACCACAAGAATTGATCCATATAAAGCTTTTGTTAATATCATGTATGGCTGTGATAAGTTTTGTACTTATTGTATAGTTCCTTATACAAGAGGAAAAGAACGTTCACGAAAGATGGAAGACATCTTAAAAGAATGTCAAGAATTAGTTGATAAAGGTTATCAAGAAATTACTCTTTTAGGTCAAAACGTAAATGCATATGGAAAAGACTTACAAGATGGCTCAAGTTTTGCTTTACTTTTAGAAAGTGTTGCAAAATTAGGTATTCCTCGCCTTCGTTTTACAACTTCACATCCATGGGATTTTACAGATGAAATGATTGATATTATTGCAAAATACGATAATATTATGAAATCAATACATTTACCAGTACAATCAGGAAATGATGAAATATTACGTCTTATGGGAAGAAGATATTCTTCCGAACAATATAAGCAATTAGTAGATAAAATGAAAGCAAAGATTCCAAATCTTGTTTTAACAACAGATATTATTGTTGGTTTTCCAAATGAGACATATGAACAATTCGCGGATACCTTAAAAATGGTTGAATACGTAAAGTATGATGGAGCATTTACTTTTATTTATTCGCCTCGTGTTGGAACACCTGCTGCAAAAATGATTGATAATGTTACAATGGAAGAAAAGCATAAACGCTTTGATGAATTAGTAAAGACAGTGGAAAAGTATGCAATTCCAAAAGCAGAAGCATATGTGGGAAAAACTTTAAAAGTTTTAGTTGATGGTACATCAAAGAAAAACAAAGAAGTTTTATCAGGATATAGCGAAGAAAATAAACTTGTGCATTTTAAAGGTGATGCATCGCTAGTTGGAAAAATTGTGAAAGTAAAAATTAAAGAATCACATCTTTATAGTGTGATTGGAGAATTGGTAAATGAATAATTTAGAATCACAATTAGAAAAATTAAAGGATACACTTTTTAATCAAGAGTGCGTAAAGACATATTTTTCATTGAAACGTCAAATTGAACAAAATGTTGAGTTAAATGAACTCCGAGAAATAATTAAATTCCATGCTCAAGAAATGACAAAAAATATGGAAAATGATGAAATTTATTTTAAAAATAAAGAATTATATGAAAAAGTATTAAATGAATATAATGAACATCCTTTAATTGCAGATTACAATGTGGTTTTTGAAGAAGTAAATAGTTTACTGAAACAATTAAAAAATATTATTGAATAAGAGAGTAAGACTCTCTTTTTTTGTTTGCTCAATTTTTTTTATTAAAAAACATTGCGTGTGCATTTTTTGATGCTATAATTAATACAGTTAATACAGATTGAGTGGTGATAAAATGCGAACAGAAAGTAAGCTTAGTGTTTATGAAAGCATTGTAGAAAGAATTAAGCGCGAGATTGCACTTGGTATTATAGCTGAAGGAGAAAGACTTCCTTCTTGTCGTGAACTAGCCTTAGAGATGGGTGTTAACCCTAACACTGTTCAACGCGCATATTCCACTTTAGAAGAACAAGGGATTATCTATACCATTCCTAAAAAGGGAGTTTATGCAAAGGGTGGACATATTTCAAATACTCATGAAGAAGCTGAGAATCAAATTCGCCTTTTGCGTGCCGCAGGAATTGCAAAAGAACAATTGAAACAAATTATAGATAAAGTGTATTTGGAGGAGAATAAAGATGATTGATGTCATTAATTTATGTAAGAGTTATGGGAAAAACAATGTACTCAATAACGCCAAATTGAAAATTGGTAATGGCGATATCTTCGGACTTGTTGGAATCAATGGTGCAGGAAAATCAACGTTGTTGCGTCTATTAAGTGGTGTTTTAAAGTCCGATAGTGGTCAAATTCTTTTTGATGGTGAAGATGTTTATGAAAATGAAAATGTCAAAAAAGATATTTTCTTCTTACCAGATGATCCATATTTCACAACGAATTTAACTGGTAATCAACAAGCAGAATTTTACAAAACATTTTATGATTTTGATGATAATGTTTTTAAATATTATACAGAAAAGTTTTCACTTAATCCTAATAAACCAATTCGAAACTTTTCCAAAGGAATGAAAAGACAAATCTTTATCGCTTTAGCGTTAGCTTGTAAGCCAAAATATTTATTCTTAGATGAGGCTTTTGATGGATTAGATCCATTAGCGAGATTAGAATTTAAACGAGGACTAATAGAACTACAAGAAAAAGGCACATCAATCGTAATTGCTTCACATTCTTTACGTGAATTAGAGGATATTTGTGATAGTTTTGCTCTTCTTGATGGTCATAGTGTTAAGGCTTATGGAAAGATTGATGGAGAACTATCAAAACTTAGTAAATACCAACTCGTATTTAAAAAGAATATTGAAAAAGAAGACTTGCCATTTGAATGTATACATTTTGAGAAAACTGGTCGAGTTATAAAAATTGTTGTTCGTGGCGATGTAGAAGAAATACGCAAAAAGATTGATGCTATGAAACCTTTAATTGTCGATGAAATTCCAATGGATTTTGAAGATTTATTTATCTATGAAGTTGGAGAAAGGGGATATATTAAATGAAAAAGTACTTTGTTTATTTGTTAAAGAAAAATCTTTTACCACTTGCTTGTTTAACACTATTTTGTTTAATTATTTATGTCTTACCTATTACAGTTGAAAATTACTATTCTTGGAATAATCTTTATGATACTATTATTGAAAATCACGGATATTATGGTCGCTTAAATCTATACTATGGTAATATTTCGGTTGTGTTAGGAATGCTCAGTGTTTTTGTTCCAATATTCATGTTTTCATATAAGATGAATCGAAGAAGTGTAGATATGCATTATTCACTTCCATTAAGTAAAACTAAGATTCTGATTTCGCATTTCTTGGTTGGATTAATCTTAATGTTTGGTGCCTACACAGTAGCTTACTTTTTAGGATTTATTACTATCGCTATAAAGGTTGATCGACTTTATTTAATTAATTATCTATGGTTATATCTTGGATCATTAATTCCTGCATTTGTGGCATATTCTGTAACAGCTTTTATTTTCACAAGAGCAAATACAACTGCTGATGGAATAATCTCTGTTGCTGGTGCTATGTGTTTCTTTCCAATGCTAATTGGCATGATTTGTGAAATAGCCTACCATTTTCCAAACAATATCTCTGGATTTGATTTCAGTTGGTTCTTTCCGTTTTCTATGTTAGTTAAAGTTACAACAGCATTTGGAAATGCCATTACTAGTGGTGAAGTAACTAAACTATTTGCCTCATCGAGCAATATATATGAGTATGGTGCTGATATTGCAATGCTAACTGGTGGTATTTTATGGACCTTGCTTGGTGGAGCGGCAACTGCTGGTTTAATACTTTGGGAAAAGAAATCTAAAGCTGAAAATTGTGGTCAAGTTTCAGAAAGTATATTCTGTTATAAAAGCTTAATTCCTGCATATACGGTTATGCTAATAGCTACTGCTTTAGCGGCTGATGCAGATATTACTTTTATAATAGTAATCGGCTTTGCAGCATTCATAGCAACTGTTATCTATCGACGTACAATCAAAATTGGTTGGAAACAAACCGTAATTTTAGGAGTATCAATTGTGGGTGGTATAGTTTTATATGCAATTCCGGCGTTTATTGCAAATTTGTTACCAGAGCCAGTAAATCAAATGATTGAAATGCTTACATATTAATAATTAAAAAGGGTTTATCATAACTATGCTTGATAAACTCTTTTTTATGTCCTTGATTGAATCATTTTTGCACTATTGGGCACATATTTTCATATATTTTATTGGGTGAATATAATGAATCGAGAAATTATTGCTAAAACTCTTGTCGGTAAAGGAAAACTCGCTTTACAAGAAAGACAAGTCATAACCTTAGATGAAAATGTTTCTAAGCCATTAGGATGTTGGATAATAAATCATAAATTTGACACCAATCAAAATGGGAAAAATATTGAATTAAGTGGGACATATGATATTCAAATATGGTATGCCTATGATGATGATCAAAAAACAAATGTCTTTTATAAGACTGTACCATTTAATGGAACATTTATGGTGTCTTGGAAAAAAATAAAAACAATTGACGATGAAACAAAGCAAAAGGTGCATGTCATTAAATATCCGACTGCAACAGGGATGAATCAAAAAAATGAACATGAAGTTGAAATTATCATTGAATCAGTCTATTTTGTCGATGTTTTTCAAGACTCTATACTTACAATTAATACCTTAGAAGAAGATAAAGATGATGAGATAATTGATGAAGAAATTATCATGAATGTCAATCCAAATTATATAACTGATAAAAAAGAGAATTAAAAATTAATTAATATAATTTTTAATATATGGTATCATTAAGAAGACGAGAGATATAGTTTTCGAGGTGATGTATTATGAAAGAAAAATATTCTCCAATGATGATGCAATATTTAAAAATTAAAGAAGCATATCTAGATGTATTAATTTTATTTAGGCTCGGCGATTTCTACGAGCTATTTTTTGATGATGCAAAGATTGCTTCTAAGGAACTACAATTAGCTTTAACTGGTAAAAATGCTGGCACGGAAGAAAGAGTGCCAATGTGTGGAGTACCTCATCACGCGATAAAAAGCTATATTGCTAAACTTATTAATCGTGGTTATCGTGTTGGTATAGTAGAACAAATGACAGATCCTGCTTTAGCAAAGGGATTAGTAGAAAGAGATGTTGTTCAAATTATCACACCAGGGGCTTTTATGGATGTTAACTCTGATGATAATAACTACACTGTCGCTATTGATGAAACTGATTATTGCTATGTTCTAGCGTATTCCGATCTTTCAACGGGCGAAATTAATGTTATGAACGTGGAGAAAGATGTAAATGTTCTCATCTCAGAATTAGATAATATTTTAACTCATGAAATTATTGTAAAAACCTCGTTTAATAAAAATACTTTAGACTATATTCGTAGCAAAAGAAGTATCTTAGTTTCTTATGAAGATAATGACACTATTGAACTTGAATTTGAAGGAATTCTTCAAGAAGTTAAAGATTTATATCAAATGCGCGTAGTAATGCGTTTAATAAATTATTTTAGAAAGACTCAAAAAAGAGGTCTTGATTATTTACAAGTAGCGAGAGTAATTAAATCTAATAAGTCTTTACAAATTGATGCATACTCTAGACTTAATTTAGAACTAACTCGCACAATTAGAAGCGATGAAAAATATGGCTCACTTTATTGGTTGCTTGATGAAACCAAAACTGCAATGGGTGGAAGATTACTTAAAAACTGGATTTCTAAGCCATCATCAGACATTGAAGAAATTATATCTCGCCAAAACATGATTCAAAGTTTTGTCGATAATTTTATGATTCGAAACGATATACGTGTCATGCTTGATGAAGTCTACGATTTAGAAAGACTTATTGCTCGTATTTCCTTTGGTAACGCAAATGGTAGAGACTTATTGCAACTTAAAAATTCTTTGATTCCTTTACCAAGATTAAAAGAAACATTAAAACAATTAAATAATTCTCAAATTGATGAATTAGTAAATAAGATGTCTGATTTTTCAAGTATGGTTGATTTATTAGAAAGAGCAATTTCTGAAGATGCACCGATTACTGTTAAAGAAGGCGGAATATTTAAACCAAATTATTCTCCTGAGCTAGATGAAATTATTGCGCTCTCTCATGGTGGAAAAAAATGGGTAGCTGAACTTGAAGAACAAGAACGTGAAAGAACTGGTATTAAAACTTTAAAGATTGGTTATAATCGTGTTTTTGGTTACTACATTGAAGTATCAAAAGGCGCTAAAGATCAAATCAAAGAAGAATGGGGATATGAAAGAAAACAAACAACTATTAATGGTGAACGTTTCATTACCCAAGAATTAAAAGAAAAAGAATCACTTATCTTGAATGCTGATGAAAGAAGAATGCGTTTGGAATATGAACTATTTGTAGATGTTAGAAAACAAATTCAAGATAAGACATCGCTTATTCAAAGACTTGCTAACAACTTAGCGATAGTGGATGTTTTAGTGTCACTTGCAGAAGTGAGTGTGCAAAATAACTTTATTCGTCCTAAATTTAATTTTGAAAGAAAACTTGAAATTATTGAAGGAAGACACCCAGTTATTGAAAAGGTTTTAAAAGAAAAACGCTATGTTCCTAATGATGTTGTCTTAGATGAAAATACCGAAGTTTTATTAATTACTGGACCTAATATGGGTGGTAAATCTACCTATATGCGTGAATTAGCAATTATTGTTGTAATGGCGCAAATTGGATGCTTTGTTCCAGCAAAAGAAGCAAATTTAATGGTGTTTGATCAAATATTTACTAGAATTGGGGCAAGTGATGATTTAGTGTCTGGCCAATCTACTTTTATGGTAGAAATGAATGAAACAAATAATGCCTTAAGACACGCAACAGAGAATTCATTGCTTATTTTTGATGAAATTGGTCGAGGTACTGCAACATTTGATGGTATGGCACTTGCTCAAGCAATTATTGAATATATTACAGCACGTTTACATTGTAAAACTATGTTTTCTACCCATTACCATGAATTAACTAATTTAGATAAAGATATTCCTGCTTTGAAAAATGTTCATGTATGTGTAAAAGAAAATGAAGAGGATATTACTTTCCTTTATAAAATTCAAAATGGAACTATGAATAAATCATACGGTATTAATGTTGCACGTCTTGCTCATTTGCCTGATGAATTATTAGCAAGAGCAAAAGAGATACTTTTAACATTAGAACAAAAAGGTGTGCAAACTTCTACAAATGTCATGATTAAAAAAGATCCTATTGAAGAGGAATGGATTAAGGAAGTTAAAAATCTTGATCCATTAAATATGTCACCATTAGAAGCTCTTAATTATTTATATGAGCTCAAAAAGAAAATGAAGAAGTAGGTGAGAATATGGGCAAAGTACAAGTATTAGACACAAAACTTGCAAATATGATTGCGGCTGGTGAAGTCGTTGAACGTCCAAGTAGTGTCTTAAAAGAATTAGTGGAAAATAGTATTGATGCACATTCTAAAAACGTTTCAGTTTATGTTTATGATGCAGGGAGAAAAAGAATTGTTGTTGAAGATGATGGAGATGGAATGGATCGAATTGATGCTTTGACATCTTTAAAAAGACACGCTACAAGTAAGATATCATCTGCTTTTGATTTATTTAGAATTAAAACACTAGGTTTTAGAGGCGAAGCATTACCTTCTATTGCCTCAGTTTCAAAAATGAAAATTACAACTTCAACAGGTGAGGGTGTAGGAACAGAATTAATTGTTATTAATGAAGAAGCAACAGCAAATGATGCCCCTTTAAGAAAAGGAACTATTATTGAAGTTGAAGAATTATTTTATAATACACCTGCTCGTTTAAAATTTTTGAAAACGGATTATACAGAAAATGCCAATAACATTGAAGTAATGAGTCGTATCGCTATGGCGCATCCTGAAGTCTCTATTAAGTTTTTTATCGATGATCGAAAACAATTTGCTACAACAGGCAGAGGAGATTTACTAGAAGTTATTGCAAGTATCTACGGATATAGTGTTGCGAAGTCAATGGTGCCATTTAGTTTTGAGGCTGTTGATTTTAAAGTAAGTGGTTTTTTAGGAAAACCAGATATTGCTAAAGCATCAAGATACTATACTATTACACTTCTTAACGGAAGAAATGTTTATATGCCAAAGGTTCAAAAAGCTATAACTGACGCATATTCGGATTTTATTGCGCCAAGTAAATATCCTTTTGTAGTTCTTAATTTTGAAGTTGATTTTGCACTTGTTGATGTAAATGTTCATCCAGCAAAACGTGAAGTAAGATTTTCTAAAGAAGAAGAACTTCGTCTTGCTCTTTTAGAACATATACCAAATGCTTTACGACCAAAAACAATATTTGATGAAATTGAAGTTAAAAAAGAAAAAAAAGTTAAAGAAGAAATTGAGCATGTCACTTTATTTAGTGAAGATGAATTAAATGAGGCATCAAGGGGTAATGTGGCAGTCAAATTTAAAGAACCCGAGAATGTTGAAAATAATAATGTGTTTGAAGATTTATTTGAAGAAGAAGTGCCAAGTGTAAAAAAAGAAATAGTAAGAGAAAATATAATTGAAGAAACAAAAGAAATAAAAGAAGAAGTCAAAAAAGTTTCCCCAATTAAACCTTTAGCGCAACTTAATAAAACATATATTATTGGTGAAGATTATGATAATTCTCAAGGTGGATTTTATCTTATTGATCAACACGCAGCGATGGAAAGAATTAATTATGAATATTTTACTAAACTTTACGATAAAAAGATAACTACTATGCATCCATTATTTCCAGAAGTAATTAACATTCGTCCAAGTGATGTTAAGTTATTTACGGAAGAAAAAAGAGAAATGTTAAAAGCAATCGGATTAGAATTTGAACCATTTGGATTAAATGCATACAAAGTTACTACAATTCCTACTTGGATTCAAAAAGATGATGAAAAAGAATATATCGACGAATTAGTGAATATGGCACTACATGAAGATAAATTAGATGAATTTAAATTAAGAAAACATGCGATTGCCACAATGGCGTGTAAAGCTTCATTAAAAGCAAATATGAATTGCACGATGGAAGAAGCCAAAGTATTGTTAAATCGTTTATTTAATTGTGAGAATCCTCATAATTGCCCACATGGAAGACCAATCATTATTAAATTTAGTAAATACGAATTAGAAAAATTATTTAAAAGGACAGGCTTATGATATTTGTGATTGCAGGACCAACTTGTTCAGGTAAATCGTCTCTAGCGATTCGCCTTGCTAACGCCATTGATGGAGAAATCATTAATGGTGATGCTTTTCAAGTATATGAAGAATTAGATATTGGGACTGCAAAGCCAACTTTAGAAGAAAGAAATAAAGCAAAACATCACTTGTTTGATTTTATTTCTCCTAGTAGAGAATATAATGTTAAAGACTATCAAGATGATGTGCGAGAGGTTATTAATAAATTAATAAAGCAAAATAAAAATATCATTATTGTAGGTGGAACAGGCTTATATCAAAAGGCGGCATTATATGATTTTGATTTTACAGAAGAATTAGAAAAAGTCGATATGTCTGATTTATGTGATAAGTCTAATGAAGAACTTTATGAGTATTTAAAATCAATTGATGAAGAAGCAACAAAAACAATTCATCAAAATAATCGAAAAAGAGTTTTAAGAGCAATTGAAATTTATCGCTCGTCAGGTAGAAAAAAATCTGAAATCATTAATTC
Source organism: Erysipelotrichales bacterium (assembly GCA_022508535.1). Lineage (GTDB taxonomy): Bacteria > Bacillota_I > Bacilli_A > RFN20 > CAG-826 > RUG131. The sequence goes on from JAFLUZ010000001.1 coordinate 71,058, forward strand.
TCAAGAACATAAGTTAATTTATGAAACTACATTTATTGGATTAAATATAGATCGCGATAAATTATATGAAATGATTAATGAACGAGTTGATAAAATGATGGGTGATGGACTTCTTGAAGAAGTAAAAAAATTAAAAAGCAAATATGACGTGAATAAACATGCCTTTCAGGCAATAGGTTATAAAGAATTAATTGATTATTTAAATGGTAGAATTTGTTTAGAAGACGCTGTTGAATTAATAAAAAAACATTCAAGAAATTATGCCAAAAGGCAAATGACATATTTTAAAAATCAATTGCCAATGGTTTGGTTTGATAATACTGAAGATGCCTATAATTATGTATTAAACAAAATAAGTTAAATAGGAGGAAAAGTTAATGGAAGAAAATTTATGGAAAATATCAGATGTAGCAAAAAAAGCAAAAATTCCTGAAAAATATTTGGAACCATATGGATTTTATAAGGCAAAAATTAATATGGATATTATGAACGAGTTAAAAAATAGACCTAATGGAAAATTGGTTTTAGTTACTGCAATTACGCCAACTAAAGCAGGAGAAGGGAAAACTACTACATCAATAGCTCTTGCTGATGGATTAGCTCATATTAAAAAGAACTGTATGTTAGTGCTTCGCGAACCATCTCTAGGTCCAGTATTTGGTATTAAAGGTGGCGCAACAGGCGGTGGCAAAGTTTGTATTGCACCAAGCGAAGATATCAACCTTCATTTTACGGGCGATATGCATGCCTTAACTTCTTCGATTAATTTGATTTCTGCAGTTATTGATAATCATATTTTTCAAGGCAACGAACTAAATATTGATCCAAATAAAGTTGTTTGGAAAAGAGCGCTTGATATGAATGATCGCGCTTTAAGAGAAATAACTATTGCGCAAGGAAAAGGAAATGGTGTTGTTCGTCAAGATGGATTTGTTATTACTGTTGCTTCTGAGCTTATGGCCATATTGTGTTTGGCAGAAAATCCTGACGATTTTATGGAACGTGTTAATAAGATAACTGTGGCGTATACATATGATGACACTCCTATTACAGTTAAAGATTTAAAGATATCAAAAGCAATTTTAAAACTTATGAAAGAGGCTTTAAAACCAAACCTTGTTCAAACATTAGAGCATAATCCTTGCTTAATTCATGGTGGACCTTTTGCGAATATTGCTCACGGTTGTAACTCAATAATTGCAACAAAACTTGGTTTAAAATTAGGTGATATTGTAGTAACAGAGGCAGGATTTGGTGCAGATTTAGGTGCAGAAAAATTCTTAGATATTAAATGTAGATTTGGTGGATTAAAACCAGATATGGCTGTTATGGTTGCGACAATTAGAGCTTTAAAAACTCATGGTGGAGTAGAATTTGATAATCTCAAAGAAGAAAATGTTGAAGCAATGCTTAATGGTTGTGCAAATTTAGAAAGACATTTAGAAAACATTAAAAAATTCGGATTACCATTTGTTGTAGCGATTAACCACTTTGCTGATGATACCGAAAATGAGGTAAAAGCACTTACGCAATGGTGCAAAGAAAGAAATTATCCAGTATCATTCTTAGATGGTTTCTTAAAAGGTGGGGAAGGTGCGATTGATTTAGCAAATAAAGTTGCTGAAGTGTTGGATACAAAAAAATCAAATTACCATCCACTTTACGATGTGAATTTATCAATAAAAGAAAAGATAAGAAAAATTGCTAAAGAAATTTATCGCGCAGAAGATGTCGTATTTTTAGAAGATGCAGAAAAGCATATTAAAAAGTTCGAGGATATGGGATTTAGTAATACTCCAGTATGTATTGCAAAAACTCCACAATCATTCACCGATAATGCTAAAATTATTGGTGCTCCAAATGGTTTTACATTAACAGTTCGTGATGTTACATTATCAAGTGGTGCTGGATTTGTTGTTGCACTAACAGGAAATATTTTAACAATGCCTGGACTTCCAAAAGTTCCTGCGGCAGTAAAGATGGAAGATATGTAATATGGAATTTATAAAAATCGAAGTTGGCGATATTGTTGAGATGAAAAAAGAGCACCCATGTGCTAAAAGAAGTAAATTATTTGAAGTTGTACGTGTGGGTGCCGATGTAAAATTAAAATGTCAAGCATGCGGAAACATCGTAATGCTAGATCGTGAAGTATTTAATAAAAAAATAAAAAGAGTAATATCTTCCGAAAAATAAATATTGACTTCCTATATTATTATAGGGAGTTTTTTTTATGCTAAAGGTCAAACATCTTACAAAAAAATATCAAAACAGAGTAATTTTAGATGATTTATCATTCACTTTCCCAAATACTGGCATAATCGCAATCGTTGGTGAATCAGGATGTGGTAAGTCAACATTATTAAATATCCTTGCAAGTCTTGATAAAGAGTATGGCGGTGAAATTATATTTAATAATTATCAATATAAAAATAGTGACAATATATCAAAAGAAGTGGGAATAATATATCAAAACTATAATTTATTAGATAATTATTCTGCCTTTGAAAATATTAAAATATCCTCTTTAATCAATGATAATTTTTCTGAAAATAGTATTTATACATTGGCAAATGAATTTGGCATTGATAAAAAATTACTGAATAAAAAATGTTCGGTACTATCAGGTGGGGAGAAGCAAAGAATTGCGATATTGCGTACTTTAATTAATAAGCCAAGCATTATTTTAGCAGATGAACCAACAGGTGCTTTGGATAGTGAAAATAGCAATACTGTTATGAATTTATTAAAAAAAATTAGCGAAACATCATTAGTAATCGTTGTAACTCATAATATGCTTTTAGCCAATAAGTACTGCAATTATATTATCAATTTTCGTGATTTAAATAATACGAATTTAATTTCCGAAGAAGAAAAAAAGAAGATAAAGAAAAAAGCTAAGGATAAATCATTCTTTCAATTAATAAAATGTCATTTATTAGGGAATAAGATCAGGCATGCTTTAGCGATTTTGGCACTAGTGTTTACATTTACTTTTACAAATATTTGTTTGTCATTTGTTTTTGAAAGTAGAGATATAGGAAAGAATATCTCATCAAATTATTATGATCGTTCAGTTTTTAAAATTTCCAAAAGTAAAAAAGAAAAAATTGAGAATTCATTGTTTTCTTATACGCAATTAACTAGACCTAGTAAATCAGAGATGAATTCACTAAAAAATATTTTGCCAGATTTTAATTTTTATTATGATTTAAGTGCTTTTTATCCGAATGTGATATCCATTGAATCAAATGAGAAAGTTATAAATAATGTGATGTTTATCCCATGCTTTGAAAATTTAAATGATAATAACGTTGTAATTAACACAGCTTTAAATGAATTAATAGATTCTAACATTATAAATAGCAAATTGGAATCAAACTTTATATATCAAAATGAAAATTGCAAATTTCAAAAAGAATTAATATTAAATATATCAAATGTAATAGAAGAAACCACACTCTTAAATAACCCCAAAATATATTATAATTATTTTTTTGCTTATAATGATTTGAACAATACGCTTTTATCAACATTCCCTACAAAAACTTATTTACAAATAATAAAAGAGGCGGGGAATAACGAAGAATTATCAAGTTATCAAATGATTATAAATATCAAAAATAAATCTCAAATTTTAGATATGTATAAGATAATGGATAAAGGTATTACAAATTATGAAATTGTATCAAATGCATATAGTATAGAAAGTACGATAAACGAAATTGTTAACGCATTATTAATTGTTCTAATGTTATTTGAAATAATAACAATAGTATCTTGCTTTTCTATAATTTTATATATTGTGTTGTCTATAATTATTGATTATCAAAAAGAAAAAGCAATTCTAATTAGCTTGGGTAAAAATAAGAATAGTTTTTTTTCTATTTACTTTTTTGAGATGTTTGTCTTATTGGTCATATCTATTTCACTGAGTTTAATAATTTTACTAATTATTAAATCATTGTTTAAAACTATAATCGCGTCTTTATCCATATCATTAAATTTTAATTTTCTTTTTCCATTTATTATTTCGTCAATTTCATATGCACTACTTATTTTATTAATTACATACATTGCAAACAAAAAATTAAAGAAAGAAAACCTAATTGATCTTTTGAGGAATGAATAATGATAAAACTAATTAATATTTGTAAGCAAATAGGGTCTCAAACTATTTTATCTAATATTAGTATTACATTTCCCGATACTGGGTTGTTTGTCATATGTGGGCCATCAGGGTGCGGAAAAACTACGCTTTTAAATATTATTGCTGGTCTAGATAACGAATATGATGGAATGTATTTAGTTGGTGGAAATAACGCTAAAAACGCTAAATCAAGATTTGCTTACGTCAATCAAAAAAATATGGTTTTAGCAGATGAAAGCTTACAAAGTAATGTTGAAATATCTGCTCAATTTTCTAATAAAAAAATTTTATCAGCAGAACGCGATGCATTGTTACACCAAGTTGGTTTAGATAAAATAAATACAAGAAAAAAAACTAGACTATTATCTGGTGGCGAAAATCAAAGACTCTCTCTTATAATGGGCATTGTCAAAAAATCAAAAGTGCTACTTTGTGACGAAATTACATCGAAATTAGATAATGAAAACGCGAATTTGGTCATTGATAAATTAAAAGATCTTGCTAAGTCACGATTAGTAATTTTGGTTACACATGATTTAGAAATTGTAAAAAATAAATATACAGGATTAATCACATTAGAGGATGGTAAATTGATTTCTTTTTGCATGGAAAACACGCATGGAAATGCCAATAGGCTACCTAAAAATTCGTATAAAAAGCTGGATATTAAGACTTTATTTAAAATAACGATGCATAAGATACTAACCAAAAAGAAGCGCGTTAGCTTATGCATTGGTTTATTATCTATTGGTTTAGTGGCATTCAGTTTGTCGTTATTTATTTCTAAAACTTTAAAACAAAATTTAGATGATGCATTTTCATCGTTCATAAACAAAGATGAAATCATCATGAGACATAAACTTAAAAATGATCAGAAGGTATTAACAAATATTAACTATGAAGAGTATAAAGAAATTTTTTATAAATATCCTGATTATTTTACATCTATTGGTGTCGAATATATTACTAATATAGATAGTCTATTGGATCAAAATGAATGTAAAATTTCTTTTAACAATAAAGTTTTAACTATGCCAAATATATCAATAAGTTCTATCAATGGTTATGAATATGTTGACGATTATCTAGAGAGTGATGAGATTAATTTGATATTTAATCAGACGGATTTGAAAAATTTTTGTATGTTTTTAAGATTGGAAAAGTCTGATTGTCGTATTGTCAATGAATATTTGCTGAATCATATGGTTTTAATTTCTTTTTATCTTGGTAATAGTGATTGGAGTTATAAAGATTCAATATCCTTTAAAATACAAAATGTAACGGAAGGGATTGAAACAAAAATCGCTCATTCAAATCCGTTGTTTAACGAGTATGTATATGAAGAATTAATGCGATTCAAAAATATTGATGAAGTAATTGAATTAGTGCCGTGGGCATTAGATAAGCAATATTTTATGCGATCAAAAAATAATGATGTTTTTTTGGAGCATAGTTTTAATGATGATTTTTTTAAAAAATATTATCCATCAATATATAATAACCATATTAAATTTTTTCAATATAGTGGGCTGAGCATAAACAATAATGATATTATGCTCAATATTTTAAATAAAACAAAAATAAAGGATATTAAAATTTCTACAAATGGAAGTTATTTGATTTTAGATGAATCATCAATTTCTGGATTTAGTAGTGATTTTTTATTAACTAATGATAAAACTTTATTAGATGAAACCATAGAACTTAATTCGACGATAGATAAAAGCAAAACTATTAAATATCCATCAAATATTTTTTTAGGAAACATTACAAATTTATCAGGAAAAAACATCAATTTTTCAAGTGATATGACAAAGGTTATTGGGAATAAACCCACATCAAATGAAGAGATAGTTATTTCTTCAAGATTAGCAAAGGAAATATTTGATTCTGGATGGAAAAATCAAGAATTATATGTAGGATTTTTAAAGGAAAAAAATATAAACAATAACATGATTAAAAATAATTTTTCAAAAACGAAGTTAAGAGTAGTAGGAATAGTTGATAGTGATAAATATTTAATTTATCAAAATTACTATTGGCTAATTGGATTTTTTCGCGACAACTTGGGTGTGGAAAATGAAAGACTTATTGTAGATGCTGTGCAATTTTCTTTAGATAATGGCGAGAAAATAGAAGAAGTTTTAAAGATTTTAAACAATAATGATATATTTGAATATAAAAATAGTTCCGAAAACATTTCTTCAACGATTCAGGAGACAATTGAAATTGCTAAAACAATCTTGCTGTTTTTTTCATATTTTACAATTTTTTTATCTTTAATAATGTTAACTCTTATATTGTATTTGTTTAAAAAAGAAAATGTTAAAGATTTTGCAGCAATTTATGCACTTGGTGGAATGCATGACGATGTTATTAACTATAAATATATGTACGCATTATTTGTTATAGTTTCAGCGTTTTTAACATCATTATTTGCATTATCCTTCTTTTTTATAGCATTCAAGTATGCAAATATAGCGTTTTTTAGTTATTCTTTTAATGATATTGTAGTTATTTTTCTTAATTTATTAGAGTTTGTGGCGCTAATATGTTTTGTTTTAAGAGTGTTTTTTCTGCTTTTTAGCAAAAAAAATCAAAATATTGCCAAAATTATGCAATTTTATGAATAATTTTATTTTATTTTGAAAAAATAAGTGGTAAACTAAAGGTGAAGTTGTAAAGGTCGGTAGTATCATTAGCTTCAGAAAGGGTCAAGTTATGAAGGGGACAGTTAAAATGTTCAATGCAGAAAAAGGCTATGGCTTTATCCGCACTGAAGATGGCAGAGACGCATTCTTTCACTATTCAGCTCTTGTAATGGAAAATTATAAAACTGCTGAAAAGGGCGAAGCGGTTGAATTCGAACTAGAAGAATCCGAACGTGGATTACGTGCTAACAATATCCACAAATTATAAAAGTTGACAATATAAGCCACTCTTTTAAAGAGATGGCTTTTTTTTATGCTTTTTTATTCACTTTATACAATTTAAATTGTATAATATATGAGTTTACGAGTAGGAGTGATTATATATGGGATTAAAAGCTGGTATCGTTGGATTACCAAATGTAGGAAAATCAACTTTATTTAATGCAATAACTAATTCACATGTTGAAGCAGCAAATTATCCTTTTGCAACTATTAATCCAAATAATGGTATTGTTATGGTGCCAGATCAACGACTCGATGATTTGACTAGTATTTTTCATCCTAAGAAAAAGATTAATGCAACATTTGAGTTTTATGATATTGCTGGTCTTGTTCGTGGTGCTTCTAAAGGCGAAGGTTTAGGAAATCAATTTCTCGCTCATATTCGTGAATGTGATGCAATTGTGGAAGTTGTTCGTTGCTTTGACTCAAATGAAATTATTCATGTTGATAATACTGTTGATCCAAAAAGAGACATTGAAACTATTAATTTAGAACTTGTTATGGCGGACCTTGAAACAATTCAAAAGAGAATTGATAAAGTTGCTAACAAAGCAAGAGTCGCAAAAGATAAATTATCTATGTTTGAAATGGATATTTTGACACCTTTGTATAATGCTCTTCAAGGTGGACTTCCTGCAAGATCAGTAAATTTATCTGATGAGCAAAAACAATATGCTAAAGTTAACTTTGGTTTACTTACTTTAAAACCAATCATATATGTCGCAAATGTTTCTGAAAGTGATTATGCTAACGTTGATGCTTGTGAATATTATCAAGTTGTAAAAGAAATTGCATCCTCAGAAGGCGCACAAGCAATTCCTGTTTCTTGTGAGATTGAAAGCCAATTATCTGAGTTATCTAAAGAAGAAAAAGAAATGTTTTTAACTGATTTAGGAGCAACTGAATCAGGTTTAGACAAAGTTATAAAGTCTGCATATAAATTATTAAATTTAAGAACATTCTTTACAGTTGGTGAAGATGAATGCCGCGCTTGGACTTTTAAAGAAGGAATGCTTGCACCACAATGTGCTGGTGTAATTCATACTGATTTTGAAAAAGGTTTCATTAAAGCAGAAGTATATACTTACGATGACATAATGAAATATAAAACAGAATTAGGTGTAAAGGAAGCAGGCAAACTTCGTATGGAAGGCAAAGATTATGTCGCAAAAGATGGCGATATTATGCATTTCAGATTTAACGTATAGGAGAATTTTAGTATGTATCGAATTGGTTATGCAAGTGACATTCATCGCTTAGTTTCTAATCGTAAATTAATATTAGGAGGAGTAGAAATCCCCTATCATTTAGGCTTGCTAGGGCATAGTGACGCTGATGTTGTCATTCATGCTTTAGCAGAAGCAATACTTGGTGCTTTAGCGCTTGGAGATTTAGGGAAGCATTTCCCTGATACTAATGAAAAGTATCGTGGCATTGATTCAAAGTTAATTCTAAAAGAAGTTAAAGAAATGATGAATGAGCAAGGATATGTTATAAATAACGCTGATATTTCTATTAGTTTAGAAAAACCAAAACTTAAAAATTATATCCTTGATATGAGAAATATATTAGCAAGTATTTTAGATGCTGATGTTTCACAAATTTCGATAAAAGCCGGCACCAATGAAGGTGTTGATGCAGTTGGAAAAGAAGAAGCATGTGTTGCAACAGCAATCGTGCTTTTAAGAAAGGAGAGCAAAAATGGATAAAAAAGTTCGTGTAAGATACGCTCCATCGCCAACAGGATTTTTACATATTGGTGGAGCAAGATCCGCATTATTTAATTACTTATATGCCAAAAGAAATAATGGTGATTTTGTTTTTCGTATTGAAGATACTGATATTGAAAGAAATGTAAAAGGCGGAGAAGAGAGCCAACTTAATGACTTAGTATGGCTTGGAATTGTACCAGATGAATCTCCGCTTAATCCAAATCCTAAATTTGCTCCATATCGACAAATGGAACGTTTAGATATGTATCATAAGTATGCTAAATGGTTAATTGATCAAGGATATGCATATGAATGTTATTGCACAGAAGAAGAATTAGACGCAAGTCGTGAGGAGCAATACGCTCGTGGGATTAATGCTCCAAAATATGATCGTCACTGCGTTCATTTAAGTGAAGAAGAAAAAGAAAAATATCGTAAAGAAGGTCGTAAACCTTGTATACGTTTAAAATTAGAAGACCATTTAACCATTAGTTTTGATGATATGATTCGTGGTAAGGTCACTTTTAATAATGATGATATTGGTGATTGGGTCATTATGAAATCAAACGGAATTCCTACTTATAATTTCGCAGTAGTCATTGATGATCACATGATGGAAATTACTCATGTTTTACGTGGCGAAGAACACTTGTCTAATACTCCAAAACAAATACAATTATATAAATATTTTGGTTGGGAAGTCCCAACATTTGGACATATGACAATTATTGTTAATGAAAATGGTAAGAAATTATCAAAGCGTGATAATAACATTTTACAATTTATGTCTCAATATCGTGAACTCGGTTATCTTCCAGAAGCAATTTTTAACTTTATCTTGCTTTTAGGTTGGACACCAAATGAAGAAAGAGAAATGTTTACACTAGATGAAGCAAAACAAATATTTGATCCAAGTAGAATGTCAGCGTCACCTTCAATGTTTGATCAACATAAATTAAATTGGATGAATGCACAATATATTCGTAAATTAAATGATGAAGATTATTTAGTATTTATTAAACCATATTTAGCTAAAGTTGTAGATGTAAACAATTATAGTGATGAGCAATTATTGTTCATGGCAAATATGTTTAAAAATGAAATACTATATGGTGCACAAATTGTGGATTTATTAAAACCGTTATTTGATTATCATCTTGAAGAAAATGAAGAAATTAAAGAAATTTTAAATCTTGATTCAACTCCGATTGTTCTTAAGTCTTTTGAAAAACATTTGAGTGATGCTCAAAACTTAGAAGTTGATACAATGAAGCAATTATTTAAAGATGTTGGTGCAGAAACTGGTGTAAAAGGAAAACTCCTTTACATGCCAATAAGATTAATGATTACTGGTCAAATGCATGGGGCAGAACTAGTTAATATCATTAAATTGTTAGGAAAAGAAGAAATACTTAGACGTCTTAATAAATAGAATAGTAAGTTTTAGAATAATTACCATTCCTTTTAATTTTGAATGGTTTTAAATCTAAATCTGGTTCATAAAAATTTTCTAATTTACAATCCATTAAACTATCGGCTATACTTACAAAAATTTTCTTTGCAAGTGAGCCGTTTTTTAATTCTTCGTTTTCGTCATTACCGACATGAACTAATATTGTATATTCTTTGTTAAAACCTGCTACCCAAGAATCAGATATTGTTGATCCGGTTTTAGCAGCAAATGTTTTGTTTGTTTGATATTCAATTAAAGAAGGTGTTGTATATGATGATAGTGCTCGATCAAAAGGACTTGTAAGCATAAAATTTATTGCTAATACGTATTTTTTATTTAAAGAAAATTTATAACCATCATTAGATTGAAAAATTACTTCACCATTTTTTAAATTGGCTTCTTTAATAATATTTGGAACATAATATTTTCCATCGCTTGCAAAAGTGTTATAAATAGAAGCAAGTTGCAATGGAGTCATTGTATTTGTTCCTAAACCTATAGTGGGATTTTGGACAACATCTTTAATATCAAATCTTTTTAGGCAATTAGCAAGAGTTTCGCTTCCAATTAAAAGTAGTGTTTTTGTTGCGTAAATATTATCAGATAAGGCAATGGCTTCTACCATTGTTATTGGCCCGTTTGCGTATGTGTTTGTCGCATTAGATGGAGAATATTCACCAATATTTTCTAAATTAAAAGTGGTCTTTTCAGAAATTAATTCAGTTGTAGTGTCTAGCCCTTTTTCTAGTGCTAAATAGTAAAGTAATGGCTTGATAGTAGAACCAGTTTGACGAAAGGAAGATGTGGCACGATTGAATTGCGAAGTGTTATAGTCTACTCCACCAATTAAACATAAAACATCGCCGCTATTTGGCTTCATAACCACAACCGATATTTGGTTTTCTTTTTCATCAATATTATAAGATTTAATAATGTTATTAACTTTTTTTGTAATATCTAAATCTATTGTGCTATGCACATCGATGCCAAATGAAAGATTTGTTTCATTGAGTAAATTTCTTTCACTTAATACTTGTTTTATTGCATCAAAATAATAAAGAATATTTGACTCTTGTTCACTTTTTTTAATGAAACTATATTTTATTTGTTCGCTCATTGCGGTGTCATATTCAATATTTGAAATGTCTTTTCTTTCTAACATAATTTTTAGTACTTGTTCTTTTTTTCTTGTGCTTTGAGTTTCATTAATGTCTGGTGAATAATATGAAGGAGCAGAAATAATGCCGGTCAAAACTGCAGATTCAGCCAAAGTTAGCTCATTAGGGGATTTTTTAAAAAAGTAATAACTTGCCTCATCAATTCCATAAATATTATGCCCGAAATAAACACAGTTTAAATATGATTCAAGAATTTCATTTTTGCCATATGACATTTCTAATTTTCGTGCTAAAACTGCCTCTTTTAGTTTTCTTAAAATGCTTTTTTCGTTATTTAAATATAATGTTCTTGCCACTTGTTGAGTAATTGTAGATCCTCCAGCAACAATATCATTTTTTTTAATATTATTAATAAGACTTGCAACAATTCTTTTGTAATCGAACCCATGATGGGAATAAAAACTTTGATCCTCTGATGCAATAATACTTTTTATCATATATGGGGAAATGTCATTTAGTTTTACATATTTTCCTAAGCCGTAATAGTGATAGGAAAATCCATATTCATCGCCATTATCATAAATAGTGAATTCGTTATTGTGTCCAACAATTAAACTTGGACCTAAAAATATGGCAATGTTTATTACGACAGTAAATATAATTGGAATTAGTATTAACTTTTTTAAAATTTTCTTTTTCATAATTATATTTTTTGTTGTATCAAGAATTGTATGCAATTTATTTCAACTAATTTGCATTTGAAGTATAATATAAAAGGTGAAAATATATGATTGATAAAGTGATTATTGAACAAATTCAAAATGTTGATGAAATAGTGAAATCTACTTTTGAAGGTGAAATTGTAAGCAAAACAGATGATTCTATTAAAATTGTGTATAAAAACCAAGGTAAACTAAATAATTTGATAATTAAAAAACTATCAGAAGATAGAATTATGCTTGGAACTTTATCACATATGAATGAATTAATAATTAATCGAATCACAGATTTTAAGCATACAGTAGAAGGATATACGTTCAATCTTAAAAGCAAAATGATTGCTTTCACTTTTAGTAATGATAGTATTGAAATCTATTATAATTTGATACTTGATGGTAATGTTATTAGTAACAATAATTTAAAAATAGTGTTTCAAAACGCATAATATTGTAATAAAAAGTGGTTTACACTTGAAATTTTAGTAAAAATAGTGCATTATTTATTAGTTGAGTATTTAATAGTATACTATTAATACTCATGAACATAAGAGGAGGAAAACTTATGGCACAAAAATCAATGGTAGATATTGCTTACGAGTACGCAAAACAATTTGATGACTTAGTTCCATTTAAAACTTTATGGGAAAAAGTTGTAGAAGAACTAGGTTTTAGTGAAGAAGAAGCAAAAGCCAAAATTAGCATTTTTTATACAAATTTATCTTTAGATTGCCGCTTTCATTGTGAATCAGATAACACTTGGATTTTAAGATCTAAATTATTATTTGATGATGCAACAAAGAATGTATTCTTTATCGAAGAAGATGGTAATGAAGGTGAATCTGAAGAAGGCGAAGAATATGGATATTCTGAAGATGATGGAGAAGAAAGTGATGATACTGTTTCTTCAGAAATAGAAGATGATGACGATGATTCATTAAATAGTAATATGTATAATAATGATGATGACGATGACGATGATGTCATTTAAATAAAAAGGAGAATTATTTTTATGGGTTTAGTTAGTATGAAAGAAATGCTCATCAAAGCACGTAGTGAGCATTACGCTGTTGGTCAATTCAACATTAATAATCTTGAATGGACACAAGCAATTCTTGATGAAGCACAAGCTTTAAATGCACCAGTTATTTTAGGTGTATCTGAAGGTGCTGGAAAGTATATGGGTGGATGGCCAGTTGTTGCTGCAATGGTAAAAGCCTATATCGAAGCAAAGAACATTACAGTTCCAGTTGCTTTACACGTTGACCATGGTACATCATTTGAAAGTGTAAAATCTGCAATCGATGCTGGATTTAGTTCAGTTATGATTGACGCATCTCACTATTCATTTGAAGAAAACGTTGAAATTACAAAGAAAGTTGTTGATTACGCTCACGCTCGTGGTGTTTCAGTCGAAGCCGAACTTGGTAAAGTTGGTGGACAAGAAGATAATATCGTTGCTGAAACAATGTATGCTGATCCTGAAGAATGCCGTATCTTGGTAGAAAAAACAGGAATCGATTGTTTAGCACCTGCTTTAGGTTCAGTACATGGCCCATATCATGGTGAACCAAAATTAGGATTTGACGAAATGGCTTATATTAATGATTTGTTAAAAATGCCTTTAGTCTTACATGGTGGCTCTGGTATTCCTGATGATCAATTAAGAAAAGCAATTGATCGCGGTACTGCAAAAATTAATGTTAATACAGAATCACAACAAGCTTGGACAGCAATTGTTCGTAAGGTTATTGCAGAAAATGCTACAGTATATGATCCACGTAAAATCATTGGTCCTGGTAAAGAAGGAATACGTGAAGTAGTACGTGCAAAATGTGAAGTTTTCGGTTGTATCAATAAAGCAAACTAAAAAATGCCTTTTTTAGGCATTTTTATTTGAAAGGAGTGTCTAAATTTGGAAAAGAAAATATATCAAAAAATAGTTGAACATGATATTATCACTATTTTTGGACATGTTATGCCTGATGGCGACTGTTATGGCTCTCAACTAGGTTTTAAAGAAGCAATTATCGCAACATTTCCTAATAAACAAGTTTATATATTAGGAACTGGTTTGCCATTTCTATTTGAACGCTTGGCGCCAATGGATATAGTTGATGATGAAGTTATAAAAAAATCATTAGCAATTGTTCTAGATGTTGGAAATACTGAGCGCGTCGAAGACCAAAGATTTTTAATGGCGAAAGAAATAATTAAAATTGATCACCATATTTTCGTTCATAAATATGGAGATTTGGAATTAGTTGATGAAAGTGCTATTGCGTGTGCACAAATTGTAACCCGTATTATTGAAAAAAATAATATGTCGATAACTAAATTAGGTGCAGAAGCATTGATGCTAGGAATAACCACAGATTCTGGACGTTTCATGTATGGTCAAACTGGTGAAGACACCTTTAGAGCCGCGAGTTTTTTGATGTCAAAAGGTGTAGATTTACGTTCATTATACGATACTCTTTATGCGTCAAATCTTAATGATATTAAATTTAAAGGCTACTTTTTAAATTCTTTCATTGCAGAAGATGGTTTATGTTATATAACGATGACTTTAGAAGAGGTAAGAAAATTAAATGTTGATTCTGATTACGCTGCTAGTCAAGTGAATTTGATTTCTGGTATCAAAGGTTATCCTATTTGGGCAACTTTTGTTGAGAAAGACAATGGTTTAATTCGTTGTGAATTAAGAAGTCAAAATCCTAGTTTAAATGTTCAACTAGTTGCAAAAAAATATGGTGGTGGCGGACATATCCAAGCTGCTGGATGTCGTGTCAAATCATTTGAACTTGTTGATAGTGTAATAAATGACTTAAAACTTCTTATTAAAGGAGAGTTTAAAGATGTGGAATAATGAATTAAAAGCCGCAATAGAAGCAGGCTTAAAAGCTAAAGAAAAAATTATGGAGATATATAATACTCTCTTTGATGTGGAAATTAAAGATGATAATTCTCCTGTGACTTTAGCGGACAAAACTGCAGATAAAATGATAAGAGAACATTTATCAAAACTATTTCCTGATTATGCTTTTTTAACTGAAGAATCAGAAGATGATATAAGACGTCTTGATAATGACCATGTTTGGATTGTTGATCCAGTTGATGGAACAAAAGATTTTGTTGCAAGAGACAATGAATTTACAACAAATATTGCTCTTTCTTATAAAAATGAAATTGTTGTTGGTATTGTAATTATTCCTGCAAGTGATGAATATTATTACGCAATTAAAGGAGAAGGTGCTTTTAAAGTAAAAGGCGATATAGTTACAAGAATTCATGTCAATGATAAAGTTAATGATTTGACAGTATTAACTTCTAGATTTCATGTGTGCCAAAATGAATTAGATATGATCGAAAAACATAGTGATAGGATTAAAAATGTTAAATGTTTTGGCTCTTCCATAAAAGCATGTAAAATTGCTTCTGGTTTAGCGGAGATTTCTTATCGCTTATCTAGTGGAACAAAAGAATGGGATACAGCAGCAATTCAAATTATTGTTGAAGAAGCTGGAGGCGTATTTGTAAAACCTAACGGTGAACGCATGTTCTATAATCGCAAAGATGTTTATAATCGAGAAGGATATATCATCACTAATAGAAAAGAAAATATTTTATTATAAAGAATCACTTTGTGGTTCTTTTTTTTACTTAAAATGATTGCGTTTGCATAAAATTTAATGGTGGTTACATTGATTAAATTACGTAAACTAAAACTTTCGATGTTAGGAAAAGCGTTACTTATTATTATTTCATTTATTATGTCATCAATTTATGGAATAAGAGCAACAAGTGACAATTTTAGATCTCATATTCTTGATTATGCCACTATGCAGGCACAAAAAGTTATGACTTACATTTCCACAACTATAATTGAAGAATTAAATACTGAATATAGCATTGAAAGTAAGGATTTAATAACATATGAAACTAATGAAGGTGATGTAACAACTATTGTATTTGATACAAAATTTCTTAATGATTTTTTAAAAATTGCTACTACAAAAACACTATCTTTAATAAAAGAAGTAGAAAAAGGCGAATATGATAATAAATATTTTCCTGAATCCAATACTTATAAGAACAATTCTGGAATTATTTATGAAGTTCCAGTTGGACTAATTACCAATAACGTAATTTTATCTAATATTGGTGGAAAAATCCCTATTAAATTTGAAAGTTTAGGAAGTGTAGAAGGCAACATTATTAGCAAAACATCATCATTTGGATTAAATAACGCTTTAATAAATATTTATCTAAATCTTTCTATAAACACACAAGTAATCGTGCCTGATTCTTCTAGAATACAAAATACTCAGACAGAAGTACCTATATTTATGTATATCATAAACGGAAAAGTACCTTCATATTATTATGGAACAAAAGCAGTATGTAAAAATATTGCAAGTGAGGTGGAACTATAATGCGTGCGTACATTTTTGATAAATATGGTTACTATGAAGATGATGAATTTGCTACAGAATTCGATTTTCAAGGATGGCATTTTAAACTAGAAAAAATTGATAAAACTGAACAAGAATTATCCGATCTAAACGATTATATAAAAAAATTAGAAAATCTTTTTTATGATAGTGGTGTTTCAATTATTAAAAATAGAGATGGGAATTTTTTATCTATCGCTGATTTTGGAAATTGCGCTCTTGTATCAGTTAAAGACTATTCATTGAATGCTAATGATTTATTAAAAATGCATACATATTTTAAAAATGAAGAGAAAGATGCAAAATATACCATTAAGGAAATGTCTAAATTATGGGAAGATAAACTTGATTTAGTAGAAGAAAGAATTTTACCATCTTTTAAAATAGATGATTATTCATATGAAAAAGTTATGACCACAATTATATTCTCTTTAGGACTTGCGGAAAATGCGCTTCAATATTTAGCTGAACTATCATTAGATTATGGCGATAATATTGAAAATCTAACGCTTGCCCATAAAAGATTTTATGAGTTTTCTAGTTATGAATTTTTTTCTCCTTTTAATTTAATTGTTGATTCTCCGATGCGTGATTTAGCAGAGCTATATAAAAGTAATCTTATTGATAATACAAGACTATTGCAAATATTAACTAAGTATAATCCAACACCAAAAGAGGTAGGATTACTTTTAGCACGCATTATCTATCCTACACCATTATTTGATTTGCTAGATGAATATTATGTTTTAAAAAAAGATATGAAACTAAAAATTTTAGAATATAAAGAAAAAGCCTCTAAATATTTAGAGGCCATAAAAGATTTAGAAAAACAACTAGTACAAATTTATAGTATTCGTCCAATAAAGTGGATGAATGAATAGTTATTTGATTTCACGTTCGCTTGCCAATTTGACACCAAGCACACCAGGAACTTCTTCCATAAGAATCATTTCAATTCCTTCGGAAATAGTAGTGTCAATCATCATGCAATCTGCACATGCACCAATCATATTAATATAGACAATGCCATCTTCAAATGCAACAAATTCAACATCACCGCCATCACGACGGATGAATGGACGAATCTTATTTATTGTAGATTGGATTTGTTCCTCAATACTTACCATATTTTCCTCCAAGTAATAACTAAGTTTTTACTATATAAAACTCATTGTTTAAAAATAATAAAACGCGCCTAAATTCAAGACGCGTTTTTTTGATGAATGGTGCCCGGGACCGGAATCGAACCGGTACGGTATCGCTACCGCAGGATTTTAAGTCCTGTGCGTCTACCTATTCCGCCACCTGGGCATCGAGATGGTGACTCGCCGGAGATTCGAACTCCGGACCCCTTGATTAAAAGTCAAGTGCTCTACCGTCTGAGCTAGCGAGTCATGGCTGGGGTAACTGGGATCGAACCAGTGAGATGACAGAGTCAAAGTCTGTTGCCTTACCGCTTGGCTATACCCCAATAGGATGGTGGAGGAAGGTGGATTTGAACCACCGAACCCTAAGGAACTGATTTACAGTCAGCCGCGTTTGGCCGCTTCGCTATTCCTCCACGTTTTACATATATAATGGTGGATGTTGAGGGGATCGAACCCACGACCTCTACCTTGTAAGGGTAATGCTCTCCCAGCTGAGCTAAACATCCGCATATATTTATACATGCTTTTATAATATATCATTGCAGTATCAAATAGTCAATAATTTTTAATTTTATTTTTTATAAAAACAAAGTACATATTTCATTGCTTTTTATTCTTATTTATAAAAGAAAAAGAACTCATTATTTTATGAGTTCTATTATAGTTTTAAAGATGTTTTTTTAAAAGAATATTAATAACCTTTTTTTCCTAATAAATGGAACATATTTTTCTTATAAACTTCTACACCCGGTTGATTGAATGGGTTGATTTCTAATAAATATGCAGACATTGCACAAGCACGCATAAAGAAGTATAAAAGTCCACCGAGATGGTAAGAATCCATCTTTTCAACGGATATTACAATATTAGGTACTTTACCTACTTCAACATGAGCTTTTAATGTTCCTTGCATTGCTTTTTCATTAACAAATGATAATGTTTTACCTTCTAGATAGTTTAATCCATCAAGATCATCATCATCATGAGGTATTTCAATATCAAGAGTTGGATTATCAACTTTTATAATTGTTTCAAACATTATATGTGAACCTTCTTGAATGAATTGACCTAAGGAATGTAAGTCAGTTGAGAATGTTACAGAACCCGGGAATAATCCTTTTCCTTCTTTTCCTTCAGATTCACCAAATAATTGTTTTAGCCATTCGCCAATTTGAGAAAGTGAAGGTTCATATGTAACAAATAATTCAACAGCTTTATTGTGGCGATATAAATAATCACGAGTTATAGCGTACTTATAACAATCGTTATTTATAAGATCGTCATTATCATATTTAACCATAGAATCGTAAGCGCCTTGAATCATTTCTTTAATGTCTAAACCAGCACAAGCGATAGGGAATAAACCAACTGCAGTAAAGACAGAATATCTACCACCGATATCATCTGGTAGAACAAATGTTTCATAACCTTCGGTGTTACATAATTCTTTTAAAGCACCGCGAGCTTTATCAGTTGTAGCAAAAATGCATTTTCTTGCTTCATCTTTTCCAACTTTCTTTTCAAGTAGTTCTTTAACAAGTCTAAATGCAATAGATGTTTCAGTAGTAGTGCCAGACTTTGAAATAACATTAATAGCGAATTTCTTATTTTTTAAATAACTCATTACTTGAGCTACATAAAGTGGTGAGAAAGTTTGACCTAAATATATAATTTCAAGTTTGTCATCACTATATAAACCTCTCAAAGCATCAATAGCAGCCCTAGCACCTAAGTATGATCCACCAATTCCGCATACAACAAGAACTTCAAAGTTGTTGCGTACGTATTCGGCACATTTAATCATTCTTTCGAATTCTTCTTTGTCATAGTCTTTTGGCCAAGTGGTCCAGCCAAGGAAATCGCTACCTGCACCAGATTTGTTATTAATCATATTGTTAATTGTTTTCACTTTTTCACTATATGATTCAAAATTAATGTCACTAATTATATTTGTTAAATCTACCTTAATCATGTTTTGTTCCTCCAGGGATTTTGTAATCCATTTATCTAAATGAGATCTTAATTTTTTAAAATCATCTTCACTATTTGAAATCTTTATTCTTTTTGGTTTGTTAAATATTAATGGGTTTTTAATTTTTTGTCTTTCACGATCGTTTAGCGCTTTCAATGAAAGTTTTAAATAATTATTCTTTTCTTCAATTCCAAGAACTTTAACACGAACTTTTTCGCCTATTTTTACATAATCTTCAATATTTTTTACGAATTTTGAAGAAATTTCCGAGATATGAATTAAACCAGTTTGTCCATTATCAAACATTACAAAGGCGCCATAGTTTTGGATGCCAGTAACTTTTCCGATGACAATATCATTTTCTTTGTAAAACATCATAACTGTTTTCTCCTAAGAAGTGCTTCTAGAAGTAGTAGATCATTCTCGGTAGTTATCTTGAAATTCTGTTTGCTTCCTTCAACAATATAATATTTTTTATTTATTAGACTCATTAACTGAGCATCATCTGTCGCATTAGTTATATTATCTTTCAGTGCTTTTTTATGTGCTTTTAAGATTTGATTATATCTAAATGCTTGAGGTGTTTGAATGTTGATAAGATTGTCACGAGATAAGAGTTCTTGGAACTTTTTATTCTTTATTTTGATTGTTGTATCAACAACTTTTGTTCCAAGAGAAGCAGAGGTATGTTTATCCATTGCCTTAATCAAATTGTTGATATCATCATTACTAACAAGTGGACGTGCAGCATCATGAACGATTATGATATCGTTTTTCAAAGCAAAACCCTTTAAAGCTTCTAAAGCATTATATGTCGAAACTTGACGAAATTTTCCACCTTCAACAAGAAGATGAACTTTTTCAAAAGAATAATCTTCGATAATTTGATAAATCTTCTTAAAGTATTTTCGTTTTGTAACGATAACAACTTCATCAATATTTTCATTATGTTCAAAAGTATTAAGTGAATAAAATATTAATGGTTTATCTTGAACTTCAATAAATTGCTTTGGTGTTGTATTATGCATTCTTTTACCAGAGCCAGATGCTAGTAAAATTAAATAGTTCATACAATCACCTCTTAACTATTGAATATTATAGAACAAATATTTCAAGAACAAAAGAAAAAGTGAATTAAAAATTCACTTATTCGTTTATTTTTTTAGTAGGGTAAAATTAATTCTCTGTTAGCTTGTTTTCAAATGTCAATAATTCAGTGCTGATAGCGACGGAATTGATAATGAGTTTCAATACTTTTTCTAGTTGGCTGTTACTAGAATAATCAGCTCTACAAATAAAATTAACTCGGTTTTCATCATATAATGCACGTGCTTTATCTTTTGAGTCAGGCGTATAAACCGCAATTGATTTACCGCCACTTTCCTTGACTAAAGCCATACATGGAATATCAGTCATTCCATCACCTAAATATACAATATTTTGGTAAGGAACACGTTTATTTTCAATTCGTTTATTGACATTGTTATCATCGGTAATATCTAAAACACCTTTAGTAATTCGATAAATAAATTGTGTTTTTGCTGTGTAATTAATAGTTAGCTTAGGCCAAACTGGTTCATTATTTTCATCAAATAAGAATTCACAACCATAAATAGCTTTAAACTCATTTGCGATTGCACATCCATCAATAATCTCTTTTGTACCAGAAGAGACGAGATAGTGTTCGACATTTACTCCCATTGATGCACCATATTCATTAATTCTTTTAAACCACGTAGATACACCAGAGAAAAATTTAATATCTTTTCCTAAACTTTTTAAATATTCTTTGGTTAATTTAATACCTTTTTTCTTAGCGAGATCTACCATCATATACATATAGGACAATATTCTCTCTACATTAGTTTTATCAGAAAAAATTGATACTTCATTCCAGAATTCACTTGGTGTCATACCTAAAGCAGGAATAAAGGAATAGTTTTGCATATCTTCTTTACATAATGTTTTATCAAAGTCGTAGACAATTGCGACAATTGGTTTTTTCATAATTTTTCCCGTAACATATAAAATATATGTTATACCTTTCAATTATAATAATAACTTAAAATGATAAAATTGTAAATAACCCCTTTACAAGGCGCATTTTTTGATTTTTAGAACATTCTTGTTTTTAGTGGAATAAATTGTAAAGTATTTATTTACATTATCTTGAATAACTTAAAGATAAAATATAAAATATTTTTGGAGTGAGAATTATGCGATTTTTAGAAGGAACCACTAATCAATTAACAGTAGTGCACATTATTTTAATTGTCTTAGGTGCAGTGCTATTTTTGTTTTTTCTATTTGAGTTAGTTGCACTCAGCCTTTTAACAAAACATAATGAACGAATTGAAAAAAGAAATCATCGAATGAATATGTTATTGATGCAGAAGTATGATATTTTACTTCTAATCGCCAAAATTTTTAAAAAATATAAACTTGAAATACCAAGCGAATTTGAAGAAGAACTATCCCCGAAAATGGATGAGTCTTTGAAAAAACTAACTTTAACAGAAAGACTTACAGTAAAAGCTTATTTAATGAAAGCTTCTCAAAATCTTTTATATTTTGCTGAAGCAAATGAAAACGTCAAAAATGATACAGAATTTAAAATATTAAAAAAGTCTTTACTTGAAATTGATATCAACCATCGAAAGGCTATTGCGTTATATAATGCAGATGCACTTGGTTTCAATTATTGGATTCACTTTCCGTTGTTTCGTCCAATTTCATTTATAATGAAATTCAAAGATAAAGAAATAGTTTCTTAATTACTTTAGTCACTAGTGACTATTTTTGAGTTTATTGCTTTCTTTCATAAAGAAAGAGTGTATAATAATATACTTGGAAGAGGTGTTTTTAAATGAATAAATTACCAATAATTTTAGTTATTATGGATGGTTTTGGAATTCGCAAAGAGCTATATGGAAATGCTATTGCGGAAGCCAAAAAACCAAATCTTGATATGTTAATGGAAAAGTATCCTATGACATTGATTGATGCATCTGGAGAATATGTGGGTTTACCTGATGGTCAAATGGGAAATTCTGAAGTTGGTCACTTAAATTTAGGTGCTGGAAGAATTGTTTATCAATCATTAAGTCTACTTAATAAAGCAGTTAAAGATGGCGAGTTTTATAAAAATGAACACTATCTTAACGCTATTAATCATGTTAAGAAACATCATTCACATCTCCATATCATGGGATTGTTATCTGATGGTGGAGTTCATTCGCATATTAACCACATTATTGCCATGATTCGTATGGCTAAAAAAGAAGGATTAGATGATGTCTTTGTTCATGCATTTATGGATGGAAGAGATGTTGATCCTCAAGTTGGAGCAAGTTACGTGAAGCAAATTATGGATGTAATGGAAGAAGAACATTTTGGTCACCTTGCAGATATCTCTGGACGTTACTATGCAATGGATAGAGATAAAAATCTTGATAGAAATGATGTCAGTTACCGTGTGATGGTTGATCACGATGGTCCAAGTTTTGAAAATTATGAAGAATTCTTTAAAAGTCAATATGCATACTTACCTACAACAGGAAAAGATGCCTCAGATGAATTTATTATTCCTCATTTCAATGCCAAAGTTGACGGAAGAATTAAAGATGATGATGCAGTAATATTCATGAACTTTAGACCTGACCGTGCAATTCAAATTGGAACAGTCTTATCAAACCCTCATTTCTATGAAAATCCACCGGTAAAAGATGATGGCACATTTGCTTATAAACCATATGTTCCAAAACATGTACTAAAAAATATATTCTTTGTTTCAACAATGAAATATGCTGATTCAGTTAAAGGGGAAATTGCCTTTGCACTCCCTTCATTAACTAATACATTTGGTGAATGGCTAGCAAATAATGGCTACAAGCAACTTCGTATTGCTGAAACTGAAAAATACGCTCATGTAACATTCTTCTTTGATGGCACTATTAATTATGATGGTATAGAAAAACCAGAATTAAAAGGCTGCCGTAGAGTATTAGTCAATTCTCCAAAAGTTGCAACATATGACATGAAACCTGAAATGTCTGCTTATGAAGTGACAGAGAAGTTACTTGTAGAGTTAGATAAAAAAGATTTAGATGTTGTCATACTTAACTTTGCAAACTGTGACATGGTTGGTCATACCGCTGTAGAACCTGCGGTTGTTAAAGCAGTAGAAACTGTTGATGAATGTGTTGGCAAAATTAATGAATATGTTCAAAAGAATGGTGGAACAATGCTAATTACTGCTGACCATGGTAATGCAGAAATTGTAAAAGATGATGAAGGAAAACCATTTACTGCGCATACTACAAGCAAAGTTCCTGTTATTATCACACGTACAGATATTAAACTAAAACAAGAAGGCGGTAAATTATCTAATATTGCTCCAACAATTATTGATTTATTGGGAGCAAAAAAACCAGCAGAAATGTCTGAGGATAGTCTCATAAATAAATAGGATTGTGCACAACAATCCTTTTAGTTTTAAAAGTAAATAAAGTATAAATAATATGAATAATTTGCAAAAAATAGTTGAAAATTTAGTTAGTTATTAGTAAGTGCTTGGTAAATACTAAATAGCAACTAAAATTAGTAGAGAACAAGAAGAAAATTAGTAAATTAAATAATTGTTAAAAAACTACATTATAGTAGTAAAAATATAGTATAATTTTATAAAAGAAAGAGGTCGTTTATTATGAAATTTGAAGAATATCCACTAGTAATTCCTAATCTTGAGGAATTAGCAAAACAATATGAAAAAATAATACAAAAATTTGAAAGTAGCAAAACAGCAAAAGAACAAATAAAAGTGGTTCGTGATATGTTTAAACTCACCGACTATGTTTCAACGATGTTCACTGTTATTTCTATACGCTATTCTTTAGATACCACAAACGAAGAATATATAAAGGCTCAAGAAATCGCGGATGAAGTCGCACCACAATTACAAGTATATAGTGATAAATTATATAAATTATTAATTAATTCACCTTTCCGTAAAGAGTTAGAAGAAACTTTTGGTGAATATTTCTTTAAACAAGTTGAAATATCATTGAAATGTTTTGATGAAAAAATTGTCGAAGATTTACAACAAGAAAACAAACTTGTCTCTAAATATAATAAAGTAATGGCAAGTGCAAAAATAAAATTTGAAGGGCAAATTTACAATTTGTCTCAAATGGGTAAATTCACTACCGATATTGATCGTGAAAGAAGAAAAAATGCTACTAAAGCTGTAGCAAAATTCTTTG
This sequence comes from Erysipelotrichales bacterium, assembly GCA_022508535.1. GTDB lineage: Bacteria > Bacillota_I > Bacilli_A > RFN20 > CAG-826 > RUG131. Next base: position 95,975 of record JAFLUZ010000001.1, read on the forward strand.
AGAAAAATCACGAAGAAATCGGTCAAATTTATGATGAATTAGTACATCTTCGCGATGGTATGGCTAAGAAATTGGGCTTTAAAAATTATGTTGAGTTAGGATACTTAGCTTTAGGTCGTACTGATTATGATGCAGAAATGGTAAAAGTATATCGTAAACAAATTGAAGATTATTTTGTGCCAGTTTGGAAAAAGTTATTTAAACGCCAAATGAAGAGAATTAAAGTAAAAGGTCCAAGATTCTATGATATGGGTTTAAATTATTTAACAGGTAATCCTATTCCTCAAGGCACACCAGAAGAATTAGTGGAAAAAGCACGTGAAATGTATAAAGAAATGTCAAAAGAAACTGGCGAATTCTTTGATTTTATGACTGAAAACCATTTAATGGACTTAGTTGCTAAACCAGGTAAACAAGGCGGAGGATATATGACATATCTTCCAGATTATAAAGCTCCATTTATTTTCTCAAACTTTAATGGAACATCAGGTGATGTTGATGTCTTAACTCATGAATTTGGTCATGCCTATCAAGGATATTGCGCAAGAAATATGCAAGTTCCGGCATATCGTAGTCCAACATTAGAAGCTTGTGAAATTCATTCAATGTCAATGGAATTCTTTGCTTGGCCTTGGATGGATAAATTCTTTGGAAAAGATGATGACAAATATCGTTATGCACATTTAGCAGATGCAGTTATGTTCCTTCCATATGGTGCAACAGTTGATGAATTCCAACATTTTGTCTATGAAAATCCTGATGTAAGTCATAAAGAAAGATGCGCTAAGTGGCGTGAAATTGAGAAAAAATATACTCCTTTAAAATCATATAAAGGATATAAGGTATATGAAGAAGGTAATCTATGGTTAAAACAATCTCATATTTTCCAAACACCATTCTATTATATTGATTACACATTGGCTCAAGTTGCAGCATTCCAATTTTTAGTAGAGATGCGTAAAAACCATGAAAGAGCTTGGAAAAAATATAATAAATTATGTAATTTGGGTGGAAAATATCCATTTGTTGAATTACTTGAACACGCCAAATTAAATAATCCTTTTGAACCAGGAAGTCTCAAGAAGATTGTTAAGCAATTGAATAAAATACTAAATTCATTTGATGATCAAAATATGTAATAAAAAACACCCGCAAAAAGGCGGGTGTTTTTTATATGTTTAAATCATTTTATTAATCATTAAACCAAATAACTTTACCATTTAAAAGTAAAGTAATGATATCGACTAACCATAGCCAAGGGATACCTACAATAACTAAGATAACACCTAAAACTACACCGAGCATATTATTCTTTAAATAGCTACGGAAAATTCGATACACTACCCATACGATGTCTAAAGCTGGTAATGCAAAAACAATTTTAATTAAAAGTGGTGCTTCATCAAACCATTTAATCAATTTTTTCATTCATCTTTCCTCCTATCACTTAAATTATAGCAATTTTTTCTCCAATATGTACTAAAATATTAAAAAAAATTTAAAAAAATATAAGTTCGCCAAAAAAACATATAATTCGTCAAAGGAAAGATGAAAAAGTTAAGCACTATAACACGAAATCACTTTGTCTTTTATATTATATTTGTTATAATATAAACTTGAGATGGATAAATCTCAAGAAGGATGGCGACAATGGCAAAAATAGAATTAGAATTATCAGATAGAAAGTTATTTAGATTATCTTTTATTATCGGTGCATTAGGGGCAATAATTCTAATTGTTATAGCGATTCTCGACATTATTTCTTATAAAGTTGTAGTAAGTTTTTTAATAGGTTTATTGACAGGGAACGCTTTACATTACTTAACCATTAGAGTTATCAATAAATCTCGTGTAGAAACGTATCGCTCAATAGTGCGACAACTATCCTTGTTAAAAAAAGTAATTAGCATTACAACTTTAGTTGCTATCTATCTTTTAACCCGTGATATATGGGCATTCATTGCTTGTGTTGTTGGACTTACAATTATTAAATTAGCAATATTAATATTTGCTTTATTGGAGAAGAAAAATGGATAAAATATGGGATTATATTGTAAATAAAATGCCAGGTGAGATAATGATTTCCTTGCTCATCATGCTTTTAATTGCAATTTTTGCTATCATTTTAGGCCATGCAATAAAAAAGGCGGATCCAACAAAACCACCAAAAGGACTAGCGTTTATTGCCGATTGGTTGGTGGAATTTTCGCTTAACACCATCGATAACAATCTTGGTGATGCCTATGACTTTGCTGCGCCTTATTTCATCTTTTTGATAACATTTATTCCACTTGCGTTTATGGCTGGACTATTCGGACTTGCCTCGCCAATGACTTATTTCACCATACCATTATGTTTAGCGTTAGTTTCATGGTTTGGCATTCAAATATCGGCGATTGTTTATCAAAAGTTTGATTATTTAAAAGGCTTTACAAGCCCATTACCTGCTTGGCTTCCTGTATTTGTGCCAATTAATATGTTGAGTAAATTATCGCCACTTTTATCATTATCAATCCGTATGTTTGGTAATGCATTGGCAGGTTCAATTCTTTTGTGGCTAGTATATTGGGCAACTGGATCATTAAGCAGTTTGATTTTCAGTCATTTAAATGTTTTTGGAATGATAATTACCCCAGTATTACATGCCTACTTTGATATATTCTCGACATTTATTCAAACTTTAATATTTGTTTTATTAACGATGCAGCTTATTTCTATTGAAATACCTGCACCGGTTCATAAAAAGAAAAAAACTGCAAAGAAGGAGGAAAAACGAGTATGTTAAGTTTAATTTCATTAGCAGCAGATTTAGGTGTTGGAACAGGCTTAGCACTTATTGGTGCTGGTTTAGCTGTTTTCACAGGTTTTGGTTCTGGCGTTGCTGAAGGTAATGTTGCTGCGCATGCAATGGACGCAATTGGACGTAATCCAGAAGCTACAAACAACATCAGATCCAATATGATTCTTGGTATTGCTTTAGCTGAAACAACTGGTATTTACGGATTTGCGATTGCTATCTTAATTTTGATTATGGTTTTATTCTAATTATTTAGGAGGTAGAGTTTATGGGTTTAATTGATAAATTGTATTTAATCACGTTAGACGGTATTGATTCCCTAAAAGATATTGGTAATAAAATTATCCCAAATGATATTTGGGCAGTCATCACACAATTGGTAGCAACCGCAATATTGGTATTCATCTTGGCAAAATTTTTAGTAAAACCAGCTAAAAAATTTATTGAGGCTCGTAAAGAATACATTGCAAATAATCTTAATGAGGCCGAAGAAAAAAATAAAAAAGCTGAAGAAAATCTTTTACAATCAGAACAAATTCTTAAAGAATCTAGACTTGAAGGAAAAGATATTATTGAAAATGCAAGAGAGAATGCCATAAGCGAGAAAAGAAGAATTGTCGATGAGACGAAAAAAGAAGTTAATTCGATGCGCGATAAGGCTTATCAAGATATTGAAAGCGAAAGACTTAAAATGCGCGAAGAAATTACGACAGAAGTTATTGATGTTGCGCTTCTTGCTGCAACAAAAGTTGTTGATCGTAATTTAAATGATGAAGATAATCGTAAAATTGTTTCGGATTTTGTTAATAAAGGAGATAAAGAATAATGGATAGTGTGGCAAGTCGCTATGCAATTGCCTTACTTTCTTTGGCACGTGAAGAAAATTGTGTTAAAGAATATATTCATGAATGTGAACAAGTAGTAGACATACTAGATCAAAACTCTGATTTAGAAAAGATTTTGCGTGATTATGGATTAACTTTAAATGAGAAAAAAGAAACATTAGATCTTTGTTTTAAAGGCAAAGTTTCCGAATATGTTTTAAATTTTTTCTATATTACTATCGATAATAAACGAGGAAATCTTTTTAAGAGTATTTTACTTGAGTTTGTTCGCATTGGTTATAAAGAACTCAACATTAAAAAAGGAACAATTTATTCAACGATTAAATTAACAGAAAAAGAAATAAAAAGTATTGAAAAAAGAACCTCAGAAATTTTGCATTCAACAGTAATTTTAGATAACAAGTTGGATGAAAAATTAATTGGAGGATTCAGAATTCAAGTTGAAGATATGATTATTGATGAATCAATAAAGAAAAGACTTGAAGATTTAAAAGCAAATTTATTAAAGGAAGGGAGTAATTAAAAATGGAAATTAAAGCAAATGAAATTTCTTCCCTTATCAAAGAACAAATTAAAAAGTACCACCATAAAATGGAGTTATTAGACACAGGTAAAGTTATATCAGTTGGTGATGGTGTTGCAATGATTCATGGCTTAGAAAACGCGATGTTATCAGAACTTGTACTTTTTAATAATGGAATCTATGGTATGGTCTTATCACTAGAAGAAGACTCAGTAGGAGTTGTTATTTTTGGTGATGATTCACAAATAAAAGAGGACGATATCGTTAAAAGAACGAGTAAAATTGTCGAAATTCCTGTCGGCGATAATTTTTTAGGTCGAGTTGTAAATCCACTTGGTCAACCTATTGATGGTTTAGGACCAATTGAATCTAATAAAACTCGTCCAATTGAAAGAATTGCACCAGGTGTTATTACACGTAAATCTGTTGATACACCTTTACAAACGGGAATAAAAGCAATCGACTCAATGATTCCTATTGGTAGAGGTCAAAGAGAATTAATTATTGGTGATCGTCAAACAGGTAAAACTGCTATTGCAATCGACACTATCATTAATCAAAAGGACCAAAATATTAAATGTGTTTATGTAGCAATTGGACAAAAAGCTTCTACTGTCGCACAAGTTGTTGAAAAACTTCGTGTACATGGTGCTTTAGACTACACTGTTGTCGTTGTTGCTACAGCAAGTGAAATGGCTCCTATTCAATATATTGCTCCATATGCAGGGGTAACTCTTGCAGAGGAATGGATGGAAAAAGGAGAAGATGTCTTAGTAGTGTATGATGATTTAAGTAAACACGCTGTTGCGTATCGTACATTATCACTATTATTACGTCGCTCACCAGGAAGAGAAGCATATCCAGGTGATGTATTCTACTTGCACTCAAGATTACTTGAACGTGCCGTACGTATGGATGATCAATATGGTGGAGGATCAATTACTGCACTTCCTATTATTGAAACACAAGCAGGAGATATTTCTGCCTACATTCCTACAAACGTCATTTCCATTACTGATGGACAAATATTCTTACAATCAGATTTGTTCGCTAGTGGACAAAGACCAGCAGTCGATACTGGATTATCTGTATCTCGTGTTGGTAGTGCAGCACAAATCAAAGCTGTTAAACAAGTATCAAGTAATTTAAAAATTGAATTAGCAAATTATCGTGAACTTCAAGCTTTTGCTCAGTTTGGTTCCGATTTAGATAAAGCAACTAAAGATGTCTTAAATCATGGTGCTAAAGTTTATGAACTTTTAAGACAAAAACAATACGCATCAATGAATGTCTTTGATCAAGTTATTCAACTATTTACAGCTAAATATAAGTTAATAGATGATATTCCTATGAATAAAATTCAAGACTATGAAGAATCATTATTAAATCATATGCATAGTAAACAAAAGAAACTAATGAAAGACTTAGAAAAGAATAAGGCAATTAGTAAAGAATTAGAAGAAAAATTATTAGAAGCTATAACAGAATATACGAAAAATTATTTAGCTTAATAAAAAGGAGGTGTTACTTATGGCAATGAGTTTAGAACAAACCAAAGCACGTATTAAATCAGTTTCTTCAACTATGAAGATTACTAAAGCTATGGAATTAGTGTCCACAGCAAAACTTAAAACTGCTAAAGATTTAAATGCAAAAGTGACACCATATCGTGATGAAGTATTTGAAGTTGTTTCCTATTGTGTGGAAAATGTTGATAAAACTATTAATAAATATCTAAATGTAAATGAAAAAAGTGATAAAAAATTATTTATCATTATAAATTCGACATTAGGCTTATGTGGCGGATATAACATTAATATGGAAAAGTTCGCTACAAATTTAATTAATAAAGAAAAAGATGAAATCATTCTTGTTGGAAATAAGATTGCTAGTTATTTAAATAATAACAATTACACAATTAATCGAATTATTGATTTACCATCTTTAAGTATGAAAGAAAATGTTTCAAAAGAACTAACACATTACTTAATTCATGAATTTGATTTAGGTAAATATCATAGCGTTCATTTACTTTCAACAGAGTTTATTAATTCTTTAACATTTACTCCGAAAGCAACACAATTACTTCCACTTACAAATATTAAAAATACGAAAAAGATGACAAAAGAACTTCTCTTTGAACCTAGTCCAGAAGAGGTGTTAGAGAATTTAATACCTTTCTATATAACTACAGCATTAAAAACTTTGATGCTTGAATCAATGCTATGTGAACAAGCATCTAGAAGAACGGCAATGGAAACCGCAAATGATAATGCTGAAGAACTTCAAGAGAAATTACTTCTTGAATTTAACAAGTCGCGTCAAGCATCGATTACTCAAGAAATTACGGAAATTTCTGGTGCTGCTAACGCGAAAAATTAAGGAGGAACATTATGAAAGCAAAAATCTTATATGGTAAAGTATCGCAAGTACAAGGACCTGTTGTCGATGTTAAGTTCGCTGATGAACTTCCTGCTTTAAGAACTGCTATTGAAATTGAAAATGGCGGAGAGACTTTAGTAGTAGAAGTTGCTCAACACGTCGGTGATGATACTGTTAGATGTATCTCTATGGGGCCGACTGAAGGATTAACTCGTAATTTAAAAGCAAAAGCTTTGAATGAACCAATTTCTGTCCCAGTTGGAAAAGAAACTTTGGGAAGACTTTTTAATGTACTTGGTGAAGCAATCGATGGAAAAGGCGAAGTTAAAACTGAAAAAAGACTTCCAATTCATCGTTTAGCACCATCTTATGAAGATCAAAAAACTGAAACTGAAATTTTTGAAACTGGCATTAAAGTTATCGACCTTCTTTGTCCTTATGTAAAAGGCGGAAAGATTGGTCTTTTTGGTGGTGCTGGTGTCGGTAAAACAGTTTTAATCCAAGAATTGATTAATAACATCGCAACTGAACATGGCGGCATTTCTGTTTTTACTGGTGTTGGCGAAAGAACAAGAGAAGGTAATGATTTATACCGTGAAATGACAGAATCTGGTGTTATTAATAAAACTTGTTTAGTTTTCGGTCAAATGAATGAACCACCAGGAAGTAGAATGCGTGTTGGCTTAACTGGCCTAACCATGGCAGAATACTTTAGAGATCATGAACACCAAGATGTTTTACTATTTATCGATAATATTTTCCGTTTCACACAAGCGGGAAGTGAAGTATCCGCCCTTTTAGGCAGAATGCCAAGTGCAGTTGGCTATCAACCAACTCTTGCAACAGAAATGGGACAATTACAAGAAAGAATTACATCTACTAAATTTGGCTCTATTACTTCAGTTCAAGCAGTTTATGTTCCTGCTGATGACTTAACAGACCCTGCACCTGCGACTACATTTACGCACCTTGACGCTAAAACTGTTTTATCACGTGATATTGCGTCTCTTGGTATTTATCCTGCAGTTTCACCACTTGAATCCTCAAGTAGAGCGTTAGACCCTGAAATTGTTGGTCAAAGACATTATGATGTAGCATTAAAGGTTCAACAAATCTTGCAACGTTATAAAGAACTCCAAGATATTATTGCTATTTTAGGTATGGATGAATTATCGGAAGAAGATAAAAGAATCGTTGGTCGTGCTAGAAGAATTAGAAACTTCTTATCACAACCATTCCATGTTGCTGCACAATTCTTAGGAACTCCTGGTGTTTATGTCCCAGTTGAAAAAACTATTGAATCATTTGAGGCAATTATTGATGGTAAGTATGATGATTTACCAGAACAAGCATTCTTATATTGTGGCACAATTGAAGATGTTGTAAAGAAAGCAGAAGGGATGAAGTAAGATGAAGCTTCGCCTAAAAATTATTAATCTAGAAAAAGAATATTTTAACGGAGAAGTCGATTTGTTAAATGTAAATACCTCCTCTGGTGAGTTAACAATATTAGCAAATCACTTACCACTTATTACAAATATTAAAGTTTCCCATATGTACACAGTTAACAATGGAGAGACTATTGATTACGCTATTGCGGGTGGAACATTATTTGTTAATGAAGAGGAATGTAAAATTATTACTACTGCAATTGAAAGTGCTGATGAAATTAATGAAGAACGAGCAATGTCTTCGAAAAATCGTGCGGAAGAAAGAATTGAATCTTCAAACAATAGCATTGATTTAGTAAGAGCAGAGGCTTCTTTAAAAAGAGCGCTTAACCGCTTATCTCTTTTGAAAAAATAAAAAAACTCGGCTAATACCGAGCAATAATCAAGATGGTGCAGGAAATGAGACTCGAACTCACACGGGAATGCCCATACGCCCCTCAAACGTACGCGTCTACCGATTCCGCCATTCCTGCATCGAAAATATTATAAGCGTTTATTGAGGGGATTTCAACAATAATATTTTATAAAACTATTTCTACATAGTTCGTGATTGTTATGTAAATTGTTATGTTAAATTATTAATTGCATTAGCGTTAAAAAGCTAAAAGGAGATTAGTCTATGAAAAAATACGATTATGTGATCGTTGGCTCAGGTTTATATGGTGCTATATCTGCTTACGAATTAACAAAAAGAGGATATACATGTTTAGTGCTTGAAAAACGAAATCATATAGGTGGAAATATATATACAGAAAAATTAGAGGGTATTAATGTGCATAAATATGGTGCACATATTTTTCATACCTCCGATAAAGAACTTTGGGATTATATAAATCAATTTGCAGAGTTTAATAACTACATAAATTCACCAATTGCAATTTATAAAGATGAATTATATAATCTCCCATTCAATATGAATACTTTCTCTAAACTTTTTAATATCAAGACTCCACAAGAGGCAAAAGATATAATTGAAAAAGAGAAAAAAGAATCATATGTCGAAAATCCAAAAAATTTAGAAGAACAAGCTAAAAATCTTGTTGGTCAAACAATTTATGAAAAGCTTATTAAAGGATACACGGAAAAACAATGGGGCAAGAAATGTGAAGAATTGCCATCCTTTATTATTAAAAGATTACCAGTAAGATTTACTTATGATAATAACTATTTCAATGATCGCTATCAAGGTATTCCAATTGGTGGATATACACCAATCATTGAAAAAATGCTTGAAAAATCTGATGTTTTATTAAATACGGACTTTTTTGAAAATAAAGAAAAGTATTTAAGCATGGGAAAAAAGATAATTTATACTGGCCCAATCGATGCTTATTATGATTATTGTTTTGGACCACTCGAATATCGTAGTGTTCGCTTTGAAACAGAAGTTCTTAATATGGAAAACTATCAAGGAAATGCCGTTGTGAACTATACTGATTATAATGTTCCATATACTCGTATAATCGAGCATAAACATTTTGAATATGCTGTTTCTCCTAAAACAATCATTTCTAAAGAGTACTCTTCAAAATGGAAATTAGGCGATGAGCCTTATTATCCTGTTAATGATGAGAAGAATTCTGATTTATATCAAAAGTATCAAGAATTGGCAAGTAAAGAGACAAATGTCCATTTTGGCGGCCGTTTAGGTCAATATAAATACTTAGATATGCATAATGTTATAAGAAGTGCACTAGATTTTATAAAAAAAGAGGTCGAATAAGATGAAAATAGTTCTCGCTATGGATTCTTTCTATCCAAGTATTGAAGGTCCAGTTGTAGTGTTACATAATTTTGCAACAATTATGAATAAAACTGAAGATGTTCACGTTTTTGTACCTTCACAAGGAAAAGAAACTGACAAAGAAGAAGCAAAAAAACGTAATCTTAAATATCCTGTATATTATGTTAAATCACAATATGAACCATTTTCTAAATACTATAGCGTTACTCCTTTTTATGATAGAGGGTTGAGCAAGCATTTTAAGGAATTAGATGTTGATATTGTGCATCTTCATTCGCCGTTTTTTATGGCTGCCCAACTAATTAAAAAAGCTAAAAAAAGAAATATCCCAACCGTTTTGACTTTTCACACAAAATTTAGAGATGAATTTATGCGTGTAACGCATTCTAAAATTGCGACAAGTTTTTTAATGTCTGCAATTATGTCTAATTTTAAAAATGCGGATTATGTATTTACTGTATCAGAAGGTGCAAAACAGTGTCTTATTGACTATGGATATAAAAAGGAAATTAAAGTAATTAGAAATGGTACAGATTTAGTTTGCCCGACAGATATTTTAGCAAGAAGAGAGCATATTGATGAAAAATATAATTTAAAAGGACAAGAAAACGTATTTTTATTTGTCGGTAGAATGGTAATAACTAAAAATTTAGAATTAGTTTTTAAAGCCTTGAAAATTGTAAAAGAAAAAGGTGTGAATTTTAAATTTCTAGTCGTGGGTGATGGACCGGATCTTCATAAATTTAAAGATATGGCAAAAGAAAATAATGTTATGGATCAAACAATTTTTGCTGGGTCAATTGCTGATCGTGACTACTTAAGATCATTTTACTTAAGAAGTGATTTATTTTTGTTCCCATCAGTATTTGATACAGCAAGTTTGGTGCCAATTGAATCAGCAACATTTTCACTTCCAACATTGCTCGTAAAAGATTCTCCAACATCCGAAATTATTATTGATAATCGTAATGGCTATGCTGAAATAGAAGATAGTGAGGCATGGGCAAATAAGATTATTGCAATTATAAAAAATAAAGACCATCATATGAAAGTTAGAGAGATGTGTCATAAAGAAGTATATCGCACTTGGGATGATGTCGTAAAAGAAATGTTAGATGAGTATAAACGTATCTTAGCAGAGTGGAATAAATAGTTGTTTTTTAATATGTTTATGTTTAGAATATTTGTAATTACGAAAGGAGTAAAATGATGCATTCAAGAGAAGAAGAAATTCGAAAGACTCAGGAAATTATTATTAATGATAATATTATTAATACCGCAATTGCTGAGAGTGAACTTGAAGAAAAAACTAAAAAGACTAATAAAAGTAATTTGTTTGGATTAATTTTTGTATTAGTTAACATTATTTTAGTTGTTATTTTAGGTTTTACTTCTTTCAATAATTCCGACGCAGGCGATGTTACATTTGGAGAAATGTTTAAAACATGGATGAGTGGGAACAACGCTATATTCTGGTTTATTGCGATGGGACTAGGCCTTTTAGCCTTAATTGCAGAATCGCTTAAGTTCTTTGTAATGATTAGAAAAACCACACATAAGAATAAACCATGGCTTTCTCTTAAAACGGCAATAATGGGAAAATATTATGATAATATTACTCCGCTTGGAAGTGGTGGACAGCCATTCCAAATATTCTATTTATCAAAAGGTGGAGTGCCTGGTGCTGAATCCATGTACTTACCAACCGCCTCATTCTTTTTAAATCAATTTGCTTTTTTAATTCTTTGTATTGTGGCGTTCATATTTAAAAGTGGATTAATTTCAGATCAGCCAGTTTTCTTAATTATGGCCTATATTGGTGCGGCATTCTCTATTGTCTTACCAACCTTAATATTTGTTATCTCATTCATGCCTAAATTACGTGCTAAAATTATTAAATTATGTGTGCGTGTGTCATTTAAATTAAAATTCGTTAAGAACAAAGGCGCAGCAACGAGAAAAGCAAATAAATTGGTTAACGATTATAAACGTAGTTTATTTGTTTTAGCAAAAAGTAAACTCACATTATTAATTATTACTTTCCTTTCTTTTGTCTATCAATTAGCATTATGTTCAATACCATATTTTGTTATTAGAGCATGTGGTGTCACTGTTAATTACTTTGATTCATTATGTATTTGTATCTTTGTCTATGCTGCAATATCTTTCATCCCTACTCCAGGGAATTCTGGTGCTGCTGAAGTCTCATTCTCAATATTATTTACAATGTTACATGGACTTGCTGGAGTCTCATCTTATTGGGCCATGGCATATTGGAGATTCTGTTGTTACTTCTTAGGCGTATTACTTGGAATGTGCTTTATTGTTGGCGGCATGATTAAAAGTAATAGAGCTCGAAAGAAAGAATTAGCAATTGAAAAAGAAAAATTAGAATCTAAAAAAAGCGTTCAATGATGAACGCTTTTTGTCATTAACAATAGTAGTTAGCGTTTTAAAATTATAGGAGGAATATATTTATGAAACTTGGAAAGTATTTGTTATGTGGATTAGTTTTATTTGGTTTAACTTCTTGTGGAGTTGATTTATACCATGATTCTTTGGAAAATTATATAAATCTAATTAAAAGTAATGACATAGGATATTCAGAATATGAATTAGATACGCCAGAATGTTTTTTACCAAGCAAAGCATTTATTACTGATTTCAACTATTTAGATGGTGGCTATCGCATGTTCGAAAAAGATCCAGTAGTTTCGTCATTTTCATCTAACAAAACACCAAACATCGTTATTTTATGGTTAACATATGAAAATACTACATATCAAGAAGCAAAATTATTTGCGGATTCACATCTAGATTTGTCATCAACGAATACTTTTCAATATAATAACTACTATTTTGCTGAAAATATGGCACATCCTAAACATTATGGTGCTGGACAATATACACATTTAGATGAAAATGGTAATAATACTTTCTTTCCGATATGGTTTACAATGTATTGCTATAATGACATAAAAAACACACTTATTTTTATGGGATTCTATTGTCCGCTAGAAGATGGTGAAAAAGAAAAAGTCACAAGCGATTGGGGATATTTCTTAAATACATATTACGGTGAGTACTATGATTTCAATTCTTAAACATTTTTGCAATTAAAAAGCGTTCAATGATGAACGCTTTTGTTTTACACTAGTCGGAATATTTGTGTACAGAGTAAGAAGTAAATAAGTAGTGATGTTGCATCGACTAAAGTTGTAACAATAGGGCCAGACATTAAAGCAGGATCTAAGCCGATTTTTTGAGCAAACATTGGAAGTGATGCACCAAGACATTTAGCAATAATAATTGTACTGAACAGTGTTAAGGCGACTAAACCTGCAACTTGCCAATTTGGAATTGTTCCAGAATTTGAAACTAAACCAATAGTTAATTCTAAGAATATCCATAAGAAGTTAAATGTGGCAACTACAAGACCAGTAACTAATGCGACACGGAGTTCTTTCCAAATAACTTTTCCATAATCTTTAGTAGTTACTTCTTTAGTGGCAAGTCCACGTGTAATAAGAGAAGTAGTTTGTCCGCCTGAATTACCCCCCGTATCCATGAACATCGGAATGAATGCTGATAAGACAGCAGCGGCTTTTAAAGAATCCTCAAATCTTGAAATAATCATACTTGTAAATGTGGCAGAAACCATCAAGAACAAGAGCCAGACAATACGTTTTTTTGCTAAGGTAAATACGCCTGTTTTTAAATATTCATCTTCAAGAGGTTGCATACCAGCTTGAATAGCGATATCTTCGCTTGTTTCCTTTTCCATAACGTCGATAACGTCATCGATAGTAATAATACCTATTAAACGGTGTTCGTTGTTTAAAACAGGTAAAACGGTTAGGTCATAACGCTTGAATGTTTCAGCAACTGCTTCTTGGTCGTCATGGACGTTTGCAGTGTGGAATTCTTCGTTCATAATATCTTTAATTGGTGTATCTTCATCAGTAAGAACAAGTAAATCAAGATATAAAACACCAACTAAATTTCTTTTTTTATCAATGACGAATGTAGAAGAAATTGTTTCAGCATCTTGACCAACTTTTTTGATTTGTGCAAGAGCTTCTTTAACAGTTAAATCACTTGATATTTCGACATACTCTGTGGTCATAATTGATCCAGCAGTGTCTTCTTTGTAATTTAATAATTTGTTAATATCGTTTCTTTCTTCTTTAGGTGATGCCTTTAAAACACGAGTCACGAGATTAGCAGGTAAATCTTCCAAAAAGTCAACAATATCATCGGTATATGAGTTTGTAATTAACTCTGTTAATTGTTTATCAGAAAACAAATTGATAAGTTTGGCTTGTGAATCTTCATTAAGATAAGTAAATAACTCTGCAGTATATTCGCTTTTAACGGTTTTAAAGATAAATAACAATTTTGAAATATCTTCAATTTCATCACAAACTTCAGCAATATCAATTATCTCACTCGTTTCAAATAACTCACGGAGCTTTGCTACTTGTTTGTTATTTATTATCTCGAGTAATGCATCTAATGAAATTATTTCTTCCATATTTACTAACCTCCTTAAAAACATAAATATAATAACATTATTGCTAAGATTTAGAAACATTTTTATTTCATAAAAATATTAACTAAAATAGTTTATTACTTTAATTGACTTTTGTGTATGCATTTCTTTATAATCATTTGTGTAAAAAATTATATTTTTTAAGGAGTTAACAATATGAAAGAAATTTTAGTTGAAACATCTGCACGCCACGTACACGTGACTCAAGAAACATTAGAAACATTATTTGGAAAAGGTTATCAATTGACTGTAAAGAAAATGCTTTCTCAACCTGGACAATATGCTTCAAATGAAAGAGTTAAAATTGTTGGCACAAAGGGCGAATTAAATGCATCTATATTAGGACCAGTTAGAAAAGAAGATCAAGTTGAGTTATCTCTTACTGATGCTCGCTCAATCGGTGTTACTGCACCAATTAGAGAATCTGGTGATGTTAAAGAATCAGGATCTTGTAAATTAGTTGGACCATGTGGCGAAGTCGAATTAAAAGAAGGTGTCATTGCAGCAAAAAGACACATTCATATGACTGAAGAAGATGCAAAAGAATTTGGTGTTAAAGATAAAGAAATCGTATGTGTTGAAGTAAAATCTGCTGAGAGATCTTTAGTCTTTGGTGATGTCATTGTTCGTGTATCAAATAGCTACGCTCTTGCTATGCACATTGATACAGATGAAAGCAATGCCGCAGCATTATCTGGTCAAGTATTTGGAAGAATTGTTAAATAATTAACTATATGGAATGTTATGTATATAGACCAACTGGTGTATGTTCACGCGAAATGAAAATATACCACGAAGATGGCAAAATTGTAAACTTTGAAGTGGTCGGAGGATGTAATGGTAATTTAAAAGGTGTTGGAGCTTTACTTGCTGGAATGAAACTTGAAGAAGTAGAGCAAAGACTCCAAGGAATTACTTGTGGATTTAAAAACACATCATGTCCTGATCAACTATCAAAAGCAATTAAAGAAATTTTAAGTAAAAAAGTATAAGATTTTAATTTGTCATCATAATTAATATTAAGGTGATTAATTATGAAGATGAAATCAAAGCACAAGAAGGAACAAGTGCAAATAGCAAAAGCTCTCTTTGAATTAGGTATGGACTTTAATGTTATAAAAGACATATCGGGAGTTGATGCAACAGATTTACTTCTTGATAAAGTTGGATTACTGGATTACGAAGATGAAAATAATCTTGACTTGGATAAGAATTTAGAAAATAATATTAAAGAAAAAGAAAATAGCATGTCTTATCAAGAATCACGTCATAAGGGAACGAACAAACGTGATAGCAACCCTGACAAATAGTCATGTAGGTGCTTTTCCCTAGCAGGGCCCACCCTGAGCGATAAGATATAGGAATAGTTTTTAGTAAAGCTTTCCTCTGTGGGAAGGCTTTTTCTTTTTTGGAAAAGAGGAACTATGGAAACTAAAATTTTATTTACTAGCGAATCAGTATCAGAAGGACACCCTGATAAATTATGTGATCAAATCTCAGATGCAATATTAGACTATTGTTTGGCACATGATCCAGAGTCTCATGTAGCATGTGAGTGCTTTGCAACAACGGAATATTTACTTATTGGAGGAGAAATAACTTCAAAGGCAAAACCAGATTATGAACGTATTGCTCGAGATGTTATGAGAAAAATTGGCTACACCAAAAGAGAATATGGAATTGGTGCAGATACTTGTAAGATTGAAGTAAAAGTTAAACATCAATCACTTGACATCGCTCAAGGTGTTAATCAAGAAATTCAAGGGGCAGGAGATCAAGGAATTATGTTTGGCTATGCCACTAATGAATCAGATGGTTATATGCCACTACCATTAGCGATTTCACATAAATTAGTAAGATATGCTTCTAATCTCCGTAAAATGGGTGTATTCAAATGGGCTCGTCCTGATATGAAAGCGCAAGTTACAATGGATTATACAGATGTAAAAAATATTAAAGTTCATACTGTGTTAATGTCTGTGCAACATGATGATGATTATAATGAAGTAGAGTTTAAAAAATTCATTTATGAAGAAATTATGAAAAAAGTCGTTAAATCATTTGGTTTTAATGATGATTTTAAATGCCTTATTAATCCAACAGGAAGATTTGTTACAGGTGGACCAGAAGGTGATACAGGTCTTACCGGACGTAAAATTATCGTTGATACATATGGAGGAAGTGCTCGTCATGGCGGTGGAGCATTCTCTGGTAAGGATCCTTCTAAAGTGGATCGCTCAGCAGCTTATATGGCACGTTATGTGGCCAAAAACCTCGTTGCAGCAGGAGTTGCTGATAAATTAGAAGTGCAACTTAGCTATGCAATTGGTGTTGCAAAACCATTAAGTGTAAATATTGAAGGTTTTGGCACTCTTAAATATGATGTAAAGAAGGTCCTTGAAGTTGTTGATAAATTATTTGATTTGACTCCAGCAGGAATTATCAATAAGTTAAGTTTGACAAAACCAAGTTTTAAATATGAAGATTTGGCGAGTTATGGACATTTTGGAAGACCAGATTTAGATTTGCCTTGGGAAAAATTAGATAAAGTTGATGAAATTAGAGCTATGCTTAAGTAGTATCAACTTGCATTTATACGAAATATAGCTTTTTATTTTATAAATTATTAACAAATTTATTTTGAAATGTTATATAATATAAGTGAGGAAGGTCCTAGATCAACCTAGTGACTAACTCCAAATGCTAGCAGCCGCCTAAGATTGAATGTTTCGAGCGGCTTTTTTGTTTCTATTTACTCTTATTATTTCTAATAATTTCAATAATTGTAGTTATAATGTTTATTAAATTCACAATTATACTTGCAATATTGATAAGTAAACTCACCAATGAAATCTCCTTTCTTACTTAGAGATTCCATCAGTGAGCTTTTTAGTTCTCATAGACATCATCTCCTTTTAGCATAGGAGTTTTGCACGCATAGACTTTTCTAGTCCCTTCATTATACTTATAGTTGAGACAAAGTTTAAAAACGTAAAACAATCTCAAATTGAGACAAATTTGAGATTGTTTTGATAATCAAAAATAAAAAAAGTTATTTTGCTTAGAAACAAAATAACCAATATGTATTTTATCTTAATTACTGTGTTTTTTTATTCACATACATTTAAATTATACCATAAAAATTTATTATTTAAATACTATATTTTATCTCGATAAAATGCGACAATAATAGTGTGAGATATTGTAAACAATATTTGGAAAGGAGATAAGATTATGAAATACCAAATTATTGGAAAAAACATTGAGGTCACAGAAGGAATTAAAGAGGCATTATTAAGCAAGTTGAGTAGGATGGACAAATACTTTGTCATTACTGATGATGTTGAATGCCGCGCTGTTGTGAGAACCTATAAAAATGGACAAAAAGTTGAAATTACAATCTTTACAAAAATGATGAATTTCCGTGCAGAGGTCACAGACGCTGATTTATATGCAGCTTTTGACTTGGCGGTTGATAGATTAGAAGGTCAAATGCGTAAACTAAAAACACGTTTAGATCGTCGTAATAGAGATGGATTAGGCAAGTCAATTGCATTTGAAAACTTTGAAGCAGAAGCTGAACAAGAAAAAGAAGACGAAATAATTAGAACAAAATCATATTTGCTTAAACCAATGTCAGTGGAAGAAGCAATTACAAGAATGGAAGCTTTAGGACATGACTTCTTTATGTATCTAGATGATGAAGATGAAATGATTTCAGTCTTATATCGTAGAGATGACGGAGGCTTTGGTATTATCCAAGCAGAAAACAAATTAAAATAACCTATAAAAGAGACTTCGGTCTCTTTTTTGTTATTTTTTTTTACTCTTTTTCGTTTATTAATAATAGGTGATAAAATGAAAATATGTATAATGAAATTCGGTGGTATAGCTACAAGCACTAAAAAAAATCGTGATTATATTGTAAATATTATAAAGAATAATCATGATAAAATTCTGCTTGTTGCAAGTGCAATGGGAAGAGTTGGATTTCCTTATGCAACCGATACTTTATTAGAACTAATAGATGATAAATACATTGATGAAAAAGAGAAAAATCGTTTGCTTGCTACAGGAGAAACTATTTCTAGCATTGTTTTAGCAAATCAATTAAAACAAAATGAAATCAATGCGTATGCATTATCTTTAAAAGAATTAGGTATCTACAAAAGCCATATTGATACAAGTAATATTTTGAAATTATTTGAAAAGTATGATGTTTTAATTGCACCTGGTTTTTTACTTTTAAATGAATTTGGAGAGGTTGAAACATTTTCGCGTGGAGGAGGAGACTATTCTGCAGTTATACTTGCTAATGCTTTAGGTATTAAAGAAGTGTATTTATATAAAGATGTGTCGGGTATCATGCCGTTTGTTTTTCCAGGATATAAAAATATCAAATGCTATGATAAACTTGACTACTCAGAAGCGTTAGCATTATCTAGTATCGGTTATAACATTGTTCAGAAAGAAGCATTAGAATTTGCGAAATTTAAAAAAATTTCTTTAGTTTTAAAAAGCTTTATTCTTGAAAATGATGGAACAACAATTTCAGAATTTGATGTTTCTCATAATTATATAGGCTCATCTTTTACCAAAGACTCAATCTTAATTGCGTCAAATAATATTGCACTAATCAAAGAAGAATTAGAAAATTTCTTTTTAGATAATAGACTTTATTTCAAAGATGTATTAGAAAATGATAACTACCTCGAATTCAAATTTGGTGTAAATCAATTGCAACTGGCAAAAAAGAAAGTTGTAGATCAATTTTTTGGAAAATTTTTATAAAATTTTCTTCTATTAAAAGTGTTACATCTTGTGTATAATGTTATTGGTGATTTTTTATGCCAAAAGTACTTGCATTAGACTTGGATGGGACACTTTTTTATCCTAAAAAGCGAATAAGAATGATTTCTAAAAGAAATATCAATTTTATTCGTCGTTTTATTGATGAGGGTAATAAAGTGGTAATTTGTTCTGGTCGAAATATGCCATATGCTTTAAAAGTTCAAGAAAAATTAGATCGTAAAATTGATGTTATCGGTTGTAATTCATCATTTATTTATAGTAATGGAGAACTTATTAAATCATCTGCGATGCGAGCGCCAGAAGTAGGAGCAATGGTCAAAGAATTTTCGGATAAGTTCGGAATTCAAGTTTGGCTACTTATGTCAAAAAAACAAAGTCTTGTAATTGCAGGAAAACTTGGTCGAATTGCAAGATGGGTTTATACATTCATATACTTTACTCATGGTATATACGCTGAAAAATATGTAATCTCTAATGATATTTTTAAAGAAGAAATTGAAACTGGCGAGATTTACAAATTAATGATGTTCTTTGGCTTAGGTAAAAAAGGCAAGAATAGAGCATGTGAGGCTAATAAATATATTCGCGAGCATTATCAAGATAAAGTTGAAGCATCTTGGACCGATAATTTTATTGAATTAACTGCTCCAAATGTCTCAAAATCTAATGGCTTAAAAGATTATTGTAAGTTAAATAATATCGATTTAAATGATGTTTATGTTGTGGGAGATTCTGGAAATGATATTTCAATGTTCCAAGCATTTTATGAACATAGCTTCTGTATGAAACATAGCCCAGACAAAATAAAGAAATTTGCAAAATATCATGTTAATCGAGTTGCAGATATTGAAAAATTAATAAAGGAGATAAAATAATGGATAATTTTAAACACACTCAAATGGCAACATATCTATATCTAAAGAATATTAGAGAAATGTTAGAGTATTCAACAAATGGAAGAAAAAAGACTAAAGAAGACTACGAAGGCAAGAAAAAAGTTTTTGAACAAGCAATCAATGAAAAAGGATTACTTGCTGAACTTGTAATAAAAAATAATCCGGATCAAGCAGAAAAAATTAAAGAAACATATGAAGATTTTTTATTTGATGTTTTCAATGATCGCGTAATTACTTTTGAAGAAGATAAAATGATTTTTGATGTTGCGATGAAAATGAATTATTTCAAATCAATTTTCCAAGTAAGAGAACTCTTTAATTCGATTTCTTGGTCACAAATCCAATTTGCTAAAACCAATCGTAAAGATGATTATGATAATTCAGTTGAAGAACTTTTAATTAAAGAAGATGTACTTTATCGCGTTGTCTTTATGCTAGTGCTTCATACTGCAATTAGAGATTCATTTATGGAATTTGTTACCGAAATGAATGCCTCAAAAGGTAACGCTAATCCACAAACAAACTTCATTACTAATATCTTGTCACAATACTTACAAATGGCCGCAGGTATTATGGATAACAATAAGAGCATTACTGATACTGATTTTAATGAAGCAAAACATCGTTTCAAAACAACTATAGATGCAATTACTGGAAAACTAGGTAAGAAAAATTTACAAGATCAAGAAAATTACTTTGTGGCAGCACGTGAAGCTATTGATAAGGCATTAGTAAATTTAGAAAAAGTGTGGTACGAAGCTTATACTCCATTAATTAAAGAAACGATTGAATTTGAAAAGGCTAACCGCAAAAATTAAAATTATTTCGACAAATTGTGTGTTTATATATGACATAATTTGTCGATTTTTTATTTTTTTCAAATAGTTTAAAGTTTTTGTTTTGCTTTTTGTGAAAAATACTTTATTCTTTTGTTAAAGGGGTATGATATTTATGAAAAAGGCAAAATTAGCAAAGTTTAGAGAATTAAGAAAGAAAAAAGGAATCAATCTAGATACAGTAGCAAAAGAACTTAATGTTTCCAAAGCTTACATATCTATGGTTGAAACAGGTAAGAGAAGTTTAGATTATCAAATGGCTATTAATATGGCGAGAATTTTTAATTCGACACCAGATGAACTTTTTTTAGATGACATGAATAAATAATCAATAATTTAAAATTATTGAAACACTTATGTAATCATGATACAATAATTAAGACTCAAAGGAGAGCTTGATTATGAAAAAGAAAAAAGTTAGTACCAAAGAATTAGTAGGATATATTATTGCTGGCGTTATCGCCTTATTCGGATTATCTTTAATGATAACTCATACAGTAGGTGTTTATTTACCAGTTTTAAATAGTGAGAACGCAATTGTTATCGCAGAAAATAATGTGATGACCGCTTTAAAAATCGGCTTAGATTTCTTGGGATGGGGAATTATTTTCTTAGCAATTGGTGTCATTGTGGCATTAATAATCCTATTAACTGTAGCTAAAAAAGTTGATCTTGATGTTGAAAAGAATCAACGTCGTGCTCAAAGACTTGGTCAAATTAGAGAGAACTAAAATTCTCTCTTTTTTCTTAGGAATATATATATGAAAAAGATAACAAAAAGAATTTTTACTATTCTTGGTATAACTCTTGGAACAGTCGTAGCAGTTGTAGTTGGATATGTAGGTTATGTTTTGATTCAATATAATCGTATTGAAGATAACAAAGTATTAGAGATTAATAAGAAAAGTAATTTAGATATTGATGCTGAACAAACTTTTACTATAAGTACATATAATATTGGTTTTGGAGCATATCGCCCTAACTATTCTTTCTTTATGGATGAAGGCTATATGGCCGATGGAACAAAAGTGGTTGGAAAATATGGAAAAGCAGAATCAAAAGAATCAGTAATTGATGCGACTGAAGGCGCAATAGAAGAAATACAAAATCAAAATGTGGATTTTGCTTTTTATCAAGAAGTAGACACTAATAGCACTCGTTCACATCATGTTAATCAAAATGAAATGATTTGTGATGCTTTTTCAAGTTTTGATAATGTACATGCAATAAATTATAATTCGGCATATTTGTTTTATCCATTTTCTGATCCAATCGGAAAAAGTAATTCGGGATTAACTACTTTAAGTAAATATAAAATTAGGGAAGCAATGAGAAAGTCATATCCAATCTCTGAAGGATTTGATAAGTTCTTTGATTTAGATCGTTGCTTCTCTGTTTCACGTATCTCTATTAGAGATAGCCAAGATTTGGTGTTAGTAAATTCCCATATGTCTGCTTATGATGAAGGTGGAAAAATTAGAGCCAAACAAATCGAGGTAATGAAAACATTCTTTGATGAAGAAGTAAATAAGGGGAATTACGTAATATTTGGTGGAGACTTTAATCATGATTTATTAAAGAATAATCCAAGTTTTAATTATCAAGAAGGAGAAGAACCTAGTTGGATGCATTTTACGCAGCTTAAACCAGATTGGCTTGCATCTATTGATTATGAAACTGATTTAACTAAAAACATGCAAGTAGCGGTGAGCGATAACGCTCCAACATGCCGTGATGCAGATTTACCTCTTATTGGTTATGAAACTGATTTATATAAAAGTGTGATTGATGGATTTATTGTATCAAATAATATCAAAATTGTAGAAGTGAGTAATATTGATAACGGATTTGAATATAGTGATCATCAACCAGTTATATTAAAATTTAGCCTTAATTAAGTAAGGTATTAGTAGTAAAATAATTAATAATTAGTAGATTAGAAAGGAATATTAAGTATGGCAAAGAAACAAACAGCAGGAAGAGATATTTTGGGTAAACTTGCTCCAAAGTTTGCCGAACTAAATGATGATGTTTTATTTGGAGAAGTCTGGTCTAGAGAAAAAGAATTATCTCCAAGAGATCGTAGTTTAATAACAATCTCCGCATTATTTTCAGCAGGGCTATATCCTCAGCTTAAGTCCCATTTAATTATTGGTAAAGAACACGGACTAACTAAGAGTGAAGTTATCGAAGCGATTACTCAATTAGCATTTTATTGTGGATGGCCAAAAGCGTGGAGTACTTTCCCATTAATTCAAGAAGTATACGGAGATGAAGAAAGTACTGTTGATGGAGTTCCATCTAATTTATCAGTATTTCCCGTAGGTGAGCTAAATTCATTTGGAAAATACTTTATTGGAAAAAGTTATTTAGCACCACTTTCTACTAGTCAACTTCCAATTTTTAATGTAACTTTTGAACCAGGATGTCGTAATAACTGGCATATCCATCACGCAAAAAGTGGTGGAGGTCAACTTCTTATTTGTGTAAGTGGTAGAGGTTGGTATCAAGAAAGTGGCAAAGAGGCACAAGAACTTCATCCAGGAGATGTAGTTAATATTCCAGCAGGAGTCAAGCATTGGCATGGTGCAGCTAAAGATTCATGGTTTCAACACTTAGCAATTGAAGTGCCAGGTGATGACACTAAGACTGAGTGGTGTGAGCAAGTTTCAAACGAAGAATATAATAAATTAGAATAATTAGTGTGTGGGCGTATAGCATGGAATTTAGAATATTTAGAAAAGATGCGAATCTTAAAACATGGCAAAAAGTTATTATTATACTTTATATAATTTTAGCTTTTTTACTCCTCTTTTTTGGGCCAGCGGGATTATTTTTGATTTTGTGGAGAATTGATATAAACGAAAGACATTGGACAGATGAACAATATACTTTATTAGTTGGTTATGCTGAGCAAAGATTTGATGAAATGAAAGACATTGTATATGGGTATAATGGTAAAGTAACAGAAATTTATCATGAAATAAATTATCAGCATCATAAAGGTGTACATCAAGATCGTCTATATTTTCAGATATATGAATTTGAGTGCTATGTTAGCATTCTACTTAATTTTGATAAAAACGAAAATGTTCGAGTTTATGAGGGGGTATTAGATCTTGATGGTCAAGGATATGATACATTAGAAGAGTGCGAATTCATAAGTGAGAAATATGCGTTTGTAATGGATTTTATAGATTATATTGATGAATATATTCCTGCAAAAGAATATGTTGATATGGTACAAATTGAAGAATCGTTACTTGCTGCTAAAGAAATGCATAATGATCCTGAAGTGATAGATCATAGTGTATTCAATCATTTGACAGATGAGGCAAACGGAATATATTATTATGGATCTTTTCACTGCTGGACAAATAAATCAAATCAATATTACTATTCTTTTTGGCTTAAATTTGACAGATTTTGGGATAGTAAATAATATGGATTAAAGTATATTGTTAGACTATGAAAATTGAAGTGCTAGATGATAAGCCTAATACTGAATGGTATGAACCAGTTGATGATGTGTGCTATCAAAATTAGATTAATAAATAAAAAAACTAGGTATACACCTAGTTTTTAACATTATATTGTTTGATTAGAATTTAATTTCTTTTAATAATGATAATAAATAACGTTGACCCATCTCGTTATAGACAATAACAGTATATGGAATACCATACATTGATTTTCTAGTTATATTATAAATACCATATTGTTGCGCTTGTTCAGTAGCAATAGTTCTTGTGTGACCTTTTTCATCAATATGTTTTTTTACAATAATTCTATCCATTAATGCTTCAGTAATTTTCTTGATTTTTGGTTTTTTCATACTTGGATACATATTTACAATTTTGTCGATTATTTTTGTTAAAGATAGTTCAAATTCGTATTCAAAGGTATCTAGCAAATCGTCTGGATAAGTAAACGATGTCTTTTTTACATTTTTAAATTCAATGCAATCAAGTTTATCACAAATTTCATATAATGCTCTTATGATATTTGGATCGTTTAAAATACTATCGTCATCACATTTTTCACCAGTGAAATGATTTATACCTTTTGCAAGTGACTTTAAAAATTTAATATCTTGTTCAAACATACGATCGCCTCTTTCAATATCTTATTTATATTAAAACATATTTTGATGATTTGTTAAATTACTAATCTTATTAAAAATAAATGTTTTTTTTATAGGAAAATATAGTTTGCATAATGTTTTTATAATATAATTAACACATGAAATACAATATTAAAAAAGAGTTTGGAATATATAGATATTTAAATATACCTATAAATAAATTTATTCTTAAGATGGCAAAAATCATGTTGACTATTTATCCTAAAGGAATGAAATCAACTAAAAACTTTAGCATCAATAAATTGAAAATAAATTGTTTAGATGGTAAAAAAATAAATACTTATTTAATTAGACCAAGGAAGACAGAAGCAAAAATCCCTTTATTGATATATTTTCATGGTGGCGGTTTTGTATATAAAGCCGCGCCACATCATTATAAGTTAGTAAAAGAATATGCGAAAAACGCTAATGTGGCAGTCGCATTTGTGGATTATCGTTTAGCTTTTGATACTAAATTTGGGACTACACTTTCTGATTGTGTTGATGCTTATAATTATATTTTAGAAAATGCTGATGTTTTAAATATAGATAAAGACAAAATTGGTTTCGCAGGAGATTCTGCGGGAGGATATCTTTCACTCGCTCTTATTGATTATTTGAGTAAGAACAAACTATCATTACCTAAGTTTCAACTACTTATTTATCCAGTGGTTGATTCAAATATGACAACTGAGTCAATGAAAAGATTTACTGATACTCCGATGTGGAATTCTAAACTAAATAAAAAAATGTGGGAAATATATTCAAAAGGGAATAAAGTGTTTAATCCATTAGAATCAGATATTTCCTATATGCCAAAGACTTATATTGAAACTGCTGAATTTGATTGTCTTCATGATGAAGGCTTACAATTACACAACAAACTTAAAAGTAGTAATGTAGAATCTCAGTTATATGAAACCAAGGGAACAATGCATGGATATGATGTTTGTTGTAAGTCTAAAACCACCAAAGAATCGATAAAAAATCGAATACAATTTCTTAAACAATTTTAATGGATAAGCATTAAATAATGCTGTTTAATTTTCGCTAATTTGTAAAAAATTAAATTTTTTTTATTTATCTTGATTATTATAAATAATCAATTGATTTTTATATTAACAAATTTTCAAAAAAAATAAAAAAAAGTGTTGATAAAATCACACCATTTTGCTAATATTATCGTTGCGAAAAGATTGGAGGTGCCCTATATGAACAAAATTTTGAAGCTAAATTTGAATTTGTACATACAGGCGATAGATACCTCTTATCTTGGCTTGTTGCTTTTGCGCGACTAAGTTCAAATAAAACCTATAGTTGATTTCAAGGGGTATCACGCGTGTCAAAATTGTGTGATACCCCTTTTTGTGCCTTATAATGCACTTTTAGCGACCATAGGGGGAAATAGTGCGTACATCGATAAAATTTTTTCGAATGTAAAGTGTAAATAGACACAAGTCTAATGCATATTATTTTAAAGAAGTTTTCAAAAAGTTAAAACTACAAATTTTTTACATGGATTATCGTTTGAAAGGACAATTAAAAATTAATGGTAACGATAATCTTAAAGGAGGCGATGGCAATGGTCCTTTCTAAAAATCAAAACAATCAGTTAATTAAATTATTTCAAAACAAGGAGGTAAATAGCATGATTTTAAATGCTTTTACAAATTCAAAAACAAAAATCAATATTTCAAGAAAGGATGGATCGTATAATGAAATTATATGATTATGTATTTAAACTATGAATAAAGAAGAACGATTTTCAATTGACTATTCATTAAAAAGAAACACAATAAATATTTTTGGAGTAATTGACACTAATATGGCAGAACATGTCATTAATCAATTACAATATTTGGATTATAAATTTAAAGAAGATGATGTTCCTGAAGAGGATCGCATCATAACTATACAAATTAACAGTATGGGTGGAAGTGTATCAGATGGCTTTGCCATATACGATACTATGACATATATTGATGCCAAGATTAGAACGGTTGGTCTTGGCATGGTCGCAAGTATGGCAGCATTCTTATTGTCATCGGGTACAAAAGGATTAAGATACGCCACTGAAAACTGTGAAATACTTATTCATCAGCCTTTGGGAGGTGCAAGCGGACAGGCTAGTGATATCATAATTGCGGCAAATCATATCGCGCAATTACGAACACGCATTAATAAAATACTTGCTCGTAATACTAACCAAACTCTCGAAACAATTATTAAAGACACAGAAAGAGATACTATTTTAATTGCAGGAGATGCAAAAAAGTATGGCTTAATTGATGAAGTTATAAAAAATAAAATTGGATAAAGGGAGGAATTAGATATGAATGAAATATTAAATGAAATGTTTTTAAGTGAGTATTTTCTATATGAATACATACTAAAATCATACGTAAAAGATAAAGATTATTTGTTTGATAAATTAGCAGATGTCTATATGATTCCTCTAGAAACTAGAAAAGAATTAAAGAATACTTGCTTTAATCAAACAGTTCAAGGTATAAAAAATTACAATGAGTATATGCAATATTGTAGAACTCAAAGCTTATATGGAGCAGTTTTAATTATCTCTGATCCAGTTAAAAGAATGGTTCAAATAAAGGGCAATGCTATTAAAAATGCACCAGTTGAATGCGAAAAAATTACAAAGGCGACAATTCTAAATCGTCTTTATGATAATGCAAATTCTGGAGATATCACTTCAATGAGAATATTAGGTTTCATTGAATGTGAAGGCATTTATTTAAATAAATGTTTGGAACGAGGATATAGTAACATTGAAAAAGCTGCTAAATGGAATGATATTAAAAGCATTCTTATGGCAATATACTATAATGCTGATGAAAGAGAACTCAATATGCAACGCCTATTCTCTGTTGCACAAAAGACAATTTATGAAGATGTAATAAGTGTTGCAGAAGACGTATATAAGACAAAAATCAAAAGAGTAGTTTTACCAGAATGTAAGCTTATAAAAATGATTTTTGAGCAACATAGTGGTATAAAAGCAGATTTGTATAACCCACAATATGCGAGATTAATTTATAGCAATGTAATTAGTGAAAGTAAGAAAAATAGATTAATATCATTTCCAAAAAGCGAAAACATTGCAGGATTTTTTGACTTACCACTAGATTTAGCTTTTTCTCCTACATGCGTAAATTATAATGCAGCTAAGTTTTGTCTAGATAATAGAGAAGAAGTGAAAGATATAATTTCTTATCTTGATCTTATTCGTCTTGGTGGTAAGCAAAATTTACGTCCACTTTGCATAAGTTCGGATTCTAAATACGCACTAAAACTTTTTAAACGATACTTATCTAATTGTTTCACAAATACTAATTTTGAAGACATTGACATTCAAGATTTAAGTGGCTATGACATTGAACCTACCAAAGAAAACATCTTCTTAAGAAGATGTAATGAAGAAAAAAATAACGTATACTTTTTAACTTTTAATGGTGAAATTGAGCAAGATAAGTTTGAAAAAGTAGTAACATTCTTAAAAAATGGTAAAAGAAATAAATTCTTAATTGTTAATTTAAGTGCAGAAGTGAATCTAGATGCAATAATTCCAATTTGTTTTTGTGACAAGACTAATGCACAAAACCTAAAAAAATATTGTGACATTATTGAAGTCTCTCCATTTTCGAATATGGAAAAAAATGCTTTAATCGAAGATTTAATTAATACGCAAAAAGATAGTTATAAGTTAAATAATATTGAGATCGATGATGAGGTTAAACACGCTTTATTGAACCGCTCTTTAGACGATATTAAACAATTTATCGATAAATCAATATTACACGGATCTAAAAATAATGGGAATATTCGTATAGATCTAGATACATATAAATCAATAATTTCTAAAGAAATTAAAAGTTCTAAAACTTATGGATTTGAGGTGAAATAGTATGGAAATAAATGAACTTTTACAAGACTATGAAAATACAAAAATAATTAACTATAAAGACACTAAGTTTCCTTTTCCAAATGTCGTTAATTACGATGATTTGGCAAACCATGAAATTACTGGTGTCTTAAAAATAAATCGAATTGTGGATGGCAAATTAGTCCAAACCTACAGCACAAATGATAACCATGTCGCGGTAATTGCCGCGACTAGGTTAGGTAAAACAACATCATATGTAATTCCAACTATTTTATCTTTTGCAATGCAAAAAGTGAAAAGAAGTATGATAGTTTCTGATCCTAAAGGAGAGTTATATCGTCTTACTGCTGCAAAGTTAAAAGCGTTAGGATATGATGTCAAATTATTAAACTTTCGAAATTTTAGGCATAGTGAAAGTTGGAATCCATTAACGAAAATTTATAGAAAATACCGCAAAGCAATAGAAATGGTTAAAGATGTTGAAAAGCTTAATAAAGAAAGTTTTCCTATGGAATATGAAGATAAAATGTATAATACCAAAAAAGAACTAAAGACTGCTGTTAATAGACTTTCTAAATATTTATTAGATGAAGTGGAATATGATATTGATAGCATCGTGGCAATGTTTGTTGTTAAACAAAACCAAAATGATCCTTATTGGGAAGAATGTGCTTCTGAAGTTTTAAAAGCATTTTTATGGGCGATGTTAGAAGACTCTAACAAAGAATATAACGCCATAACAGAATACACATACTCATTTAGTACAATTCTTAGTATTATGACTACTTTTAAATCTGATGAATCAAGTGATTTTGATAGAGGGTATTTTACTCTAAGAAGAAATTCTAAGGCTTATGATATTGCAAGTGGCGCGATTATTAACAATGCTAAAAACACTCGAAATTGTGTATTGTCTAGTTTAAATTCTAAACTTGCATTATTCCGTGACGTATCAATAAGAAACATAACAAATTGCAATTCATTTGAAATTGAAGATATTTTAAAAAGACCTACTGTAATATTTATTAATTATCGTGATGAATTAAAAATTCATTACAATATTATTAGTCTTTTTGTTCAAAATGCTTATTGTGCATTTATTGATCACGCAAATGAAAATATGAATGGTAAATTAGATATTCCATTTTATTTTATACTTGATGAATTCGGCAATTTTCCAGCCCTCCGTGACTTCGAAACAACAATTTCTGCTTGCGCAGGAAGAAACATTTTCTTTATTTTAATTATCCAATCATATGCTCAATTAAATAACGTGTATGGAAAAGCAGTGGCAGAAATAATTCGCGATAATCTTAATATGCATGTCTTCTTTGGATCTAATAATCCTGAAACTTTAAAAATGTTTTCGGAAGAATGTGGATTACGCACAAGAATTTCTCCAATCAGCGCCTTAAATGGTAGTAGTGAAAATATTCAAAATTATCAAATTGAAACAATACCTGCCGTTACAAAAAGTAGATTATCACACTTTGAACCAGGTGAATGTATCATCACTGAGGCCAATTGCGGTTATGTGTTATTCTCAAGATTAGAGAGATATTATCTTTGTGATGAGTTTAATAAGTTACCATTGTCATGGGAAAAAGACTATAAATGCAATATTGATTATGATGATAAAAAATTTAATTATAAACCAGATACACCACCTAGAAGTAAGTATAGTTTTGACGAATTGTGGTAGTAATATGTTGAAATCAATTTTATCAAATTAAATGGTTTAATAATAAATTTCATTATAGTTTATTTAATGAGTTTGAATGAGTAAATAGATAAAAATAAATAAAAGACTATAGGCAAATATAGAAAAATAGCAAATGTAAATAGATAAAAAGATTAGAATATTTGTTAAAAATATTTGCTTATTTTCTTGTTTTTGATTGACACTCAAAACAAATCTATGCCTATTTATTGTGCTTAATTTTATGATTATCACTTATTTTGATGTTGCTCTAATTATTCTTGCAAGACATGCTTACATAATATTATAATATTATGTGTCGAAAACAATCGAAATTTATTGCAACTATATATGTATACTATAACAAAAGGGGTGGTACTAATCATGGAAAATGATATAATTGTTCGCAATTATAGAAAAAATCGTTTTTTAAATGCTGTTCAACAAAGTATCTATGATTCAATTTATCTATCAATAAATTCACGCCGCCCTAATTGTGTTATTCCTGTAGATTTCCAATCCTTTGCTGATATTGAAGTGGCAATGACAGCAGTAAAATACGATCACCCAGAAATTATGAATGTAAATTTTAATAATTTTAATGCAAGTATTGATGTGAGAGGGCGAATAATTAATCTATCATATATAAGAACTCCGGAACAATCTAAGATTAATGAAGTTGTAAATTATATAAAAGAGAAAACGTCTTCTTTGAAAAAAGATTATGATAAGGCTTTGTTTATTCATGATTACCTGGTAGAAAATGTTTCATATGATTACGCAGTATTAAAAAAAGCGAATGATGGTGAAATTACTTCAGAAGAAGATTTAGAATGTTTTTCAATCTATGGTCCTCTAGTTCACCATAGGGCGGTTTGCTCTGGTTTTACACTAGCATATAACTATTTATTATCTCAAATTGGTATTGACGCAGTGACTATTTTAGCAAACGAAGACAAAAATGTACCACATTGTTTCAGCGCGATTCATTTGAAAGATGAAGAAAACGGATGGATCAATGTTGATTTAACAATTGATTCCAAAAAAGAAAATATATTCTTTGATCGTGGAAAAAAAAGAATTTATCCTTTTTTTCATTTTGCTTTCGGAGTATCAGATGAAAGAATGAGAGATTTAGATGTTAGCTCTAATGAATTTTTAGGATGTGATAATGAAAATCTTTCATATTATTACCAAAACAATTTATTCTTTAATCAATTTCCTAAATTGAGACGTTATATAAACGATATGTCAGGCAGAAAAAAAATTTTTATTTTTGAATACAAAGGTAATTATAAAGCTAAAGAGATGGCTATTATGGCATCCAAATTACTTTATGAACATGGAATTAATATAGAAAGCAATTATTATTTTTTTGATAGATATTTTTGTTTTATGGGAGGGACTTTAAATGAATTCTAATATAAAACCAATTACCAAATTCCAAAAGGATTTTGAAAAATTCATTCATCTTTATGATAGTTTTATTATCGAAGGTAATATCGCAGATCGTCAAGTTTATAGAGATAGAGAGAATGATAGTCTTGATAGTTCTGAAAGTCTTACAGATTATTTAACAAGAGCTTATGAGGATGAATATATTGTTTGTGCCTATGACTCTGATCGTTCAGAAAAGAATCGTTTTATCATCTTGAACGATGATAGTAAGATTAATGAATTAATTCCGAATGCTACTTCTAGGGATTTGCTAAAAACATTAAATATTCTACCATCTGAAAATGAAGAAGATAATTCTGTAGACGAAAACAAACAATCAGTTCCTTCAGAAGAAGAATTGGAAAAATTATTTCCAATTGGACATAATAACTCTGGAATTAGTTTAGATATTGCGAAAATTTGTTATATTCTAAGTACAAATAAAGATGGTGAAAACGTTCTTGAAAGAGAAAAACCTTTTATGTTCATTTTTACCAATACTTCGCGTTTTAGTGTTACCCCTGGCTCTGTTGGTAGCGAAGATGAACGGGTGATGTATTCTGCAATTTATCAACTTAATCAATTATTACAAGATGATAAAATAATTTTTGTTACAAATAAGACAAATGATTTGCCAACATGGTTGGAAAATGAAAACTACAATATTAATATAAAAAAATTATCCATTTTACGTCCTGATGAATCTCTAAGAAAAGATATTGTTAAGGATAAAATGGATGATTATAGTGTTCGTTGTTCTTATCTTGCTGAGAAAAATAATGAAACACCGCGACTTGTCTCTTTATTAAGTGGATTTACTATACGTAAAATAGAACGTTTCTTCGATTTTGTGGAGCAAAACAATGATGAGCTATTCTTAAATGGCACACCAATATCTATTGATGAGGCATTATTGCGTTTTAATTTTGGTACAAACATTGAAAATCCATGGGATAGCGAAGATGTATTTAATAAAGTAGCGGGCATACGCACATCAATTAACAAAAAACTTAAAGGACAAGACAAAATTGCTGAACGTATTGAGACCATTCTTGGTTTAGCGGTGACAGGGTATAAGCGCGTTTCAAACCCTAAATCCCCGAGAGCTGTTTTATTTTTAGCGGGTCCAACTGGTACTGGTAAAACAGAAGTAACAAAGATGATTGCCAAAGCAATCTTTGGAAGCGAAGAAAAAATGGTTCGCTTTGATATGTCAGAATTTGCTCAAGAACATACTGACCAACGTCTTTTTGGTGCCCCACCAGGATATGTTGGTTTTGATGCTGGCGGAGAATTGACTAATGCTGTCAGCCAAGATCCATTTTCTTTGATTCTTTTTGATGAAATTGAGAAAGCCCATCCACGCATTTTGGATAAATTTTTACAAATTTTAAGTGATGGGCGATTGACAGATGGTCAAGGTAGAACGGTTAGTTTTGAAAATGCAGTAATTGTTATGACTTCTAATGCAGGACTTTCAGTTCGTACTGAAACAAAGCAAACAATAAATGAAGAAGGTTTACCAATTAGCGTGGAACAAGTCCCAAATGACCTGGCAAAAGATTTCGAAAAAAATCATGTTGACTATGAACTTGCGGATATCGATACTTTAGTCAAAGTTGAAAATGACATTGATTGTTCAAAAAAAGATATTTCTATGAAAAACAAAGATGATTTTTATGAACACCTTAAACGTTTTGTGCGCTGCAATTTATCATATTTCTTTGCTC
The DNA here is from genome assembly GCA_022508535.1 of Erysipelotrichales bacterium. Lineage (GTDB taxonomy): Bacteria > Bacillota_I > Bacilli_A > RFN20 > CAG-826 > RUG131. The sequence continues at coordinate 129,703 of JAFLUZ010000001.1, forward strand.
ATGAGTTGAATCGTAAAGAAATTTTTGGACGATTGATAGATTCAATTGTTATTTATAATTATATTTCAGAAGAGGCAATGCGAGGTATTGTTGAAGATGAAATTAGTCAAATAGATAATTTTTCAAAAGAACGATACGGTATGGTAAAGGATAATGACGAAACATCTTTTGAGATTATTAAAAAATTTATTTTTGAGCAGTGTAATGCATTAGAAACACGGGGACTTGGTGGACGTGGTATTAATAAAAAAGTTGATGAAATTTATGGTTCGGCTATATCGCAAGCTGTGTTAGCGAAAAAATTGCGTCCAGTATTTGATGAAACAATTCATCATTATTTAGTGAAATTAGAAAACGGAACTGTAAGTGTGGATATCTTAGAGAAGGAATAAAAAATGTCTATTAATAGAAAAGAATTATTAAAAACAGGATTGGCAATTGAAAAAACTGGTGCAAATAAAAAAGCAGCAGCAGCTTTTTATCGCAAATTTATTGAGTCTCACCCATTTTTTAAAATGTACAGTACTATGTTTAGTAATAATATTAATAATGAAATTTCTAAGGTTTCATCTTTGAAAGATACTTTACTTTTTGAAAATCATCTAAAAGCAGTTAACGAAATATATATATTTTGTGAAAAGAATCCAACAAATATATATATGAAGCTTAAAGATTTATCATTTGAAAAACGTAATGAAGTTCAACGTGTATTTTATGAAATTGATATTAACAATAAAAGAAAATGGTGGTGATGGCATATGGCAAATTATAAAATATTAAAATTAGAATGCCCAAGTTGTCATCAAGAATTTGAAGCAGACATTTCAAAATCAGATATTCGTTGTAAAAATATGTCATGTAGGCATCGTTTTAGTCGGATTGATAAAGATAAAGCAATTCGTGGGGCCAATGCAAAACTACGTTCTTTAAATTCTGAAAAATCTGTATTGATTCAAGAAATAGATGATCAGAAAATAGAAAATCTAGAGATACTAGAACAAAAAGATAAATTCTCTGATGATGTAGAGATTATAGAATATGATGAAGATATTAGTATTGATGACCTAGATTGTTTTGGTGCTACATCTAATAATTTAACTCATGCAAACTATTCGCATGTAAATAGCGAAATTAATTTACCTAAATCATGGAATTATAATGGAAAAACTTTTGCTATTGGTGATGAGAAAGAAGCAATTATGTATATTTATCGATCTAATCTTGTTCGACATGTATTTAAGTCCAATAGTAAAGAATTTGTAGATGAGTTTGATAAATTGCTTAGAATTTATTGTAAAAACTATGATATTTCTTATGAGGATTTTATGAAGCAAGTAAATGAGTTTAAAGTTAAATTGGATCGCAAAGAATTGTTTCTATGCATTTTTGTCATACTAACGCATCAATTAATTATTTCTGATGTTGGGCATTCTGTTTATACATTTACTAATCCAACTGACCTCGCAACGCGAATAAGCGATGAGAATGATGATCTACTATTTATAATTAAAAATCATCGCCTTGCCACATTTATTTTTTTAAGCGGTGATGATTATTCAAAATATAATTCATATCTTTATGATGATGGATTATATAATCAAATTAATGATCGTCTTATGAAACTAATTTTTGATTTTTCTTCTCAACCTACTAATAGTCGTGATTCTAAAGTAATGTACATAGAAGTTAATAAAGATGTTAATAAGATATTAAAATTAGGAACATACAGACAATTTATTTCTTCTTTGATAATAAAAGAAAACATGTATGAAAAGAATCGTTGTATTTATGCAATTGATTCTAATTATCATAATGTTTTGATGCCGAATAATCTCGTGGAAAATGAATTTAAAGAATTGTTTCACTTGAAAATCGAAGATATCAATTTATTTTTGGATAATTTATGCTATTATTGCACGCAAAGTGAAATTATTCATTTGCCTAATGGTATGATTATCACAAATTCGGAGCAAGATTTATTGGATTTAGTTAAAGATTACAAAAAATCCAATGCGGCTGAAATTCGTGTTAAGATAGCTATCTATTATTCACTTTACCGAAATAAAGTATTTGCTATAGGTAACTTTAGTAATATTTCGGCATATTTAGATCAGTTACATTGTGATAATGATGATTTTGATGCTTTTATTGAAAAGATTAGTAAAAACTTATCAATATCAAAACTATTCTTTGATGGGGAATATCGCTCATTAGATGAAATAGCTATGCGAGTGACACAGATGTCACTAGATGAAGCTATTGCAGCTGCGGAACAATTTAATAACGGACAACTAAAAGAGCTATTTAAAATGTACAATCTTGATTTAAATGAGAACAATTTAAATGATGAAATAGAGAGGGGATTACGTATATGAGTTTATCTTTTTATCGTGATAAAATACCAAGCAAATATCGTTGGCTCATTCATGCTTCTGAAATTGAGAACGGATATTATATTGGCTCAACTAAAATTGCTGATTTAGGGGCATCCACTTCAGAATTGAAAAGATTGGGAGACGCTCATCAAGCATATACTAAGAAACTTAAAGAAGAACAGGAAAGAAATTTACTGCAAGGAGAAATTCAAAAATTAGCTGACTCAAAGAATAAGATACTTCAAAATCAATTTGTGAATATTGATTCATATTTTCAAAGAATTGAATTATTGAAAAATGATATTGAATCAATGCTGTCAAGGTTAGAAGATGGAGAAGTTACTAATGATTTGAAAAAAAACATTATGGCTAAAGTAAATAAAGTTGTAAATACAAACGTACATATAATTTCCGAACAACATAAAAAGATTGCAGATTTAATAAAAATGATTGAACAAATTGTACAGAGTGCAAGTGACAGTAAATCACAAACAAAACTTAAAGAATTAAAACGACAAATTTCAAATATTAAGGCTTTTGAAGCAAATAGCATTGTATCTAATAGTTTTGATGCTTTAAACAACCTAAAAGAAAATTTAAGATTAGCTTCAGCATTGATTAGTAGTGTCAATGTTGCATCGAAAATTATTAAACAATCTTCTGGACAAATTTCCGAATCTTATGTTTCGCGTTTGCTGAATCTTGTTGAGGATTTTGATTTTGAAAATGGAGAAAAAAATAGTGAAAAAATTGAAAAGGTTCAAAATCTTATTCAAGAAATTCAAAATGAAATTGTTTCTACTGCAGTGGCCAAAAAAAGTTTAGAACAACAAGTAAGAATGGATGTATTTATATCCACGTTAACTAGGGCAAAAGAGTCTATTCACTATATTGAAAAACCTGATTATGTAAATCAATGTTACTCTTTGCAAGAAGAAATTAATGATGTAATTTCTAATCTTGAAATAAAAACTCAATCTGCTAAAATCCGTACTCGTATACAAATGATTTCTGAAAGTATTCAAAAAATAAATATAAAAGGTAATATTAATCGCGGAGATTACGATGAGCTGAGAAGTTATAAGCAAGAACTTAGTAACCTTTCATTGTCTAGTGATGCTTATAATAGTAAAAAAGAGATTTTTGATGAGCTCTATTCTAAATTACAAAAAATATGTGATGAAACTAATACAAAGTTTGACATTGAATTTGATGAAGCAAAATATCAAGAGCAAATTAGACAAATGCAAAAACTGTATGATGCTTCACGAAAAAATCAAATTATTAATAATTATCGAAATAGAGTCGATAAATTCCGTGAGAGAATGAAAAATAAAAATTTTATTGCTCTTCCAATAATGTCACAAGTGCATAAAACGGACAATGAATCAGGGAAACAATATACGATGGAAGTGTTTTATTCTCCTAAGAGGCCATATGTTGTAACTGTTGCAATATTTTTAGCTAATGGAGAAACATTTTATGAATCAAGGCCAGTAATTTTACGTCATAATAATCAAGATTATTATCTTTTAGAAAATGAAGAAACTGCAGCTTTAGTTCATGAAAATTGTAAAGAGATTTATGATATTTTAGATGAAGAACAAGTTAAAGTTACTGCTAAAGATTTAAATTATTTCCGTATAGATGGCGCCGCAGCACAAGAATACATCAAAAAATGTGGTTTATTTCAAGGTGATAATGGTATGAATTCTAATATTTATGCCCACCAAGTTGAGGTAAAAGTTCATTATCAGCCAAAAGCTCAAGTAAGGCATAATTCAATTATGCCAAGAATGAGGGCATTGAATAAATAGATGAATATAGCTTTGATAATTGCTGGAGTTAATGAGGCACTAGGGCCTGGAAAAAGACTTTGCATTTGGACTAGTGGTTGTCTTAAGCATTGTTATAACTGTGCAACACCAGAATTGCAGGCTTTGGATAAAATAAAAGACATTGATATTATAGAGAAATTAAAATCAATGAATCTTACTGGTCTCGATGGTGTCACTATTAGTGGCGGAGAACCATTTTTGCAGATGAAGGAACTCTCTTCACTTGTTGAATTTCTTTCTGTTAAATTTGATGACATACTAATTTATTCGGGAATGACTTATGAGTCGTTAAAATTATTAGATGGAGCAAATGATATTTTTTCGAAAATTTCTGTTTTAGTAGATGGAGAATACATTGATGAACTGAATCAGAATGAAAAATTACGAGGCTCAACTAATCAAAATATTTTGATTTTTAAAGAAAAATATCGCTTAAAATATGAGTCTTACAATAAATTGCCACGTAAGCAAGAGATATTTCAAATTGATGGTAAAATTTTCGGTGTTGGCTTAAAGAATAAGGAGAAAAATTATGAATAATTATTACTTTAAATATAATATTAGTAAAGCGACAGATCCCAAAAATCCAATAAATGATGGTTTTATATTTCTTATTGAACGTTTTTATAATGATGGTAGATATGAATATAAACTCAACTTTATCATTAAAAGAAAAAAAAGTTCATTTCGAGGAGAAAACCATCTTGATCTACCGATTACAGATGAAACATTTTATGGTAAGTATCTTTTTATTGCACATAGCAAAAATAAAAATAAAATTCAAAAACCTATACATGCTATTTCATCACTTTCAAAGGATGAATTTTACGTAAAAGTGGTTAATGTCTCAGATGAAAACGATGCAACAGGGATGCCTTTAAATGATCAATATTATTATATTAAATGTACTTTAAATGACTTACGAGAAGAAGATATTACTGGAACAGGTGTATTTGGTTTTTCCGATAATATGAATGAAGAGCCTTCAGCAGATCATCGCTTTTTCTATTATTGTTTATTTCAAAGAAAAACGAGAGTCCCTTATCGCATTGATAAAACTGGTAACAAATTAAAAATAACTTTACCAAATTTTCCAGACATTAGCAGTGATATTTCTTTTTCTATAGCATATTCTAATGTTCCAATTTATCAGATAAATAATATTCTTTCTGATAATTTTGTATTTAAAAGTTCTAAGAAAAGAAATCGCAAACTAAAAAAGACAATTATATTAGATGATAAAAATGTGGCAGAATGCAAATACTTTCGCTTAGTAATTAATGAAAAAGAATTGCAACCACTTTTTGAATTATACAATGAAGGAAACACTAATGAAGTTAGCAAGGATTCAATTGATGAAAAAAACACTAGGACAGACAATAAATTGTGTCCATATTGTTTTGGCTCATTAGTTTCCATTGATACTGCAAAACTTGTGAATGTCCCTATAAGCTGTCAAGGTGAAAAGCCTTTTTCAGAACCATTGATTTTTAATGATAAAACACAATATAATACAATATATTGCGATAATTATTATGACAAAGAATCAATAAAGAACAATAAATTAAAGACGCCAAAGCGAATGGAAATACCTTCGGAACTTATAAGTAAAAATTCAAAGAATACTTTTGTTTCTGTTTTAGGGTTGCCAGCATCGGGGAAGAGCGTCTTTCTTTCTTGCTTGTTAGGATTACAATCTGGTAAAAGTTCAGATCTCACATATTTAAATTCTTTTTTAAAACCATTTCATCTAGAATTTAATCTTCGTCAAGGTTTTTTTGTAATTGACGATATAATTGGTAGTAATGGCAAAATTATACCAAACAAAAATTATTATTCAGCCCAAACATATGGCTCAAAAATACAAAATAATGATGAGGAACTAATTTATAAAGATTTTGCTATTACATCAAAATCACAAATCTATCGAACGGATGAGGGTACAAATTTTTATCCATTCATTTTACGATCTAATCCCAATGGAACTAATTTAATCTTACGTGATATTGCAGGTGAAGATGCGCGTTCAATGTCGTTTAATGTAGATAAACAAACAGAAAGAGTATTAAAATCCGATGCTCATATGATTTTTGTATCTCCAAATGATCAAGATTTTAAAGAACTATTTGAAAAGATTATCCATGATTCTAATAAAAATAAACCAATTGCGGTTGTTTTAACAAAATTCGACTTAATTTGTCATGAATTTGATGAAAACTGTGCATGTCTTGTAGATTCCACGTATGATCTAATTAATTTATCTACTTATCGCGATTCATATTTGCAAAAAAATATTGATCAAGCCAGTATGGAAATTCGCTCATATATAAAAGATAATATGCCTGCTCTTGATATTAAACTTGCTGAAGTGGAGCAAAAGTTTAAACGAATTAAGTATTTTGCCATATCTTCTTTAGGAAATGAAGAATGTAGTACATTTATTGATAATCAATCTAACGATGATAAGGATAATAAAGAAAAAAAACTATATCGCAATATAGTATTCTGTGTTAAACCATTCCGTATTGAATTGCCGATATTATGGATTTTATATCATACAGGTATCATTGGTTAGGAGGAAAGAAAAATGAAAAATTTCAATTATTTAATCCAAAGACAAGATGCTTATGGTGCAGTTAATTGCGTAGGATATAATACATATAATGATAGTAATAAACGAAAAATAAAAAGATTTTCTGATGCTATTAATCTAGATTTTGATCCTAAAAATGAAATTGTTTATGAGTATATCAATAAAAAAGGTTGTCCATTAAATAAATCAGATGAAAATAGTTTCTTTGATGGCGAAAGAGATGATACTGCTTTTGCATTTTTTTCCACACTGACCGAGTCGAAGGGGAGAAACAATAGAGCGCCACTAATTGTTGCGTTTTCAACAGAAGCAAAAGAAATTGATTTTAACCCAGGATTACTTATTAATAATGTTACTTTGCTTGAAAGATTTCATCTTTATGTCAATAAAAGCAAAGAAGAGGATTTAGAAAAAAATCAAGAAGTGCTAGAGAATGAGTTGAAGGTGATTCAATATGAAGATTATTCTGATCGCACTATTACAATTGGAGATAATACCATTAGTCAACGGTTTTGTGCCAGTCAATATTTAGTCCGTTATAAACCTTTGATTTTGTGCACAATTGATGCACTTATTAGAGGTCAATTTAAAACGCCTGTTTATGTTGTTGCAGAAAAAAGTGTATTGCCTGCATTGTTCAAAACCATATTATTGTTACTACCAATGTCAGTTGCACGTAATGTTTCTTTCTCCACAAATGTGATACCATCCGAAAATTTTACTCCATTCTTATTAAATGGTGTAGCTGATGACAGAGATATTTGTATTAAAGATGGAATAGTTGTAAATAGTAAGAATGCATCAGCGAATTATCAATCTTACTACGTTAATGCATTAAGAAGTCATCCTAATCCATTTGAATTTGCAGCAGAAAAAAATCATAATGGGGATGTATTAGATTTAACTGAATATAACATGACAAATGAGAGCGAATTTCTTGACATATTAGGCGCACGTTATAATTTGGAGAGAGAACAAAATTTAAAATCCATTTTCAATTACTTTACTACGACATATAACGAAGATGAATGCAGCACTAATCCTTTATTGGTATATATTATTCAACAAGTAACTTCTTCTATAGAAAATAAAATGTTCAGCGATTTAGGTTTCGACATGAAACAATTAGCCGAGTATGTTTTATACGCCTATAATCATTATAGTAATGTTGAATTAATGGACTCAATAATTAAATATATTTTGAATAAATTAAATAAACCAAATAGTCGTAAAGAAGTAGAATATGTGTCAGAGTTATTTGGATTATTAATTCCAGATAAACGTTATTATCCAATACTTGAAGATTCTCAAAGATTATGTAAATTTAATGATTATTTGGAAAAAATTGTGTCAAATAATGCTACTAATTCTTATAAAATTACTAAAATATTAAGTGTTTTTATTACTTTTGCTTTAGATAAATTACATTTTTCACCTACATTAGAGGAACAAAAATTTATCAATAAGTTATTTTCGATAATTTCAGAACAATATTCACATGATTCTATTTACGAATGCTTGATGAGCATTATTAGTAGTGATGATGTAGATCGCAATTATGATATTATCGAATTATTGATTCGTAATGGATTTGATTTTCAATTTGATGACGAATTTGTCAATAAAGAATATCGTATTACGAAACGATTGTTAGATATTGTTTCTGATAAAAAAAATACTGAACGAAATAAAACTATATGCTCCAATTTATTTAAAGCAAATATTCCTATTGACAAGATTGGATGGTTAAGTGAGTATCTAATTGATACATTTACTGATTATGATACACTTGTAAATAAAAATGATGAATATATTAACGAAAATAATCAAATTTTGCTGCATGCAGTTCATCAACAAACAACACAATTTATTTATAATAATCGCCAATGTTTAAATTATGAAACAGTGAGTTATTTTCATAAACTTTATGAAGAATATAATGCACGAGATGATTCAGCAAATGGTATTGCTCATGAAGAGGAAATTCGTGCCCAAATTGAAAATATTTATAATGAACTTAGTGAATTAAATAGTTCATTTTCAATTCTTAGTTCTAAGGGAGAATTTTATAATGAGGTAGAGCAGTTTCTTAAATTAACAAAAAATCTACAAAATACTACATTTATACCAATTGTGGAACAAAAAGTTCCAGTATTTACATTAGTATTTACTATTTTAATATCAATTCTTTTACAGATACCAATCTTTATTTTTGGTAAAGTAATCTTTGTGTTTAGTTTGATTTTTGTTTTTTTGAGTTCTTTATGTAATATTGTTTCACTTCAAAAATATAAAACATTTGGTCTATCTAAAATTAAAAGATCAATGTTTATAACTAATCTATTCATCGTTTATATTCCATTACTTATAGAAATTATAATTTTAGTTTCTTTATATTTATTTATTTAGGAGAAATGAAGTATGGCAAAGTTATTAACAGCGACACAAAGCAATAGAAAACTTATAAACCGTTCTTTAATTATTGGAGGGTTTACTACATTAATGATTGTTGGAGGAACATTATATTTTAAATTGTTTACCAATCTTTTACCATCTAAGTCGGATTTAAACATTGAAACAATCTATATCCGTAATGCAGATGAGTTTTATGCAATTTATGATAAAACAATGAATGATAATTATATTTTGCTTAATGACATATCCTTAGATGTAAAAAAAATTAAAAATCCAAACAACACTTTTTCAGGATCATTCACTGGCAATGGTCATACTCTGACTATTAAAGGTAAGCTTGATCAATCATTGTTTAATGAAATTGATGAAGGAAGCAATATAACTGATTTACATGTTTTTTTCACTGATATATCTGGTGTTTTGTCCAGTGATTTTGGTGGAATATCCACTTATAATAAAGGAAAAATTGATAATTGTTTTATTGAGTATAATACACGAGTAATGTTAGACAATTTACATTCCTTTGGAGGTATAACCGCATATAATTATGGGACTATTGAAAAAAGTATTGTAAAAGTGTCTTTATTAGAAAATCCTTCTTACATCAACAACTATACTATAGGAGGACTAATTGGACGTAATTTCTCATCTGGTAAATTATCTAATTCTGTAGTAATGATGAATAGTCAATATCTTACTAATAACCTTATTTCAATTGAAAATAATACAGTTCCATTGCCTTGCATTGGGAGTGCTTATGGTTTTAATCAATATGGAGACAATGAGAATGCAGAGTTGATATATTGCGAGGAACGAAGTCTACCATTTATTGATCGAGAAGATAAAAACATATTTTATGTTTCTTTAGAAGAGTTAATGAGTAAAAATTTATATCTATCAACACTTTCTTTTAATTCTCAACTATGGGATATAAATGATGGTGAATTACCAATATTAATAAAAAATAATACAAAATAGGAGGGGATACATATGAAAAAAATAATGACATATATATTGACTTTGTTAGTAGGTGTAATTGCACTTTTCCCAATCGGATATAAGTATTTGTATCTAGATAATGAACATGTTATTCCTGTTAGCGAAATTGCTCTTTCACGTTCTGATATAAAAGCTTATCCTGGTGAAACATTGTCACTTTCGCCTTTAGCTATTTTAAAAAATGGCAATGTAGCTTATGATCGTGATTTTTCTTATACGACTGAAAGTAATCTGATTTCTATTGTTGATAAAAATAATGGTATTTTACGAGTATCAGATGAAGCTAAAAATGGTGATATGGGTAAAATAAAAATTAATTGCGAATCAATTCATAAAGAAGTTGATATCAAAATTGTTTCTGGCGTATTTACAATTATGGATGCTTATTATCAAAATAGTGAAACAGAAAACTTATTTTATAAAAATACATATCAAATAGCATTAGAAGCAATTCCAAACAACATCAATTACGATTTCATTGATGTCATAGTCAAAGATATAAATGGTCAGATACTTAATGATGTTGTTGATATTTCGATTACAGATAAAATTTCTATTACCCCAATTGGTTTTGGTAAAGGCTATTTTGAAATTCGTTCTAAGAATGCATATTCTAATGGGGAATGTCCATCTTACATACTTCCTTTTAATGCACAATTTAAAGAATCTCTTTTAAATAAGTGCTTTACAAAAACTATGACAAATACAGAATTAAAATCATTAACTGATTTAAATTTTTCAATTAATGATGAAATAGAATTTAATTTAGAAGAACTAAAATCTTTTACATCTTTAGAAACTATTCATATCAATAGTAATCACTACGTAAAGTTTACTAATCCACAAAATATTAAGTTTGATATTATTGTTCCTGAAAGTCTATTTGATACTTTTGAAGAACAAGCAGAGACATCTGCTCGTGTTCATATTTATCCAAAAACTGATGATTCAAATCGAACTATCATCTTTTATCCTCAAAATAGTGATGCAAATAGTCCATATAAAATACATTATATAAATCAATCAATAGATGGTGAATTAACTTCTGCTTATGACGCCAATATTGTTGGTTATAATTTTTTAGGATGGTCTAAAACAGCCGATGGTTTAACTTCTGTTTCTAGATTTAGCGAATGTGGAATACGTACAAGATTATATGGAAGTTATGATGCTAAAATTTTTACTATTACTTATGTTTTAAATAATGGAACTTCAGAAATCTTTGCTAAAAGAGAAATTTCTTATAACGCAATTATGTCAGCAGCAGATTTTCCTGAATCTCCTAAAAGTAATACAGCAGTCTTCCGTAATTGGAAAGATGCAAATAACCAAATTTATTCTAATGGCACGATTTTTAGAGTTAATGGAGATATTACACTTTATGCTGAATGGCAATCAACATTTACTATTTCATTTAATAGCAATAAAGGAACTGAAGCAGAAAGCATCGAAGTCCGTTATAATCAACCAATCGGAAATATTTTACCTTTACCTAAACGTATTAATGCTTCATTTCAAGGGTGGTATTTAGGTAATGAAAAAATTACAGCAGAAACTATTTACACCATGGAAACTGATATTACTCTTACAGCATTTTGGCATGGAGACTATAGTTATGCATCAGATTTTAATAGTTACACAAATGGAGATTTATCTACTGTTGTGCTAAATATTCGAAGTAATATAATCGATGATAAAATAATAACAATTAGACCAGAAATTCGTGATTTAACTATTAACGGAGATTCAAACATGCTTGATTATAGTATACAAGTAATAGGGGATGAAACATCAATAAATACTGATTTGACAATTCATTTAAATAATGTTTTGCTTAATAGTTCTAGACCTTTAGACTTAACTGAGGCAAACCGCCGTTCATGCATTATTGATGTTGGAACAACTAATAATGGATTTTATGGAACAGATGCGACTACGCCATCAATAAATTCTAATGGAATAATCTCTTTTACTGGACAAGGGGGTACTTTAAATGTTTATGGCTCAAAAGGAACCTTGCAAAATGATGGTGCGATTGGAATAAAATCTAATATTATTAACATTGACGGTAATCTGACTTTGAATGTATTTGGTGGTGATGGTGAAATTGGAGCACAAGGTACAAAAGGAGCAGATGTTACGAGTATTCCACCTGCACAAAGTGGGACTAATAGTTCTGGAATTGGTAAAAAAGGCAATGACAATACAGATGTTGCTGGCCAAGGGGGGACTGGTCAACGCGGAACAGATGGTGGTAATGCTATTAATTGCGATGAATTAAATATAATTCGAGGTAATGTTTTTGCAAAAGGTGGCACTGGTGGCACAGGTGGTACAGGTGGCACAGGCGGTAAAGGTGGCACAGGCGGTAAAGGTGCAAAAGGAAACAATTATACTGGTTTGTTTGGTGACGGCCACTCAGGCGGACGAGGCGGCACAGGTGGCACAGGTGGCACTGGTGGCACAGGTGGCACTGGAGGTGATGGTGGTATTTCTGTTTTAGTTGGAAAACTAAAAGTTCAAACAGAAGCATATGTTAAAATAAGCGAATCTAATGGCGGTACAGGTGGAACTGGTGGTACAGGCGGCACTGGCGGCACAGGCGGAAATGGTGGCGATGGTGGTAAAGGTGGTGCTATAAGTGGATCTACGGGTAATCAAGGAGAAAAAGGGAATGGCGGTACAGGTGGTGCAGGAGGTAATCCGGGAACATTTGGTCAATATAATAAAGCAATTGTTGTTTTAGAAGAATGTGAATGCTATACGGTTGTTACTATAATAAAGGCAAAAAATACCAGTTTTGCTAGTGGTGGCGTAGGCGGTGCAGGTGGTGCAGTAGGAACGAGTGGTCGTGATTTGGGCTCATCAACTGGTAGTCCTGGAGCAACAAATTCAACAAAAAGTTATGCTTCTGAAAATGCACTAACTTATGTAGATGACTTAATATATAACTATGTTATATTTGAATAGAAATTTAGACACTAGAACAATTTGGTGAACTATATATTTGTAAATAAATTAACAAATTTTGTATATTTAAATTAATAAATCTACTCTATGAAAATCGAAGCACTAATTTGGAGTCAAAATGAATTACAAAATCGGATATGTTAAAATACACATCCGATTTTATTATCTTCGTAATAAGGTGGAAACCTAGCGTTAACACGTGGGAGAATAGAAAACATTAAGCTACGAGCAGAAATAAAAAGCACCTCTCGATATGAATGGTATTGATGTGGTTATGTAGCTATAATGATGGAGAAACAATTGAAGTCTATGCGATGGGAGACCCACATACACATGTTAATAAAAATACCACCAAAACTTTCCGTTTCAAATTTCATGGGATATTTGAAATGTAAAAGCAATTTAATGATATTTGAGCGATTTGCAAGTTTAAAATACAAAATTGGAAATAAAGTATTTTTGGCAAAAAGATACTTTGTGTCGACAGTATGATTAGACACAAAGTAAGCACAAGAGTGCGTAAAAAATCAAGAAAAAGAAGATTTAATGACAGATAGTATGTCACCAAAGAGTATGTAGACCCTTTTAAGGGTAGCTAGAGAGCCGAACACGGTTGTCAGACCTTGCCATGGCCATTTATGGGTCGGTGGAGTATTAATCTTTATACGGTATAGTCAAAACAACATGATTTCAATGATGACATGATATATATGGTTACAGTTCTAAGAAATGTAGTTGCCAATGAATTTAATAGCGATTTGCAAAGCGTTAATCCGTTAGAAGAGTGAAAATATTAATTTGACTGCGTACATATACTTATTATAGTTAAAAGTTTACATGCTCTTGAAAAAAAGTTTTTTTTGTGATATTTTTTTTACATGGAAAAGATTAGAATTAAACAAATTTCAAAATTATCATGGATTATAAATAATGCTTGCAATTTAAATTGTATACATTGTTATCCGAATTCAGGAATAGAAAATAAGAAAGATTTCAGTGACGATGACTTTATAAAAATGCTAAAAAACTTTAAAGGTATGCATTTTCATAGAACGTTTTTATCTGGCGGAGAGCCTTTATTAGATAAAAATTTTTATAAGTATTTGCAAGTTGCAAAACAAATTAGTGATGAAGTTTTTATATGTTCAAATGGAACATTGTTGACAGAAAGCAAATTAAATGAACTAGTTAGTAATGGCGTTGATGGAATTGTTTTAAGTTGTCAAGCTATTGATGCTGATACAGCTTTTAGAATTTATGGAAATTCACAAGTTCCAAACTTAGTGTTTGATGCTATTAAAAGAATACAAAAGCTCAATATTGCACTTAGTGTAGAAATTTCATTGATGCAACAAAATGTGAAGTATCTAGATAATATTATTGAACTTTTGATATCTTATGGTGTTAAATCAATTTCTTTTAAACGATTACTTCCTGTTGGACGTGGCGACTCAATCAAAGTTGGTTTATCTAAAAAAGAAAATTATGAAGTGCTAAAAAAAATATACAATTGGCAAGTGACTCATAATAATGTTAGATTTAATGTTCATGATCCTTTATATGGGACTATTCTTTTTGATCATTTCGGAGAACTATGTAATGATGGTGCTATGCTTAGATGGCTTCATGGTTTTTCGTGTAGGGCTGGAACTCGTTGGATAGGTATTGATCCATTGGGTAATGTAAGTCCTTGTCCGATATTATTATATAAAGATACAATAATTGGAAATATGATGAATACTCCTCTAATTGAAATATTAAATAATTCTGCACTAATGAAATTATTCCAAAAGATTGATTCGAAAAAAAGTAATTCGTGCAAATACGGAAGTGTTTGCCTTGGTTGTAGAGCTACAGCTATTGCTAAAAATGGAGATTTATTTTCAAAAGATCCTATGTGTGTTCACAAAAATAATATGTGTCCAAGTTCTATGAAAAGAGAGGACGAATAGAAACAATGAAAATAATTAGACAGCATAGCGATATACAATCTATTTTCCCAGAATACTTTTCTAAAAATAAGAGGCATGAAATTGTTTTATCCAAATATACCTTATTTCAAAAAGTTTCATCTGAACAAATTATTTTATATTCTTTTATATCTGATGCCATAGTGTTATTATCACAAAATGAGTATGAAAAAATCATTACAATGGCTTTTGATGATGATTATTTATTTGAGGAATTATATAAAAATGGCTTTTTTATTAATAGTAGTATCGATGAATATTCTTTGATGGTTAGACAGAGACAAGCGATTTTTGCCAATCATCCTAAAACAATTAAAATTGTTATTTTGCCAACTACTGATTGTAATGCTAGATGTGGTTATTGTATTGGTATGTCAAATCCGATTGAAAGCATGTCGTATGAAACTGCAAAAAAAGTCGTGAATTATATTGTTGATAGAGCTAAAGAGTATGAAAATATTAGATTTGATTGGTATGGTGGTGAGCCATTGTTAGAGCAAGATTTGATTACTTTTATTTGTGAAGAAGTCCACAAAAGGTTACCTCATATAAAGTATTCATCAGTTATAACATCAAATCTTTCTTGCTTTGATGCAGAAACTCTTGAAAATGCGATAAAAAATTGGCATATTCAAAAAATCAATATAACTATTGATGGCGATGAACGTGAACATAATATGCGTAAAAATTATTTAAATCCTAAAATAAACGGATACAAACATACACTAGATTGCATTCGTAATATTCTAGATAGACAAATTATGATATTCTGTCGCTATAATATAGATAGAAACAATTTTAATAATTTGAAATACGCTTTGGAAGATTTGAAACCTTTTTTTAATAACAAGAACTTTTATTTTTTTGTTTCTCCATTACGTGGTGAAAATTGTTGTGAAGAATTCTATAGAACAGAAGAATATAATGAACTATTTTATAAAACAGGAGTGTTGCTGAATGAATTCGGAATACATAATGCTATTGACAGTTTTGTTCCCAAATTTAAAAATGGCTTTTGTTTGGCAAAAAGTGAACATTGCATTGTTATAGATCCACATGGAAAGATTTTCCGTTGTAATTTGGATGAATTGATTGACCAAAATTCGACAGGCTCTGTATATAAGGGGTTAGAAAAAAATGACATTTATAATGAATTTATTAGTTTAGAATTGGATGAAACTTGCAAAAAATGCACTTATTTACCTATATGTCAAGGTGGGTGCCCAGTCCAAGCAAAAAATAGTTCTAATAGCAATTGTAAATGTGATAAATTTAAATTTAAAGTAGAAGCAATATCACATCTATTGACCAAGTATTACATATAAATATTTTTGATATTATCGAACCAAATACAACAAAAATTGACAAAAAATTTTAAAAATGATATTTTAAAATAAAGATTTATTTGAATTAGGGGGGTGTGTATTTATGGCAAAGGTTACAACTTCGAAAAAAAATAATCTTGACAAAAACTTTATTGCAAATTTAAAGAAAGTTCTTAAAGCACAAGGCGATAAAGTAGATGCACAATATCTTTGTTCTTCACCATCGCGTAGGTAATACAAAGATTAATTTCCATTAAAAAATGCAATACAATTTTGAACGCATTAAAGTGTTAATTACAAGTGCGTGTAATTCTAATTGCACGCATTGTTTTCGTAGTTTAGATAAAAACACGAAAGAAATTCCATTTGGAAAATTAAAAGAAATAGTCGACTTTGGAATTGAAAATAATTGCAAGCAATTCTCATTTAGTGGTGGCGAGTTTTTTACACATCCAGCAGCATATGAATTAATTGATTATTGTTTGTTGAAAAATGTTAGAATAAGTATTTTAACAAATGCTTTGCAAATAAATATACCATTCTTTGAAAAAGTTAAAAATAAGGAATTAATTTCATTCCAAATTTCTATAGACGGATTAAAAGAAAAACATGATATGAGACGTGGGAAAGGATCATTTGAAAAAACGATAGCAAATGTAAAGCAACTCCACAAATTGGGTTTTTATTTATCGGCAAAAACCGTTTTAGACGAAAACAACTATACTGATATTGTAGATATTTTTCAAATGCCATGGTTTTCTAATATTTTGGTTTTGCCTGTTGCTCTTTCTTCACAAATGATTGGGAATAAAATAATATCACCAGAGTATAGGAGTTTCGAGCAAACAATAGAATTAATTTATAAAACGCTAGTTAAAAATGATAATTATAAATGCCGATGTTATCCACAAGAAATAGCGATTAAATACGATGGTGGAGTTTATCCATGTACAGAAGCAAGAGAACACGAGGAGTATTTAATTGGAAACATTACAAGTAAATCAATAATTGATGTTTTAAATGAATATGAATTAAATCAAGAGAACAAGTTCGTTTGTCCTAAGGATAAAATAGAATTTTGTGAAACATGTTTACATAATTCTATATGTAATCATGGATGTAGACTAAGAGCTTTGCGATTTTACGGAGATATACATAGTCCAGATCCGTTTAATTGTCGCATATTTTTTGGTAAACATAAAAATATACCAATTGGCAAATTGTTTTGGGGCGAGAAATAAAAAAAAGTGGGGAGTGAGCAAAAATGATAATTATTGCTTTTGATGGCGCAAGTGGAACAGGAAAGTCAGTCATGATAAATCTTTTAAAAGAGTTTTTTCAACATGCTCATCGAGCAGACGTATGTGTAGAAAGAATTATTAGTAGTGAACTGGAAACAAAACTTGATGAATTTAAAAAATCTGGCACTAAAGATATGCACCAGGAATATTGTGAAATGTTAATAAAGGCATATAAAGATGGATATAATAGGTTATGTCAAAAAGAGGCTGAGTTTCAAAAAATTAATAGAAATAAAGAATTGATAGTTATTCTTGACAGATATCTACTTTCCTTGTTCGCTATTCAAGGTGAACAATGGGGAATAAATAATTTGTATGATAGATGTAAAGCGGAAAACATTCCGTTGCCAGATTTGCAATTTATTATTCAATTGGCTAATAAATCGCTCCCAGAGGATGAATATTTTAGAGCTGCTGGTAAAAAATTCGACACTGAAAAACAGTGGATACGTAATATGTTGAGCTACAGTGATATTGAGTACAATATATTAGGTTATGAATTTGTAAGAGATTACATATTAGATTTTTTGAAACAGGAAGTAGTTTAATATGTCTAAAATAGAATATAATGAATACATAAAAAACTATTATGATAATAGCAAAATTGCTGGAGCACTTATGCTTAAATCTTCGTGGGGACGTGGTAAAAGTTATTATATTGATAATGATTTGATTCCTACAATTGGTAATGAAAATTGCATAAAAGTATCCTTGTATGGACTGAAATACATAGAAGATATAAGTAAAGCAATATATTTAGATACGATTACAAAAAAATTTCATTTAAAAAAAATAAAAAAAATGTCTTTGCCCTTTTTTCTAGGAAAAACAATATTAAGAGGTGTGCTAAGTTTTTGGAAAATAAATGTGAAGTCAGAAGAAAAGGAGTTGCTACAACTATATAAATCTGCTGATTTATCTAAAAAGCTAATTATACTTGAAGATGTTGAGCGATCAAGTATTCCTATTAATGATGTTTTAGGCTACGTAAATAATCTCTGTGAGCAAGATAATTTAAAAGTATTATTGGTTGCAAATGAAGAAGCAATTTTATCGGGAGCTAATGGCAAAGATAAGATTGATAATTATTATAAGATTAAAGAAAAAACTATAATTGATACTATAGTTTTTGATAGCGATATAGAAGATCCTATCACTAATATTTTAGGTTTTTTTGCTAAAACTGATAATAGTTTTAAAGAACTTATAAAAAGAAAAGGTAAAAATGAGCAAATCATAGCTGTGAACAAAATAAGTGCCATTATGCGAAAAGATGATAAAATTCACAAAGGAAATGGATACAATTTGCGATCATTAATTTTTGCTTGTCAAAAGACAGAAGATTTTTTTAATAAGGTTAGAGATAATAGTATTAGTTTTTCGCAAGATTTTTTCGAATCTTGTTTGTATGGAATAATTGCTTTTTCATTAAAATTAAAGCGAGGAAGTTATCATGATGATGAGATATCGTTGAAATGGACAAGTGATTTGGATTCTCCAACATTTCTTGGCCAAGAAAATCACAGACTTTTAAGAGTTTGTTTTGATTTTATACAGGAGCAAAAGTTTAATGTTGGAAACGTTAAAAAAACAATTGAAGATTATTCAAAACATGAAATCAAGCATGAAAGTTGGTGGAAACTAAATAGATTTGATAGTTACCATTTTGATGAACTGATTAAAGCTATCGAAAATATTAATAAACTTACTGATGAAGATTTCATTTCATTTGAAGAATACGGTTTGTTGTCATGTGCGTTATTTAAAATAAAAGATAGAATTGGAGATGTCAATCAAATTGGGCCTTTAATAGAATTAATTAAAACCAAATTGGAACAAGGTGATTTTTATCCATATATGGTATATGATAAAATTGTAAATCCTCCTAACAATATTAAATTTTCAAATAAAAGTACACAAAAAGAATACGAGAATTTTAATGGTGAAATTGCTGATATTATTGTAAAAAAAGCAATTGAAGATATTTTAATGTCAATTGAAATCATAGGTGATAATAATATAAATGAGTTTATGTTATTGGTTAATCAGTATGTTAAAAATGGCACTAATAATAATTTATTAGATTCTATTAAAATTGGATTAGTAGACAAACTAAATATTAAAGATTTAATAGATAATTTAGCAAATTGCTCTCCTCGTACTATTTCAAAATTTTGTGAAGCATTCTTGAAAATTTACAATGAAAAGATAGAAGTTAATAGAGAAATAATTAAAGAATTGGAGTCTAAAATTAGTAATCAAGGTATTGATATAATTATCAAATATCAGTTATCATCTTTTGAAGATAAATTAAAAAAGAATATCTGATAAAATAGTGTGATATTAATATAAACTTCTCCATTTTTTACTTTGGGAGTGTGCAAATGGATCTATTCAAAATGTGCATTTGATATTACGTTATAATTCAAATTATATTTAATTATATAAGAGTTACAATTAATAGTATTTAATTTGAAACAATATTAGTCATTGTTTGTCGCAATTTATTAAATAATTGGAGGGCAAAAAAACATGGATGATATTAATAAGTTTAAAAACAAAATACCTATAGTAATTGGCGTAACTGGTCACAGAAATATTGTCAAAGATGATTCTCCAGATATTGCGGAAGTAGTGAAAAAAGTCTTTCAGAGATTAAAGATTTATGCAAAGAATCAAAAAATGACAATGATAAGGTGACACTGGTAATTCTACTTACGGGATTAGCAGAAGGCGCAGATATGTTAGTGACGGATGTCGCTATTGAATTAGGTATTCCTTATATTGCTGTTCTTCCTTGCGGACTAGAAAAATATAAAAAAAGTTTTAGCGATAAAAAAGCACTCAGCAAATTAGATGAGTATATAAAAAAGTCTTTAGACACTATTATTGTCGATGATATAGAGTTGATAATCAACCTGGTCAAACAATGGATGATTATCGATATATGCAAGTTGGCATTTATATAGTAAAAGCTAAAGCAACAAATTTGAAAGAAATAGAAAGTATTAGAGTTACTAGATTCCATAGAAATTAAATGTAATATTATAAAAAACTAATAATTTATGATTTAGACTATAACTTATTATATTGGGTGAACTAATTTAGTGTTTTTATTATTTATGATGCAAATGAAAATAACCATTTTGGAAATTGGAGGCGCTTTTTATTAAAATATTCTTCGGTGCCATGTATTGCTAAAAAAATAACTTTTGTTCTAGTTGCAAGAAATGTTTCACTTATTATGTAATATAACGCATTTTCGGATTAAAGTAGTGCATTGATTTTATTTATTCTATAAATTGCTGAGGAATAATTTTGCCGTTTTCGCGATATTCTTCGATTTGATTTTCTATTCTATCAATAATATTTTCTGATAGTTTAATAAAAATGGATTTTTCAACACCTCTAGTAATTTCTGTTTTAATACGAAAATATCCATCCGTAGGTCTATCTTTATATTCGTATATGGTTACATTTGCGAAATTTCCAAAAACCCAAAAAGATTCGTTGGATTTTTCGAGACGTAAATATCTTCTTGCTTCAGTTGTGTGTGCAAAATATATTTTTTTTAAAAGATTTTTGGCATTGGCTGCATCTAAAAATATATAGTTATATACTATCTTGCTCAAAAGATTTTTTTCAACAGTATCAAATAATGCACCACCAGGAGTATCTTCATTAAGTGTATGGCTTAAAATGGTTACGGATTTTAAGCATTCATTATTGCCACTTTCGTATTCAGATAATTGTGATGGAGAAAAAAATACAGTGTTTTTCCATCCAGCCTTTTCCAATGAAGATTCTAAGAATTTTACTTGTCTTTCGCTACCATTTTTTAAGACATCTTCTTGATTTTTGTTTATAATGTATTCATACATTTTAGTGAAATCATTGATTGAGACATTTTCACATAATTGTAAAGCATCCGGAAGTCTCATATAATCAATTGATTTTGTTGCTGTAATAATGTTATGATAAAAATTACTTTTATCTGTTAATTGGTAATGAAAAAATAAACGCCACTCGTAATTCACCCAATTTGAAGAAAAATATTCATGATTTGATGCTACGATAATCATATTTCTACTAGATTTTATTGCTTCTTCAATTGCGTTAGCATATTTTGCTTCACCAATATCTTTAAGAGAGCGTTCTGCTAAAAAAACGCAAAGATTTTTATTAATGTTTTTTAGTTCATTATATATACGACGAGCATATTCAATATCTTCGCTTTTATAGGAAATAAAAACATCATATGTCATACTTTATAATTCTCCTTTTCTATTTGAATTAAAAACTTTTCTATTTGATTTATTGCTTCTTTTGTACCTATTGTAATTCTAACATAACCATCCCAACCGAAATAACTTGCGTCAAAAAGAAGAATATCAAACTTTTCTCTTGCATAGCAAATGAAATTTGCAATAGGATATGGAGGATGAATCAATATAAAATTTGTATGCGATTTCAAGAAATCTATTCTATGCTTTACCAATATTTTTTCTAATAGCTTACGATTCATAACAGTATTTTTTCTAGTTATCTCTAATAGATTTTCCTCAAACAGTACTGTTTTAATTGCTGAAACATTTACGATATTTTCTTTATATAATAATGCATTGTTTATTTGCGCGATCCATCTAAGAAATTGGCGATTTTTAGTAATTATATACCCACAACGTAATCCTGCTAATCCAAATGCTTTTGAAAAAGTTCTCCCAATGATTATATTTTCATTTAATAGTCTCTCCTCTAGTTTATATTTTTTCTCGTCAATATATTCAATATAGGCCTCATCGACAAATACTAAAAAATTATTTTTTTTAGCAAGTTTAAGTAACTTGTTAATTGAACCATTCATTATAGAACCTGTTGGGTTGTGCGGATTACAAATATAGCAAAGTGAAATAGATCCATTATTTTGTATATGTTTTTCAATATCTATGCACAATGACTTAATATTAATCCTATTATCCGATAAACCAAATTGAACTATGTTATTGTTTAATGCAATGCAACATTCATTAATTGTATCATATGTTTTTTCGGTTGTTACTATAGTCCCTTTTAAAAATAAAGAACAATATAATGTGGTAAAAAAAATTGCTTCGTCTAGGCCATTAAAAACCGCAATGTTTTCACGGCATATATTATAATATTTTGCAATTAAATTAGCGGTTTTATCACATAGCTTTCCAGAGTACTGATGAGATTTATTTAAACTACTTTCCAAATTATGTTTAAGACTTTTATGTTTTAGCAAATTATTCTCATTCAAGTGTAATCGGTAAGACATTTTTAACTCCTTAAATAATGTAATCTATAATCAAATTATATATTTTTTATTATGTTTACGCAAGAATTGTAAATTATTGGTGTGATATTGCTATTTTATTATTGGTATGCTAAATTAACAAAATGTGGAGGTAATATATGAAAAATTTGTTTTTACTTGATGGACTTGCTGGAACTGGAAAATCAGATTGTATTGAATATATTAATAGTAAAACGAAAAACTTTAAGGCAGTTATTATTAAAAAATTTACAACCAGACCGCAAAGAACAAAAGAAGCTGATGGAAACCTTAGAAGTGATTTGGAATTTGTTACGCCTGACGAATTTAATTTAAAAAAACAAGAGCTTAAGGAAAAGTTCATTGAGTATTCATATAGTGAATATGATTACGGATTTTCTTTGAGAGAAGTAGAAGAACATTTGTTAGATTGCAAAAATGTGTTTATCATAATTCGTGACATAAAAACTATTAAAAAGATTATTGAATTATATACAGGTATATATAATGTTGTTCCAGTTTTTATCTTTACTGATACACATCTTGTTGTAGAACGTTTAAAAACTGAAGGATATACTAATGAAGAAATAGACTTTCGTTTGAGACGCAACCAACTTGTTTGGGAAGATTACGCAACACAAAGTGTTCATATTTATAAACACACCATAATAAATAATTCTAACAAAACTGATTTTCATAGACTTATAACACAATTATTAGATATATATAATGTTAAACAGCAAGGAACAATACAATTTCATAACGGCTTAACAATTAAACTTGGTAATAGCATATCAGGACACACTAATGAAATTAATACTTTTTTAAAGAATTATAAATATGAAAAAAATATTTTTTTAATGATTAAATATAGGCAGAACAATAAAATTGTTCGAGCGGCAATAAAAGATTGGGTACAAGAAAAAGAGTTCAACTGTATTATTGCAGATAAACACGATCTGACCCATGATGTCTATAATCCAATTGCATTATCTTATGCTTGTAAATATGGTATAGTTGTTTTTGATGATGCCGAGGATGAAAATGCTTATAGCCCTAATGTTGCATATGAGTTAGGGAGTATGCAATCACAATTTAAAAAATGTTTAATAGTTAAACATAAATCTTTAATAGGAAAAAATTTTTTTGATATTCTCAAAGATAATGTAAACACTTATTCGACTCCTGATGAACTGGAACCTATTATTAAACAATGGATTGATGAAATTAAAAAAGACTAAAATTAATTATTTTACTTGTTATGAGGGTATTATGTATGGATAATTATGAAGTATTTATATGTTATAGAGGTGAATCGCAAGAAACCGTTAGCATTGGTGGACAAATTCATACTCTTTTAACTTATTCTAAAAGTACAAAGTGTTTTTTCGCTCCTTATTCAATAAAAAAAGGAGAAGATTTTAAAAAAATAATTCCAAGCGTTATGGAAAATATTAAAGTGATTGTTTTACTATTATCAAATAATTTTTTTCGTTCTTGCTCAAAAGAAGATGATATTGTGTATTATGAACTTAAAGAAGCTTTAAAAAATGAAAAATCCAAATTTTTGCCAGTGATTTTTGATAAATTTAATTATAATAATGAGTCTTTAGAATTGTTTACAGAAAAAGAAATAGATCGCTTTAAGCATATCAATGCGTTAGAATATCATACACCATATTCTTTCGACTTTGAAAAATTGATAAATACAATTTGCTTATTAAAGGGAGATTATGTGGATACTGATGAAATAAATAGAATGCTTATGAAGGTAATTAATCGAACATTAGGCGAAAGTTCGGATATAAAGCTTGCTAAGCACACATTTATGGTACACAAAACAAACCCTTCTGCACAAGAATCGCGATTGGTAAGTGGAGACACATTTCAAATAATGACTAATTCATTAACTTATGATTTGGATGCTGATAGTATTCGTATGATTGCTAATAGCATATCAATAGGTGTGAAATATTACTATTATATTGAGAAAAACAAAATAACATATAATTTTCTAGGAAAGTTTATAAAAGGGCTTTGTTATAGTATGGCATCAAGTTATTCTTATGAACATAAAATTAAAATTTTATGTGAAAACCTTCATATTTATTGGCTTCCAGAAAACACTTATCCTTATAGTTTTACACTAATTAATAGGCCACAGTCGTATGATATTGATCATTGTAGTTTTTATTTTATAAAAAAAGAGAAAGAGTACCAATTATATGAAGTTTTATTAGACAAAGCACAGGATTTAGTGGATGATCTCCGTTATATATTCTCTCAATTTAGGCAAAATATGCCTCGAGTGGATTTGTTAGAATATTTGGTAAAATAAATATGAAAAATATATGTAGAATAAAAACAAAAACAATAAGGCAGAAAATAGCTTTATATAATACTTATGCAGAAATATGTGCACCTATAAAATCAATTAAACATTCTGAACTAATTGATTTAATCGATTGTACACATTATTTGGTAGACACAACCGATCAATTAATTTTGTTGTTATCAAAAAAAATCAATATAAAAGATTGTTATTTTGGATCATTTAAATCTGTTTTTGATTTGAAAAATGCAATTGAAAAAGGGATAACCAAATTCGTTGTTGCTTCGGATTATGAAATGTCTATGATACTTTCAAACGCAAGCCAAATTGATGAAATATTATTGGTAATAAACATTTCCGAAATTATAGGAGAAGGATGTATATCACGCTCTGGTTTCAATTTGGATGAAATTGACTATGCCATCAAACATATTTATAATAAATGCTGTAATATAGGTATTTCCTTCCATATACAATCACCATATAAATCATTTAAAAACTATTATTTGATATTGAAGAATATTTTACCGATTTGCAAGAAATATAATTTAAAAACAATTAACCTTGGAGGTATTACCATTGAACATTTAGAACAACTTTGCGAAAATTTGCTGGAATTAAAAACATTTCATTTAATTGTTGAACCAGGAAATTCATTATTTAGCGATGCAATGACTATAGAAACTTTTGTTACATATGTTGACTTAAATAAAAAAATAATAATTTTGAATATTGGAATATACAATGGGCTATTAGATTGTGTGATATTAAAAAATACTATTGATATCTATTCGCGAAAATCGGGTAATTTGTTAGAATTCAAAGTGTATGGACCATCATCAGATAATTTGGATTTTTTGGGAGTATATAAATTTTCAGATTCGATTAAACCAGGTGATTATGTTATTATAAAAAATTGTGGAATATACGCCTTGTTTTTAGAAACAAAATTTTATCCATGCGTGCCTTTAAAAATAATTTTAGAGTGATTTTGAGTGCTATATCATCATTGTAGAATATTGATTATATTTTTATATTGTTTTTAGCAAACAAATGTTTTTTATAGTTAATTAGTGAAACTAATTGAAGTGAAGCAAACTGCTAATATAATACTTCATGGTCGTTAAAAAATCTCCGTCCTTCTAACAATGAAAGACGGAGAATCAACTCAAGAAAAAAGGGGTTCGCATAAATCCTGAACTTGTTCCATTTATTTGGACTAGGGGTTGGAAACCCTACTATTATTTAACATCATTTAAATACGCTTGTCTAATATTTGTTGGAGAATCACCATATTTAACAACGATTCGTTCTTCATTGTAATACTTAATGTACTTATCTATTTCACGCTTTAATTGATCAAGAGATTCATATTTGAATTCATTGTCATAAAATATTTCAGTCTTTAATCTACCAAAGAAATTTTCGGTTGGAGAATTATCTAAACAATTTCCTTTTCTAGACATTGATTGAATTATTCCATGCTCTTTTAAAAGATTTTGGTATGCCTTCATTTGATACTGATAACCTTGATCACTATGAAGTATTGTTCCTTTAAATGATTCGCCATGTTTATCAAACATCATCTTCATCATTCTTCTGATTTGGGAATAGTTTGGATGTTCTGATATGTCATAACCTAGTATCTCTCTTGTATGAAAATCAATGATTGGAGATAAGTATAATTTACCAGCTGCTATTTGGAATTGAGTAACATCTGTCCCTAATATTTGATATGGTCTATTAGTTTCAAAATGTCTCTCATATCGATAAATACGTTTCTCTCTATCAAGTTTCTTAGTAAGTAGATGATTACGACAAATTTTACCGATTTGTCCTTTATAAGAATGATAACCTCGTTTACGATGAGAAGCTGATAAACCTCTCTCTCTTGCATAATGCGATAAACTTTTTTGTTATTAATAACAATTTCCTAGTCTTTTTAATTCTTGTACAATTCGAGATCTACCATATTTTTTATGATTCTTATTAAAGATTTCCTCAATTAAATTGCCAATTTCTTTGTCTTTATCTTTTTTATAATTTAGATGTTTAATCGCATAGAAATATGTAGATTTGCTTAAATCAGCAATTTCGAGAAGTAGTTGAAGTGGATATTTTCCCCTAAGTTCCCAAACTACCCGAACTTTTTCTTGGATAGTTTGCTTCTCGCTAGAATTAGGGAATACGATTTTTTTAGGTATTCATTCTCTGCTTTTATTCGTTCTAAATCTTCCAAAAGTTTCTTGTGTTCTTTTTCTAATATTTTATCATTATGATGTTTATATGCTTCTCGGGAATATGTGTCAGTAATCGCATCTTCCCCACCTTTTCTATATTTCTCCATCCAATCACTAATGATTTTTGGATCTGTAAGCATTAATTCGATGGCTTTTTGATAATATGATTTTTTATTTGCAATAATATCATGTATCGCTTCTAGTTTCATTTGACGAGAATATTTTCGTCTTTTTACATCTACTTTAAATGCCTTGTCTCCCCATTTTCGATACAAAGAACAAAAATATTTTAAAGCTTAACGGTTAAGCCCATAATTCTGCTCAATTTCAAAAATTGTCACTCCTTCATCTAAATGAAGATGAACACATTTTAACTTTTCTTCTAGAGTTGTTTTCATAATAAAAGCTCCCTTCTTATTGTACCAATTTTTTGGTCCAAATTAAGGGAGCAGTTTCATCCCTAATGGCGGAGAAAGAGGGATTCGAACCCTCGCACCCTGTTACAAGTCTACTAGCTTTCCAAGCCAGCCCCTTCAGCCACTTGGGTATTTCTCCAACGCAAGTAATTATAACAAAATTATTTAATAATGTCATTATGTTTTTGCAATTATGACTTATTTAAGTCATAATATTAATGCAATAGGTGATGTGGATGAAAGAAATCATTATAACGAAAGAAAATGAAGGTCAACGTGCGGATAAATTTATCCGTAAGTTTTTAAATGACGCTCCATTATCTTTTATCTACAAAGTATTCCGTAAAAAAGATGTTAAAGTAAATGGACATTGGATTAAAATAGATTACATTTTAAAAATTAATGATGTTTTAAGAATATATGTTACAGATGAACAATTAAGCGAGTTTAATAATCCTAAACCAATTGAAAAAGTTAAATTTAATCATGAAATAGTCTATGAAGATGAAAATATTTTAATTGTTAATAAACCAAGAGGTTTACTTGTGCATGGCGATTCCGAAGAAAAAAGAATTACACTTGCAAATCAAGTATTAAATTATTTATATTCAAAAGGAGAATATGATCCTAAAAATAGTTTAGGATTTACACCTGCACCTGCACATCGAATTGATCGTAACACTTCAGGATTAGTGGTGTTTGGAAAAACTATTAAAGCACTTCAAATACTTTTAGATATGTTTAAAGATAAAGAAAGCTTAGAAAAAACATATCTTGCATTGGTTGTGGATAAATTAGATAAAACAGGAGTAATTAACGCTCCACTTATTAAAGATTCAAAATCAGGTCTAGTTCATGTTGATTTCCAAAATAAATTTGCTAAAACTGCAATTAGTGAATATGAAGTAGAGCAATACTTTAAAGATTATACATTAGTAAATGTTAAAATTTTAACTGGACGTACTCATCAAATAAGAGCCCATATGAAATATATTAACCATCCAGTTGTAGGTGATGGAAAATATGGTGACTTTGCTGTTAATAAAATATTTAAAAATGATTTTAATTTTGAAAATCAATTTTTACATGCACGCAAAATTAAATTTATTAATGCAAAAGAAGAATTAAGTTATTTAAATGGAAAGACTTTTGTTGCTAAATTAAATGATGATGAAGCAAAAATAATTAAATTATTAAAATAAGAGGCATTATGGTATCACTATCGCTTGTATTTATATTTCTAAATATTTTACTTGTTGTTGGTATTGTCTTTTTAAATTTGCCTAAATCACGTATTATTGCAACATCTTTAGGAATTGTAGATATTGCCCTATTATTTTTTAAACTATTTGATTCCTATGTTTTAAATAATCAAATAGAAGACTTTTTTATAAATGCCGTTTCTTCGCTTAATCTAACTTCAAGTACGAGTCAATATGTCACATTCTTTGCGGGACTTATTGTTCTTTTACAATGGCTAGTTTTGTGGATCACAGTTTACGCTCTTTTAAGACGTTTTATTCCGTATAAGCCGCCAATATTATTAACTAAACATGAAAGAAGAATGTTAACAAATGAAGCAGTTTTATGGAAATCTGTTTTATTTATAACCGCTAATATAATGTTAATATATACACTTAGAATAGTTAATTATGCAGCAAATCTCGATTTGGGATTTTTGTCATTTTTATTTTCTTTAGGATTTGGGGTGAGATAAGATGAACGCTCACGAAAAAGTTTTCCTTCTTGCCGAAATATTTGGTGTTGATGTAACTCGACATATTGATGCAGTTTTAAAAGAAATTGAAGAAACTGAACACTATAAGCAATTAGTAATTAATGTTGAAATGGCCAACAAATATCAAGTTCCATATACCCAGCAATTCTTAAAAGAATATGATGATTTAAAAATTAATACTATTACTTCAATTAAAGATGCCTTTGTGGCAAGAGCAAAGATTGATTATTTATATCAAATATCACAACCAAAATATTACATTAATCCAATAATGTTTAATCCTTTAGAAATGTCTACCACTATTACGACAATTGGAGAATTACCTTGTTTTTATAAAAATCAAGAAACTACTATTGATGAATTAGTGTTAAATGATGATATCAAACCTAAAGAAAAATTAGATATCTTAAATAAAGTAGTAAATAAATGGCATGTAGATGCCAAAGAAACAGTTCTTGATGAAATAAATGTTAAAGTATCAAAAAAGATTCCAATTAATTTTGAAGGAATTTCTTGGTATTTTAAGCGAGGAATATTTTATCCGCTTGTTGCAATAATTGGCTTAATTATATTTGGTATTACGATATTTTCTTCATCGGATTATTTTAAAGAAATTGTACATGGTAATAAAATTACAAGTTACATATTCTTAGTTTATACTATATTCCTATTTGTGTATTTAGTAATTGATTTAATTGATTTTAACCTTAATAAAAAATATTTAAGTGAAAAAGATTATTGCCTTTACTATTTGAAGAGTCACGCATATGTTGCTTTAAAAAGTTTAGATGATGCAACATTTCAAATTAAAAAGGCAATACTTGAGGCACTAAAAGAAAAAAAGAGTGTTAATGTTAATATTACCCGTGTTAACTTTCTTTCTAATTTCCGTCGTATTTTACTTTTTTTAAATATGAAAGAAGATAGTCAAAAAAGAAAATATAGTGAATCAGTATTAGAAGGATTCTATATTGCTAAAATTGTTTCAATTGCATTACTTTTGCTTTCATTTTTAGCGTATGCCGCAATTATTACCTTCTCACTTCTTCAAGGAGGTGCAGTAGTATGATGCTTGATATTTATTTTGATAAACTTCATATTACCAATCTCGTTGAATTAGGAAAAAATATGTATCTATATCCGGATTTGTCTTATAGTCTTATTATCAATAATGAGTTTATAAATAGACTACAAGAGGAAGAACCACAAATATACGCAAAGTTTTGTGAACTACAAGAAATTGAAGATGATGATGAATTTATTTTTAAAGTTAGTTATTTGTTTTGTCCATATATGAGTCTTAGATATCGTGGATATTGCTTTGATAAGTTGTCTCATTTAGGTGAAAAAATGATTAATTTTGGGCCTAATATTGACATATATCTTATGGATTTAATTGAAAAACATTTGATTTCCTATGTAGCAGAACTTCAAGGACTTAATACGATAACTAAAGAAGAATATATTGCAATAAAGAAAGCGGAAAGAACTTATTTAACAAATCCTAAAGAAGCTTATTTTTCTTTAGCTTTTGAACTATCAAAATCTACGATTTTGGTGTATTATGATAGAGCGTATATTAATCCTAAAACATTCTTAGAAATTATGACGTGTGATGCGAATATTACGAAATTTGCACTTGATTTATCCGAAAATGAATATTTCTTTGCTTGGTTAAAATATTTAAAGTACGATAATCATTTAAAAAGATATAAAAATTTAGTACAATTTATTGAGGAAAGGGAGAAGAAGTAAATGGATATGATTGAAAAAAATTATCAAAGATGGTTAAATTCTCCAGTTGTTGATGAAAACACCAAAAATGAAATTAAAAGTATGAATGAAGAAGAAAAGGCAGATGCCTTTTTTAAAGATGCCGAATTTGGCACGGCAGGAATGCGTGGAATATTAGGTCCAGGTACAAATAGACTTAATATTTTTACTGTAAGAAAATCTACGATTGCCTTTGGAAAATATTTATTAGAAAAATATAAAAAAGATGCATGTGTTAGAGGTGTCGTTATATCGCACGACAATAGATTTATGTCGCGTGAATTTACTTTAGACACTGCTGAGACATTAAACAAAATGGGAATCAATACTTTTATCTTTGATAGTTTAAGACCAACTCCAGAATTATCATTCGCCGTGCGTGAATTACATGCAGTTGGTGGCGTAATGATTACAGCTTCTCATAACCCTAAAGAATATAATGGCTATAAAGTTTACGACGAAAATGGTTGCCAATTAGTGCCATATCGTATTGAAAGACTTTTAGAAATTTTAGCAACTTTACCAGATGAATTATCTTGTGTGGTAGAAGAAGCTGAAGTTAAAGGAAAAAATATTATTCTAGATAAAGAAATTGATGATAAATATGTTGATGCAGTATTAAGCATTAGATTAAATCCTGATTTAGATAAGTCAAATTTTAAAGTTGTTTATACACCACAACATGGAACAAGCTTTATTCCTGCGATGAAGATGTTTGAAAAAGCAGGTTATAAAGATAATATTTTTCCTGTTGAAAAACAATGCACCCCTGATCCGAATTTTCCAAATACTTTATCACCAAATCCAGAAGAAAAGAGTGCGTATATTGAACCAATTAAACTTGCTAAAGATATAGATGCAGATTTAATTGTTATGACTGATCCTGATGCTGATCGCGTTGGATTGGCTTTTAAAAATAAAGATGGAGAATATGAGCTTTTAACTGGTAATCAATCAGGTGGATTATTGATCGACTATATTTTAGGTCAAAGAAAAGAAAAAGGATTACTTTCTAATAAAGGCGTTATGTATAACACTATTGTCACTTCAACTTTTGGAACAAAAATTGCAAAAAGCTATGGAGTTAAAACTGTTTCACTTTTAACAGGATTTAAGTTTATTGGTGATGCAGTAGAAGAGTCATTAAAAAATAATGGACCACATTATGAATTTGGCTATGAAGAATCTTATGGTTGCTTAATTGATACTTTTGCTAGAGATAAAGATGCTCAACAAGCATTACTTATGTTTGTAGAAATGGCACTTTATCATAAAAGAAATGGAAAAACACTTGATGTTGTAATGGATGAATTACAACAAAAGTTTAATTATTATAACGATACACAATTCTCTATTTTCTTTAAAGGCGCAGAAGGTCCAAGTATGATGGATAAATTAATGGATGATTTACGTGGCGATATAAGAGAAATAGCAGGATTTAAAGTTACAAGAGTTGAAGACTATGAAAATAGCGTGGCGAAAAACTCGAATGGAACAGAAGAATTAATTACTCTTCCAAAATCTAATGTCTTAAAGTTCTTCCTAGGTGAAGATATTACAATATCAATTCGTCCAAGTGGAACTGAACCAAAATGTAAATTCTATTATGGCGTTAACGCTAAGAGTAAAGAAGAAGTAAAATCTTTACCTAAGAAATTGCATGATGCATTACTAGAAAAAGTAGGATTATAGATAAAAGTCGCTTTATGCGGCTTTTTTTGATGGATATCATTTGATTAATAGTAATCTCAAATTTGTCTCAATTTGAGATTTTTTTACGTTTTTAAACTTTGTCTCAACTATAAGTATAATGAAGGGACGAGAATTGTCTAGGCGTGCAAAACTCCTGCCAGAAAGGAGATGATGTCTATGAGAACTAAAAAGCTCACTGATGGAATCTCTGATTAAGAAAGGAGATTTCATTGGTGAGTTTACTTATCAATATTGCAAGTATAATTGTGAATTTAATAAGCATTATAACTACAATTATCGTGAACGTTAGAAATAACAGAAATCGATAGAAAGAAAAAGCCGCTTAGTTCATTCCATACTTAGGCGGCTAACTAGAAGTAGGAGTTAGTCACTAGATGGATCTAGGACCTTCCTTATTTATATTATATAACAATTTAAAATAAATTTGTAATATTTTTAACAATATTTATTTTATTATTTGTTTCAATACATAAACAATTCCATCATGATTGTTATCAAATTCACTAATGATTTTTGCGTGTTTTTTTGTATCATCATCTGCATTTTGCATTGCAACTGAAATTCCAGAAAGATTAAACATTTCTATATCATTTTGAGCATCTCCAAAAGCAATAATGTTTTGTGTTGGAATATTAAATAATTTTGCTATATATTCAAGTCCAGATGCTTTAGAAACATAATTGAAATAAATTTCTGAATATGAATTATAAACCCCACCCCAAAATCTTAAACTTAAATCTTTATGTTTTTTAATAGCGTTTCTAATTTCATCATTATAATCAGTAGAAATGCTTCTTATAATCATTGTCATTGGATTTTCATCTAAGTTTTGATGAAGATCTCCTTTAATGAGTTCCATGTCATCTAACCAGAAGAATTCACCAAGTATTTCATCATCTTGCACTAGCCACAATTTTTCATTTGTTTCACACATTACATTATCAATATATTTATCTTTTAAATCTGAATAAATTTCTTTTACTATTTCTTTTGGAAAAGAAAAACATATTTCTTTAAAATCAGGAGAATTTGGCACGATAATATTTGCCCCATTATAACAAACAATAGGAGAAGTAAGCTCTAATTCATCATAATACTTTTTAATTGCACGGATTGGTCTTCCAGAAGCAATAACAATAATATGTCCATCTTTTTGGAGCTTTTTTAAATATTCTTTCGTTTTTGGACAAATCTCTTTTTTATCATTTAAAAGAGTGCCATCCATGTCAAGTGCAATTAGATACTTATTCATATTTTTCCTTTCTATTTTTTTACATATAATCATAAATTTTATTGGTGATTATATGTTTATTTATCGAGCCTTTGTATTTGTGGTTGGATTAATTTTAGCCACAACAGGCATGATTTTATTTGTTATATATTTAGCATTATTAAATTATGGATTCACTTTTGGCGAATTCATTATTTATCTTTTAAAAACTAAATCTTTTTATTTATTACCTATAGGTATTTTTTTAATGATTTTTAGCTTGTATTTTTCTAAGTTTTGGAAATGGCTACAAAATTTTAAAGAAGACCGACCGCATCATGGACGCGTTTCAAAGTGGCATTAGAAATTTCACGTGCTCTTTTTGCACCTTTTTCTAATACTTCATCAACGTAACCAGAATTCAAATATTCAAAATATCTTTTTTGGAATGGTTCAATTTCCGCAATTACAGCATCGGCGACTGCACGTTTAAATGTACCATAATTTGCACCTTCAAATTCTTTTTCGGCATCTTCAATGCTTATTCCCTTAAGAGATGCATAAATTGTAAGTAAATTAGAGATACCAGGTTTATTTTCACGATCAAACTTGACAATTGCTTCACTATCTGTGACCGCAGACATAATCTTTTTTCTCATTACATTAATATCATCTTTTAAGAAAATATCACCTTTTGGATCCGATTTAGACATTTTCTTTGTTGGATCAGATAAAGACATAATTCTTGCTCCAACTTTAGTAACGACAGCCTTTGGCATAATTAAAATATCGCCATAACGATTGTTAAAGCGTTTTACTAAATCGCGAGTTAATTCCACGTGTTGAATTTGATCATCGCCAACTGGAACGATAGTTGCGTCATAAAGTACGATATCTGAAGCCATTAAAACAGGATATGCAAATAAACCTAAGCCAATTTTTTCTTTATTTAGTTTTTGACTTTTGTCTTTGAATTGTGTCATACGGGATAATTCACCCATATATAGATAGTTTTGCATAATGGCATTTAATTCAGCGTGAGCGGAAACATGCGATTGAAGAAAAATATTACATTTATTTGGATCAAGTCCTGCGGCGAGGTAGAAAGCAGCGATGTCTCTACTATTTGTACGTAATGTTTCAGGTTCAATTGGAAGTGTAAGAGCGTGTAAATCCGCAATAAAGATAAAGCATTCTCCTTGCTCTTGGAAAGCTTTGAAATTCTTTAATGCTCCAATATAATTACCTAAAGTTAATTGTCCTGTTGGTTTAATTCCGCTTAATATACGTTCCATAATGAACCTCCTATATTACCTTTTGATTATATTCTAACAACATAATAAAGTCAATTTTACCTATAAGGTAAATTATAAAAAAATAGTTGTTTATTTTGTTAACTATATTTAAAATTATGAATAGAGAGAAGTGATAAAATGATTAAAATTTATACATCACCAAGTTGTTCATCATGCCGAAAAGTAAAAAAATGGTTTGAAGAACAAAAAATTGACTATGTAGAACGTAGCATTTTTTCGCCATCTCTTAATGAAAAAGATATTTACGAAATTTTAGAAAAATCGGAAAATGGCACGGAAGATATTATCTCATTAAAATCAAAAGTTGTTAAAGAAAATAAAATTGATTTAGATAAACTAAGCACTAGCCAAATTGTTAGATTTATTTTAGATAATCCTAGTGTATTAAAAAGGCCTATTATCGTCGATGATTCAAAGATTCAAATAGGCTATAATTCGGAAGAGATAAGAGTATTTATTCCAGAAGAAGTTCGTCGTTTAGCTCGCCTTGCCTGTGCAAGAGATTTGTGTAAAAAATATGATGATTGCGAGCATAAAAAAGATTATGAATAGTTAAATGCTATTCATTTTTTTATTTTAAAATTTCGTTCATTGCACGGCGATGTTTAGAAACATGATTTAATTCATGGAATTCGACTTGTGCTTCCTCTAAGAACTGTTTCATTTTACTAATAGCGTGTTGCATGGAGTCGCTTTCCATTTCAATTTCATAGTCGATTTTGTCGCCATACTTATTTTTATCAATACAAAGTAATCCATCTTCGTAATCTATTTCGATACGATAGGTGTTTAAACTACAAATAATATGAATTTGATCAATATCAAAACCTAAAACCTTTAAAAAATCAAATGTAGGGTTTGGTTCGTTGATATCATTAGATATATCTTTAAATTGTTTAGGAGTAAGTGGTGTACTTTTTTCAAGTAATCCTTCAGATAAAGGCGCTTTTAAAGTTAATTCGTAAGAATGATCAATTTCTCTTATTCTCAAGGCAAGACCATATTTACTCAATTTAAAATCTTTTGTGTCTAAGTAATAATTTGTTTGATCCATTACGCGAGGGTGCTTTCTAATTAAGTGAATTGCAATTTTATTGTACTCATCTTCTGTGAGAAGCATCTTGGCTTCAATTTCCATATCGTTTGACATAAAATCATCTCCTAAATTTCTTATAATTATGATACAATATTTTTGGTAAATAATGAAGAGGTGAAAACTATGAATTATAGTATTTGTTATAAGAAAGAAACTATTACAGATATGTATATTGATAGTTTAAAGAAAAAACTTTCAAAAAGTGGTTTTGTCTATGATGAAGATAATCCTAATTATGTTTTCTTTTTAGGTGGAGATGGAACATTTTTACGAGCTGTTCACAAATACATTGATAAAATTGAAACTATTAAATTTGTTGGTTTAAACGCAGGAACACTAGGATTCTTTTTAGACTATTCCACCAATGATATTGATGATTTAATTAGTGATATTTTAAATAATAATATTAATGCGATTAGTTATCCTTTGCTTCGTGCAGATATTATTTCAAGAAAAGAAGTCAAAACCATTTATGCTGTTAATGAAATACGTGTAGAAAATCCTTTTAGATCTTTAGTATGTGATGTTTCTATTGAAGATCATAAACTTGAGACTTTTGCCGGTAATGGTTTAGTTGTAGCTTCATCTTTAGGAAGTTCGGCTTATAATAAATCTTTAGGTGGTGCAATTATTGAACATAATCTTCCGCTTCTTGAAATTACAGAAATTGCTGCTATTCAAAATAATGCGTATCGTTCTCTTGCCTCTAGTTTAATAATTGGTGGGGATAAAAAGATTTCCTTGAAAGGAAAATTCTCTGATATTGTTATTGGTTATGACCATGAATTTTTAAAAGAAGACAAGAAAATTAATGAAGTAAGAATAGTATTATCTAATAAACACGTCAATTTAATGAGAAAAGTTGACCATAATTATATTGATGTGTTAAGAAAAGCATTTATTATCGATAAGGAGATGTAGTTTTATGTTTTTAGAAAGCGAATTTGCAAATTTTTTCAAAAATTATGGATTTTATATTGCGTTGGCACTTGTAATTTTAATCGCCGTAATCGCGACATTTTTACTTGTTAGAAATTATAAGAAACGTAAAAATGGAAAAAACACATTAGTAGGATTATTAAATGATATTATTGAAGCTTTAGGTGGAAAAGAAAACATTAATAGCATGGAGGCTAAGATGTCTCGTCTTAATGTATCACTTATTTCTGATAATATTGATATTGAAAAACTTAAAGCAATTGGAATTGAGCGAGTTATCAAAATGTCTAATAAGATTACCTTATTAGTAGGGAACTCCGCATCTGAAATTGCAAACGAATTTAATAAATAAATGGCAAAATCACTGCCATTTTTTTATTTGGTATAAGTTGAATAATAAGGATTGCTATTTATAGGTGTTGTAGTTTTATAATACATATTATTCGTTGTTTGATAAGTTGTTTGATATGGATATGGTTGATTTGTAGTGTAATATGGAACAGCGGGTGCTACATAATATGGTACTGGTTGATAATACATTGGACCTTGTTGATAGTTGTTATTATTGTTATAGGTTGGTCGCCCCGGATAAGGAAGTAGACCTCCAATTAATAACCCTCCTGCAAAAGGAAGAAGCGGGCCACCAAAGAAACGATATTCTGGTTCACTATTATAAAAACGATTCATAAAAAAACCTCCTAATCTAATTTATGCACTAGGAGATTTTAAAAATTGGGCTATAAACACTTTTTTAATTCTTCAACAGGAAGTCCCATGACATTGTAGTAACTTCCTTCGATCTTTTTAATTAATGGAAATTCTTTATCTTGAATTCCATACGCTCCTGCTTTATCAAAAGGAGAGCCAGTTTGAACATATGCTTTTATTAACTCATCTGAAAGAGTATTAAAGTGAACTTTTGTTAACACGGATTTAGTAATACATTTATCCTTAGATAAAATAGTAAATCCTGTTATTACATCATGCTCATCGCCAGATAATTCTTTGAGCATTTTAAATGCATCATCACTATCTTTTGGTTTACCTAAAATCTTATTTTTATGAATAACAATAGTATCTGCAGCAATTACTATATCTTCTGGATGTCTTTTAAAAATTTCTTCTGCCTTAGCCTTTGATAAAGTAGCACTTAAGTTATATGGCTCATCTTTAATTAAACTTTCATCGACATTAGAAACTTCAATTATAAAATCATCAATTAATAACTTTAGTAATTCCTGCCTTCTTGGAGATTTTGAAGCTAAAATATACATACTAGTTATTTTTATTCATGATTACAGGAATAATCATTGGTCTCCTTTGCGTCTTTTTAAAGAAGAAGATTGTTAATTGACTTTTAATGACATTTTTTAAATCAGAAAACTTTACTTTTTCTTTCATTAAATCATTTAATATTAGCTCAACGAAATTCTCTGCTTGGGCGATCATGTTATCTTGTCCATAAGTATAGACAAATCCACGAGTGTAGATTTTTGGAGATTGCATTAATTTGTTATTTTTAGAATCAAGCACTAATAAGACAGAAACCATACCATCGTTATATAAAACTTTACGGTCATTAATAACAGCGCGACATACACCAGTTACATCATTTCCATCGATAAATATATCATCTGCTTGAACGTGTGGTCCTTCAGTTATTTTATGGTTCTTTAAGAGAATTGAATCACCATTTCCTAAAATAAAGGTATTTTCGCGAGGTATACCAAGACTTACAGCAATATCAGTATGAATCTTTAACATACGATATTCACCATGAACAGGCATAAAGTATTTTGGTTTAAATAGTTTAAGAGTTAAACGAAGTTCTTGCTTTGACGGGTGACCAGAACTATGCAAACTTAAGAATACTGAATTAGTTAATACGTTTGCACCTGCTCTAGTTAAAGTATTTACGACACGATCAATACTTGCACCATTTCCTGGAATTGGAGAAGAGGAGAATACAACAGTATCACCAGGCATAATTCTTAAAGCTTTATGTTCGCCATTTGCAATTCTTGCTAAGGCTGCCATTGGTTCACCTTGACTTCCTGTACAAAGAATAGTGGTTTCTTCAGCTTTAATTGTTCTTAAATCTTCAACTTTAACAAGTGATGCATCTGGAATACGGATGTATCCAAAATTACGTGCGGTTTCTACAGCGTTTTCCATGGAACGTCCAATAATTACAATTTTACGATTGTGATTTACACTAGCTTCCACAATTTGTTGGATTCGAGAAATATTACTAGAGAATGTAGATACAATTAAGCGACCAGGTGCATTTCTAAATACTTCATTAATAGAATTAATAACATTAGTTTCAGATGGTGTATATCCTTCAATTTCGGCATTTGTAGAATCTGCCAATAATAAATCTACACCTTCAAAACCAAGGCGAGCCATTTTACCAATGTTAATATCAGGTCCGACGGGAGTTAAATCAATTTTAAAATCCCCGGTTGTGACAATTCTTCCTTCGCTTGTATCGACACAAATTCCATATGAGTCAGGAATGGAGTGGGTAACTTGGAAAAATTGTACAGTAAAAGAATCTCCTACTTTAACAAAATCTTTTTCATCATATTCAACGATTTTAACTTTTTCGTGTATATGCATTTCATCTAGCTTATGACGAATAAGCGCAGCTGCAAGTTTTGGTGCATATATAATAGGTAAAAAGATGTGTTGAATTAAAAATGGAATACCACCGATATGGTCTTCATGCCCATGAGTGATAAAAAGAGCTTTAACTTTTGTACTATTATTTTTTAAATGTGTATAATCTGGAATTACGTAATCTACACCTGGCAAATCTCCTTCAGGGAAACGAATGCCAGAATCAATAATGATGATATTTTTTGCATCTTCGATGCAATACATATTTTTTCCGACTTCGCCAAGTCCTCCAAGCGCATAAATAGATACAGGTGATTTGTTTGAAATCATCGCTTCCATATTAATCCTCCTAAAATGTATAAACGCAAAGAAAAATTACCTTTCTCCGCGACAATTATAAAGTTATCTAACGAAACCAAGGTAATTATATTATTAATAAGGTCAAAAGTAAATAGTGATTAAGTAAAATTATTCGCTATATTTCGATAGAATTTTCTAATTTTTTATAAGGATTGACTTTGTCAATATGATCATAATAAAGAATGCCGTTTAAATGGTCAATTTCATGTTGTAATACAATTGATTCATAACCACGTGCCACAATTGTTACTTCCTTTTCTTTTAAAACATCATAGGCCTTAATTGTCACTTTATTTGGGCGATATACATAACCTTCGTGGTCTTTATCAACTGAGAGACATCCTTCACCAGAATTTAAGTAACACATCTTAATAGAAGAAGCAATAATTTTAGGGTTAACTAATACGT
This sequence comes from Erysipelotrichales bacterium, assembly GCA_022508535.1. Classification (GTDB taxonomy): domain Bacteria; phylum Bacillota_I; class Bacilli_A; order RFN20; family CAG-826; genus RUG131. The sequence continues at coordinate 170,948 of JAFLUZ010000001.1, forward strand.
GCTGAATGATTTTTTTATCAAATTCATAGTAAATAACAAGCATTTTTTTGTTAACTCCCACTTGTGGAGCGGCAAGACCGACTCCAGAACGAATATTATGCTTTTTTGCGTATTCATCATCTTGGCTTAATTTAAGATAATCAAGCATTTCCATTAATAAATCTTTATCTTCTTTTGATAATGGCAAATCTACAGGTGCGCTTTTTTCTCGAAGAGATTTGACATTATCTTTGACAATTTTAAACATACTAACACCTCAAAAGGATTTTAGCACATTTATTGAATAAAAAAAAGGAGAGACTCTACATCCCTCCGCAACAACCAAAGCCATTGGAATTATTGTTACCGCTAAATAAAATCAAAATTAAGAAAATTATTAAGATAACTGCCCAGACACCAGCATAACTTTGATTGTTATATGAAGGATAAGCATATGCATATCCGTTTTGGTAGCCATAATTTGGTCCGTAGTAATACATATTAAGCCTCCTTACCTCTATATAATATGAAGAAACCCAAAAAATGTTATAGTGATTATTGCTTATATGAATACTTTTTATTTTTTTCTGCATATTCTATAATGGTGATTTTTATGAATAAATTAGAAGAGTTTCGTGAGTTTGCAAAGACTAAACCATTTCTTAAAACTTTAGTAGAAAATGGCACTTATACTTGGCAAGAGTTATTTGAGCGATACGATATATATGGAAGTGAAGATGAAGTATTTCAAGAAGAAAAAGAGGAAGAAAAAGAAAACGAAGAAGATGGTCACGAAGAGAAAAAAGAAGGATTTGGCTCCATTCTTGATGCAATAAGTGGATTTGATGCAGATAAAATTTCTGATGGCTTAAATGGAATGAAAAAAATATTAGGAATTCTTAGTGAAGTAACAAAACCAGATGAGACACCAAAAGTTTCAAAGAGAAAAATGTCTCGTCCATATCAAAGGAATGATGACTAAAATGCATAGTTCAGTTATAATTGAATTGGATAAAGATGATGATTATTATAAGTTTTTAAGAGAGAAACCATATTGGCATCGTCAATTATCAAGACATCCAGAAATGATAAATGATTTCAAAGATGATTATAAAGTAGTGCGTCGAAAAAGATTTGTTGATAAAATAGAAGATATCTCAATGATTATGACTTTAGCAAGGGAGTTAATGTAGGGTGGATATAGAACTAATGAAAGAAGCATATGCGCTTAAAGAGTTGATGGAAACTGATGAGCGTGTAATTAAATTAAAGAAAGATGAAGAAGAGATGGAAAATAACGAAGAAGTTATGAGACTATCGTATGTTTTCTCTTGCGCTCAAAATGAATATAATGATATTTTGAAACATTTTAAGGCTGATTCTGAAGAGGCGAAAAAATATCAAAAAAAGCTATATGAAGCTAAAACTAATTTAGATTCTCATCCCTTAGTGAGAAAATATTTACAAAGTTATCAAGAAGTTCGCTTGATTTATAATAAGATTCAAAAGGAAATTTTTAAACCGTTTAATAGTCATGAATGCAATGAAAAAAGGTAGAGGTTATCTACCTTTTTTCTTAGGGAGGAACAGGGCACTTTCGTGCACTATTATTTTTTACTTAATTATTTTTTTTATACATAAATTTGTGTATAATTTTTCTTGGTGATCAACATGCGCATTGTCGGTGGAAAATATCGTTCACGTAATATTGAGTTTCCTACTAACCAAGTAATCACACGCCCAACTAAAGATGTTGTGCGTGAAGGTGTTTTTAATGCGCTCAGTTTTGATATTGCTGACGCTGTTGTTTTAGATTTATTCGCGGGCTCTGGCTCTATGGGATTAGAGTCTTTATCTCGTGATGCTAAGCGTGTTTATTTTGTAGATAAAGATAAAGATGCGATTAGAATAATTAATAAAAATATTCAAATGTTAAATGAAGAAAAAAACACAGAAGTATTAGACTTGGATTATTTAGATGCATTAAATGATTTTATCAAAAGAAAAATTGAATTTGATATTGTAATATTAGATCCGCCATATAAATTAGATATAATTGATGAAATAATTGATATACTTATTAATAATCATATATTAAAGGAACATGGTATAATTGTTATTGAAACTGATTACCAACTTACTTTAGATGATTCACGTTTTATAAAAAACAAGACTTATAAATATGGTCGTACACTTGTAACGATTAGGAGGAAATAAAATATGAAGATTGCTATTTATCCAGGAAGCTTTGATCCTATTACTAATGGACATTTAGATATTTTAAAAAGAGCTTTAAGAGTGTTTGATAAAGTTGTTGTGCTTGTCGCCAATAATGTTAATAAAAAGTATTCTTTCACCGACAAAGAAAGAGTAGATATGATTAAATTAATTACCAAAGATATGCCAAACGTCGAGGTTGAATCTACTGGGGGACTTGTTGTTGATTATGCCAAAAAGATTGGTGCAACAGCATTAGTGAGAGGTTTACGCGCAGTGTCAGATTTTGAATACGAACTCCAAATGGCGACGACTAATGAATTTATTGATCCGACAATTGATATGGTCTTCTTTATGACTCATCTTGATAACACATTTATTTCATCTTCAACGGTCAAAGAATTATTTACACAAGGTGTCGATATTTCAAAACTTGTCCCACAAGAAGTTATCGAATATTTAAAAAGAAAATCACAAAAGTAGTTAATAAAAGTGATAAGGCGGTTATAATTAACCGCTTTTTTAAAATCTCTTTAAAAGATACTTTTGGTGCAATTAATTTCACCTGTACCAAAAGAGAAACAGAAGAAAAAGAAATAATTGCAATAATGAATGATAGATTTTCAATCGAATAAGTGGAAAACAAATAACTCAAGGGATAAGAAAACTCCATTAATCCTTTAATAAGCATCAAAACATTGCCTTTTAAAAATAATTCGAATGGATATGAAACAAGTGAAAAAAGAATAATTGAGCCTGACATTAAGACAATAGTCCTTGCTGTACTTAAAATGGCTTTAGATATAATGTTTTCATTTTTTGGAGCATTAAAACTTATATGATCACTTTTAATTTTTTGATCGTTAATAAAAAACAAAATGAACTGAATTGAAAAGGGAATCGCAATAACTAATATTTTTGAAATATTATTGAAGCTACAACTATTAATTAAGGCGATTAGAAAAGGGAGAGAAGGTACAGTAAAACAATTTAAAATATTTTGTACTTCCTTTTTTGTTAAGCTCTTATCCAATTCCTCATTTATCATTGATGCAAGAGAAGGAGTGCCACTAATAAGACCTAGAACAATGAGAGAGTATTTATTGATTTTGTGCTTTGTAGCATCTTTTAGTTTGACATCATAAATTATATTGCTAATTCCCCCACTATATATAAAGATATAGTTTAATAAAATAGTTGGAGCAAGAAGTGGCAAAACTTTTATGTAAAAATTTACTATAACATCAGTAGTTATTTGAGATATTTGTTTAGAAAAAATTAGTAGTAAACAAATAGCTATAAAAATAATTAGTGATATCGCCTTTTTCATATTTCAATATATGCACAAAAGAAATATTTATGGGCGAAAATTATAACAAAACTGAAAGTACATTCATAATCTATAAAGAGCAAGGAGGATTTTTTTATGAATAATTGCTTCCCAAATCAATGCCCATGTAAGTATGATCCAATTGTTATGCCTGTAAAGGAAAGAGTTTGCAATCGTTATTACTGCGTTGAACAACCAGTGATTTGTCCTGTTAATACAAGAATTGTGAATCACTATGTACCAAGACCAGTTTATTATCATACGTACACGAGAACTGAAGAAAATGTTTGTGAAGGAAACACAAACATGCAAAACATGCAATATAATCCAAATACACAATTCAATCAATAAAAAAATCGCTGCTCACTGCAGCGATTTTAATTTAAATTATTTACCTAATTTATAGTCGGATCCCCAACTTGATAGCCACATACGATCTAATGTTTCTGCTAAATCGTATTTGTCTGTGCCGCCATCCCAGCCTCTTACACCGATCATAACTTCTTTAATACCGAAAGTTGATGGGTCTTCTTCATATGTTTCTTTATCCATTAAAAGAATAAGTGGTGTAGAAATGTCTTCACCGATATAAATATCGTATAACATATTTCTTTGTTCACTTTCTTGATCGAATGTTTCATCCCAATATTCTGAGTTATCAGCAGCATTATAGATTGCTTGATGGAAGTTATCAATTTCATCTGTGAATCTGAAGAATAAATCGTACATTTTACCTTCTTTGAACATATCGACATCGTCGCCTTCTTCATCAATGTAAATTGTCTTCATTTTATAATCAGATTGGAATGTTTTGTCTTCAAATAATGTTTTGAATCCAGGATATGCTGATTCACATCCATCGCAACCCTCTTGAACGAATACAAGGAAGTATTTGTCATCTTTAGCAAATTTTGTATCTTCATCATAGATAAGATCATAAGCATCATTATCATATAAAGACACTTTATTGTTTTTGTATAAAGGTTGTCTTTTGCCGATTGTATCAACTAATGATGTAATACCTTGTGAAATTGGTTGAATGAGAAGAATAATTCCAAAGATTAAGCTAACGATTAATAATGGTTGTACCCAAGCAGTTTCTTTAATCCAACGCCAGATGCGGACGAAGAATCCGCCGATTGCTTTAAATATAACTTTCATAATAGACCTCCAATATAAATAAATTTATATAGCGTAATAATCATAACACTATGGCGAGTAGTTTTCAACAATTAATTTTACAATTAATTATTGAGCGTTGCAATAAAAAATAAAAAAATCAATTTTTCTTGTTGTAAATGATTTTGTAATAGTGTTAACTATAATAGTCAAAAGAACTGAAGGTGAGAAAAATGGCATCAAAAGGGTTAAAAAAGAAATTCGATGATTTCTTATTTGATCATGAGGGAGCAAAAACGACATTTGAAATAATCAAATCATTATTAGCATGTGTAATAGCCGCTATGTTATATACATTTGGTTATCGTTGTTTTATGTTAAATACAGATCCTTCATTAAGCTTGGTTGCTGGAGGGATGTCAGGGTTCTCACAAATAATTGCGAAAATTCTTGAAATTCTTAAAATTGCTAAACCAGAGGATATTGCAACATGGCAACCAATACTTAACTACTTATTAAATATTCCAATCTTTATAATTGGTTGGAAATTTGTTGGAAAAAGGTTTGCAATTTTCACACTTGTTACAGTGGCTTTGACCTCATTATTCACCTATATTATGCCACAATCTATTCTCAATCTATTTGCATTGGAAGAAGATTTATTACCAAGAGCGTTATTCGCTGGTATATGTACTGGATTATCAACGGCATTTGCTTTTAAAAATGGCACATCTACGGGGGGATTCGATGTTGTTTCTCTAGCTGTAGCTAATAAAAAATCGACTAATATTGGTAAATATCTTGTTATTTTTAATGGATTTGTTCTTGTTGGATATACAATCACATCTTATGTTTATTTTAAGCAAAATCCAATTACAAGAGTCGATGAAATAACAAATGAAATTGTTACTCTTAAAAATCCTGCATTGGTTTTATTCTTATTCTCAGCCATTTACTTATTTACGAATGCGTTAATGAATGATTTTGTTAATAAAAGATTTAAAAAAGCGCAAATACAAATTATTACCACTAATGAAAATATTTCTAATATCTTAATTTCTCAATTTCCACATGGATGCACTATTATGAATGGTAAAGGTGCTTTCTCAAAAAATGAAAAATTAGTTATATATATGGTCGTATCTTCTGACGAAGTACAGAAAGTTGTTTCCTTAGTTCAACTTGCAGATCCTAATGCATTTATAAATGTAACAACGCTAAGTCAAGTGTACGGAAGATTCTATATTGAGCCATTTAAATAAAATTATCTAGCAGACCAAGAATGTGTCTGCTTTTTATTTGCTAAAGAACTTTTATTAGTAGTGATATATTTGTAAGTTAATAAATGCTATATTAAAAATGCGACAAATAAAGATTAGGTGGTGTTAAATTTATGACTACATTTGATGATTTTATGAAGTTGGATATTCGAGTTGGAACAATAGTTGCTGCCAATGCGTTTGAAAAGGCAAAAAACCCAGCATATCAATTGAAAATTAATTTTGGCGAACAAATAGGTATAAAAAAATCATCGGCACAAATTACAGAACAATATACACTTGATGAATTAGTAGGGAAACAAGTTTTAGCAATTGTGAATTTGCCACCAAGACAAATTGCGGATTTTATGTCAGAAGTTTTAGTATTAGGTACTTATAGTAAAGATGGTGTTATATTAGTAATACCAGAAAAAACAGTGAATAACGGAGATAAACTAGGATAAATTTCTATACAATACTATAAATTTTAAGAAACAATCTTGTTTTTAACGCTTTTTTAACACTTAGCATATTATAATAAAACAAAATATAATGTTTTTATGTTTATACATAAAAGATTGATTAGTCTAAGGAGGAAAAGTAAGAAGAAAAATAATTAATTTGATAAGGTACTGGATAGTTAAAAACTATCTATGATGTATGATAGATACATTGAAATAACATATTTAAAATAGGAGAAAAATTGATTATGGATTTAGGCAATTTAGTGTTATTTTGGTTTTTAGGTGCTTTAGTGTTGATGATCCTAAATTTTATATTTTTTAGGTTTGCTTTTATAAGAAAATTAGTATATGCAGTGTGTTCAGTTGGACTTGTTGCTGTAGGTTTTTCTTTAAAAGAAGAGATCATTAAAAATGGCGGGGAACTCACATCCTATAGAAACAACAATATTGAAACGTTAACAACGTTTTCAGTTATTTTACTTTTATTTGTAATATTAATGTCATTTGGTGATTCTTTAATGGATTTTTCTGAAGAAACAGGCTATAGCGTAAGTGGCTTTGAATTGTTCGGAACTTATTTCTTTAGTATTAGTGAAGAAACAATTGAAATTGCAGACTTTTTCACATATTACGCTATTGCGACCGTAGGAGCACTTGCAATTTGGCTCATATGTTTTGTTTGGTTCCATTGGTTTGCAATATTTGGCATACTGGGGTGTGTTGCTTTAGGATTCTTATTTGTACTTAAACCACTGCTATTTAGATTTGCAGCTAGTTAAACATTTTTTATAAATAAAGAGGCAATAGATTTAATAACACCAAAAATTTGAAAACGAATTATCATTAGTAGACAATAATATAAAATTAAATTAATTATGGCTATTTAAAAATGCCAAAGAGGAGGAAAAAATAATGAGTTATGAAGATGACGATATAGTAGTTTTAACTACAGCAGATGGAGAAGAAGTTGAATTTGTTGAAATAGCAGGTATTGCATATAGAGGAAATTTCTATGCGATTTTGCAACCAGTTGAACTTTTAGACGGTATGGATGATGATGAAGCGCTTGTTTTCAAAGTTGAAAGAAATGCACGTGGCGAAGATAATTTCTTAATTGAAACAGATGAAGAAATTATTGATGCAGTATTTACTGAATACAATAAGCTTCTTGATAAAGAATTAAATAAAAGATAATTCATGAGTATAAAAAGATTATTACTACTGATATTTGGCGCAATTTGGTATGCTTTAACAATTGCACTTTTGGTAAATTTTATAAAGGTGATTATTTCAGCGTTTACTGAAATTGAAGTCGAAGGATTGAGTATTTGGGCATATTATTTCTTAAGTTGGCTTCTATGCATATTGCAAGTTATTTTTGTTATATTAACTTGTAGATTTTATCATGTGGATGGCGAGATCGGATTTGGAGGCACTTTAATTGGTATGCTTGTGCGTGGACAGTGGTTAGGAGCTATTATAAGTCTCCTACTATCTCCACTGTTCCTTATTAAACAGCTAATTGCTTCAATTAAACCTATGTGGTGGCTTATACGTTATAAAGATTAAAAAAGGACTGTTAAGAAATTAAAAGTTTCTTACAGACCTTTTTTTGTGAAATATTATATTAGTATCATGGCTAATTATAAGTTAATACCATTCTTTTTTAATAGTTCTCTAGCAGATTCAACGCTATCGACACCTGTTTTATTTTTGATTGGAGCAAATTCCTTTTCTCTTTCTACCTCAAATGGTAAACAACTTCCCATTAGTTTGATCATATCTAAAATTAGTGTTTCAAATTTATAGCCGTTTTCTTGCTCTGGTTTAACCAAATTACCATTATCGTCAAGATGAGGGATTTTCTTTTTAACGATATGAACTGGAATGCGTTCACTTGCAATTTCGCGTAGCTTAGGCAAATTGAAAAGATAGTTAAGAATTACACCGAAAGAATAAGCAAGATTTCCATCATCGCCAATTTGATTTGCCATTTCATCAGTCAATTCATAGTACTCAATTACTGAAGGAAGTCCATCTTCAAGACACAATACGCCAACACGCTCACTAGGACTACATTTACGTACTACTTTAGCTCCACTATTAAGTCCGCTTGCAATTGTTGCACCAATAAAAATAGGATCTGCAATGCGTTGTAATACATTATCTACTGCAAATACATTTAGCCATTCTAGTTCAGGGAAATCTTTTAAAACATCTGCATTTTCCAAAGAAGAATACCAACCACCATTTCCATTAGGTGAAAGTGCTAGTTTTGCTTTTTCTTCTAGTAATAGTTTACCATTAAAATCTACACTTGGTGCCATTTCTTGAACAAAGAAACGAACATGGCTTTTTGGATATCCAAAGTAATTATGTTGTTCAAAGAAGTCTTTAGTATCTTTATCGTTTTTTTCACTTGTCATTATGAATAATGGCACAAAAGTATCACATTTTTTGCATACATTGAGCAAATTTGAAATAAGTTGTTCAAATATATATAGTGGTTTAGTTAAACCGATATCGTATGTGCCTTTAGGAGCATCTGATCCAAGGCGAGTGCCTTGCCCACCGGCTAATAAGACAGCCCCAACTTTTCCATTCTTTATAGCCTCTTTCCCAATTTGCATATACATATCACTTTGATTTTGTATATCATTTAAAGATAATCCTTTGATTGGCTGTACTTTTCCTTTTCCGCTTAAATCTTCAGGATTTTTCCATAATTTCAAAGAGTTCCAATCGATGGATTTTAATTGAGAGACAAGATAGTTACGATCTTCTTCACTTAAATCATTAAGAATAGGTAAAAGATGTTCTTGACCTTCATTTTTTAGTTTTTCAATTATGTCTTTCATTTTATTTTGACCTACCATTTCATAAGTTATGAATAAAATTGATGGCGGAGAAAGGGGGATTTGAACCCCCGCTAGACTTGCATCTACTGCTAGTTTTCGAAACTAGTCCCTTCAGCCGCTTGGGTATTTCTCCACACCTCCAGTATTATAACATATTTCAAAAAAATTGAGTAAAAAACTTGAATAATGTATAATATATAAAATTTTTGAGGGAATGTGTGAGGTGTAGGTATGATTGAACTTGTTGAAAGGCAAGATATTGTAAAATTTAAAATAAAAGAATTGTTAAAATTTGTTGACGAAAACGAATTAACTTATTGTTCAAATGATTTAAAAATATTAGTGCATGAAATAAAAGGTCTTTGTGGTTTGTTTGGCTATGGAGACCTTTTTATATTGTTTTATGAAATCGAAAAGACAATTTTATCAAAGAACTTTGAAATGTTTAAGTATGAGATTGAAAAATTAAAGCAATATAATTTAGAAGTAATAAAAGAAAATAATATTACTATTTCCTGTAGACATGTGTATAAATATGAGATTTGCTTTTATTTTACTAACATCAAAAGATTTAATGAAATTATTAATTTGATAGGTGATTGTACAATAATCGTTCATTCAAAAATGTGTAACAACAAAATCATTTTATATGTTTTATCATATTGTGATATTAATACTATAAAACTACTTAGTAAAAGTTATCTAATATCAGTCAAGGAACGCGCGAAATTTCCAATTAGAAAAAAAGATAATTTTTTAAGTTATTTATGTAGAAATAGTGAACACTTTGACAATAACTATTTACATTTATTTTTGTTAGAAAGTATTGCAAATATTGCAAAAATTGCCGATAAAAAGTTCAAATTTACTTATAAATCAAATAACTTTATTTTGAATAATAATTTTCTAAGTGATTTTTATATTGTTTTTACGGAGTTGATAAAAAACATTTTTTCTCATAGTGGTAGAAAAGATTTTGAATTAGTTACAATTAAATGTTTTAAAAACAATAAATATATTTTAATTGAGACATATAATCGTGGTAATAAGATCAAAAAGAAATATAAATCCAATATATTTGAGAATCACTTTTCAACATCCAAATTAAATGGATTATCAGGGCAAGGTATTGGATTATATGATGTAAATAGGTTGTTATCTCATAATAACGGGAAAATACATTTTAAAAATAGATTTAGAGGAGTTTCTTTTTTTATAAAAATACCTGTTAGTAAATATTGTGTAAAACTATCAAATCATTAAAAAACTTCTTTTACTTAAATTATATACAAGTATATAATATTAACAGGTGATTTTAGTGAATTATAAATTTTTAGTAGATTCAAATGATAACATGTTATATATAGTTTTGCTAATTATTTTAGCAATCACTACTTTTATAGTGCTTATAGTTTACTTTTTCGTTTCTCGTAAAAATGAAAATCATAAAGATAAATATAATTTTGCTAAAAACACTATCCGTGTGATAACAATTAATTACAAAACAGGAGCAGTAAAATATTTTGATAAGAATAATATATCTGCTCAACACGAATGTACATTTTCACAATTTTTGGAATTTTATTCTGTCGAAGATGGAGTGCGTATTGAAAAATGGCTAGAAGAATTATTTTATTCTAAAAAAGATGTTAGTGATTATTTAGAAGCAGATACCATTGTTGATGATGAGAAACGTACATACTTTTCTTTCTTGCAAGTTAAGCAAATAGATAAAAAGAGAAGAATTCTTCATCTTGAAAAGTGCATTATGAAAAATATGGATATTAAGCAATTTGATAACAGTAAAGATAAGAAAAGAATAACAACTACAAACATCGATCAAATGTTCACTATTGAAAACCTTAAAGATAAAAACAAGGGATCATTTTTGTATGTGTCAATACGAAACACTAAACTTCAAGATGATGATGATGATAAAGTTGATTCTATGCTTTTTACTTCTATTAAAAATATAATCATACCTTATTTAAAAAGTAATTGTTCGATTGCGGACTATTCTCAATCGGCATTTACAATCTTTTACCCCGGAATTAGCAAAAGAAGAAACTTATTAAGAATGATGCAAGGAATATCCAAAACTATTGCAAGATATTTAGAAATAAATTCTTATGTAGAAAAATACACATATGCGATTTCTGGTTGTATCTTGAATAGTGAATTATCATCGTATAAAAAACTTGTGCGTGTGACTAGATCGATTTCACCGCTTGCATTTAATCACCCGAATCACTTTATGATATATGATGAGAATATTGTTTCAGATAATGATGTTACTACATCTTATGAAAGTGAATTTAATAGCCTTATTGAGAAGAAAGATTTTAAAATATTTTTCCAACCAATTGTGGATATAACAAAAGGTTCGTTACTTGCCTACTCATCAACAATTGTTTGTAATAACACTATTTTCGGAGGAGATATTCAGGAATTAAAAGAATATGCTTATAAAATGGGGAAAAATAAAGAACTATTCTCATTATTTAATAAGAGAATTCTTGCTAGATATAAAAATGAGAATAATTCAAAAGTAAAATTAATATATAACGTTTCAGTATTAGAAAAAGATTTTATCGCAAAAAGTTTTTCGCACGTTAATAATTTAGAAACAGAAAACATTATTTTAGCTTTTAATGAAATCGAACTTTCAGAATGGCTCCAAGATGAAGCAGAAATCGTTGAGACTTTAGAAAATTTAAAAGAACATGGTTTTGCTTTATCTCTAGTGATTAGTAGAAAAGAATCGCTGTTAACAAGCGAAATAATGCAATTATTTGATTACTTTATCATTGATAGAGAACTTACTAGAGCGTGTAGCAAACTTGGAAGATCAATTCTTATTGTTCACGCAATTATTGAAGAATTAAAAAATTATCAAAAAGATATCATTGCTTATGATTTAGATACAACAAACTCATTATATCTTTTAACAAAAATGGGTATTAATCTCGTATCTAGTAATTTAATTAGTCAAAGTGATGAAATGATTTTGCCAATTGACACTAAGAGACTTGAAAAAGTAATGTCAACAGTAAAGGGCAAAAATTAGGAGGTTTATTTATGGGAATGGAAACAAAAAATGATGCTATAACATCACGCGATGTTGATTTTGCTCAATGGTATACGGATGTATGTCGTAAAGCCGAATTGATGGATTATTCATCAGTAAAAGGATTTATTATTTATCGACCATATGGTTATGCTATTTGGGAGCAAATACAGAAATATTTAGATGAAAGATTTAAGGCTACTGGACACGAAAATGTCTATATGCCAATGGTTATACCAGAATCTCTCTTGCAAAAAGAAAAAGACCATGTTGAAGGATTTGCACCAGAATGTGCAATTGTCACTATTGGTGGACAAAACGAATTAGAAGAACGTTTAATTGTACGTCCAACAAGTGAAACTCTATTCTGTGAACACTTTGCAAAAATCGTATCATCATATCGAGATTTACCAAAGAAATACAATCAATGGTGTTCGGTTGTAAGATGGGAAAAAACAACTCGTCCATTCTTACGTGGATCAGAATTTTTATGGCAAGAAGGCCATACAATTCATCGCACAAAAGAAGAAGCAAAGCATGAAACTTTAATGATGCTAGATGTCTATAAAGACATGGGAAAAGATTTATTAGCTATTCCTTTTGTCACTGGACAAAAGACCGAAAAAGAAAAATTTGCAGGAGCAGAAGAAACATATACTATTGAAGCATTGATGCATGATGGAAAAGCCTTACAAAGTGGAACTACACATTATTTTGGTGATGGTTTTGCAAAAGCATTTGGAATTACTTATCAAGACCAAGATGGAAAAGTAAAACATGTACATCAAACATCTTGGGGCGTTTCAACTCGTTTGATAGGTGCAATTATTATGGTACATGGTGACGATAATGGTCTTGTTTTACCACCACTTGTCGCACCAACTCAAATTGTTATTGTTCCTATTCAACAAGCAAAACCTGGAATTGTAGCAAAATGTACTGAAATTAAACATCGTCTAGAGAAACTAGGTTATCGTGTTAAATTTGACGATAGTGATCGCACACCTGGTTGGAAGTTTGCAGAATATGAAATGAAAGGTATCCCTTTAAGAGTTGAACTTGGACCACGCGATTTAGAAAACAATAAAGTTGTGTTATGTAAGCGTAATACTGGTGAAAAGATTCAAACATCAATCGATGAGTTAGAAGAAGTTGTGCCACAAATGCTCAAGACAATACATGAGGAAATGTATCAAAAAGCATTAGATCAATTGCTTCATAGTGTAAATGAAGCACATACATATGATGAGTTTAAAGAAGTCATCAATAAGGGTGGCTATGTTAAGATGATGTGGTGTGGAGATGAAGCTTGCGAGAATAAGATTAAAGAAGACACTAATGCAACATCAAGATGTATGCCATTTGATCAAAGACCAATTGGTGATACTTGCCCAGTGTGTGGCAAGAAAGCAAGCAAGGTTGTTTTGTTTGCTAAAGCTTACTAGAAATTTTTACTTAATAATGATTGTAATAATTTGTTTGATATGCTATCATTATTAAGTCCTTGGAGCAATACCCAAGTTGGTGAAGGGGCGTCCCTGCTAAGGACGTAGATCGGGTAACTGGTGCGAGAGTTCGAGTCTCTCTTGCTCCGCCATTTAAAAAAATTGTGACAATGTAATACATTGTCACTTTTTTTTGTCTACTAACATATTTTAAGGTTGTAATTATTGCTTTAATAAGGTATCATTCAAAAAAGGGAGTATTGTTTATGTCGGTAAAAAGTGAAAATAAAAGATGGTTTAAAGTATATAAAAAAATTGTAAGTATATTTTTTAGTAAACCAAAATTTGTATATCTTGGAGAAAAGATTTCAGAACCATCCCTTATTTTAAGTAATCATGTAGGCGCAAAAGCTCCTGTTAGATGGGAAATTTATTTCGAATACAGCTTTAGATTTTGGGGTGTATCAGATATGACACAAGGAGCTAAAGCTGTTCATAAGTATTTAACTACTACATATTTTCATCAAAAAAAGCATTTTAACAAGTTCTTTGCATGGCTTATTGGTACAATTGCTACACCTTTTGTTAATCTTTTTTATCGCGGTATGAATTTAATCCCAACATATGATGATATTAAATTTGCAATTACAATACGTGAAAGTGTAAAAACCATTCAAAATGGCTCAAATTTAATTATTTTCCCGGAGGATTCTTCAAAAGGTTATAAAGATCACTTAACTCATTTCTTTTCAGGGTTTGTGACATTGGCGGAAACTATCCTAAAAAAAGGTATAGATATTCCAATATTTACTGCGTATTATCAAAAACATAAAAACACCTTCGTTATTGATAAAGGTGTTAGATATTCTAGACTTAAAGAGTTATATAAAGAACCGGACGCTATCGCATTAGCGATGAAAAATAGAGTAAACGAATTGGCTGAAGAACATAGTAATTAGTTAAATATATTTATGCTCTTTTAAAAATTCTAATAAACTTTTTGATGCAATTCCTCGATGGGAAATTGCATTTTTTTCATCTTCGGATAAATCGGCGAATGATTTTTTGTAACCCTCTGGAATGAATATTGGGTCATAACCAAATCCATTTAAACCATTAGATGTTTTAGCAATTTCACCACGCACGACTCCTTCAAAAAATAATGGTCCTGCTTCTAAATTAACTAATGTTATGACACAATGGAATTGTGCTTTGCGATTATTTTTATCTTTTAACATATCAAAAATTGCTAAGAACTTTTCTTCATATGTGTGGTCGCTCATAAAACGTGAAGAATAAATTCCTGGAAAACCATCAAGTGCATCTATTTCTAAACCTGAGTCATCAGCAATTACAAGATTATTTGTTAACTCTGCAACAGCTTTAGCTTTAATTAAAGAGTTTTCTTTAAATGTTTTTCCGTTTTCTTCAGGATCTACATTAATATTTGCATCATTTAATGACATAATTTCAATATTTGGGTAATCATTAAAGATTTCTTTATACTCTTTGATTTTGTGTTGGTTATTGCTACTTATAACTATTTTTAACTTATTTTTAGAATTAACCCTAGTTTTTTCAATATGATTTTTTGCTCGTAATTTATCAAATATTTTTTTGCGTATTCCATTTTGTTTCATAATTAACCTCGACATATTCTATATTAATTATATCAAAGTAGAGCAGTTATAAAATATTAAAAATTATTTGTTATATATTATTGCACATTTATTGATTATATGATTTTATATATGCTATCATTTATTGGATGAAATTAGGAAATTTAAACAAAATGAGAAACGCTATTGAAGTAATCTTTAAAAACAAAAAAATGAATCCATCCAAACTAATTGGATATGGTTTTGAATTGAAAAACTTAAATTATGTTTACCATAAAGTATTAAGTGACTATGATTTTGAATTAATAGTGGAGATCACAGAAAATGGCGAAGTATCCACAAAAATGATAGATTTATCGACAAATGAATTATATACTTTGCATCTTATAGATAACGCTGTTGGAAATTTTGTAGGGCAAATAAGAAATTCGTATGAAAATATTCTTACAGAAATTGCGAAAAAATGTTTTGATGATAATATATATAAAACTATGCAAAGTCAAAGTATAATTTCGTACGTAAATGATAAATATGGCGATGAATTAGAATTTCTATGGGAGAAGTTTCCAGATACCTCTGTTTTGAGACGAAAAGATAATAAGAAGTGGTATGGTGTATTAATGACTGTATCCAAAAGTAAATTAGGTATAGATTCTGATGAAATTGTAGAGATTATTGATGTGCGAGCAAAAACTGAAGACTTGCCTTTTATAATTGACAATAAAAAATATTTTCCTGGTTATCACATGAATAAAAAACATTGGATAACAATTATTCTTGATGATTATAATTTTTGTGAAGACATTTTTTCTTTAGTTGATAAAAGTTATAATTTAGCCAATAAATAAAAAAGAGGAATAAATCTCTCCCAACGAATCATGATGACAATAAGTCATTCTTATCAAACACGTCCAAGATTCGACTCCCTCTGGGGTTTCTTCTGCTTTGAATTTAATTATATCATATAACCAAAATATAAAATGATAGAAAGAATATTAATGAAATAAAAAAGCCCGATATAATCGGACTTTTTTATTAGAATGGAGCAGGTGACGGGAATCGAACCCGCATAATCAGCTTGGAAGGCTGATGTTCTACCACTGAACTACACCTGCAAGATAATGGCGGACCAGACGGGAATCGAACCCGCGGTCTCTTCCGTGACAGGGAAGCATGTTAACCGCTACACCACTGGTCCATGCAATTTGCTGTGCTAGTAAATATTACCATATATCGTAGAAAAATCAAGATTTTTTAGAAAGTTTTTTCAATTAAATGTTTTAAAGAGTCTTTTGGTAAGAAACCAACTTGCTTTTTTAATTCTTGTCCATCTTTAATTAAGATAAGTGTAGGTATGGAAAAAACTGTATATCTCTCTGCGAGTTCACCGAGATCATCTACATTAATTTTTCCGATTTTCAAATCATTGACCTCTTGGTCTAAATCCTCAAGAACTGGAGCAAGCATTTTGCATGGTCCACACCAATTAGCGTAGAAATCAATAATTACTTTCCCTTCTTTGATGAATTCTTCAAATTCTTCAACTGTTTCAATGTGTTTTAGCATAACGTTATCTCCTTAGAATATCAAATATAAAATCCCATATATTATTAATAAATGCATTGGATAGAATAAGTAATTAAAGATCCTAAACCACTTAGAATCATAACCACGCTTTCCATTATATAGTATCACAATAAGAAGCGAAATAATACTATAATCTTGAATAAACATAAGAAGAATATTGTCTAAAGATGGAATAATTTTTAACAATATATAAAACAACACATTTATAAATAAAATAGCAGCCCCATACAATAAATTTACATTTTGTTGATGATAAGAAGTAGTTAGATAATCTTCGTATTCTATATTGTATTTTTTTGCTTGATCTTTAGATAGTTTATGGGCAATAGCATTACTAACGTACATAAACACAATCATTAATACACCATATATTCCATATTGGGGAACAAAGTATGGATTTAGTATTGTGTAATTTCCCAAAATAGAAAGCCCAATAGGAATTATACTTAAATAACGCATCCAATCTTTTCTTTTAAGTAATGAGATAGCTATTGCTCCCAAGAACAAGGTTAAGAATATATTATCTACAAACGATAAGTAAAACTTAAAACCATTTTCAATTATGACAATAGCTAAAGTCATAGCAATAGACATAATTCCTAAGCGAGTTAAATATTTTTTTATGTTTTTAGTATGTAATACACCTTCTACAATTCCGAAAGCGAATAGTGGAAAAGATAGTCTTCCTAAAACACGCATTGCGTAGTATATCGAAGATTCAATAGAAAGCAAATCGAAAGATACTAATAAAACGGCTAAGTGATCTATTACCATTGTTATTAGTGCAATAATTCTTATCCAAAAACCACTTAAACACTGTAATTTTTTCATAAAAGCATTAGCTTGCTAAAGATGCAATAAGCGCCACAGCGTTATTTGTCATATGCGCAGTAATTGAAGTGACAATTGATCCGCTCTTTTCATAAGTTAAACATAACCAAACGCCAGCAAATATATATGAAGGTAAATTTAATAACTCATTAGCCATATTTGAACTACTGAAATCAAAGTGAATAAGCGCAAATATTAATGAAGTAGCTAAATACGCACCGATACGACTATATTTATGAATTCCGCCGAAAATACCAAATCTATAACCAATTTCCTCAGTTACAGGCGCAAAAACAACTGTCATAAGTGCTGTTAGTACTGGCTGAGCTGCAATTGCTTCTTGAATTGAACTCTCATTTTCATTTATTCCAACATCAATACCTAAAATAGCGCCAAGTTGCATGCAAAACGCCGAGACAATTACTGATCCAAATAACAATCCCAATCCATATAATAATCCGTACAAAACGTTTTTAATTTGCTTATATTGATTGAGGATGTCTTTCAAAGCGATGTTGTATAAATAGATGATGATCGAAACAAAAGTTAATCCATATGCAAGCGTAGTTAAAATTGAATTTTGTACTACTTCATTTAATGTGCCAAAAGAAGAAAAAGAACTTGCAATTAGCGTTAAAATGATATAAAACGCATATAACCCGAAATAACTAATTAAGTAACATATAGCGTGCTTAATTAAATCTAAATGAAAAACTGAATTTTTTGGCTCCATACAACTACCTCATTTCATAATAATATATTATATCATAAAAAAATAGATTCGCAGTTAATGTTTTAAACTCAAGCAAATAACATATATATTTTTAAATGTATATGTTATAATACTAGCGAGGTGTTGCTAAATGAATTTAATAAATTTACTTACGTTACCTGATATAGATCCTTTGATGATTTCAACTATTAGTAATCTCGTATTTGTTGGTATTATTGTTTTGGTTTTACTTGGAGGACTTATTGGTTTACTTAGAGGAGTATGGAATGCTTCTTTTAGATTAATATTTGTAGGGTTACTTGTAATTCTTTCTTATGCGCTTGCAGGTCGAATTGGCGATGGTGTTGCGAATATTGATTTAACGATATTCGGTTTTGATAAGATGTCCATAAATGATATGACAGTTAATGTGACAACTATAAAAGGAACATTAATTGAAATAATTGGAGCGATTGGCACCAATGAAGGTGGAAGTTTACAAAAAACATTGTCTGATCCTAGAACACTTGCATTAATTACGGAATTAGCGATGATAGTGGTTAGATTTGCGACATTCCTTGTATTAGCAGTGATTGTTATAATTTTCGGAAATTTATTAGCGACTCTTTTATATCACCTTATTTTTAAACATTTAATTGCTAAAAAATTGCGTAAAGAAGTTAAATTAAGAATGGTGGGCTTTGCTGAAGGCATTGTAAAAAGTAGTTTGGTTTTATCAATGCTTATTGTTCCGTTTAGTTCAATTATAAATTCTATTTCTAAAGCTTTTAATAATGCGAATGTTGTAAAAAAAGAAAATTTAGATAATGAGACATATAACCAATTAATGGAATGGGTGGATGCCTATAATAAATCTGCGCTTGCCCAAGTCTTATTTAATTGGACAAAAGATAGTGATGGTAATACTTTGGATATGAAACTTGCTAATGTAATTACTAGTACGAGTGAGTCGACATTGACATTTACAGATGAAATATCATCTATTTTGTCTGTTGGAACGACTTTATTAGCAAGTGGTGCTGCCGATTTTGCAGAGGATGGTTCTTTAATTATTAACGGAACTATTTTAATGGATAGTTCAATTATCTCTATTTTAATTGCACAATTAACAACTTCATCTCTTGTTATGAATGCTTTACCAATTGTGGCAGACTTTGCCCTTAACATGGATGGTGTTAGTGAATATATTGATGCTTCAAAAGTTGATTTAGATAAAATCGATTGGAAAAACGATTTAACAACTTTATCTAATATTTACTCTGATATGTATGAAACCGGAATTGTCGATGAAGAAGTACTTTCTAATCCATCTATAATGGTTAAAAGAATTTTAAATACTGAAGATGAAAGTATTCATACAAAACTTGTTAAGACATTCGAGAAATTCGATGAACTAGAAATAATGAGACAAGTTTTACCTTCTTTAGTTTGGACAATGGCAAATACTGAAGGTAATGTGCTGCAAAGTTATTTGCCTACAGAGTGGGAAAAATATCAAAATATAAAATTCGGAAATGAATTTGCAACAGTCTATGATTCAATTTACCGCATTAATAAAACAACTGAGAATGCTCTTGTCGATTATGTTGATGAAATTATTGCTAGTAGCGATACTAAAAATCTTAAATCATTAAAATATGAAAATGATGCTGAACAAGATAAAACAAAAAATGATTCAGTGACAAAATTCTTGGATGCGATTTTAACAAATGCAAAAGAAATTGTTCCAATCTTTGTTGGTGAAAGAGATAATGATACCAATGAATTCCTTAATGTAGATAAAGATGGAAAATTAACAAATGGAAGATGTTTACTTGATAGTGACTTATTAGTAAATTCATTTGGAAAATTATCATCTAGTTTAGTTAATCTTGTTATAAGTAATTTAGGTGATATGAAAATTGATTCTACAAAAATAGATGAAGCAGTAAAAAGTCTTGAAACAAGATTGGATTATAAATTAGAGTTTGGCACAATGCTTGATATTGTGGCCGATATTGTTTCAGATGAAAACACTAAGGATTTATTTACCTCGGATACAATAACGTTAACTGAGGAAATTTGTGAATCTTTAAAAACACCATTAAGTACTGTGGACAATTCAAAAATATTAAAAGCAGCGATTCCAGAAATATTGAGAAGTGTTGTCAACACAAATGCAAATCAACTTGAAGAATTTGGTATTTCGCCAGATTCAATTTACTATGAAGTGGATAGTCTTGGCGATGAATTGGTGAATGTTTTGGATTTTACTCCTGCACTATTTAATGTTGTGAAAGCAATGACTAAAGATAATGTTCAAGAACAACTTGAGGCTATAGATTCAAACGATTTAACCAATATTTTGCATGGTGTAAAAAAATCTGAAATCTTTAACCATAAATTCTCAGATCGAAAAGAAAACTTCTTAATCGTAATTGATAATTTATTTGATAAATTGGAATATAAAGATGGAAATATTACTGACCATGAATCTTTAGTGGATTTGAATTGGGATAAAGAAATTGATAATATTGGTAATTTCTTTGATACATTTAAAGAATGTAAATTTACAAAATTATTGAATAATCCAAATGGCTATTTAGATCGCGAGGTCTTAGATCCAGATTCAGTTTCTTCTTTATTCAATTCCATTGGTGATTCCGCTCTCTTATCAGTGGGACTTGGACCAATCTTGGATAATAATTTGAAAGAAATGTTAGATTCTATTCCAAATGCTAATCTTTCTTTTAGAAATGTTATTGATTGGAGTACAGAAGGAGAAAATTTTGCAATATTACTTGATAGTGCACAAAGATTAAATGAAAAAGGCACAACACTTGATAATATTGATTTTGTTAATAGCGATGCAGTTGATGAAGATGGAAATTTATTGACAAGAAATTTAGCTGTTGCCTTATCTAAATCGCAACTTTTTGGTGATGAATATGGTTTTGGTAATTTCTTAAAGAACCAATTAACAGAAGCAAATGGTAATCTTAATTTCCATGATATTGATAATCCAGAAGAATTAACTAAAACAACTCAGTTCTTTAATGAAGTATCAAGTGATAGAAAATGGGAAGAAGAGATTGATGTAATTTTCAATTTCATTAAGGCTATGCAAAATATTGGAGAAGATAATGGTGCGGTTGAGCAAAAAGGTAATGCTGGTCTTGATATCATTGTTGAAAACCCACAAGATTATACAGACTTATTTATTGCAGATGGTAGTGAAACACTATTTAGAATAGAAGAGTTTAAAGGAATTAATAGTTCCAATGCGTTAAGAATGGTAATCGCTAATGCTATTAAAGATGCAGCATCGGAAGATTTTAATGAATTTGGCGATGTTGATTTAAAAGTTAGTTCAAGACTTAATGTTCAAGCGTTAGTTGATATGGATGATGTCGACGAACGCAACCATGAAATGAAAACTGTCTGTGATGCTTTGAAAAAAGTTCAAGACCTTGATGGGGTGGATTTTGCCGAAGTTCGTAATGATGACGAAAAATTAAGTAATCTAGAAGATACATTAGTGCTACTTCATGAATCTAAGATGTTTAACACATTGAATAATGAAAATTTAGAAAACGAAGCAGATGCGACTACATTTGAAGGTATTGTTGCCGAATTCTTGAAAGTAACAATTAATGAAGATGCTATTTTAGGAAAACTAAATGAAGATATGAAATTGAAATGCAATTCCACTTTAGAAGTGGTTCAAAGTATTTCTAATAGCCGTTGTACTCCAGATGTTGACTCTAATGACGATTGGGTTATAAAAGGTGATGAATCAGTATCAGGCGAAATTGCTAAAATGTTTGAAACTATTAGATTAGCAGATGGTGTTGATTTTGATGACATTGGTGGAGATGATTGTTGGTTAGAAAATAATGATAATTTGGATGAAATAATGCATAATTTAAATGATTCAAATGTGTTATATAGAACTATTCCTTATTTTATCAATAAATTTATTAATGAAAAAAATACAGATAGTTTCTCACCCGATTTCAGTCTAAAAGCAGCTAAGCCTGGCTTTAGTTACAATGAATATACGAAAGAATTTGATCATTATGATGATTCTGAAATTAATAGGCTAGTAACAATTATGGATAACTTCTCATTATTAGAAGATACAATGGAAGATGATTTCACACTTAAGACCATTAAAGAAGGCGATAATGAAGAAAATTTAAAAGATACACTAAAAGCATTAGCGAATTCTGATGTTTTCCATGTTCAAGGTTCAAACGAAGAAGGAAAAGATACAGTATTTATTCAAGTTATGTGCTTATCTTTCAATGACTCTACATTATCAGATACTATTTATGATACAAAACTATATCAGGAACAATATGATGCACTTGGAATAACTAATGCACAAGAAAATGCAAGAACAAAAATTCTTTCATTTGATGAAGAAACTAAGGCTAATAAAAAATATTGGAATAATGAAATTGATAATATATTTGATATTTATGACCAAATTATTGATATAAATGATGATGAAATAGAACAAGTCGGTGATATCAATATTAAGAGAATGAATCCTGATCAAATTGATAGCACTTTAAAGACAATCAATTTAAGTGATTTGTGTTATGATGCAGTGCCAATTTATATCCGAAAAGCTTTTGAAAATGTTTCTTTATCAAACTTCTCAAAATACGATGGTGAAAATAAAGAAAACTATTTAATTGGCCGTGATAATTATTATATCAATTCAGAAGAAACACCTGATGCAAATGAATATGAGTTAGATGTTATCCATGAATTATTGATTGGTATTGTAAAATATGATGAATCTTATGAAGATGGATATGCAAGAAAAGCTAATGGCGATATTGAGTATGTTATTGAATTTAAGAATGGATTTAAAATATCTGAATTCAAAGCACACGATAGAAGCTTAACAACTTTTGTACAATTCTTAATTGATTCAAAAATCTTTAAAGATTGTCGTGGGCTCGTGATGAAAAACGCAATTGATTCAGTTGGATTTGCTGAATATATTAGTGATAGATATGACGGCACATATGTAAATAGTCAACAAAATAGATTTGAATATAGTAATGTCCTTGATGCGATATTTGACAAAATTGAAAATATTGGAGATAGAAAACAAATTATAGTTGAAGGTACCGCTTTAGATTCCATTACAGATACACTAGAAACGTTAATTAAAGATTCAAAAGCAGGAGAAAATACCTTTACATCACTTGATTCTAAAGCAATTAGTAAAGTATTTAGAAATTGCTACATTTACAATGATGGTTCAAAAGAAGAGTATATTAAGTCATATTTATCTTGTGAAATAGTAGCAGGATTCTTATCATCAAATATTGAAGATTCTAATTATTTGGATGATTATTATTGTAGTGATGAACACAATATTGAATATCAAAATATGTGGTATTTCGGTGGCAAAGATTATTCAATTGAAAATGACTTTGCCTATAATCTATTTAATGATCTTGAGACTAATGCTCTTGCTTCTTCAATTGATAGTGTTAAACTCGTTTCTAAAATGGGTGACCCTAAAGATATAACTACTGAGCAAGCAGAACAAATGACAAATTTATTAAGTGCATTATATGATGAAAATTCAAAAGAAAATTCAACCATTGCCTCATTTGTTTATCGAAAGGGTATTTATAATCGATTAATGAACGAAGGCGGAGTATTCTACGTTGCACATAGTGTATTGATAAATAACGATAGATTTAATAATGCCTATAATGATATGTTAGAAAATTGTTCTGATCCAATTAAAGATAGTAACTTTAGTTTTGAAAAAGTTCAAAATAATGTTGGAATAATGTTTGATGAGATTATAAAGTTTTATTCAGCATTTTAAAGACTTGGAACCCTTAAGATTGCTTAAGGGTTTTGTCCTTTATGTAAATTTTAAAAGCAAAGAGGTGATAGTGTGTATACGGTAATGTCGGAATTTATAAAAGAACTTGAAGTTGATCATTCCCGTTTTATCGGTATTATTAGACCTATCACTAGCAAAGATGATATAAAACAAATAATTGCAGAAGTAAAAAAAAGATATCCTAAAGCTAAACATTATTGCTACGCGACAATTATTGACAACTTTCAAAAGTCTAGTGATGATGGTGAGCCACAAGGTACTGCGGGACGACCAATGTTAGATTTACTAGTGAAAAATGATTTAAATCACATTATATTGATTGTAGTTCGTTACTTTGGTGGAATTTTGCTTGGTGCTTCTAGACTTTTAAGAACATATGTTGAAGCATCGGATTTGGCAATTAAAAGCGCTATGCTGTATGAAATTTGTGAAGGAAATTCTTATCACATAACTACAAGTTACAATAGTTATGATGCTATTATTCGAAAATGCAAAAATGATGATGTAATAGTGGAAGACACAAAATTCAATGAATTTGTAGAACTAGTTGTATTCTCAAAAAATGATATAGTAAAAAGTTTTATGGAACAATTTTATCAAGATACTAGAATTGAATTTAAAGGGAATAAAAGTATATATAAGAAAGTCGAGGAATAAATATGGCAGATTGTAATGGTAAATGCAGTTCATGTGGCCAAGCATGTGATCGTCGCATTGAAAAAGCAAAATTAAACGAATTATCAAAGGTTAAAAAAATAATCGGTGTAATTTCTGGAAAAGGTGGAGTAGGAAAAAGCTTAGTATCGTCTCTTCTTGCAAGTGGCCTTTCTAAAGATGGATATCGAGTCGGTATTTTAGACGCAGATATCACAGGACCATCAATTCCTAAATCTTTTGGCATTAAAGAAAAGGCAATGGGAGAAGAAGGAATAATATATCCCGCAATATCAAAAACTGGTATTCAAATAATGTCTGCAAATCTTTTGTTACAAAATGATGATGACCCAATTATTTGGCGTGGACCGATGATAGGCGACTTAGTTAAACAATTTTATACAGATGTCTTATGGCATAATGTTGATTACATGGTAATTGATATGCCACCAGGAACAGGTGATGTCGCTTTAACAACATTCCAATACTTACCAGTGGATGGAATTATTATTGTTACTTCACCACAAGATTTAGTTTCTACTATTGTGAAAAAGGCTATTAAAATGGCTAGTGAAATGAATGTCCCTATTTTAGGGTTAGTGGAAAATATGTCATATGTTGAATGCCCAACTTGTAAAGAAAAAATTTACATTTATGGTAAATCACATATTGATGAAGTTGCAAAACAATTCAATCTAGATGTATTAGGTAAACTACCATTAAGAGAAGATATTTCGCGCTTAGTAGATGAGGGTGAAGTTGAAGATATTGAATGTAGCTATCTAGACGATGCACTTGAAAAAATAAAATCCTTATAAAGGAGGAGAAACTATGGTTAATGAGTATATAACAAGAAGAACTAAATTGATTGAAAAATTGCCAAACAATTCAATAAGTATTATTTTTGGAGGATCTGAAATTAGAAAAAGTGCTGATGAGGCATTTAAGTTTCAAATTGACTATAACCTATATTATCTTACAGGTGTCAAACAAGCAGAAACAATCTTAGTATTCATAAAAAAAGAAAACGTTGCAAAAACTCTTCTATTTATTCAAAAATTTGATGAATTAAAAGAAAAATGGACGGGTATTCGTCTTAAAGAAGATGAAGCAAGAGAGATTTCGGGAATAAAAGAAATTTTGTTTTCGGAAGACTTTTCTAAAGAACTTAAGAACATAGTAAAGGAATTTGATAAAGTTTCTTTTGGACTTGATTACGAATCCGCAGCAAACTATGGAAATTTTGACAAATTTATTTCTGTATGTGAATATAAAGATATCCTTTCTAAGGAGTTTGCAAATGTCGATTTCTTCAATATTGGTGATGAATTGAAACTATTAAGAATGGTCAAGTCTGATTATGAAATAGAAGAATTACGTAAAGCAATTCATAACACTAATCGTGGATTAATAGAAATTCTTAAGAAATTAGAACCAAATAAATATGAATATGAAATGGCGGCACTTTTCAAATATATAATTTCTTTAGATAATTCCAAATTATCATTTAATACAATTGCGGCAAGTGGAAAAAATGCCACGATACTTCATTATCCTGACCCTATTGATAAGATGAAGGATGGAGATTTGCTTTTATTAGACTTAGGTTCTGATCATAATGAATATAAAGCAGATATTTCGCGCACCTATCCAATAAATGGTAAATTTAGTGAAATGCAAAGAAAGATTTATGAAATTGTTCTAAATTGTAATAAACATATTATTGAGATAATAAAACCCGGACTAACAATTAAGGTTTTACAAGAAGAAACAAAAAGATTTATGGCTGATAAGTTAATTGAACTTAATTTAATTAATAATCCAGATGAAATTATTAAATATTATTATCATAATGTTTCTCATCATCTTGGCTTAGATACACATGATATTTCCTTGCGCGAGCTACCATTAGTTAAAGGAAACGTAATAACTGTAGAGCCGGGATTATATATAAAAGAATTAGGAATTGGTATTCGTATTGAAGATGATGTATTAGTAACTGAAGATGGATCTGAGTGTTTATCAAAAGAAATAATAAAGGAGATTAATGACATCGAGTCAATAATGAAATAAACTAATATGAAAAAAGGAAGCGGATTATTTTTACATATTTCTTCATTGCCTTCAAAATATGGAGTTGGAAATTTTGGAACTGAGGCAAAAAAGTTTGTAAAATTATTAAAACTAGCAGGACAAAAGTATTGGCAAGTTTTACCTCTTAATCCGACTGCTTGTAATGGGTCGCCATATCAATCAAATTCTTCTTTTGCAATAAATCCTTATTTGATTGATTTAGAAGATTTATTAAAAAAAGAGTATTTGACAAAAGAAGAAATTGAACTACATACGAAAAGTTATAACAATCATAAAGTTGATTATGACTATTTAAATGAGCATCGCCTTATATTGCTTAAACTAGCAGCAAATCGTGCGAAAATAGTTGAAACATATAAAATCCAAAAGTTTTATCACAAAAATAAAAAGTGGCTTAATGATTATTCGCTATTTATGTGTCTCAAAGAAAAATTTAATAATGCGCCATGGCATGAATGGCCAAGCCAATACAAATTTCATAAAAAGCAAGATTTAGAATCATTTAAGGAAAGTAATCTTGATTTATTTGAAGATTATGTGACTATTCAATATTTTGCTTTTACGCAGTATTTAAAATTAAAAAAATACGCAAATGGAAAAGATATTAGAATTGTTGGCGAATTACCATTTTATATGTCATATGACTCAGTTGATATTTGGGCACATCGAAGTGAATTTCAATTAAATAGAGATGGCAGTTGTTCATTAGTAGCAGGAAAAGATCTAGGAAAAAATCAATCGTATGATATACCACTTTATGATTTCACTAAAATGGTAAAGAACAATTTTAGATGGTGGACAAATAGAATAAAATTCGCTTCTAAACTATATGATTTAATTTGTATTGATGATTTTCAAGAATTTGTTTCTTATTATGCTGTTTCAACTGAAAATAATGGAAATATTGAGTGGAAACAAGGACCAAGAAATAAAATAGTTGATATTATTAAAAACTGTATAAAAAACGAAATAATAGTTAAAGACTATATTGTTCTAACAGATGATATATATGAACTAATAAAATATAGTGAATTTATCGATTTTAAAGAATTTGGATTTTCGTTTAATGAAAATACTAATAGTGAAAATTTGCCTCATAATTTACCAGAAAAATGTGTATCATTTATGGGATTTAGGAATAATAAGTCACTAGGCACAATCTTGTTAAATGATAAAAAAACAAAAGATAATCTAGCACAGTATTTACATTTTGATAGATTTGACACTATAGATAGCTTAATAAATATGACAATAAAAGTTAGTTTAAACTCTAAAGCAAATTTAACACTTTTTACAGTAGAAGATTTACTTAAGGTTTATAGCGAGGATGAAAACTGGAAATTTAGATTTAAAAAATCTGATTTTAAAAAGAGCGATTTTTTGAAACTATATAGATTAACATGTGAGAGCATGAGGTATTAAGGAGTAATTATGGAAAAATTTGTATTATCAATTGATCAAGGCACAACTTCTTCAAGGGCAATTTTGTTTGACAAAAATGGTATGCCAAGATATATTGCTCAGCGAGAAATAGAGCTCATTTATCCAAAATCAGGATGGGTGGAAGAAGATGCTCTTGAAGTATATAGCTCAGTTGTTGATGTTATTAACGAAGTATTAATTAAAGCGAATATAGGATTAGATTTAATTGATTCAATTGGTATCACTAACCAAAGAGAAACAACAGTAATTTGGTATAAGGATACTGGACTTCCTGTTTGTAATGCTATCGTTTGGCAATCTAGACAATCGCAGGCAATATGTGATGCATTAAAAGATAAGGAAGACTTCATTCATCAAAAGACTGGCTTGATTATTAATCCATATTTTTCCGCATCAAAAATTCGCTTTATTTTAGATAAATATAATTTGCAAAAAGACGCTGAAGCAGGAAAATTGATGTTTGGCACCATTGACAGTTGGCTTATTTATAAACTAACACAAGGAAAAGTACACGCAACAGATATTACTAATGCTTCAAGAACTCTCTTATTTAATATTTTTGAAAAGAAGTGGGATGATGAATTATTAAAATTATTTAATATCCCAAAGTGCATGTTGCCTGAGGTTTATGAATGTTCCCACCATTATGGTGATGCAACATTAATGTTTTCTGCCACGACAATTCCTATTACAGGTGTGGCAGGAGATCAACAAGCATCATTATTTGGACAAACTTGTTTTAATAAAGGTGATGTTAAAAACACGTATGGCACAGGTTGCTTTATGTTAATGAATATTGGTGAGACTCCAATACTTTCTAAAAATGGTGTACTTACTACGGTTGCCTGGTCTTATGATAATAAAGTCACTTATGCTTTAGAAGGTTCTGTTTTTATTGCAGGGGCTTCAATCCAATGGCTAAGGGACCAAATGAAAATGATTGCTACGGCTGCAGATAGTGAAATTTCCGCACAAAAAGTAGATGATTCACAAGGTGTATATATCGTACCAGCTTTTGTTGGATTAGGAACACCTTATTGGGATGACAATGCTCGTGGAGCAGTATTTGGTCTTACAAGATCTACTAATAAATATCATTTTATTCGTGCAACATTAGAAGCCATTGCCTATCAATCTATGGACTTAATTCAAACAATTAAAAAAGATGCACATATCGATATTAAATCTTTAAGCGTCGATGGCGGTGCTACTAAAAATAATTATTTAATGCAATTTCAATCAAATATTCTAGAAATACCGATAAATTTACCTAAATGTTTGGAAACAACTGCTTTAGGTGCTGCATATTTTGCTGGATTAAAAACTGGTTTTTATGAATCACTTGACGATATTAAGAAAGCACATAGTGTAGATAAAACTTTCCGGCCATCAATGTCTTCTAGTGAAGTAAAAGAAAGATATCAAAAATGGAAGTTGGCAGTGAAAGCAACAAGAGTGTTTGAATAATAATTTAACTATCTATTCTTATAGATAGTTTTTTTTAACAAAATTTCTACCTAAAATTTCAATCAATGGTATTCTATACCATTGAAATATAAACCTTTAGATACTATAATTTGATTGAGGACTATATTATGAGGCTTGATATAAGAGATGAGAAATTTATACTTGTCGCGCCACGAAAATATTATCGTGACTTAATTTCATATTTTCAAAATAATAAGCTTGTTAATTTTAAGTTCTATACCAAAGAAGAAATTTTATCTAATTATTATGGTGCTTATGATATTAATGCAATTATTTTTGCGATGAATAAATATGATATCTCTTATGACAATGCTAAACTTTTGCTTGAAAATATTAATATTAAAAAAATCGATGACAATAGTAAAATTATACATCTTTTAGAATTGAAAGAAGAGCTAGATAAACTAGGATTATTATATAGGAATATTTATCTTCCAGTTGAATTAAAAAGCAAGCCAATTTATGTAATTGGATATGGAAATATAGATAAAGAGTTAGAGAATATTTTTCAATCTTTAAATGTGGCTGCTAGATACATTGATTTTGAAAAAGGAGATTATCTCCCAAATGTTTTAGAATTCAATAGTATTGATGAGGAAATTTTTCATTTTTTCAATACGATTTGCGATTTGATTCTTAGTGGAGTAAAACAAAGTGATATAGTTTTAGTCGCAGATGAAAAAAAATATGCATTTGCTATTAATAAAATGTGTCAACAGTTTAATCTTCCGAAGTTAATGCCAACGACTTATAACTATTTATCTTTGCCAAATGTTTTAAATATTATAAAACAAATAGAAGTAACAGGAATTAATGATTTCTTGTATCATAATGAATTTTCCGATGATGAAGATATAAACAATATAAAAAGCATTATTGAAAATAATAAAATTGGTGAAATAAAAAGAGTGGATAAGCAAATTGACGCTTTAAAAAACATCCTAAAAAACATTAATGTTCACACTAGTGAGAATAGTTTTATTACCCATGTTGATAAACTTGGACTAACGTTTGAAGATAAATATTATTTTATTCTTGGATTTAATCAAGGTGTATATCCAATAATTCGTAAAGATGACGACTATTTAATGAATAAAGAAAAAGATATTTTAGGAATCTCTACAAGTTTTGATGTTAATAATGTTAGTAAAAAAGAGTCTATTGATATACTTACAAATTTAAAACATGCATACGTGTCTTATCCTTTATCTAATTCGGGAGAAAAACTCTATCCATCAAGCTTGATTAATGAATTAAATTTAAAAGTAGATAAATCTAACTCGAAAACAATTTATTCTGATAAAGAAGGCAAAAAAATATTTGCGAAGTTAGAAGATTTGAAACGCAAATTTGATATCGATAGTGATGAAAGACATTCGTATTCTAAACTATTTGATATTCCTTATATGACTTATAGTAATTCGTTTAATAATCTAACTAATTATGTAGGAAAAAATAGTAGAAATTATTCGTATTCAAATATAAAAACTTTTTTCCAATGCCAATTTAGATATTATCTACAAAATATTTTACATCTTGATGAATACGAAACGACTTTTTCACAAAATTTAGGTCTACTTTGTCATGAAGTTTTATCCAAAGTTTATGATAATAATTTTGATTTTGAAAACGAATTTAATAAGACACAAGAAAAATACTCTTTTGAAATAAAAGATAAAGTAGTTTTAATGCGCAAAAAAGAAGAATTGAAAGTTCTTTGTGATATTTTGCAAGAACAAAAATCTTATATGAATTTAAAAGAAGTTATTTTGGAAAAGAAATTTGTAACTAAATTAAATGAAAATGTAAGTATTAATGGATTTATTGATAAAATCATGATTACAAGTGATGGTAAATCTGACTACTACTCTATAATTGATTATAAAACTGGTTCGGAAACATTTACAAAGAAAGAAGTGCCATATGGTTTTTCTATGCAACTTCCAACTTACGCTTTACTTTTGAAAGAGGATGAAATGTTTAAAGACAAAGAACTCATTGGATTTTATATCCAAAATATATTGGCCAATGAAGTAAGCATTCCAGAAGATAATTATTTATTTTATAGGAATTTGTATAGACTCGTAGGTGAATCTACTGGTGATCTTGAAAAAATTAAAACATTTGACACAAGTTATGAAAAATCACTTTTCATTAAATCATATAGTTACAATCCAAATTCAAATAAATATGGGCAATATACTAGATATAATTCAAAAGAGGATTTTGATAAGCTTATTAATGTTACTAAAGAAAACTATCTTAAGGCCGACGAACTAATTCAAAAAGGAGATTTTAGGATTAATCCGAAAATACTTGGTAGTGACCAAAATTCACAATGTAAGTATTGTCCTTTTGGTGATATTTGTAATGTAAAAGAAAGTGATTATGAATCAATTAGTTTAAAAGGAGAAGATTAAAATGGCGTGGACAGATGAACAACTAAGAGCAATTAATATTCGAAATGTCAACGCGATTGTGTCGGCAGGTGCAGGATCAGGTAAAACAGCTGTTTTAACTGAGAGAGCTTTTAATATAATTAAAAATAAAGAAGCTAAAGTTGATGAACTTCTTATTTTAACATTCACTAATGCTGCCGCTCATGAAATGAAGGAGCGTATAATCTCTCTTTTACGTAAAGAAAACTATTTCGAAGAAGCGGACCAAGTTGAAGGTAGTAATGTTACGACATTTGATGCATATGCCTTGTATTTGGTAAAAAAATATAACTACTATTTTGATATATCCAAAAACGTTTCAATCATTGATGAAAATATTATAAAAATTAAAGAATACGAAATATTAGATGGAATCTTTGAAGAACTGTATCTTAAAAATGATAAAGAATTTATTGATATGATTTCCACTTTTGTTGTAAGTGATGACATAGTGATAAAGAAATTTATTATGAATATTCTTCATTTGGCGGATTTAAAAATCAATAAAGAAGAATTTTTAATGAATCAATGTTCGGAAGTGTTTAAAGAAGATTTTATCGATCAATTATTAAATAAAGTATTAATTAATACCAAAGATGCAATTAATGAGTGCATAAACATGTGCGACTATTTTGAAGATGTTGATGAAGGAAATAAACATCTAGAAATGTTAAATAATGTTTTTAATGTGGAAGATTATAATTCTTTATATAATGCTTGTTTGGCATGCCCACCAAGTAGTAGAACTAGAGTATCCGAAGAAGATAGAGCACTAAGAAGTGCAATTATGAAAAGTTTTAGAGATGCGTGCTCAAATGTTTCATTGATGGGGAGTAGAGAAGATGTCATCAAATTATTAACAAAAGAAAAATATAAAAATGCTTATAATTGTCTTTTTAGTATTGCAAGGAAATTAGATGATGAATTGACCAAATTCAAATATTCTAAAAA
This sequence comes from Erysipelotrichales bacterium, assembly GCA_022508535.1. Lineage (GTDB taxonomy): Bacteria > Bacillota_I > Bacilli_A > RFN20 > CAG-826 > RUG131. The sequence continues at coordinate 204,387 of JAFLUZ010000001.1, forward strand.
TTCATTTACTTTTTCTGATATTTCCAAAATGGCATTAAAACTTGTTTATGATGAACAAATAAATAAAGAGTTAAAGGAATCGATTAAGTTTATTATGGTTGATGAATATCAAGATACATCAGATATTCAAGAAGCCTTTATCAGTAAACTTGCCAATAACAATTTATTTATGGTTGGGGATACTAAACAAGCTATATATGCTTTCCGTAATGCAAATTGTAACATCTTCCAAGAGAAATATGAGAATTATAAAAAAGGCATAAATGGAGAAAAAATAGATTTAAATTATAACTTTAGAAGTAGACAAGAAGTTGTGGAAGATTTAAATGTTATGTTTTCTGATTTAATGAGTAAAAAGATTGGTGCAGTTGACTATAAGATTGATCACATTGCTAAAGCAGGAAATAATGACTATTTGACATATGGAAAAAATGATGCTAACAATCATTTTGAAATCTATTATTTTGATTCTAAAGAGTCTAATTTGAGTAAAGCAGAATACGAAGCTCATTTAGTGGCACAAGATATAGTTAAAAAACTTAATGAACAATATAAAGTATATGATCGAAAAAATAAAGAATTACGACCTTGTAAGTACTCTGATTTTGCTTTGCTTATTGATAAAAGAAGGTCGTTTAATTTATATAAAAAAGTATTTGATAAATATCAATTACCTTTAAAATCGTATCAAAAAGATAAGTTAATTACTTCACTAGTTGGTAATTTATTTTATGACGCTTTAACTGTTATTCATAAAATTAAAAGTGAACAATTCGATGTTGATTTTAGACATACACTTATAGGATTATTGCGATCTTTTGCCTATCAAGTAAATGATTCAGATATTTACGATTTTGTGCAAAATGATAGTTTAAAAGATACAAGAGCGTATAAAGATATGGAAAGTATCGCAAAAAGCATTGAACACTTGCCACTTAGCGAAATAGTATTAAAACTATATGAAACTTTGGATATTTATAATAAGCTCATACTTATTGGCGATATTCAAGAAAATGAATTAATAGTAAATTATCTTTATAATGTCTCAAAGACTATGGAACAAATTGATTATTCTCTTGATGATTTTATTAAATACATAAATGATTTAAAAGAATTAGATTTAGATATGGATAGCAGTTCGGATGATAATGTTGAAGATGCAATTAAATTAATGACAATTCATAAGTCTAAAGGATTAGAGTTTGCCATTGTTTATATGCCCCAAATAGGAAATGATTTTTTCATATCTGGGGGAGATAAGTCAAAGTTTAAAACAAGTTTAGAATACGGAGTAATTCTTCCTATAATTGATGAAAGTAAAGATAGTGCACTGAATATTCTTAATTATTTGGATAAAGAATTGGACAAAAGCAATACTCTTTCTGAAAGGTTGAGATTATTTTATGTGGCATTAACTCGTGCGAAAGAAAAAGCGATAATTTTTATGGAAAATAAGGATAAAGATCCAATCACAAGATTAAGTCTAGCACATTCTTTTTATGATTATTTGGCGTATTATCAAAATACAGCGAGAAATAAATTAATAGAAAAACGTGTTGAATTTGAAGAAACTTATTTAAATAAAAACTCTTTAAAAGAATTTGATAGTGAAAAGATTAGTTATTATAGCCTACCAGTGATTGTGGCATCTGAACAAAAAGAGAAGATGCATGCATCAAAAATGGTGGACAGTAATATAAATAACGAAACATTGAGTTTTGGTACGCAACTTCACTATTTATTTGAAATTGTTGATTTTAATACAAAAGACACTTCATTTATAGTAGATGCTAAGATGAAAAAATATATTGATAGAGTACTGAATCTTGATTTATTTAGAAACTTATCAAATTATAAAATTTTTAAAGAATATTCATTTTTTGATGAGGAAAATGATATGGTGGGAATTATCGACTTACTTTTAATTGGTGAAAATGACATCAAAATTATTGATTACAAAACAAAAAATATTGATGATGATAGTTATGAAAAACAATTAAAAATATATCGTGATTTTATTAGTAAGAAATTTGGTAAACAAGTTAGAACATATTTGCTTTCAATCATTAATGCTGAATTAAAAGAGGTGCAATAATGGAAATAAAATGTGTGCAAATCATATTGCTTTATCAAAATGAAATATTGGTATTAGAAGAAAAGACCATGAATAAGACAAAAATCGCCTTACCCATTGGAATTATCAATCCAGGCGAAGGCTATTTGCAAGCGTCGATAAGAAACTGTTATGAAAAGACAGGTATAATTGTGACTCAAAAAGATTTAACTAAAGAATTTGATGTTTATACTTTGCAAAAGAATGATGTCATTACAAGAGTAAAACCATTAGTGTTTCGTTTATTTGATAAACAGCTGCCAACAATTATGGATGATAAAATATCAAGGATTTATTATATGACAATCAACCAATTTAAAGAGAAGTGTAAATATAACAAAGAATTAAATCAGATTGAAGAATCAATTAAATTTTTAAATTAAAATGTTGACACATAATAATAGTAAGCATATAATTTAATTGAACATTTGAATAAACGTTCAAGTGAAATGGCGGTGACATTATGGAAAAACTCTTAGACCAAGCAATCAAAAATCATAACGCTTTGGTAGAAAATGTTCGTAAACAAATGCCAAAGACTGAAGAAGTAACAGATCTTGCAAATTTATTCAAGGTATTTGGTGATGCAACAAGAACTAAAATAATGTCAGTACTAGAAATACGTGATCTATGTGTTAATGATATTGCGGATGTGTTAGACATGAGTATATCCGCGGTCTCTCACCAACTTCGTATTTTAAGAGATGCGAAATTAGTTAAAGCTACAAAAATGGGAAAAGAAGTAATGTATTCACTTGATGATGACCATGTTTCGCAAATATTTAAATGCGGCCTATCACATATAAATGAAGATTAATAATAGGAATAAATCCTATTTTTAAAACATAGACATTTGAATGATTGTTCAAATAATGGAGGTATTATTATGAGAAAAGTTTTTAAATTAGAAGATTTAGATTGCGCAAACTGTGCAGCTAAAATGGAAGATGCAATTAAAAAGATTGAAGGAGTAACATTTGCTAGTGTTTCTTTTATGACACAAAAATTAGTTTTAGAAGCAGATGATGCTATTTTTGATGAAGTACTTGCTAAAGCAAAGAAAGCAGTAAGTAAGATTGAGCCTGATTGCACAATTAGATAAGAAAGAATTGATTTAAATGACAAAAAAACAAAAAAGAAATTTAAGAAGAATTTTAATTGCTTTAGCATTGTTTATTGTAGTTTTTATTATAGACAAAGTATTTAATTTAGCATCACTTATAAATGGCAATTTAGGATGGTTACTACCATTTTTCTTATACTTAACTATTTATATCATTATTGGCTATGATGTCATCATTAAAGCAATAAAGAATATTAAAAATGGGCAATTGTTTGATGAATGTTTTTTAATGCTTGTGGCGACAGTTGGTGCATTCTCACTTGCTATATATCGTGGTATAAATGGATTAGAAATAGAAGGATTTGATGAAGCGTGTGCAGTACTACTTTTTTATCAAATTGGTGAATTCTTTCAAGGATACGCAGTTAGTAAGTCGCGTAAATCTATTTCATCTTTAATGGATATACGTCCTGATTATGCTAATGTAATTGAAAATGGCGAAGTTAGAACAGTTGATCCAGAGAGTGTTAAACTTGATGACATTATTGTTATAAATCCAGGTGAAAAAGTTCCTCTCGATGGAATTATTATCAAAGGTGAGACGTCTTTAGATACAAAGTCTCTTACGGGTGAATCTAAGCCTAGCAATGTTAAAGTAAATGATATAGTCATTAGTGGAACAATTAATTTAACTTCAACAATCGAAGTTAAAGTTACCAAAGAGTTTTATAATTCGACAGTTTCTAAAGTTTTAGAATTAGTAGAGAATGCATCTAGTAAAAAAGCAAAAACTGAAAAGTTTATTACAAAATTTGCTAAGTACTATACACCAATTGTAGTAATACTTGCCTTGTTTTTAGTGCTTGTGCCAGGATTTATTACAGGAGCATGGGATACTTGGATTTATCGCTCCCTTAGTTTCTTAGTCGTCTCATGTCCATGTGCATTAGTTATATCAATTCCATTATCATTCTTTTCTGGAATTGGAGTCGCCTCTAAAAGAGGAATTCTTATCAAAGGATCTAACTATTTAGAACAATTTAGTAATGCTGGAACTTTTGTTTTTGACAAAACTGGCACTTTAACAAAAGGAAATTTTGTAATCACAAAAGTATACCCAGAAGATAGAAAAGAAGAAATATTAAAGCTAGCCGCAATTGCCGAACATGATTTATCGCACCCTATTGCGAAGTCGATATGTAGCGAATATACAGGTAAATTCCCTAAAGATTACGTTATGACTGATTTACAAGGGCTTGGTATAGTTGCCAAAAAAGATAAAGATGTAATTTGTTGTGGTAATGAAAAATTAATGAAAAAGTATCACATTGATTTTAAAAAGGCAAATGAAAACGGAACTGTGGTGTATGTTGCAAGAAATGGAGAATATGTTGGTACAATTATCATTAGTGATGAAATTAAAGAAGAAAGCTATAATTTAATTAATTATCTAAATGGCGTAAATACAAATGTGATAATGCTAACTGGTGATAATGAAAGTACTGCTAAGTCTGTTGCAGAAGAGCTTAAGATAAAAAATTATCGATCATCTTTGTTACCTCAAGATAAATATGAATACTTGACAAATACTATAAAAAATAGCAAAAATCCTGTTTGTTTTGTAGGCGATGGAATTAATGATGCACCATCACTTATGATTTCAGATGTTGGTATTTCTATGGGTGGAATCGGTAGTGATGCTGCAATCGAAGCAAGTGATATAGTCTTAATGAAAGATAACTTAAATAGTATTGTTGAGGCCAAAAAAATATCGCAAAAGACCATGCGTATTGTTAAAGGAAATATTATTTTTGCAATAGGAGTAAAAGTAATAATATTAGTGTTATCTGCTTTAGGAATTACTAATATGTGGGTAGCAGTATTTGGTGATGTTGGTGTAACTCTTCTTGCAATATTAAATTCATTAAGATTATTTAATGCAATGAAATTTCAATCGAAGAGATAATGTAACTGTAAAAGCAGTCAAGGAGTAATTTAGAGTCCATATGAAAATACAAATTAATGGTATGAGTAATATTGGACTCTTTCGTTATTATTTGGAAAACATCATTAGTATTATGGTCATATTTTTACATTTAATGATACTAAAATATGGTATACTAACTACTGTCTACGTTTGAAATTATTAGCTATTTTTTTAATTTTTAAAGTAATCTTTACTTTAAACAAATAGTAATTATAATTATAGAAGGTGAGTTTTATGAAAGTTACGATTATCTGTGAAGTGCTAGGAGAAGCAAATAACGGCACTACAATCGCAGCAATGAATTTAATCAATTATTTAACAAAAAAAGGACATGACGTAAAAGTAGTTTGTCCTGATGCTGATAAGAAAAATAAAGAGAATTATTATATTATTCCTACTGCACATTTTGGACCTTTGGCAAATAAAATTTTAGAAATGAATAAAATAGTAGTTGCAAAATATGATAAGACAACAATTTATGATGCAGTAAAAGACGCGGATATCGTGCATATTATGATACCTGTTTTTATTGCAAGACAAACAGCAAAATTGTTAAAAAGTTTAGATATACCTATTTCTGCTGGATTCCATGCGCAAGCAGAAAATTTAACTGCGCATATTGGAATGAAAAATGTTAAATTCGCCAATCACTTAACTTATAAATTCTATTATAAAAATCTATATCAATATGTTGATGGTATACACTATCCAACACAATTTATTCGTGATTATTTTGAAAGAGAAATGAAAATATCTACTAATGGATACGTAATCTCTAATGGTGTTAATGATATTTATCGTTCTAAACCAAGTGAAAAACCAGTTGAGTTTAAAGATAAATTCTGTATCTTATTTACTGGAAGATATTCAAAAGAAAAATCACATATGGTCTTATTTAAAGCAATTGAAAAATCAAAATATAAAGATAAAATTCAACTAATATGCGCTGGTGATGGACCGTTAAAGAAAAAGTTAGTTAAATATGCTTCGAAACATTTACCTAATATGCCGTTATTTAAGTTTTTTACACGTGCTGAGTTATTAGATGTAATAAATTATGCTGATTTATATTGTCATCCTGCTGAAATAGAAATAGAAGCAATTTCATGTTTAGAAGCAATTTGCTGTGGCGTTGTTCCAATTATTGCAAATTCCCCAAGATGCGCGACGAAAGCTTTCGCTATTGATGAGCGTTCACTTTTTGAAGTTAATAATAGCGATGATTTAGCTAAAAAAATTGACTACTTTATCGAAAATCCTGAAGAAAAAGCTAAGTTACGTCAAAGATATCTTGAAAATAGTAAAGCATTTGACCAAGAGCATTGTATGGAATTAATGGAACAAATGTTATTTGATTTAATTGAAAAACATAAAATGAAAAAGAATGAAAAGAATTAATTATTATTACTTTGATGAAGAAAATGATGATTTCGCTAATACTGGTATTAAAACACATTTAACACCAGATGATTTTAATTACAATCCTAAAAGTAAGTGGTGGAGATTTTGGAAGAAAACCATTTATCTTTTAGCTTTTCCATTTGTGGCGCTTATTGAATTTTTCATTCTTGGTGGGCACATAAGAAATCGCAAAGTTTTAAAACCAATGAAAAAAAGAAAAGAAGGATATTTTGTATATTCTAATCATACAAGTCCTATTAGTGACTGCTTTTCTGTTCCGGTTTTATCGTTCCCACGAAGTACATATGTAATCTCTAATCCCGATTCAATTAGTATCAAAGGTTTAAAAACTCTTTTGCGTTGTTTAGGAATATTACCTTTACCAAGCTCTAAAAGGAGTTATATAAATTTTCTTAAGGCCATTAAAGATTTGTATAAACGAGGCAATGTTATATCAGTATATCCAGAAGCACATATTTGGCCAAAATATAATAAAATCAGATACTTTAAGGAAACAGCATTTTATTATCCAGTAAAATTAAACGCTCCAGTTTATGTTAAGACTGCAGTTTATAAAAAAAGAAGAAATGGTAAATCAAAAGAGATACTTTACTTAGATGGCCCATTTTATCCAAATTTAGAATTAAATCCTAAAGAGGCACAAAAAGATTTAAGAGATCGTGTATATGCACAAATGTGTAAGCGAGTAGAAGAGCATCAATCATATTTGGATAATAGATATTCGTATATAAAGGTAAATTCTAAAGAAGAAGTCAGAACTGAAATTATAAAAGATTAGTAAAAGTTCGATAAATAATATAAAAACTTTGCTTATCATATCAGCGAAAAATATCCATTTTTGGTGGTTTAGATTATCTATTTTTGCAGGGGTTACTCTTAAATTTGCGCCTTTGGTAAGTGCTTGTTGATTAAAGGTGTTTTTTATTGGTACAACTATTTATACTTCGATTTTTGGATGTTTTTCTTCTCATAATAATAGTAAAACCACAATTTAGGATAGTTGATTTTGTCATATATTGAATGATACAATGATATTTGTAAAAGCTATGTAAAGGAAGTAGAAAAAATGATAAAAATAAGAAAATCTTTAAAAAAAATATTATCAACATTTTTTATGTTTTTGACATGCACATTATGTCTCTCTTTAATAGGATGCGGCAGTTCTTCTTGGAATATTTCTGCAGATGCTGATTCTAATGTAACTGCAGAACTCGTAAAAAACGGCGATGAGTTTACATTGAAAATCAGTGGAAATGGTCAAATGAAAAGTTGGAACAACAGTGTAGATGTACCTTGGAGTGACAAATCTAATAAGATCACGAAAGTAGATATTGGAAATGGTGTTCTTTCAGTTGGTGCTAGAGCATTTTATAAAACTTCCATAAAGTCTATTATTTTGCCTGAAAGTATTAACCAAGTAGGCTACAAAGCTTTAAAGGATGAAGTTGCAATATTTGCATATTCTAAGGACATTGCTTATGAAGAAGAATACGAGCAAATATATTTATATAGTGAGTACGTACCAAAATCAAATGATAGATATTGGCAGTCTGATTTCAGTAACGGCAAAGACATTTTTGATAATGTGGAGGATTTATTTTCTGAGGAAGGTAAGTATTGGCATTATAACAAAGAAGGACAGGCTATATCGTGGGGGAATAAGATAAAAATATTATTTATCGGTAATAGCTTCACTTATAAAAATGGCGTTGTTGAACATAGCAGTGGTATTCCAGGTATCTTTGATAATATTGCAGATAATTTAGGTTATTGGGTAGAAACTTATTCTGTCACTGGACCTGGTTGGTATTTGAAAAATCATGCAAAGGCGACAGATGCTTGCGGAAAGCAAGTGGATAAAATTTTAAAGGCCCGTAACGACTTTGATTACATCGTTCTTCAAGAACAAAGTCTTAACCCTTTTGTTAACTATAACGATTTCTTAAGTGGTGTGAAAGCATTAAAGGCTAAAATAGAAGAAACACAGGATCATGCACAAATTATTCTTTACGAAACATGGGGGTCACCTTACTCTGCAAATGAGAAAAAGACGACTATTCCTGAAATGGAAAGATGGCTTAGAGAAGCTTATGAAAATGCTGCCGAAGCCTGTGGAGGACTTAAAATTTCGTATGTTGGAAAGGCGTTCACGGATATTTATAGACATAGACCAGATATTTATTTATGGGATACTGACAATCGTCATCAAGGCTATACTGGTGCATATTTGAGTGCGTGCGTACATGTTGGCACAATTCTTGGTGGTGATGTACGAAAGACAACATTCAAAGGTGAAGCACAGTACAACGCACCAAATCTTAGTGATGAAGTATATGAAACACTTCGTAGTTCTGCTTATAATGTCGTTTTTGGCGAGATTGATGAAAACGATCCTAAACCTGAGACACATGATTATAGCTTAGAGGTTGCTATTTGGGGACGCTGGATTACCGAATCACAATTTATAGAATTATTCGATGGTTTCAAGAAATATGGTACCGCGAATGGGCTTGATATAGCAAACATTCACTATACCTATTATGTAGGTGCAACATCTTCCGATCCGTACTTCTATATAGCAAACTTCACAAGTGCTGTTGTAGCAAAGGGCGGTGCAGATATTGTTTTCCCTTGTGCAACTAATTTAACAACACAAGATGGAACTCAAATAACACAAGCAACAATTGAAGAGTTAAATATTACCTTAAACGGAAAAAGTGATAGATGTGTGGCAAGACTTACAGATACAGAACTTTCAAATGCATTCTTTAATTACTGTTTGTCAAATGAAGCAAAAGCAATTCTTGACCCAACTTATCATCCACCTATTGATGAGGACGTTGATCAAACAAAAGTGCTTGTAGTTTCTTGCTGGGGACGTTTTATGAAGGAAGATAAATTTAATGAATTAGTTGAAGATTTCAAGAAATATTGCGATGAAAATAATGTTGATTATATTGAAATCATTGGAAGATATTATCAAGGTGCCGTACAAGGTGTTGATCCATATTACTTAATTGCTGACTTTACCAAGAAAGTCAAAGAAGATGGAAATGCAGATATCATACTTCCATGTGCAGATAATATCAAGACAAACCAAAATAATATTACTGTTGAGGATGAATTGATTCCAATAGATGTTTATGGACAAAAAGATCGTCGCGTTGCTTCATTAAATCAAGATGACCTTACAAAGGAATTTTTATCTTATATTCAAACAGATTCTGCAAAAGCAATTCTTTC
>JAFLUZ010000001.1:214224-214783 GCA_022508535.1 Erysipelotrichales bacterium
AAAGTAGATTAAATTAAATATAATTTTATTTTATCATTTCTAAATAATGACGGAGCCGTAAAGTACTCCGTCATTTTAATATTTTATAGCAAAAAATTCTTGTAAAAAATTTAAAAGCCCATTTCCTTGTTTGGATTAGGGCTTAACAAATAATGTTTAAACTTAATTAACTAATATATGCATTAGTGACTAACTTATCATAAGGCACAACTACATCTTCATTAAGTTGACCAGCCATCTTAACAATCTCAATTAGTTTATTGAAATTATCTTGATTAAATCTTAAAGTATTAGGCCATGCTTCAATTCCTAAGTAGTTATTCATAACATTGGTTAATTCTTCATCATCACTAGAAGTAAAATCTTTTCTTAAGTAAGGAATAATGTTTTCGACAGTTTCATTTAAAACATAATCAATTCCTTTTTGAATTGCGCGAGTAAACTTACGTAAGATTTCTTCATTATTTTTCATATAAGATTGCAATGTTGAATAACAAGTATATGGAATAACACCTGAATCTTCACCAAGAGAAGCAAGAATATGACCTTTTCCAGAACG
>JAFLUZ010000010.1 GCA_022508535.1 Erysipelotrichales bacterium
TTTGTTAACTAATGATTGACAAAAACATGCGGGGGGGGGGGTATTATATAATCAAATATAGGAGGAAGTAAAAATGAAAGAAACAAAGACTATGCAAGTTAGTGTAAATCAGGAGGATTATATGATTGATGCATATCAATCATTTGGATTTGAATTACTATCGACACAAGAAGTTAAAACTAAAGATTCGCATTTAGAAAGACATGGCGATACTATTTATAATGTCACAGAAACAGAACATTATATTAAATTGACATTTACTCGTGATGATAATATGCCATTTTATTCAGAGTTAACAAAGCAACAAAACGAATTTGAAAATGCGCAGCATGCAATAATGAAAAAGCCAAAACTAAATTTATTGCTTGCAATACTTGGTTTATTGCTTTATGTTGCACCAGGGGTTTTATATATTGTTTGGTATATTGTTAAAAGTAAAAAAGTGAAAACTAATAATGAAGAATGCTTCAATAGAATGGAAACAGCAATAAGCCAAGGGAAAGAAATTATACGCAAAATAGAAAGTAAAAATAGTTAATAGATATAATATTAAAAAGGTTCTACACATAAGAACCTTTTTTAATGACAAGAAGTTGGTTTTTGTTGCTTGTTAGTTAGATGACAATTTATAGAATAATTAAATGCTTTTATATTGACACAAAACAATTATAAGATAGAATAATTTTATATAGGAGAAAATTTATGAAAAAATATTTTAAATTAATAAGCAATATATTACTATATCTTGCAATGGCAATGTTTTTAATAACTCTTTTCGTTGGTGGAATTATTAATGATAGAAACGAGAGCGAATTCTTGGCTGTACTTATTGTTATACCAATGGAAATATTCGCTGCGATTATTGGAGTTTTATTGATTAATACTAAGAACGAAATTGTGCATAGAATTGGTCATGGACTAACTATTTCCTCATTCGCAATCGGTTTTATGTGCGGATTGATGGATGCTGAAGATTCAGTAAGTGCTATTCTTATGATAGTTGCTGGTTCTTTATTAATCTTATATTATATTTTCTTATTAATTGAATACATTGTTAATAGGCAAGAGAAGAATTTAATTACTCAAGCAGTGGAATGGAAAAAACTTTATGACGATGGCTTAATTACAAGAGAAGAATATGAAGCTAAGCGTTCCGAAATGTTAAAATAATTTATTATTGGATTAGAAAAAACTAGAGTGGCAATTTGCCACTTTTTTTGTGCTTTTTCTATTACTTGAATTATATATTTAATATTAGGGGATATTTATGAAAAAACTTAATTTAAATTTAGATTTGGCTTTTAATTTGCTTTTTCCACTTTTTGTTAGCTTTGTTATTTCAATGACTTTGCCTAACTTTTCTACTTACTATAATAGTTTAATTACTTTAGTAAGAGTGCCTGCAATTGTGTTTCCAATCGTATGGACAATACTTTATATTCTTATAGGATTTGTAGGATATAAGTTGTCACAAAATAGTGATGAAAAAGGTGAAAAGATTTATTACACACAATTGCTTATTAATTTCCTTTGGACACCAGTATTTTTTGGGTTTAAATCACCAATTGGAGGATTAGTTTTAATTGTTATTTTACTAGGACTAGTTATTTGGTTATTTTTTTATGTTAAAAATGGATACGGCAATTTTGCGTATATTTTATTACCTTATATTATTTGGCTTTTATTTGCGACTTTTTTGAATTTATCTATTGTTATTTTAAATTAAGTCATTATTTTGGCTATTATTGAAAAAGTATTCACAATTAGGTTAAAATATAAGTAATTTTAGGAGATAAAAATATGAAAAAGTCCTATTTAGAAGAATACGAATGTGGTTTTACACCATTAACAGTGATTCATGAGGCTTCAAGATGTTTATTATGTCATGATGCTCCATGTTCTAAAGCATGTCCTGCAGGCACAGATCCTGCAAAATTTATTCGTTCTGTTCGATTCCGTAATTTTAAAGGTGCAGCAGAAACTATTAGAGAAAATAATGTATTAGGTTCAATATGCGCTCGTGTATGTCCTACTGAAAAATTATGTCAATTAGGCTGCTCAAGAAGTGGTATTGATCGTCCAATTGAAATTGGTCGTATTCAAAGATACGTAACTGATTTTGAATCTTCTATTGGTATGGAAATATTAGAAAAAGGTATGAAAAATTTAGGCAAAGTTGCAATTGTTGGTTCGGGTCCAGCAGGCCTACAAGCTGCTGCAACTTTAACTAAACTTGGATATGATGTTACAGTATTTGAAAAGAATGAAAAATTAGGTGGATATTTAAGATATGGAATTCCAGAATATCGTTTACCTAGTGAAATAGTGGATTTAGAGATTAAGCGTATTCAAGACTTAGGCGTTACTTTTATTACTAATAAAGAAATAACAAACTTAGAAGAATTAAAGAAAGATTATAAAGCAATTTTACTTGCCGTTGGTGCAAGTTATGGAAGAACGCTTCCATTATTTGCAAATAATGAAAACGTGGAACTTGCTGTTGACGTTTTAGCAAAAATAAAAGACAACCAAGGAAAAGTTGAAGTACCAGACAATGTTTTAATCATTGGTGGTGGAGATGTTGCTATGGATGTTGGAACTAGCTTAAAACTATTAGGATGTAAAGATGTAACTGTTGTGGCTCGTGAACAAACATTTGAATTCCCAGCAAGCAAAAAAGAATATAAAGATGCTCATGATAATGATGTTTCAATTATTGATGGTTATACTCCAGAATCAATAAATGGAAATGAAGTTACATTTAAACATGTTAAATTAGATGCAATTTTAAGAGTTAAAGCCGATAAAATTATATTAGCAATTGGACAAATGTCTAAACTTGAAATGTTTGATAAAATAACAAGTAATCGTGGAATAGTAGATGTTAAAAACTATCAAACAAGTGATGAAAAAATATTTGCAGCAGGAGACATTATTAACGGAGATAAACTCGTCGTTGCTGCAGTAAAATATGGAAAAGAAGCAGCGTATGCCATTCATGAATATTTAGGAGGTAAAAGATAATGAAACATAAAGATTTATCGATAACCTTCTTAGGTGTAAAATTTGAAAATCCATTTTGCTTATCTTCCTCACCAGTTGGTAATTGCTACGAAATGTGTGCAAAAGCCTATGATGCGGGTTGGGGTGGGGTAGTATTTAAAACAATTGGTCCAAAACATTTTGAAATTAATGAAGTATCACCTCGTTTTGATGCTTTAACAAAAGAAGATACTCCATTTGTGGGATTCAAGAATATGGAGCAAATTGCGGAACATAGTCTTGAAGAAAATCTTCGTGATTTAAAAAGATTAAAAGAAGAATATCCAAATAAAGTCTTAATTGCTTCTATTATGGGCACTAATGAAGAAGACTGGGTAGAACTTGCTCGACTCGTTGAAGAAGCAGGAGCGGACATGATTGAAATGAACTTGTCTTGTCCTCAAATGACATCACATGAAATGGGATCTGATGTCGGAACAAACGCAGAGTTGTGTAAGAAATACTGTATGGCAGTTAAACGAGGATCCAAACTTCCAATGATGGCAAAAATGACTCCAAATGTAACTGATATGGTTCCAATTGCGAAAGCTTGTTTAGAAGGTGGAGCAGATGGTATTGCTGCAATTAATACGATTAAATCAATTTGTAATGTTGATTTAGATAAGAAAATTGGTCTTCCAATTGTAAACGGAAAATCATCAATTTCTGGATATTCTGGTAAAGCAGTTAAACCAGTCGCGTTACGCTTTATTCAACAACTTAGAACAGGTATTAAAGGCGTCGAGATATCTGGTATTGGTGGAATTGAAACTTGGGAAGATGCAGCAGAATTTATCTTATTAGGTTCTAAAACATTACAAGTAACAACTGCAATTATGCAATATGGGTATAGAATTGTCGAAGATTTATGTAATGGTTTATCACATTACTTAGAAGATCAAGGGTTAAACTCTTTAGAAGAATTAGTGGGTTTAGCAAATGATAATATCATTCCTTGTGAAGAACTAGATCGTAGTTATATTGTATATCCTAAAGTAGATAACGAAAAATGTGTAGGATGCGGACGTTGCTATATCTCTTGCTTTGATGGAGGACATCAAGCAATATCTTGGATTGATGATAAACGCCGTCCAGAAATTAATAAAGATAAGTGCGTTGGGTGTCATTTGTGCGCAACAGTGTGTCCAGTAAGATGTATCAAAAAAGGCGAAATTGTCTTTAAAAAAGGTTCAAAAACACACAAAATTGATTTATAAATAAGAGATCAAATTGATCTCTTTTTTTACGCAAACTATAAATTGCAGAACTATATTAATAATGTGAGATAAAATAGTTCTTTGATATAATATTGCTTGATAATTTTACATATGATATCATATGTATAAAGCAAGGTGATTTATAATGTTCAATCAAAAAGAATATATATCTAAATTTAATAAGAGCAATTATAAAATGTACCAATTTAGAGTAAAAAAAAGTGATGCAGACTTAATTAACTATTTAGATAAATTAGAAAATCGTAATAATTATATTGTCTGTTTATTAGAGAAAAACATCAATAAAGAAATTTATACAATAAAACAACTAAAAACAATTATTAAACCAATTTTAAATAAATACGGTATTACAAATATAAACCTATTTGGCTCATATGCAAGAGGAGATGCGACAAGTAATAGCGATGTTGATATATATTGTGATAAGGGCAATATTAAAACACTTATTGATCAAGGAATGTTGGAAGAAGAATTAGAAAAGGCCTTAAATAAGAAAGTCGACATTTTGTTTACGACATCAGAATTGAACAAGTATTTCAAAAACCAAATTATGGAGGATATGATTAAATTGTGTTAGATGCTAAAGATTATGGTGTTTTGAAGCAAATAATAAAAAGATGTGAACGTATTAAAGATAAAACTACAAATATATCACAAAATCATTTTTATTCATCGGAAGACATTATAGAAGTAATATGTTTTAATCTATTTCAAATTGGGGAACTAGTTGGTAAATTATCTGTTGAGTTTACTGTTCAATATAATGGTGTTCCTTGGAAACAAATAAAAGGAATGCGTAATAAAATTGTCCATGGATATGATACTATAGACAAAACAATTGTATGGGATACTATAGAAATTAGCATACCAATTTTGGCAAATTATTGCTTAGGGGTATTGAATTGCCAAGATAATTTGCAAGAAGAAAATATCTGATTTTTATCAATTTTTTTATAAAAAATCACCATCGCTGGTGGAATGCGGTTCTGTCGCCGACCCCTAGGGTCTCATCACTAATTATATTTTTGCGAATTAAATGTGATGTCAATGATAAAAGAGATATATATTCTCTTTAGTTTTCATATTATTATGTTGTTACTTTTACTGTCATTTTTTAGTAAATTGCCTTTATTTAACAATCTCATATAAAAATCATATTATTGTTAACAAATATTATATAACTATGTTATAATCAAATCGGTAATTTGCCCTTTGTTATTATCTATAATAACAATAAACTTAGCAAATAGGAGGAGTTTTTATGGCAAAATTAAGTTCAACTGCTGTAAAAAGAGTTGATGAAATCATCAGAGAGTACAAAGATGAACCAACACCTTTAATGATGATTTTAAGTGCTGTTCAAAAAGAATTCGGCTATATTCCTTTTGAAGTACAAGAAATTATTTCTGAAAAATTGGGTATCCCAGTTGCAGACATTTATGGTGTAGTTACTTTCTACTCATTTTTCTCTTTAAAACCAAAGGGAAAATTTGTTATTGGTGTTTGTCTCGGTACAGCTTGTTATGTTAAAGGCGCACAACAAGTTTGCGACAAATTCTCAGAAATTTTAGGAATCAAACCAGGAGAGACAACTGCAGATGGCCTCTTTACAATTGATGCTTTACGTTGTATCGGTGCTTGTGGTATTGCACCAGCTGTTAGTATTAATGGTAAGGTTTATCCAAAAATGTCTGTTAACCAAGTACAAGCCGTTATAAATGAATATCGTGCATTAGGAGGTGCAAACTAATGATTAAAACTGATGTCGAATTAAGAGATCAAATTAGCAAATGTACAAAATGCTTAGATATCAAATTTAGTGGTGAAGATGGAAAACGTGCTATCGTCGTATGTGGTGGTACAGGTTGTTTATCTTCCAATTCAAATGAAATTAAAGATCGTTTAATTGAATTGATTAAAGAAAATCATTTAGAAGATAAAGTTACAGTTAACCAAGTTGGCTGTTTCGGTTTCTGTTCTAAAGGACCTTTTGTTAAGATTTTCCCAGAAGATACTTTATACCATGCAGTTAAAGTAGAAGACTGTGAAGAAATCATTGCAAAAGATATTATGGGTAAAGAAATTGTTGATCGTTTATTAATTGAAGACCCAATTACAAATACTAAAGTTGCAAAACAAGAAGATTTGACATTCTACAAAAAGCAAGTTCGTATTGCTTTACATGGTTGTGGTCATATTAACCCAGAAGATATTAATGAAGCTCTTGGCTTTGGTGCATTCCAAGGTTTAGAAAAAGCTTTAAAGATGGATCGTCAAGATGTCATTAAAATGATTCTTGATTCTGGATTACGCGGCCGTGGTGGTGGCGGATTCCCTACAGGTAGAAAATGGCAATTTGCATATGATCAAGTAAATGACGAAAAATATGTAGTATGTAATGGTGATGAAGGCGACCCAGGTGCTTTCATGGATCGTTCTATCTTAGAAGGTAATCCTTTAGCAGTTATCGAAGGTATGATGATTGCAGGTTACGCAATCGGAGCAAAGAATGGTTATTTCTATGTTCGTGCTGAATACCCAATTGCTGTCAACCGTTTACAAATCGCTATTAAACAAGCTGAAGAATTAGGATTACTTGGTGATAACATTCTTGGTACAGGATTTAGCTTTAGATGTCACTTACGTTTAGGTGCTGGTGCCTTCGTCTGTGGTGAAGAAACAGCTCTATTAAATTCTATCCAAGGTCAACGTGGTATGCCTCGTCCAAGACCTCCATTCCCTGCAATTAAAGGTTTATGGGACAAGCCAACAATCGTTAATAACGTTGAAACATTAGCTTGTGTTCCATACATCTTAAGAGAAGGCGTTGAAGCTTTTACAAAATACGGAACAGATAGATCAAAAGGTACAAAAGTTTTCGCTCTTGGTGGAAAAATTAATAACGTCGGTTTAGTTGAAATTCCAATGGGAACAACTTTACGTGAATTAATTTATGATATCGGTGGTGGAATTCCAAACGATAAGAAATTCAAAGCTATTCAAACTGGTGGCCCATCTGGTGGATGTTTAACTGCTGAATACTTAGATACTCCAATTGACTTTGATAACTTAGTTGCTTTAGGTTCTATGATGGGATCTGGTGGAGCTATCGTCATGGATGAAGACAACTGTATGGTTGACGTTGCAAAATTCTATATGGAATTTATTTGTGATGAATCATGTGGTAAATGTTCACCTTGCCGTATCGGTACAAAGAGAATGTTAGAAACATTAACTAAGATTACTGATGGTAAAGGAACATTAGATGATATTAGAGACTTAGAAGAATTAGGACAAGCTGTACAAGCTGGATCACTATGTGCTTTAGGTCAAACTGCAGCAAATCCAATTATCTCAACATTAACTCACTTTAGAGATGAATATATTGCTCACGTTGTAGATAAGAAATGTCCTGCAAAAGTTTGTAAGAACTTAATGGAATACTATATTATTCCTGAACAATGTAAAAAATGTAGTAAATGTGCACGTGGATGTCCTGTCGGAGCTATTACTGGCGAAGTTGGCAAAACTCCATATGTCATTGATCCAATTAAATGTATTAAATGTGGTATGTGTATAAGTGCATGTCCATTCCACGCAATTATTAAGAGATAGAGGTGAAAAAAATGGAAATGGTAAATATTAAAATCGAAGGTCACCCTTATCAAGTAGAAAAAGGTTTAACTATTCTTGAAGCATGTAAACGTTGTGGATACACTATCCCAACATTATGTCATTTCAATCATGGCGAATGCTCAAGAGGTTCTTGCCGTGTATGTTTAGTTGAAGCAACTGGTGCAAGAGGATTAGTCGCATCATGTGTCTATCCAATTTCAGAAGGTATGGAAATTACAATTTCTTCACCAAAAGCAGTTTCAGCTCGTCGTACAAGTGTTGAATTATTATTATCTAACCACTCTAAGAACTGTCAACAATGTTCAAAGAATGGTCAATGTGAATTATTACATGTCGCAAAAATCATTGGTGCAAGAGATGATATGTATGAAGGTGTAAAAACTCCTACAACATTAGATCAATTAACACCATCTATCATTCGTGATACATCAAAGTGTGTATTATGTGGACGTTGTGTTGAAAGATGTAAAAATGCTCAAGGAACTGGTATTTTAGGTTTTGAAAATCGTGGTTTCAAAGCAATTGTAGGCCCTGCTTACAATCGTTCAATGGCAGAATCACCATGTATCCTTTGCGGACAATGTGTTAATGTCTGTCCAACAGGCGCATTAATGGAAAAGAGCGAAATTGATTTAGTAGATAAGGCTCGTAAAGAAGGAAAATTCATCGTTGTTCAAACTGCTCCTGCAGTTCGTGCAGCATTAGGTGAAGAATTCGGAATGAAAATTGGAACATCTGTCACAGGCAAGATGGTTGCAGCTTTAAAACGTTTAGGATTTAACAGAGTTTATGATACAAACTTTGCTGCTGACTTAACAATTATGGAAGAAGCAACAGAATTATTACACCGTATTAAAAATGGTGGACAACTTCCAATGATTACATCTTGCTCACCAGGATGGGTCAATTATGCTGAATATTTCTATGGTGATTTATTAGGTCACTTATCAAGCTGTAAATCCCCACATGAAATGATGGGTGCAATTATTAAATCATATTTTGCTGAAAAGAATGGCTTAGACCCAAAGAATATCTTTGTTGTATCAATCATGCCATGTACTGCAAAGAAATATGAAAAAGAAAGACCTGAAAATGCTAATAAAGATGGCTTAAAAGATGTTGATGCAGTCTTAACAACAAGAGAACTTGCAAAACTCATTAAACGTTCTGGTATTGACTTCACTCGTTTACCAGATGAAGAATTTGATCAAGATTTATTAGGCGAATACTCAGGTGCTGGTGTTATTTTCGGTGTCACAGGTGGCGTTATGGAAGCTGCTTTAAGAACTGCTTATCATACTGTAACTGGTAAAGAACATGACTTAATTAAATTTGAACAAGTTCGTGGATTTGATGGCGTTAAAGAAGCGTCAATTGATATGAACGGAACAGTCGTGAAAGTAGCTGTTGCTCATGGTATGAAAAATGCTAAACCATTATTAGATGATATTAGAGCTGGAAAATCTCCATATGCATTTATTGAAATTATGGGATGTCCAGGTGGATGTATCAATGGTGGTGGACAACCATTTGTTAAACCATGCTTCTTACCAAATGAAGATTTAGATATTATGGATACATATCGTGAAAAACGTGCAAGTGTATTGTATTCTGAAGATGAAAAACAAGCAGTAAGACAATCTCATAATAATACACAAATTCAAGCTTTATACAAAGATTATTTAGGAGAACCAAATAGCCATAAAGCTCATGAACTCTTACATACATCATATAAAGCAAGAGAACGTTTTCCAAAATAGTTAATATAATAAATTAGAGTTGATTATATATCAACTCTTTTTTATTTATGCTATAATCAGTTGCGAGGCGATGAAAGATGGATTTAAAAATATATAACTCATTAACAAATAAAATTGAAGATTTCAAACCTATTAAAGAAAAAGAAGTTTCTCTTTATGTTTGTGGTCCAACAGTTTATAACTATGTCCATATCGGAAATATGCGTCCTGTAGTCGTTTTTGATACATTTAAAAGATTTTTAACTTATCTTGGATATAAAGTTACATATGTCAGCAATTACACTGATGTTGATGACAAAATCATTAAAAGAGCATTAGAATTAGACATGCCTGAAAATGAAGTGACTGAAATGTATATTAAGGCCTTTGAGGAAGACTTGAAAAACATCAACGCTATGAAACCAGACATTACTCCAAGAGTTACAGAGTATATGCCACATATTATTAAATTTATTGAAAATTTAGTATCAATTGGTGCAGCTTATGTCGTTGATGGCGATGTTTATTTCCGAGTTGAAAAAATACATTCATATGGTGAATTAAGCAATACAAGAATAGAAGATTTATTAGTTGGTGCAAGAATTGAAGAAAATTCAAAAAAAGAATCACCGCTTGATTTTACTTTATGGAAACATACAGATGTTGGTATTAAATGGGATTCACCATGGTCAAAAGGAAGACCAGGTTGGCATACTGAATGTGTAGTTATGATTAACTCTTTATTTGAAAGCGGTCATATTGATATACATGGTGGTGGATTTGACTTAAAATTCCCACATCATGAAAATGAAATCGCTCAATCTCAAGCATGTAATTGCCATTCAATCGCGAATTATTGGATGCATAATGGATTTATTAATATAAACAACGAAAAAATGTCAAAATCGCTGGGAAATGTTGTGACAGCCCATGATGCATTGAAAGAATATGGTGGCAATAGTATTCGACTATTATTAATTTCTACTCATTATCGTGCACCGGTTAATTTTTCTACTGATTTGATATCTTCCAATCAAAATGAAATAAACAAAATCGAAAATGTTATGAAAAAATTAGCAGTGGAATTGCAAATGAAAGATTTAAGTTTGGATGATAAAGCTCCAGCAACGCTTATCGAACCATTTTTAAATGCTCTTGCTGATGACTTAAATACCTCAAATGCCTTGAGTGAATTATACGCAATTGTTAAACAAGCGAATCAAGCACTAAGACAAAGAGATGTAGATAGTGCACTTTTGCATGATTTATTTACTACTTTGAAAGATGAATCAAATATATTAGGATTGAAAATAGTCTATCCTATTTTGAGCGAAGATGACAAAAATCTTTTAAAAGAGTATAATTTAGCTAAGGCTAATAAAGATTTTGCCCGTAGTGATTTGCTAAGGGAAGATCTTATGAAAAGAAATATTTTATAAGGAGGTTTTAAAATGTTTTTAGCAGAAGCAAATGAAAAAATTCAATACATCAGCTCTATAGATGATATTATTATAGATTTTTTCAATAAAAACTTAGGTATATTCGGTAATATCCTTTTAGGATTAATTTGTATAATTCTTGCTTGTATTTTGAGTGGAATTATTGGTTTTGAAAGAGAATCTCGCGGACATGCAGCTGGTTTTAGAACGCATATTTTAGTTAGTGCTGGATCAGCATTGATTATGTATTTATCAATTTATGGTTTTAGTTATGAGTTATTCCCAAATCATGATCCTGCCCGTTTAGCAGCGCAAGTTGTTACTGGTATTGGTTTCTTGGGCGCTGGTGCAATTATGAAAACTGGAATAGATATTAAAGGTTTGACTACTGCGACAACTCTTTGGATTGTTATGGCTATTGGTTTAGCTTGTGGTAGTGGTAAATTTATAATTGCAATACTATCCACAATAATTGTACTTATCGTATTGAAATCCTTACGTAAATTTGAAAAAAGGGCACAAGCAAAAAACCCACAAATATCTATGATATGCGACAATACTTTTACAATTAAAATTTTGAAAGATGCCGCTTTAAAATATAATGTTACTATTAAAACAATATCTACGACAATTTGTACATATAATGGTGCCGATGCTGTAAGTGTTCACGTCGTTTTGATAAATGCCAAAAGAGATGTTGTTAATTTGTTTGGCGAAGAATTGCGATTGAACGCTAAACCATATGAAATTAAATATTAAAACTGAGACAAATTTGAGACAAATTTGAGACAAAAGGAGTGGAAAAGTATGTCACAATATATTTACGGAAGAAACACCGTGCTAAGTGCATTAAAAGAAAATAAAGTTAAAAGCATTTATATTTGTGAAAATTTTTCCTTTGATCCAATTTTAAAAGAATTAAATAAAAAGGCTGTAGAAACTAAAATTGTAAATAAAAAAGAATTAGATAGATTGGCAAATGGTGGTAATCATCAAAATGTAATTGGAGTGGTTGAGGATTATAAATATACTGCTTTAAATACTTTAATTGAGAATGCAAA
The DNA here is from genome assembly GCA_022508535.1 of Erysipelotrichales bacterium. GTDB lineage: Bacteria > Bacillota_I > Bacilli_A > RFN20 > CAG-826 > RUG131. The sequence continues at coordinate 12,156 of JAFLUZ010000010.1, forward strand.
AAAAACTAAATATCCACTCCTAGTAATATTAGATGGCGTTCAAGACCCTCATAACTTAGGAGCTATAATGAGATCGTGTGATGCTTTTGGAGCAGACGGAATTATCATTAAAAAACATGGACAAGTTGCTGTTAATAGCACAGTTGCCAAAACATCAACAGGAGCAATTGATTACGTTCCGGTTTGCATGGTGACAAATTTAGTGCAATCGATTAATACTTTAAAAGACAATGGATACTGGATTGTCTCATCTGATGCTTCAGCAAAACTAAATTATTGTAATGTGGATTATAAATGTCCGATTGCAGTAGTCATAGGATCAGAAGGAGAAGGAATATCTAGACTTGTATTAGAAAATAGTGATTTTGTTACTAAAATTGATATGATTGGACATATTAATTCTTTAAATGCCTCAGTAGCAGCTGCATTGTATTTAGCACAAATTTATAATAACCGTTTTTCTTCCTGATGGAGGGGTATGATTAATAATAAAACCGCTAATAATAAATTAATTGAACTAGCAAAGAATAATAACGAAGAAGCATTTAATATGCTTCTTTTTAGGTGGAATGGCGTACTATCAATGATTTGTGCCAGTTACTTAAAAAGTGCTTCAAAATTCGGTATAAACTTTCAAGAATTAAAAGGAGTTGCGCAATTTAGCCTATACAATAGCTTAAAATATTATGATAAAAACAAATCAAATTTTAAAACATATTTGAATTTGATAATAAATCAAGCATTAACTAAATATATAAAAAAATATGAAATAAGATATTGTGAGTTATTATCTTGTTTGAGTTTTGATGATATTGTCTATGAGAATTCGATAATGCAATTAGATGAAATAATAGGAGATCCAGAATCCTCTATAGTCAACTGGTATAACAATAATGAACAATTTGATTATTTCAAAGATCTCAACGAAGAAATTTTGTCGAAAGAAGATAAAAATATTATATATTTAAAAGCATCAGGATATACTTATCACGAAGCATCTGAAAAACTTAAAATATCGAAAACTCGTACTGATTTTGCATTAAAAAAAATAAAAAAAATAATGCGTAAATGATGGCAAACATCTACATTCTTTTGAAGAAAATAATTTATATTGCTAATATAAAATTGACTAATTATTCAGTTCATGATATATTCTATTAACGAAATGAGGTGTTTTTGTATGCGTGAAAAGGTTATTCTGATTTGCACACAATGCTTATCAAGAAATTACACAACTACGAAACAAAAATCACAAACTCGTTTGGAAATTAAAAAGTTTTGTCCAAAGTGTAATGCCCAAACATTACACAAGGAAAGCAAGTAGGAGGTCACTTATGGGAAAAACAAAAAGATATTTTCAAGGTGTTGTAAAAGAAGGCAAAAGAGTTAGATGGCCAAACCGCGAAACTGTTTTGAAGTCTTTAGGTGTTGTTTTATTTATTACGATTGTTGCTGCATTGTGGCTTTCACTCGATGATATTATAGCTGGAAAATTGTTGCAAGTATTGCGCGATACTTTCGTAGGCTAATTGAATCTGGAGGACGAAAGAATGGAAAAACAATGGTATGTTGTTAATAGTTATTCTGGTCATGAAACAAAGGTTAAAGCTAACTTAGAACGCCGTGTTGTTTCAATGGGATTAGAAGACTATGTTTTTAGAATTATTGTTGCTGAAACAGAACAACCAGTATTGAAGGATGGTTTACCTACAGGGAAAACCAAAATTAAGAACCTTTATCCTGGATATGTTTTCATTGAAATGATTATGACTGATGAAGCCTGGTTCATGGTTAGAAATACTCCGGGTGTCACTGGTTTCGTTGGATCATCTGGTGGTGGTACAAAGCCTTTCCCAATTCCTGTTGAGGAAATTGAACCCGTTCTTAAGAGTATGGGTATGGTCGACAAGAGCATGTACTCACGTTATGATGTTGGCGATTTAGTCAAAGTCTTACGTGGACCACTTGAAGGTAGTGAAGGTCATATCACTGAGATTAATGCTGAAACTGGCACAATTAAAGTTGAAACAATTTTCTTTGGTCGTTCTACAGTAGTAGAAGTTGACTTCTCAGAAATTGATAAAATCTAATTTTTAAAACCTGCAGCCGCAGGTTTTTTTATTGCTTGAATATTATTAGCAACGTAAAGTATCAAATTTCTCCCTTTATAATAAAAATTATAAATTTTTCTTGACTTGCATTTTTATGGTGAGATATAATAGACAAGCGTAGAATTGCTCTATTGTAGTTCTAAGCTATGCTTAGTGGAAGGATTAAGCGATTAATCCAATGACCACGGCACGGACAAAAATTCTATAGGAGGTGTGTCACGTGAGTAAAAAGATCGCTAAGGTTGTGAAAATGGAATTACCTGGTGGAGACGCTAAACCAGGACCAAAACTTGCATCAGCTGGTATCTTAATGCCTAAATTCTGTACAGACTTTAATGCTAAAACAGCTGACCGTAGAGGTGAAATCGTTCCTGTTATCATTACCGCTTACGAAGATAAATCATTTGACTTCGTAATCAAAACATCACCAGTTGCTGGTTTATTACTTAAGGCTGCTGGAATCAAAAAAGGCTCAGCAAATTCAAAAACAACAAAGGTTGCTAAAATTAGCAAAGATGAATTGAGAAAGATTGCTGAATACAAAATGCCAGATCTTAACTGTAACGATGTTGAAGCTGCAATGAAAATTATTGCTGGTACAGCTCGTAACATGGGCATTGAAATTGACGAATAATTGAAGGTGGGAGGGGCAGAACCCGTTATCACCACTAAGGAGGAAATAAAATGAAGAAAGGTAAAAAGTATTTAGCTGTCGAAAAAGCAATTGATGCAAACAAGTTATATACAATTGCTGAAGCAGCTGAACTCGTCAAAACTACATCAACTACAAAGTTTGATGCTACTATCGATGTTTCTTTCCATTTAAACGTTGATCCAAAACAAGCTGATCAAGCTATCAGAGGTACAGTTATTCTTCCTCATGGAAATGGTAAGACAAAGAGAGTTTTAGCTATCACTCATAAAGTAGATGAAGCAAAAGCTGCTGGCGCGGATTTCGCTGGTGGAAAAGAATTATTAGAAAAAATCCAACATGAAAACTGGTTTGATTTCGATATTATCGTTGCTACACCAGATATGATGGGTGAACTTGGTAAAATGGGTAAATTATTAGGACCTAAAGGATTAATGCCAAACCCAAAAACTGGAACAGTTGCAATGGATATCGCTAAAGCTATCCAAGAGATTAAAGCTGGTAAAGTTGAATACCGTGTTGACAGAGATGGAAACATCCATGTTAGTGTCGCTCGTTGTTCATTTGAAACAGAGAAGATTGTTGATAACTTAAATGTTGTCTGCGATCAAATCGTTAAAGTAAAACCAGCATCAGTCAAAGGTGCATATATCAAAAACGCTGTCATCCATACGACCATGGGACCAGCTATCAAAATTACATTTAATGGTCGTCAATAAGATTTAAGGAATTCAATATACCAAAGACAGTAACGACGCTATAGTTTAAAAATGTTACCGAGGTGTAGGATAAGTTAATAAAAAATGTTATTCTCTCGCAAAGCGAGTCTATCTCATTGTATATTGAAGCCTAATATAAAAAATTTTAAGAAAGGTTAGGAGGTAGAACGATGAATCAAGAGATTTTACAAGCAAAAAAAGAAGTTGTCTCTGAAGTTGTTGAAAACGTTAAAAATTCCAACGCAGTTGTCGTTGTTGAATATCGTGGTTTATCAGTTGCAGAAATGACTGAAATGCGTCGTGCTTTAAGAGCTGTTGATGGTTCAATTCGCGTTTACAAAAACTCTCTCGTTGAACGCGCTGTTGAAGAATTAGGTCATACAGATCTTAAAGAAATACTTGAAGGCCCTAACGCAGTTGTTTTCACAAAAGACACAATTGCTGGTCCAAAAGTTATTGCAAAATTTGCTAAGAAACACGAACACCTTGTAATCAAGGGTGGAATCATCGAAGGTAAGGTTGCTAACGCTGACGAAGTCAAAGTAATCGCATCATTACCAGGACGTGAAGGTTTGATTTCAATGTTCTTATCGTGCTTACAAGCACCTGTCCGCGGATTTGCCTGCGCTGTTAAGGCTATCGCTGACAAACAAAACTAAAATTAGGAGGAAAAAACAATGGCAAAGTTAACAAACGAAGAAATTATTGCTGCTATTAAAGAAATGACAGTTGTCGAATTAAACGACTTAGTAAAGGCTGTTGAAGAAGAATTTGGTGTTACTGCTGCTGCACCTATGGCTGCTGCTGCTGCACCTGTTGAAGAAGAAGAAAAGAAAGGACCAGCAGAAGTCTCATTATGGATTAAAGCTGTTGGTGCTTCAAAAGTTGCAGTTATTAAAGCTGTTCAAGCTATCACAGGCTTAGGCTTAATGGATGCTAAAAAATTAGTTGATGCTGCTCCAGCTGCAGTTAAAGAACACATTTCACCAGTTGAAGCTGAAGAACACAAGAAAGCTTTAGAAGCTGCTGGTGCTGAAGTCGAAGTTAAATAATTAACTTTACTTTACGATAACTAGATATAAACCTGCTTTTGCGGGTTTTTATCGCATTTAAGGGGTTGATAAAATGTCGCATTATTTTGAATTTGACTCGGATTTAAAGTCATCTCCAAAACTCATAAAATACGAAATTTTTAATCAACACTTTAGTTTAAAAACAGACCTTGGAGTGTTTTCAAAAAACAATATTGATGAGGGGACATATGCATTTTTAAAGGTGCTTATCCCCCTTCAATTAAGAGGTCGAATTCTTGATGTCGGATGTGGATATGGGGCGTTGGGATTAACGCTTGCAACATTTAACAAAGAATCAGAGTTTGTTTTGATTGATGTTAATGAGCGAGCAGTCGCACTGACTAAAGACAATATATCTATATTAAATTTAAAAAATGTCACATGCCTTCAAAGTGACATATATCAAAATGTCGATGGATGTTTTGATAGTATAGTTATAAATCCACCAATACGTGCTGGTAAAAAAATTATTTATCAAATGTTTAAAGGTGCTTATGACTATCTTATTGATGGCGGTTCATTGTTTATTGTTATTCGAAAAAGTCATGGTGCATTTAGTGCTCGTGATTATATAGAAGAAGTGTTTGATAATTGCACTTTATTAAAAAGAGATAAAGGGTACTACATATATCAAGCTACGAAAAAAGCGATGAATTAAATTTATTATGAGAGGGGCCATTATATGAATTATAACAATTATAAAAAATTAAATAATGATCGTATTGATTTCTCAAAAATTTCGGGAACTTTAGAGTTACCTTATTTAGTAGAAATTCAAACTGAATCATACAAAGAATTCTTAAAACATGGTATTGAGGAAACTTTTAAGGATGTTTTTCCAATCTCTAACTATGCTGAAAATGTATATATTGAATACGTTGGTCACAGATTTTTAGAGCCTAAATACGATTGGTTAGAATGCAAAAATCGCGATTTAACCTATTGTGCTCCATTAAAAGTAACTTTACGTTTACGTTTTAATGAAACTGGCGAAATTAAAGAAAAAGAAGTATTTATGGGTGATTTCCCATTAATGACTGACAGCGGCACATTTATTATTAATGGTGCTGAGCGTGCAATTGTATCACAAATCGTTCGTTCGCCAGGTGCATATTTGAAAAAAGAATTAGATCCTAAATCAGGCAAATACCTTTATGGTGGAGATTTAATACCTACACGTGGTACTTGGTTACAATTTGAATCGGATTCAAAAGATATTTTATCTGTTAGAATTGAGCGCCAAAGAAAAATGCCTGCAACAATTTTATTAAAGGCTTTGGGCTTAGAAACTCCAGAAGTTCTTGAAGACTTATTTGGTGATAACATTATGCTTCAAAAGACTATTGAAAAAGATGCAGACACAAAAAATGCTTCTCGTGCTTTAAGAGAAATATTTTTAAGATTAAAACCAGGTGAACCATATAACGAATCAGGTGCAATTACTTTCTTAACACAAAGATTATTTGATCCAAAACGTTATGATTTAGGACGTGCAGGACGCCATAAATATATTACAAAATTAGGTGTTTATAATAGACTTCCTGGTCGTGTTTTAGCAGAACATTTAATCTCTGCAGATGGCGAAGTTGTCTATGAAAAAGGAACCTTATTAACCATTGATATGGTTAATCAACTTAAAGAAGAAAAATTCTTTGAAAATGGCGCACATGCAATAGTTTTAAATACAAATACAAATTTAGATACTCATAGCAAAGTCAATATTGTTAAAGTTTATGCAGATGAAGAACAAAAAAGAGTTGTCAACATCATTGGTACAGACTTAGACGAGACTTTAAATTGTGCAACTATTTCCGATATCGTCGCTACATTCTCTTATTTTATGAATATAATTGAGGGATTTGGTGATACAGATGATATCGACCACTTAAGTAACCGTCGCATTCGTTGTGTCGGTGAATTAATTCAAAATCAATTCCGCACAGGCTTAACAAAGATGGGTAAAGCTGTTAAGGATAAGATGTCAATTTCTGATTTATCAGAAGTTACACCTCAACAATTAATTAATATCCGTCCTGTTACAAGTGCAGTTAAAGAATTCTTTGCAAGTTCGCAATTGTCACAATTTATGGACCAAACAAACCCTCTTGCAGAATTGACAAATAAACGTCGTATTTCTGCTTTGGGACCTGGTGGTATTTCAAGAGAACGTGCTTCATTCGCAGTTCGTGACGTTCACTACTCACACTACGGAAGAATTTGTCCAATTGAAACACCTGAAGGACAAAACATTGGTCTTATTAACAATCTTGCGTGTTATGCAAAGATTAATAAATACGGATTTATTGAAACTCCATATCGTAGAGTTGAAAAGGGTACATTCCGTGTCTTAGAAGAGGCTGATTACTTATCTGCTGATCAAGAAAAATTGTACCTTATTGCTGAAGCTAATACTCAATTAGATGAGAATCATTGCATTATGAATGACATGGTCATTGCACGTGCAAATGGTGAAACAGTTTTAGCACCAAGAGAAATGATTGATTACATCGATGTTTCGCCAAAACAAATTGTTTCTATCGCAGCATCATGTATTCCTTTCCTTGAAAACGATGATACTACTCGTGCTTTAATGGGTGCGAACATGCAACGTCAAGCTTTACCTTTATTAAATCCACATGCTCCATTTATTGGAACAGGTATGGAACACTATATTGCGAAAGACTCTGGTATTGCTGTAGTAGCAAAAGTTGATGGTTTAGTTAAGTATGTTGATTCCAAACGTATTGTAACGACTATGAATGGTGAAGATAAAGAATATCGTTTACAAAAATTCATGCGTTCAAACCAAGGGACATGCATTAACCAACGTCCAATCGTTAAGATTGGTGATCAAGTTAAGGCTGGCCAAGTTATTGCAGATGGTCCTGCAATGCAAAATGGTGACTTAGCTTTAGGTCAAAACGTAACTATTGCTTTCATGACATGGAATGGTTATAACTACGAAGACGCAGTTATTATGTCTGAAAGATTAGTAAAAGATGATGTTTATACAACAATTCACATCGAAACATACGATTGTGAATGTCGTAATACACAACTTGGACGTGAAGAATATACACGTGATGTACCAAATGTCAGCGAGGATGCAAAAGCATATCTTGATGAAAGAGGTATTATCGTTCCAGGTGCAGAAGTAAAAGAAGGCGACATCTTAGTTGGAAAAATTACTCCAAAAGGATTAACAGAACCTACTGCTGAAGAAAAATTATTGATGGCAATCTTTGCTGATAAGACTAAAGACGGTAAAGATACATCTTTAAGAGTACCTCATGGCGGTGCTGGTGTTGTCTTAGATGTTAAAACTTTCTCTCGTAAAAACGGTGATGAATTACCACCAAAAGTTGATGAAATGGTTCGTGTCTATATTGTCCAAAAGAGAAAAATCTCTGAAGGTGATAAGATGTCTGGACGTCATGGTAACAAAGGTGTTATTTCCTGTATTTTACCAGTAGAAGATATGCCATTCTTACCTGATGGTACTCCAATCGATATTATGTTAAACCCATTAGGCGTTCCATCTCGTATGAATATTGGACAAATTCTTGAAATTCATTTAGGTATGGCTGCTAAAAAACTAGGTATGAAGATTGCTACACCAGTTTTCGATGGTATATCTAATGAAGAAATCTTTGATTTGATGAAAAAAGCCGAATTAAGTCCAGATGGAAAAACAATTTTATATGATGGACGTACTGGCGATCGCTTTGATGAGCGTATCTCTGTCGGTGTTATGTATATGATTAAACTTGTCCACATGGTCGATGATAAATTACACGCCCGTGCAACAGGAACTTATTCAATCATTACACAACAACCATTAGGTGGTAAAGCACAAAAAGGTGGTCAAAGATTCGGTGAAATGGAAGTTTGGGCATTAGAAGCATATGGTGCTGCTCATACTTTACAAGAAATGATGACAATTAAGTCTGATGACCGTGTTGGTCGTCGTAAGGCTTATGATGCAATCATTAAGCAAAAGGATTTACCAAAACCTGGTATGCCTGAAGCATTTAAATTATTAACTAAAGAATTACAAGCTCTTGCACTTGACGTTAGATTATTTGACGGAGAAGGTACAGAAATTGATACTTCTGAAATTTCTAAACAAGCAGAAGCAGAAGAACATCGTATTTCACAAACTATCCGTGATTTAACAGAAAATGTTGGATTTGATGATGAAGATGCAATGAGTATTGTAGAATCACTTAGAAACGATGATTAAGGAGGCGCAAAAGTATGTTTGATATTAACGATTTAAAATCAATTAAAATTTCTCTTGCTTCTCCTGAAAAAATTCGTTCATGGTCACATGGCGAAGTTAAGAAGTTTGAGACAATTAACTATCGTTCACAAAAACCAGAAATTGGTGGCTTATTCTGTGAGAAGATTTTCGGACCTTCCAAAGATTATGAATGTCACTGTGGCAAGTACAAGAAAATCCGTTATCAAGGAATTACTTGTGAAAAATGTGGTGTTGAAGTCATTTCTAAAGAAGTTAGACGTGAAAGAATGGGCCATATTGAACTTGCTTCCCCAGTTACCCATATCTGGTATTTAAAAAGTGTTCCTTCACGTATTGGTTTAGTTTTGGATATTCCTGCTAAACAACTTGAAGAAATTATCTATTTCGCTGCGCACGTTGTCTTAAATCCAGGTAATTCTACTGTCCTTTACAAATCAGAACATTTGTCTGAAAAGAATGGACCAATTGAATTTATCGCGGCAATTAAAGACTTTATCGAAACTTTAGATAAAGAAAGTTACGATTATACACGTGCAAATGAGTTGATTGAAAAACTCGAAAGATATCCACAAGAACCTTTTGATTTCCAAACAACTGCAGCATTTATCTCAAAGCACACTGGAGCTGAATTTGGTGAAGGTGCTGAAGCTATTAAGAGATTATTAAAAGAAATTAACTTAGATGAAGAATCTGCAAAATTACGTGCAGCAATTAAAGATTCTAAGAAAGATAAACAAAGAAAATTAATGAAACGCTTGGCAGTTATTGAAGCTTTCCGTACATCTGGCAATAGACCAGAATGGATGGTTCTTGACTGTATTCCTGTTTTACCTCCTGATTTACGCCCAATGTGTAAGTTAGAAGGTGGACGTTTCGCAGTATCTGATTTAAACGAATTATATCGCCGTGTTATCACTCGTAATAATCGTTTAAAAAGATTAATTGAAATGGCTGCACCATCCGTAATTCTTTTAAATGAAAAACGTATGGTTCAAGAAGCTGTTGATGCATTAATCGATAATGGTCGTAGAAATAAACCAGTTCAAGGACCTAACGGACGTACATTTAAATGTTTAACAAGTATCTTAAAAGGTAAACAAGGTCGTTTCCGTCAAAATTTACTTGGTAAACGTGTTGACTACTCCGGTCGTTCAGTTATTGCTGTTGGACCAGATCTAAAAATGTATGAATGTGGAATTCCTCGTGAAATGGCAATTCAATTATTACGTCCATACATCGTTTCCTTATTAATTAAAAGAGGATATGCTTCTGCTCATAAACAAGCAGATAAACTCATTGATAGATATGATGAGAAAGTATTTGATATCGTCGAAGAAATTATCGGAGATCACCCAGTTTTATTAAACCGTGCTCCTACACTTCATAGACTTGGTATTCAAGCTTTCCAACCTAAGTTAGTTGCAGGCCGTGCAATTCGTTTACACCCTCTTGTCTGTACTGGATTTAACGCAGACTTCGATGGTGACCAAATGGCGGTTCACTTACCTTTATCAAAAGCAGCTCAAGAAGAAGCTATTGATTTGATGCTTGCAAGTAATAACATTTTAGGACCAAAAGATGGTAAACCAATCGTTACACCATCACAAGACATGGTTCTTGGTAACTACTACTTAACTCTTGAATCTACTAAAGAATATTTCTTAGAAAGAGCGAAAAAATTAGAAGCTCAAGGAGATTTAGAAGAAGCTGAAAGATATTATTTATATTCTGAAAGCGAAGGTAAAGTATTTAGAAATATTGATGAAGTTGAACGCGCATATTTAACAAAACAAGTTCACTTACATAACCGTATTGCTATTCCTGGTAAAGAAATCAATAAAGATAATTTAACAGAAGAAGAATACAATGGTTATTTAATTACTACAGTTGGTAAGATTATCTTTAATAAGATTTATCCTGCGGATTTCCCTTATTTAAATAACCCTGCTAACAAAGCAAACTTTGAGCATACAATTGCTGGAGATTTTGTACCAAAAGGCACAAATATTCGCGAATATATTGCAGCTCAACCAACTAGAAAACCATATTGTAAAAAGGATTTAGGTAAAATTATTGACCAAATCTTCCGTAGATATGGTACAACAAAAACATCTGTCGTTCTTGACAAGATGAAAGACCAAGGATTTAAGTATTCTACATACGCTGGTATTACTGTCTCTATTGCCGATATTAATGTTGTTTCTGAAAAGAAAGAGCTCATTAAGAAAGGTGATGAAGACACTAAAAAGGTCAACGATTTTGCAAGAAAAGGTTACTATACCGATGCAGAACGTCATAAGAAAGTAATTGAAATTTGGGAAGATATTCGTAAGCAATTCGAAGTTGCCCTTAGAAAACATATGGATGAGGAAATCGATAATCCAATCTATATGATGGCTAACTCTGGTGCTCGTGGTAACATTTCTAACTTTACTCAATTATCTGCTATGCGTGGTTTAATGGCTAATCCATCTGGTGACACTATTGAATTACCTATTAAATCTTGTTTCCGTGAAGGTATTAAGGTTTCTGAATTCTTTATTGCAACTCACGGTGCCCGTAAGGGTGGTGCTGATACTGCATTAAAGACTGCTGACTCTGGTTACTTAACAAGAAGACTTGTTGACGTTTCACATGACGTTGTCGTAAGAGAAGATGATTGTGGAACAGATGTCGGATTCCTTGTTGGCGAAATTAGAGATACATCACGTGATCAAGTTATCGTTCCATTAAAGGACCGTTTAGTTGGACGTTATTCCTTACGTGATATTATTGATGAAAAGACCGGTGAAGTAATTGTCCTAGGAAATACTCTTATGACTGAGGCTGATGCTGAACGAATCGTAAATGCAGGTATTACTCATGTTGAAATTCGTTCACTTCTTGGTTGTCAAACTCGCTATGGCGTATGTAAACATTGCTATGGTTTAAATCTTGCAACGGGTAAAGAAGTTAAAGTTGGTGAAGCAGTTGGTATTATGGCTGCTCAATCAATTGGTGAACCTGGTACACAATTAACCATGCGTACATTCCATACTGGTGGTGTTGCTGGTAGCGATATTACTCAAGGTTTACCTCGTGTTCAAGAATTATTTGAATCACGTATCCCAAAAGGAAGAGCAGTTATTTCTAAAATTGATGGCGTAGTTGCTGATATAAAAGAAGACAACGGCCGTTATATTGTAACTGTTAAAAATAACGAAAACGACGATGTAAAAGTCGAAACAACAGATTTCGGTGCTCGTTTGCGTGTAAAAACTGGTGATATGATTAAAGCTGGTGACAAAATCACTGAAGGTGCAATTTATCCAGTTGAATTATTAATTAATGCTGGTGTACAAAAAGTTGAAAAATACATCATCAAAGAAGTACACAAAGTATATCGTGCACAAGGTATCGAAATTTCTGACAAACATATTGAAGTTATCGTTTCTCAAATGCTAAGAAAAGTACATATTCTTGATGGTGGAGACACTAAATTGTTACCTGATACTTTAGTCGATAAAGAAGCATTTACAGATGCAAACGCTGAAGTATTACTAACTGGTGGCAAACCTGCAGTATGTATTCCAGAAATCTTACGTATCACAAAAGCTGCTTTAGAAACAGAATCATTCTTATCTGCGGCATCATTCCAAGAAACTGCAAAAATTCTTACTGATGCTTCTATTAGAGGCAAAATGGATATATTGCATGGCTTAAAGGAAAATGTTATTACTGGTAAGTTAATACCAGCTGGTCGTGGACTTTTGAGTGATAATGAAGAAGAAAGCATGCTAGAAGATTTCGAAGTTAAAGATCGCATGGATATGGTTAAAGCCCAATACATTGAAAAATTCGATCACAAATAGTAATTATTAGTCATCTTGCTTGGCAAGATGACTTTTAATTTTATCGTCAAATTGCAGCTGTTTTTTTAAAATAAAGAACTATCGATGATATTTATTAATTTATTTTTAAAAATAAAAATAAAAGTTTTGCCATAAATGTGTACTTTTGGTATAATACTATGTAACAAACATTACGGAGGTTGAGTTATGAAAAAATTATTTAAATATTTATTTATGCTCGGCATGATTACTGCAACTACAATTTCATTAACTAGTTGTGGACCTAGTAGAGTTAGTAGAAAAGATTTACCACTTAGCTTAAGCGAAGTTCGTAAAGCCAGAGGATATAAAGCTGATTTAGCCTCAACTGGCAAAATCAAAGCATTAGTGCTTCCAATTGAATTCTCTGATTATCCTTGTAGTGCAGCAAGTTTAGCAAAATATGGTGGATGTAATGGTATCCGTGCTGATATTAAAAGCACACTATTTGGTAAGTCAGAAGAGACTACATGGGAATCATTATCATCATTCTATAAAAAATCCAGTTATGGAAAATTAAATATTACTGGTGATGTTGCTGATTGGTATAGACCAGAATTATCAGCCGCACAATATGCTTTAAGACTTATTGATGATCCAAATAATAATACTGGTGTTTCAGATGAAATCTTGGATCTTGCAGTTGAAGCATATCGTAAAACTCACACCAAAAAAGAAATGGATGAATTTGATTCTGATGGAGACGGTTATATTGATGCTGTTTATGTAATATACACAGTCCCAGCACGAACAAGAATTGGAAAAATTGATACAAGTGATTTATTCTGGGCTTATGCATATTGGTCAAATGCTCATAGCGATATCAAGGATAATAAACCAGAAGAATTACCTGTCCCATACACATATTTCTGGGCAAGTGTTAGCTTTATGTATGAAGACATGAAACTTACTGAAGATGGAGAATATGTTGAATATCGTGATGAAAATGGAAAGTATGTTCCAGATGCCCACACATTTATTCATGAAACAGGACACCTTATGGGCTTACAAGACTACTATAGTTATGATGCTCAAAGCGGCTTAGATGATTTTGGTGCTGCTGGTGCAATTGATATGATGGACAACAACGTTGGTGATCATAACGCATATTCTAAGATGCTTTATGGTTGGACTGAACCATACTATATTACTGAATCTACAACAATTACTTTAAAACCATTCTATTCATCAGGTGATTTTGTATTATTGAATGTCAACTGGAATGGATCTATGTTTGATGAATATCTTTTAATTGAATACTATCGACCAGAGGGATTGAATGAATATGACTCAAAGCATCATTTTGCTGGAAATTATCCATTAGTTTTCCAAGAGCCAGGTGTTAAAGTATATCATATTGACTCTCGTTTAGGCGGTTATCGTACTAATGGTAGTAATGTTGATTTCGGTAGCGGATTAATATTCTCTGAATTCCTTTCAGGAACAGAAATTGATAAACGTTATGCATATTGTGATATTGCAGCTAGTAACACTGCAAGTAGAAGTGTTTTACCACAATTCAAATTAATTCATTTACTTGAAAGTAATGGCGAAATTTCTTATGATGATCGTGATCAATATGGACGTTTAGAGCACAATTATGCAACTGATGAAGCTTTATTCCATGAAGGCGATACATTTGGATATGAAGGTGGACCATTTGCAGACTTTACTTTCAATACAGGTCGTCCTGCTGGATTTAATGTTTATGGTGAATATGTTTTAAATGATGAAAACGCTCCTGGTAATCCTGTTGGATTTAAATTCAAAATTGGAAAAATGACACCAAAAGGCGTTACAATTACTTTTGAAAAAACTGCCAATGCAGATGAAGTTGCTTATTAAGATAAATAGATAATTTATTAAATACTAAAAAATTAGGCATGTAACAATTGCGTTATATGCCTTTTGTATTTGATAATGAAATTAATTGAAAATTTAATATTATAATAATTGCATACTTTATCTTTTATTATTATTAAAAATATGATAGTTTTATTTATATATAGAAGGAGGTATTTATGAGAAAGAGTTTTTATATTTTTATTTTTGTGCTTCCTTTATTATTAAGTAGTTGCTCTGTTAGTTTTAATGAATTTACAAGATATACAAAAGATGAAGATGATTATACTTATATAGAAGGCAATGGGTATTATAAACCAAATTCTTATACATTAGATTATCAAGAAATTATTCAAGATTGGCCTTATAATAATAAAGAAAAACAAATTGCAATACCATCAACTGGGGAGCAAAATTTATTAGTAATTCCTGTTGATTTTAATAATAAACCATGTTCTGCTTTAAAATTTGGATGCGATGTAATTCGCACGCAAATTAGCAATGCTTTTTTTGGAACTGATAATAAGAATACTTATCAATCAGTTGCATCTTATTATAATTCATCTAGTTTTGGTAAGTTACATTTGCATGGTAAAGTAGCAGATTGGTATACTTCTCCATACGAAATTGAGCAAATTCGTAATAATAGAGATTTAGTGGATGAAATAGTAAAAAATGCAATTAATGATTATAAATCTAAAAATAAAGATATTAATAAATTTGATACAAATAAAGATGGATATATTGATGGAGTTGCGATAATTTACGCACACGAATACGAAAATAAAAATTCCAGTTTTTGGGCTTACGAATCATCATTAAGCTTAATGAATGCTAATGTCGAAGATCCGCAACCAAGATCTTATTTATGGGCAAGTTATGAATATATGAACGCTAATAGTGAGATGGATAAAGTGGATGCGCATACTTATATTCATGAGGCTGGGCATCTATTTGGATTATCTGATTATTATTCTCGTGACGATTCGCAAACTTTCCGTCCATTAGGTGGAATGGATATGATGGATTATAATTTGGGGGACAACAATGTATTCTCGAAGATGTTATTAAAATGGACACGACCATATGTAGTTACTGGTAGTTCTGAGATTACAATAAATGCCTCATATATAAATGGAGAGTGCATTTTAGTACCTGCAGGAGAGTGGAATGGCTCTGCGATGGATGAATATTTATTGATTGAATTATATTCTCCACATGGACTAAATAAAATTGATAGTAAGTTAAAATATAATGATGGTGTTGACGAGTTTTCTCTTATGAGTAAAGCAGGAATAAAAATGTATCATGTTGATGCGCGTGTAGCGTATTATATGACATTTAATTCTTCTCCATTCATTGGATATTTGGGTGATGAGGGACTAGAAGAAAAATTAGAGCTTTACGATAAAGCAGGGCAAAGATATTATCGAAAAATTGATCATTCTAATACTTTGATTGAATCAAGAAATGGAATACCTCTTATAGAAGTTATTGATCGTCATGGCCAAGATTATTTAAAAGTTGGCAATTTATATAATAATGATAGTTTATTAGTTAAAGGTGATAGACTAATAGCGTTTAATTTTAACAATGGCAATGAATTAGAATATGAAGTATTAATAAAAGAAGTAAAAAGTAATAAAGCTACGATTCAGTTCATTAAAAAATCAAATAATAGCATCTAACTTGTTTAGATGCTTTTTTTATAAAAAAAAGAAAAAAATCTATTGACTATTAAATTGTTGATAATGTATACTTAATGAGCATGTGCACAAAGACCAGTTGGTCATTTTTTAAAGAGAAGAAATGATACACCTGGAATTGTGTGTTGTGTGAATAAAATTTTTGAAAGGAGAACATACTAATGCCAACAATTAATCAATTAGTACGTAATGGTCGTAGTAAAACTACATTTAAATCCAAAGCTCCTGCATTAAACAAGAGATTCAATTCATTAAGAAAGAAAGAAACATCTCAAAATGCAGCACAAAAACGTGGTGTCTGTACCCGTGTCGGTACTATGACTCCTAAAAAGCCTAACTCAGCTTTACGTAAGTACGCTCGTGTTCGCTTATCTAATGGTTATGAAGTCACAGCTTATATCGGTGGTGAAGGTCACAACTTACAAGAACACTCAACTGTAATGATTCGTGGAGGCCGTGTTAAAGACTTACCAGGTGTCCGTTACCACATTATCCGTGGAACTTTAGATTGTGCAGGTATTGAAAAACGCCGTCAATCACGTTCTTTATACGGAACAAAGAAACCTAAAGAAAGCAAATAATGATTAAACAAGAATAAAAATTGTTTAAGGAAGGAGGAAATATTATATGCCACGTAAGGGAAGCGTTGCAAAGCGCGATGTGTTACCAGATCCAATTTATAATTCAAAACTCGTAACACGATTAATTAACAAAATTATGATAGATGGTAAGAGAGGAACTGCTCAAACTATCTTATACAATGCTTTTAAGAAAATTGAAGCCAAGACTGAAAAGCCTGCGATGGATGTTTTCGCTACAGCAATTAATAACATTATGCCAGAACACGAATTAAAGGTTCGTCGTATTGGTGCAGCTAACTACCAAGTTCCAATCGAAGTTGCTCCTGATCGTAAAATTACATTAGGTCTTCGTTGGTTAGTTAACTATGCTCGTTTAAGAAACGAAAAAACTATGGAAGAAAAACTCTGTAATGAGATTATTGATGCCGCAAATGGTACAGGTGCATCAGTTAAGAAACGTGAAGATACACACAAAATGGCAGAAGCTAACAAGGCTTATGCACATTATCGTTGGTAGTAGGAGGACGACAAAATGGCTCGTGAATATGATTTAGCTCATACCCGTAATATCGGTATCATGGCTCACATTGATGCTGGTAAAACAACTACTACAGAACGTATCTTATTCTACACAGGTAAGATTCACAAAATCGGCGAAGTACATGATGGTGCTGCTACAATGGACTGGATGGTCCAAGAACAAGAAAGAGGTATTACCATTACTTCAGCTGCTACTACAGCATTCTGGAAAGGTAACCGTATTAACGTTATCGACACTCCGGGACACGTCGACTTCACTGTCGAAGTTGAACGTTCACTCCGTGTTTTAGATGGTGCTGTCACTGTTCTTGATGGTAAGAATGGTGTTGAACCACAAACTGAAACTGTTTGGAGACAAGGTACAAAATATGGTGTACCACGTATCGTCTTCGTTAACAAATTAGACGCTATTGGTGCTGACTTCGATATGTGTGTTGAAACATTACACTCACGTTTAGGCGCTAATGCTGCAGCTATTCAATATCCAATCGGTATTGAATCAAGCTTAAGTGGTGTCATTGATATTGTCGAAAGAAAAGCATGGCACTACACAAACGATAAGTCTGTTGAACCAGAAATTGTCGAAGTTCCAGAAGAATATAAAGACAAAGTCGAAGAATTACGTGCTATTTTATTAGAAAAATTAGCAGCATTCGATGATGATATGATGATGTTAGTTCTTGAAGGAGAAGACGTACCAGTCGACCTTATCAAGAACACAATCCGTAAAGCTGTTTTAACTGGTGAATTCTTCCCAGTATTATGTGGATCAGCTTACAAAAACAAAGGTATTCAAATGTTACTTGATGCAGTCATCGACTACTTACCAAGTCCACTTGATATACCTCCTGCCACAGGTACATTATCTGATGGTACAGAATATAAATGTATCCCAGATGATAACGCACCTTTAGCAGCTCTTGCTTTCAAAATTGCTACAGACCCATTCGTTGGTCGTTTAGCATATTTCAGAGTTTACACAGGTGTTGTAAAATCTGGTAGCTATGTCTTAAACTCAACAAAAGGTGTTAAAGAAAGAGTTGGACGTTTAGTCTTAATGCATTCTAACCACCGTCAAGAAGTCGAAGAAGTTCACGCTGGTGAAATTGCTGCGATTATCGGTTTAAAGAACACAACTACAGGTGATACTCTCTGTGATGAAAAATTAGATGTTATCTTGGAAAAAATGGAATTCCCAGAACCAGTTATTGAAGAGGCAATTGAACCAAAATCAAAAGCTGACCAAGATAAGATGACTTTAGCTTTAATTAAGTTAGCTGAAGAAGACCCAACATTCAAAGTTCACACAAATAGTGAAACTGGACAAACAATTATCGCTGGTGTTGGTGAATTACACCTTGACATCATCGTTGACCGTTTAAAGAGAGAATTCAACGTACAATGTAACGTTGGTGCTCCACAAGTTAACTACCGTGAAACTATTAGAGCAACTGCTGAATGTGAAGGTAAATACATTAAACAATCCGGTGGTCGTGGACAATACGGTCACGTATGGATTAAATTCGAACCAAACCCAGGTAAAGGATTTGAATTCGTTGACGCTATCGTTGGTGGTACAGTCCCTCGTGAATATATCAAACCAACTGAAGATGGTCTTCGTGATTCCTTAAACCGTGGTTTAATCGCTGGATTCCCAGTCGTTGATATTAAAGCAACATTATTCGACGGTTCTTACCATGATGTTGACTCATCTGAATCTGCTTATAAGATTGCTGCATCAATGGCTCTTAAAGAAGCAGCTAGAAAATGTAATCCTGTCATTCTTGAACCAATTATGAAAGTAGAAATTACTGTTCCTCAAGAATACATGGGTGATGTAATGGGTGATATTACTAAACGTCGTGGAACAATTGAAGGTATGAATCAACGTGCTAATGCACAAATTATTGATGCATACATTCCACTTGCAACAATGTTTGGTTATGTTACAGACTTACGTTCTTTCACACAAGGTCGTGGAAACTACACAATGCAATTCGATCACTTTGATGAATGCCCACGCTTTGTTGCTGATGAAATCATCAAAAAGAGCGGTATGTCCAATAGATAATTAAATTATCTATTTAAAATTATTGATTTTAAAATAAACTTGCTATATTATGAATTTAATGAGAAATTTTATTAATTAAAGGAGGAATTTCAAATGGCAAAGGAAAAATTTGATAGAAGTAAAGTCCACGTTAATATTGGTACTATCGGTCACGTCGACCATGGTAAGACAACATTAACAGCGGCCATCACCAATGTTTTAGCAAAAAAAGGTGGTGCAAAGGCTACAGCATATGACCAAATCGATGCTGCACCAGAAGAAAAAGCACGTGGTATTACAATTAATACTGCACACATTGAGTACACAACTGACAAACGTCACTATGCACACGTTGACTGTCCAGGTCACGCAGACTACGTAAAGAACATGATTACTGGTGCTGCTCAAATGGATGGTGCAATCTTAGTTGTTGCAGCTACTGATGGCGTTATGCCTCAAACTCGTGAACACATCTTACTTGCACGTCAAGTTGGTGTTCCATACATTGTTGTATTCTTAAACAAAACAGACTTAGTTGATGACCCAGAATTAATCGACTTAGTCGAAATGGATGTCCGTGATTTATTAAATTCTTACGGATTCCCAGGCGACGACACACCAGTCGTTCGTGGTTCAGCAAGACTTGCTTTAGATGGCAATGCAGAAGCTGAAAAAGCAATCTTAGAATTAATGGATGCTGTTGATTCATACATCCCAGATCCAGCTCGTTCTAACGATTTACCATTCTTACTCCCAATCGAAGACGTTCTCACAATTACAGGTCGTGGAACAGTCGTTACTGGTAGAGTTGAACGTGGTATGTTAAAACTCAACGACGAAGTTGAAATCGTTGGTATTAAGGAAACAAAGAAATCTGTCGTTACAGGTATCGAAATGTTCCGTAAATTATTAGACTACGCTGAAGCAGGTGACAACGTCGGTGTCTTACTCCGTGGTGTCAACCGTGACGAAGTAGTTCGTGGTCAAGTTGTAGCAAAACCTGGTTCTGTTACTCCACATACAAAATTCGTTGCTTCTGTTTACGTCTTAACAAAAGAAGAAGGCGGACGTCATACTGCTTTCTTAACAAATTACCGTCCACAATTCTATTTCCGTACAACTGATATTACAGGTGTTATTACACTTCCAGCTGGCGTTGAAATGGTTATGCCTGGCGATAACGTAACATTAACTGTTGAACTTATTCACCCAGTCGCAATTGAAAAAGGTACTAAGTTCTCAATCCGTGAAGGCGGACGTACAGTTGGTGCTGGTACAGTTAGCGAAATCCTTAAATAATTTCAATAACGATAAAATTAAAGGCCCTTTCAAGGGCCTTTTTTTGTTTATTCACTAAAATGATTTTGAAATATTAGTATATTGCTTTTCAATTTGTTCAAAAATCTTTTCGGCTTCATCAGTTTGATTGGACATCATTTTAATAATATATAATTGCCAGTTTTTCATAATATCATTAATTAGTTGTGTGTCTGCTTTTCCTGTTTGTAATTGATCGAAACTGCTCATTAAGTCTTTAGTGGTATTTTTGTAATAACCTAGTGCATTTTGATCTTTTTTATTTACAATATCTACAAAATCTAAAATATTATTTTGAAATTCTTCAATGATTTGCACAAAATTGTAATTATTAGGTAAAGACATATGAAATTCAATGCATTTCACAATTGCGTTATTATTATCATGAAGTGGCTTATTTGTTGCATAAACATAGTTTGGTACATGAATCTTTGAAAACACTAATTGTTTCATTAAGTAGGCATGTTTTATAAATACGACAGGACAATCTAGTTCAAAACTCTCTTCATTGCTATCACGCATATTTGAAATGATATTTAATGGTTGTCCTGCATGTGGTCTTGTCACTTTTAAAATAGGATTTAGTCTTAATAAATCAATTTTAGTAACATTCATTTTTGCACAAATACTATCTATTGTTTCGTTTGGTTGCACAACATAAAGTTTTATTTTACTTATTTTCTCGCTCATTTTATTCACCTTTAATACTTTATATGTAGTAATAATGATTTTATTCTATTTGAGTTTATATTAATTTATAATTATAATAATAAAGAATGTAGGTGAAATTAATGGAAGAAGTAAAAGAAGAAAGAATTGTTCCAGTGCAAAATGCAGGATTAGTTAAGCGCACATTTGCTGGTATTGTAGATTTATTTGTGCTAGTATTTGTATTTTTATTAGTGCAAGGATTTGCTGTATTTCCAATTGCAACTAGTGTAGCAAAAGATTATGATGCAAAATATGAAACATATATTCAATATTATAAAGATGCAAATCTTGCGCTTTTTGATGAAGAATCTAATCAATTAAACATGATTGAAAAAGATAATTACTTGACGAATTCAGAAAATTACTATAATGTATATTGCTCAAGTGAATTTGAAGGAGTACATGCGTGTTCAGCGTATGGAAAAACATTTAGAGAAGTAATTGAAGAAGATGAAAATCTTGAAAAATATGTAACATTTGATGACCAAGATAAAATTCAAATGAAAGACGAATATAAGGATGATGAAGACGCTATTGCAAGTGTCAATGAATATATTTATAGCAAAGCTTTAAATGATTTACAAAATTCCGAATTGTTTTTAGAACCATATAAATATGTTTCTAGAGTGCAAAGTTATTCTATGTATATTTCAGTTGCAATTTCATTATTGCTTGTATATCTTTTACCAACAATGATAAGTAAAAAAGGTCAAACAATTGGCAAAATTGTATTTAAATTAGCAGTTACAAATCAAGAAGGATTTGAAGTTAAAAAATCGCAAGTGTTTGTTAGATTCTTAGCCTTCTCTGTTATCAATATTCTCCTTGGTTTAATGAGTTATATGCTTGTACCGCTTATCTCATTCACATTTATGATATTTAGCAAGCGTAATAACGCACTACATGATTATTGCGCGGTTACAAAAGTAGTAGATGATAAGACTTCAGTTATATATAAGAACCGCGAAGAATTCGATAAAGCAATGGATAAAGAAGAAAATCGTTTTGCTGAAATAGACAAATCAAGAGCGGATTATTATAGCTCTCAAGAAAAATAGTTTAAATATTTAAAAGGCATACTATTAAAAAAAAGTATGTCTTTTTTCGTGTGTTTTTTTTATAAAGATAATATTTGATTTGTTATGTTTGTTTTGAGGTTGAATAAGCCCTTTCAAATATGTTACTATTACTATAGTAATATACAGTAAAACTGTAAAAGGAGAAATAATATGGAAGTAAAATTAGAGAATCTTTCCAAAGTATTTCCTGGCACAAAGGGTAGACCTAGTACAACAGCAGTAGACCGTATGAATTTAACTATTCCTGACGGTCAACTTGTTGGTTTACTTGGTCCTTCTGGATGTGGTAAATCCACGACTCTTTATATGATTTCGGGTTTACATAAGCCAACTGATGGAAAGATATTTTTTGGTGACCAAGATGTTACCAACGTACCTCCAGAAAAACGTGGCATAGGACTAGTTTTCCAAAATTATGCTTTGTATCCACATCTAACTGTGAAACAAAACATTATGTTCCCATTAGAAAACATTAGACCAAAAATGCCTAAAGAGGAAATGGTTGCGATCGCAAACGAAATGGCAAAATTAGTTGACATTGATCGTTATATGGATCGTAAACCAAAAGAGCTTTCTGGTGGTCAGCAACAACGTGTTGCAATTGCTCGTGCGTTAGCAAAGAAACCACAAGTATTATTACTTGATGAACCTCTTTCTAACTTAGATGCTCGTTTAAGACTTCAAACACGTGAAGAAATTAAACGTATTCAACGTGAAACGGGTATTACAACAATCTTCGTTACCCATGACCAAGAAGAAGCAATGAGTATTTCAGACTTTATCGTTGTTATGAAATTTGGTGAAATCCAACAAATTGGAAAACCTCAAGACGTCTATGATGAACCTGCAAACTTATTCGTTGCAAAATTCTTAGGATCGCCTGCTATTAATGTTTTTGATGGAGAGATTAAAAATAATAGACTTTACATCAATGACAAATTAATGTCTACTTCAGGCTATATTGGCAAAGGTGAATTGGATTTAGGAAGCGAAGATGCATTTAGTGCATTTGCTGCAGCAGGTTATAAAGGTACATATAACGATTACCTAAAACTTGTATATCATCATGAAGTTAAAAATGATGAAGAACTTCCTGAGGAAAATAAAAAGAACGAACATGTCGAAGAAGTTATTTACGAAAAAGGCGAAGAAATCTTCGATCGTGAGTTCCAAAACATTATTCTTGAAAGAATGGAAGAATTGGGAACTAAACTTCAAAAGCTAGAAGTAGTAGAAGCTTTAGAAAAAGTTCGCGAAGATCACGGATTAAATAGAATTGTGAAAATTGCTGTTCGCCCAGAATCTTTCGAAATTAATCCAAAAGGAAAAATTCCTGTCGATGTTAGCAATATTGAACACATTGGTCGTGATGTGTCAGTTGTAGGACATATTTCTGAACAAGAAAGTAAAGTAAGAATTTTAATTCCATCTGAACTCAGCAATCAATTAACATCAGACAAAATATATTTCTCACCAAAGAAATACTATGTATTTGAAACTTCAGGTAAGAGGTTAAAATAATGGATGATACAAAAAGAGATGGATGGAAGGCACTGATAGCGTTATTACCAGCTGCCATCATGCTTATTATCTTTACGTTCTTCCCAATTATTAATACATTCACAATGTCATTTATGGAAGATTTCCAACTTGCTAAAGGAGCGGGACTTCTTGCTATTAATAATGGCTTTAGTGGTATTGGATTTAAAGGATATCAACAAGTTTTAACAGATCCAATTTTCCAAAGTGCAATCGTTAATACGTTGATACTAGTTCTAGTATCCGTACCGTTAACAATTGTTATTTCCTTACTTATGGCAGTTGCCTTAAATGGTATTAAGAAATTACAAGGTTTATATCAAACGATATTCTTCCTGCCTTATGTCACTAATACAATTGCTCTCGGTATGGTATTCGGTGCGATGTTTGGCTCTGCCGATTCGGGGGTTATTAACCAAATTGTTAAATTGTTTGGTGGAACACCAAAGGATTGGACAACAATGAATGCGTTAAAATGGGATTCATTTTGGGTAATTATTGTTTACACAGTTTGGAACGGACTAGCATTTAAGATATTGGTCTTTATGTCTGGTTTACAAAGTATTGATAAGCAATATTATGATGCTGCGAAAATTGATGGTACATCTAAGGCAAGAATTTTGTGGAAAATTACAATTCCATTATTATCACCACAAATTCTTTATATTACAATTACATCATTTATTGGAGCATTTAAATCTTACACGGGTGTTATTTCTATTTTTGGTAAAGGTGAAACATACTTCGGTGGTGCTGGAAATGACTGGATTACAATTGTTGGTTATATTTTCCGACAAATGGGAAGTTCAGGAAAGGGAGTATACACCAAGGCAGCTGCAGCTGCAGTTATCTTATTAATTATTATTCTTATTGTTACTGCTCTTCAAAGCGTTGTTGCGAAGAAGAGAGTACATTACTAGGAGGCGCAATATATGGCATCAGATGTATATTTTATTGATGAAGCCGCAAAGAAGCGCTTCAAAAGGCAAAAACTTGCTTTAAATATCTTGACTTATACATTCTTAACAATCTGTGCGTTATTTATGTTGTTACCATTCTATTATATGATTATAACTTCATTAAAAACTCCAGAAACTTTGACTCAAGAAATGTATAGCAAAACTCTTAACTTATTTCCAAGTTTTAAACAATTAACTTTTGAAAACTATAAAATAGTAATTTATGGTTATTCTCAAAACGCTAAGACTTTTGCAGAAGGAAACTTCTTACGTTATTATGCAAATACAATCTTTGTTGCAGTATGCTCTACGGCAATAACAGTTGTGACATGTATATTATCAGCATTCGCGTTTGCAAGATTAAATTTCAAAGGTAAAAACTTCTTGTTCGCATTGTTATTAGCAACAATGATGATACCAGGAGAAATGATGATTATTACTAACTTTACAACTATTTCATTACTTAAATGGAAAGATACGTATCAGGCGTTAATTCTAACGCATGCCGTATCAGTCTTCTATATCTATTATTTAAGACAAACTTTCCAACAAATACCTAATGAATTATTCTTAGCGGCAAAAGTAGATGGATATGGCGTATTTAAATATTTATTTAAAGTTATGATTCCAATTGCTATGCCAACAATTGTTACAATTATTATTTTATCAGTTATGGGTTCTTGGAACGCATATCTATGGCCAACAATGGTTACTAGTAAAGATAGTATGAAGTTGGTCGCAAATGGTTTGATGGATATGTTTGCATCATTCCAATCACAACCTGATGCATTATTAGCTAAAGGTTATGAATATACTGATAACTTAAGACTTGCTGGATCATTTATGGTTACATTACCATTGTTTGTATTCTTCTTAATCTTTAGAAAATACATTATGCGTGGTGTTTCACGTAGTGGTATCAAAGGCTAATTATTGTATTAAATATGAAAGGGGAAAATACAATTATGAAAACAAAAAGACTTATTTTAGGCTTATCAACATTAATGCTTGTTGGTTTAGCTAGTGGTTGTTCACATGAGATTGCAATTGAAGTTCAAAAACCAGATTTAATTCCAATTTCAACTCTAACGAATAAATACTCAGAAGCAAATAAAATTAATATTAATTTCTGGACTGGATTTGGTTCAACTATGTCTGATGCATTAGAAGAATCAATTTCTGCATTTGAAAAAGAATATCCATACATTTCAGTTAACCATGAACAAAAAGGTGGATATGATAAATTGCATTCTGCGGTCATGCAATCTTTAAACTCTAGCACATATCCACATGTTGCTGTTGGTTATCCTGACCATTTCGCAGATTATATTGCAAGTAATATTCAATATGAATTAAATGATTACATTGAATCATCAGAATACGGCATTGATTTATCTGACTACTATGATCAATATATGAGAGAAAATAATAGTTTAATGTATAAAGATGATGCTAAAACACAACCATATACAATGGGTATTCCATTTAATAAATCAACTGAAGTTATGGTTTATAACAAAACATTCTTTGATGCTTTTGGTTTAGAAGCACCAGAAACTTGGGATGAAGCAGTTGCACTTGGCGAAGAAATTATTTCCATTGTCAAAGGTACATCTGAAAAATTAACAAAAGCAGAAGATAAAGTTAACCACTTCAAAACTCTTTGGAATTATACATATACAGATAACGAAGTAGAAAAAACTGTTACATTCGACTTCCAAAACGTTGAAGAAAAAGATTTCTATCCAGTATCTTATGACTCACAAGCAAACTTCTTCATTACTATGTGTTATCAATTCGGTGGTAAATATACTGAAATGGGCGACACGATTGAAGAAGGTTATATGAGATTTAAAGGTGATGCAAAAGTTACTGAAGCACTTAATTTTATTAAATCAATGAATACTAAACATGTATTAGGTATCCCATCAACTTGGAATGAACCTCAATATTGTTCAAATGAATTTAAAGCTTTAAAATCACTTATGACAATTTCTTCATCAGCAGGTGTTACAAATAATATTGCAGCTGGTGATAAATTCGAAGTTGGTATTGCACCAATCCCATATAAGACAGCAGAAAGAAAATTTGTTATTTCTCAAGGTACAAATATGGCTATCTTTACAAGTGATGCTGAACACGCTTTGGCTTCTTGGCTCTTCGTTAGATTTATGACAGGTGGCGTAACTTATAAAGGTGATCAAGTATACAACCCAGAAACTGGAGAATTTGAAGAATCTATTGAAAATGAAAACGTAAACTTTGCAATTGCTTCTGGTTACTTACCTGTTAATATTTCAGGTGAACAATCAACTTGGTATAGACAATACTTATCAAGTACTGTTACAAGTGCTTCAGATAGAGCAAAAATTGCTGTACAAAAAGTTGCAAGTGATATATACGTCAACCAAAACTGGGATAAATTCGTCGACTCAGCATTTATTGGTTCAAGTGATATCCGTGCTGAAGTTGGTAATATTATTCCATTTATGTTAACTGGTGCATCAGGTAAATTCTATACAGCAGAAGAAGCAATTCAATATGTCTATGATTTATTACCTGACTATGTTGGATAAATTGGAGAAATAAAATTATGAAATTTGGAAAAAAATTAGTAATGCTGTTAGCAACATCGTTTATGTTGCTAGCAGGATGTGATGGTAAAATACAACCATCAACTGGTACTAGTGAAACACCTGAAAATTATCAAACAACTGTAACTGATAACTTTCATTTAAAAAGAGATTATGAGAACAAAGTATTTACAGAAGATGGTATTGGTGTAGCAACATTCCGTTCTCACACTGATGGTGACACAACAAACTGGTGGGTTGGTACAGAAAAAATTAAATTCCGTTATTTAGGCGTAAACACTCCTGAATCTACTGCTAAGATGGAGCCATGGGGTTTACCTGCTTCACAATTCACAAAAGAAAAGACTTCCAAGGCTAAATTAATCGTTCTTGAAAACGATGTTGAAGCATACGGAAGAATGGATAACAACAATGCTAGATATTTAGGCTTTGTTTGGTATTCTATGGACGGAGATCCAGCAAACTTAAGATGTTTAAATCTTGAATTAATTGAATTAGGTTATTCTTTAAATCAAATATTCGAAGACACTCCGTTATGTCCTTACTACAGTACATTTGCTGCTGCAGAAGAACACGCAAGAAGTGTGAAAATTAGAATCTTTGGTCAATTAGATCCTACATTCGATTATTCAGATGATGTTGTGACAATTTCATTATATGAATTACGCGCAAATTATTCAAAATATGGTAAAGTTGAGGAAGATAATGAAGAAGGTTTAGATCCATCTGCAGGTAAGCAATTAAGAATTAGAGGCTTAGTTGTTGGTATGATCGGAGACAATATGATTCTTCGTGACTTGCAAAGATATAAATTAGAAGATGAAAACGGAAACATTATCTTCGAGCAAGAAGAAGATGATATGTTAGCAGGTATATACTGCTATGCAGGATTCAATACTTCACTTGCTGGTTCAGTTTCAGTTGGTGATGTTGTATTCTTCTATTGCCGTGCTAATAAATTTAATGGAACAATCCAATTATCAGATATTAAGACAAGCTTTACTGATCGTAAGAGACCATTTATTAGAGAAGGTAATATCTTAGATAATCCAGCATTATTAGAAAAATACCCTGAAGCTACTGTTGAGCCATATGATATGGATACATCAACATTTGATCCTTCATTTAAAAATGACACTCGCTATACTGACTTTAAAGAATATGAAGGTAGATTAGTTAAAACTAGAGTCACTGTAAGAATTATTGAAAGTGGCGACTATGATGAAGACGGAGATATTATTGGTGGAACAGAATTTACTAGCCACTATAAAGAAGATGCCAGTGGTAACTATACTTGCTATGCTAATTCACAAGCTTACTATCATAGCAATACTTATGGTGATCAATATTTAACACTAAATATTCGTGTTGATGGCACACAATATCCACATATTAATCCTACTTTCTTCGTACCAGGACATACATATGAGTGCTATGGCTACTTATCACCATATTTTGATAAGTACCAATTAATGCTTTTAAATAATACAAATCCTGCTTACGTAGTTGATTTAGGTGTTTTATAGAATAAATAAAATTTAAGGAGAATAAAATGAAAAAATTTAAATTATTTGCAATGGCATCAATGCTCGCTCTTGGTGGCGCATTAGTTGCTTGCTCAAACCAAAATGATCAAATCGTAAAAGAAGCTGCATCTAAAATTACTTTTAATACAAAAAGAATGAGCGATCCACAATACCAATTACCAGGTACATGGGTTGTTAAAGTAGATGATGTTGCTCATACAGTAACAGTTGATTGGTCTGCTACACCTGCTGAAAGATTTACTTTTGAAAGAAGTGAAGATAGTAGCACTGTATACGCAAACGTAGACTTACCTGATAAAAAAGCAGGAGAAACTGATGTGCCATGTACTTTAACTGCTACAGTTACTTATAATGGTGCAAAAGCTACAAGAGAATTTAGTTCTACATTAGTCGCAGTTGAAAAAATTACTGCAATGACTGTTGCAGAAGCAAAAGCATCAGAAATTGATACTGAATTAAATGTTCGTGGTGTTGCCGTCAATGCACACGCAGCTGGAAACGGATTCTTCCTCGTAGACTCTACAGGTGCTATTTACGTATATGATAAGGCTGCTGCACATAAAGGAAACTTATCATATGGTACAGAAGTCATCGTAAAAGGAAAACGTGCTTTTAATACTAAATCAATTAACGGCACAACAGTTCAAATAGTACAAATGACTTATGAAAGCTTCACACTTGTATCTGAAAATAAAGAAGTACCTGTTGATGCAGCTGTTGAATCATCAGTTGCAGACATATTAGGATGGAGTAAAGATCCAACAAGTGAAAGTTTCGTAAATCATACAGGAGATTTATTACACGTTACAGGTAAAATGGTTGCATATGCTGGCCCAGCAAGTAATCCATACGAAACTCCTACATATGAAGTTGAAAATGAATCTGGTAGTTATGTAAGCTTCTATGCTAATACATATAACAATCCATCTGAAGGATATGACAGCGAATTTAAGAGTTTAGTAGGTAAAACATGCGATTTCTATTTAGCAGTTTTAGATATTAATACAAGTAGTAGCGGTAAAACTTCATGGAGAGTTGTACCTGTTAAGGTTGTACCTCAAGCATAGTAAAAAATTATCGCTTAGTTTATTAGGTGTATAACTTTTAGTTATACGCCTTTTTGTTTCTTGTTAAGGCGTTGTAATTATTATATAATTTAATAAAAGGTGATTACTATGAAAAAGCGTACTTTATTAATTATCTCGTTAATATTGTTAACAGGATGTCATAAACCTGTTATTGAAGCAGATCCAATGGAAATTGGTGGTAATAGTGAAACATCTCATGTATCAACAAGTAGTAATGCTTGTAATTCTAGTTATTCATATGGAAATAAAGGTACTCCTAAAACTTTAAATGAAAATAATTATTATTTTTCAAGAGATGATGTTGCTCTTTATTTAGTCACTTTTCATAAATTACCTTCTAATTATGTAAAAAAAGATGGTGACACTTCTAAGGCTGGATCTAATACTCGTATTGGTGGCGATTATTTTAGTAATGGTAGTGATTCATCTCCAACGGGATTATGTCTACCAGCTTATTCTAATTTTTCGGAATGTGATGTGGATGCCTCTGGCACAAGTGGTAGTAAACGCGGCTCACATCGTTTGGTTTATACAACCACTTTTAAAATTTTTTATACCTATGATCATTATTCACATTGGCAAGAATACTTAGGTTATAATAACTGGGGTCCAACGTTCGCAAGTGGGTATTATATTGAAATTTGTAAATAAAGTTTTTTATGCGTAGTATGGTTAAAGTATTTAAAAAAATAGTAAATAGTCTTTTAATTCCAATTCTATCTTTTGGAATTATTTTTAGTTTGAGTAGCTGTGCAGAAGAAATTGAAGTAGATATTCTTGATTTGGCAATTGATAGTGTGAAGTATGATTTAAGCGAAATAAATGAACCATTATTTTTAGTAAAACAAACATTTATTATTTACGAAGAAAGTGAATACTATTTTGATGTTAATTGGTCTTATACTAATGAACTAAAATGGAAAGATTTAAAGGAAGAGGATAATTATTATATTCTTGCAACTAAAGAATTATATGATGAATTTGACTTTGAATTAACCGCCACTATTGAATATGATGGTAGATCTAAATCAAAAACTTTTGAAGGACATTATGTGAATAAAGAAAAACAAGAAAGTATTGGGCTTGAAATATTGCCTACTTTAGAAAATGGTGCTGAAATAACTATAGAAGGTAAGGCTATAAATATTTATGATAAAAACTTCTTTATTTTTCATGATGGAAAACAAAGTATAAAAGTTGAGACTGATAGTAGTGTAGACATGAGTTATGGAGTAAAAGTAGAGTTAACTTTGAAAGTTGTTAAAAGCAAAGTAAAAATAGGTGATAGTAGTATTGAAAGAATCACCACAAAATATTTAAGTCATAAAACCGTAAATGGTATGTTTGCTGAATATAATAGTTCTTTATATGATTTAAATTATTTGGATGATATGTTAAATAACATGAATGTCGTGAACTTTACGAAATTAGATCAAAATATTATACAAGTAAGAGGTAATGTCAGTTTAAGAAATAATGAGTATTATATAGATAATAATGAAACATATTTAAAAATCGATTATAAAGAAGATTCAATGTTCAGTAACTCATTAATAGATTTTCTAGATTGTAATTGTATAGTAAATTTATTTGTAGATTCTATTATTGAAGATGAACAAGTTACTGGTTTTACTTTCTCTTTAATTAGTATTTTTGCAAATGAATAATAATTGTTTTCTAAACGCTTGAATATTTAGTAGAAATATTGTAAGATATTTAAAGCGAAATGGACCGTTAGCTCAGCTGGTAGAGCAACTGACTCTTAATCAGTGGGTCACAGGTTCGAATCCTGTACGGTTCACCATTTAATTTTAGAACGAATATCTTAATAGGTATTCGTTTTTAATTTTATTTGTGTAATTAAAAATATTGATAAAAAATATTTCAATAGCTAAAATTAATATAATAAGTATTTTTAAATGTTTAAAAAAGAAGAAAAATATAGAGGTGTAAAACGATGTTAATATTTTTAATAATAATGCATTTAATCATAATTATCTCAGTGATAGTTATGAAAATAAAATGCAATAAAATAGATAAATATGATTATGAAATTTATATTAAGCCATCTAAAATAAAAAACATTTTAATTTATATTTTTTACCTTCTTTTTACCGCATTTGAATTTTACATATACTTTAGTGACACAAATAATAAAGGTAAAACTTTCCCTGCATTATGTTTCATTTCTATTATAGTTCATTTATATCAATTAATGCGTTATTATGCCATCAATTTTCATTATGCGGCAATTAAAGAAGATAAAATGTATATTCATCGATATTTTGGTACCAAGAAGATGAGGATTGGTGATGTACATTATATAATAATGCCATTTCACATCGCTTTCTTCTATGATAGTAATAAAAAGTTTGAAAATAACATATTGTATTTTTTTAATTCTGAATCAAAAGATTTTTTGGCATTTCTTGACAAGAAAAGAAAAGAGAAAATATGTAATGTTCGAGATGATGAAATATTAACATCTTTAGGGCAGGAATATCGCATCAATTATGAAAATTACAAATACAAATATATTAGGAATTATATAATTTATTGTGTTATTGTAGCACTTGTTTTATGTGGAATGAGCGCAATTTCTAAATCGTTTGCATTTGTTTTTTTGTTCGCTATACCATATCTAATATTAAAATTTGTTATTTTATATTATTGGATTCGGAATATGGATTCTGAACTAAAATATGACGATTTAAAGCTTGGTGCTCAAACTAAATATAGAAACAAAAACGTAAAAGGTTCAAGTAATGAAGCATTCTTATCAATGTCCCGTCATTTTTTGTATGCGTTTTTTGCTTTTATAAGTATCGCTTTTTTCGCAAGTGTTTTCATTGAAGAACCGACAGGTTATGAAGAATTAACAATCGTAACAGGAGAACTTAAAGAATATGAAGTAAATGATTATGGTAAGTATTGTTTAACATTAGAACTTGAAGATAACGATTTTAACTATTGTTTGCCTAGTCAGTCAAAAAATTATTGTGATTTTACTTTTTTAGACAAAATTAATGAAGGAGATTCACTTACATTACTAGTTGAAAAGGATTGGCGTTATAATAACAAGCGAAATGAAGATGGAATATTAGTTCGATTTTCTTATATTTGTGAAATTCAATTCGAGGGGAAAAAATATTTTTCGTATGATGATTATATAAATAGTTTTGATAATTGTTTTAGGGCAGATGAAATTACGTACTATGCGACAGGAGTATCTATAGTGGCAGCATCTGCTGTGGTTATTACTTACTTTATATGTAAAAGAAAAGAAAAATATGAATCTATCGAAATTTGAGTTAAATAATATTTAAAGAATCGGTTTTATTATAAGGTTAAAGTGTATTACACATTATATTTTAAGTGGGTTTTAAGAAAGGCAAGTGAGCATTAGTATGAAAAAGGTGATAGATAAAAAGGAAATATTAGATTTACTCAGTAAAAAATATATTTTAGTAGCGGTAGCGGTTTCTAATATGAAAGCCTACTATGTAACACTTATAAAAAACAAATATGTTTTTAATAACCCATCTGTTTCATATAAGTTCACCAAAGGTAATTTTATCGAAGTTATAAGCGAATATAATTTTTATCTTGTCGATAGTAAAGAAGAAATATCTATTAATCAAGAATTTGATATAAACACATTAAAGCAATAACTATTTTAAATTTCTTTTTAATCTAGGAGATAATTTAGTCACGATTTCATAAGAAATTGTGGCATTTTTATTTGCGATATCTTGAACGGTAATATGTTCTCCGATTAATTCAAAACAAGTTTGTAGTGGCAATTTTTCTTTTGAAAATATCATGGTATGGTCCATACATATAACACCTATTTGTTCGTAGTAACTTTCATTAGCAAAAACAGATATTTTAATAGTACGATTAAGTCCATCCGCATATCCAATTGGAAGTGTATAAACATATCCATCACTTTCAATAATTTCTGAATCATATGATACTGTCTCATCTTTCAAAACTTTATTAATACAAATTGGATATGTTTTTAAAGACAACACTGGTTTTAATTCTAAAACATCACTTAATCCATAAAGAACTAAACCGACACGCACAGCATTTGACACTTTATTTTCATTTAAAAAAGTAGAAGATGCTTGACTATGTATTAATAATTTATCGTGAGGAATTTTGTTTAAAATATTTTCAAAAAGTTCATTTTGCTTTTCGTATGTTTCGTTTGATGCAAAATGAGTAAAGATACCACGGAGCAGCAGCTTTGAATTCTTGATTAGCTCTAATGCTTCGTCAATCTCGTTTTCTGCTATCCCATCTCTATTCATACCAGTATTAATAAGAATATGAACGAATATTGGAAGATTAGCAGAAACAAGTGTTTTTAAATAATCAATACTTACAATAGTTAAGGTGATGCGATAATTAGAGGCAAAAGATAAATTATCACAGGTTCCCAAAAATAAAATAGGAGTGAATATTAAATTTTTTCGGATTAAGGATGCCTCCTCTAAAGTTGAAACCGCGAACATTTTTGGATTAAGGGGAGCTAAGGTTCTTGCGACTTCAATTAGTCCATGACCATAAGCGTTAGATTTTATTACGCAAATTATATCTTTTCCAACTTTGTCTTTAATGGTTTTATAATTATAAATTAGGTTTTCTTTTGAGATTTCAATAAAGGCTCGCATAAAAATATCACCATTAAAATATATGAATTTAAATGCAAAATTGTAATGAAAAATAAAAATGTAGCCACTTTCATTTTTTTGTTATTTTTTTTTGTGAATAAGTATTGTATACTTATTATGGTTTTTTATGGAGGTCTATTATGGAAATTAAAAAAACATTTTTATCCGTAGATGGTAACACAGCGGCTGGACTTGCTTCCTATGGCTTTACCGAAGTAGCAGGTATTTACCCTATTACACCATCTTCACCTATGGCTGAACTTGTTGATGTATATGCTTCTCAAGGTAAGCTAAATTTCTTTGGAAACACTGTTAAAGTTGTTGAAATGCAATCAGAAGCTGGTGCATCAGGTACAGTTCATGGCTCCTTACAAGCTGGTGCTTTATCTACAACATATACAGCATCACAAGGATTACTATTAATGATTCCAAATATTTATAAGTGGGTTGGTGAATTATTACCAGCAGTATTACACGTTTCTGCTCGTTCACTTGCAACTCGTGCATTATCAATCTTTGGTGATCATCAAGACGTCTACGCAGTTAGACAAACAGGCATTACAATGTTATGCTCACACTCTGTCCAAGAAATCGCAGACTTGGCTCCACTCGCTCACTTAATCGCAATTAAGTCAGAAGCACCAGTTTTACATTTCTTTGATGGATTTAGAACTTCACACGAAATTCAAAATGTTGAATTTGTCGATGAAGAAGAATGGAAAAAACTTATTGATTTTGAAGCTTTAGAAAGATTCCGTGCTAGAGCTTTAAACCCACATACACATCCAGTAACTCGTGGTGGTGCAGAAAATGATGATATTTACTTCCAAGGAAGAGAAGCACAAAACGCTCACTTTGATAAGATTGTAGATATCGCTGCAGACTACATGAAGAAAGCAAGCGAAATGACTGGCCGTAACTATGCTCCATTTACATATTATGGTGCAAAAGATGCAACTAAAGTTATTATCGCTATGGGTTCAGTTACTGAAACTGCAACTGAAGTTATCGATGAATTAGTAAATGAAGGAGAAAAAGTTGGTTTAATCAAAGTCCACTTATATCGTCCTTTCTCAGCTAAATACTTAGTAAAAGTTTTACCTGAAACAGTTAAAAAGATTGCTGTTTTAGATAGAACAAAAGAATATGGTGCATCTGGTGAACCATTATACTTAGATGTCGTTGCTGCTTTAGAACAAGTAGGACGTAAAGTTGATGTTCTTGTTGGTGGCCGTTATGGTTTATCTTCAAAAGATACACAACCAAAACATGTTAAAGCAGTTTATGATTTCTTAGATTCAGAAAAACCATGGACAAACTTCACAGTTGGTATTAATGATGATGTAACACACCTATCAATCCCTGTCGATGAAAATTTCCATGTTAAAGCAAATTACACATCATGCTTATTCTATGGCTTAGGCTCAGATGGTACAGTTTCTGCTAATAAGTCTTCAATTAAAATTATTGGTGATGCAACTCATCAATATGCTCAAGCATACTTTGCTTATGACTCAAGAAAAGCTGGTGGCGTAACTCGTTCACACTTACGTTTTGGAAAAACTCCAATTCACTCAACATATTATGTTCAAAACGCTGACTTCATTTCTTGTTCATTAGATACTTATATGTATAAGTTTGATATGCTTAAGAACTTAAAGAAAGGCGGAACATTCCTCCTTAATACAGATTTAAGCGATGAAGAATTAATTAAATCAATGCCAAATCGTATGAAACATCAATTAGCAGAAAAGAATGCTAAATTCTATGTAATTGATGCTAATAAGATTGCTAAAGATATTGGTATGGGACGTCATACTAATACAACTCTCCAAGCTTCATTCTTCTATCTAAATCAAAACATTATGCCATATGCAGAAGCACAAGAATGGATGAAGAAATTTGCATATAAGAGCTATGCTAAAAAAGGTGACGAAGTCGTTCAAATGAACTACAAAGCAATTGATGCTGGTGCAGAAGGACTTCGTGAAGTTAAAGTTGATCCAGAATGGATTAATTTAAGTACAGTTCACGTAATGGCTAAAACTGGTGATGACTACTTTGATAGCTATGTCAACGTCATCGGCTCATTAAATGGTGATGATTTACCAGTTTCTAAATTTACTGAATTTGAATTATTAGATGGAACAATGAAAAACGATATCACATATCGTGAACAACGTTCAATCGCTGATAGAGTACCACTTTGGATTAAAGACAACTGTATTCAATGTAACCAATGTGCATTCGTCTGTCCTCACGCAACAATTAGACCATTCTTATTAAATGAAGAAGAAGTCGCAAATCTTCCTACAATTGCAAAAGATGATTTAATGGATGCAATGGGTGGACCAAATGTCAAAGGATTAAAATTCAGAATTCAAGTTTCTTCTAAAAACTGTGTTGGTTGTGGTCTTTGTGTCACTCAATGTCCAGGTAAGATGGGTAAGAAAGCTCTTGAAATGGTTGAAGCTAAATCTCAATTCCCACAAGAAGAAGCTGCAGAATATTTATATAAACATGTCGAATATAAGACAGATAAATTCCCAATTACTACAGTTAAAGGCGCAGGATTCTTAATGCCTTATACTGAAGTATCAGGTGCTTGTGCTGGATGTGGAGAAACTCCATATTACCGCTTAGTATCTCAATTATTTGGTAAAGATATGTTAGTTGCTAACGCAACTGGATGTTCTTCAATTTATAGTGGTTCGACACCATTAACTCCATTCTGTACAGATAAGAACGGAGAAGGTGTTGCATGGGCTAACTCATTATTCGAAGACAATGCTGAATTTGGTTATGGTATGCGTATTGCTACTAACTATAAATTAGGACAAATTATTAGAATCTTTAATGAAAATAAAGAAGCTGTTGAACCAGAATTAAAAGAATTAATTGAAAAATGGTTAGCAAACTTCAAAAACCGCGATATGGTTCGTACATTCGTTAAAGAATTAGTAGCACTTGTTAAAGCAAGTAAGAACGAAGGTATTAAAGAAGTTCTTGAATATGAACGTGACTTAATCGACAAATCTGTATGGATTGTCGGTGGTGACGGATGGTCATACGATATCGGTTACGGCGGTGTTGATCACGTTATGGCAAATGATGATGATGTCAATATCTTAGTATTAGATACTGAAGTTTACTCCAATACTGGTGGACAATCATCTAAATCATCTCAAGCTGGATCAATTGCTAAATTTACTGCTTCCGGTAAGAAAACAGCTAAGAAATCACTTGCTATGATGGCTATGGCATATGGAACAGTATATGTTGCACAAATTTCCTTAGGTGCAAATCCAATGCAAGCAATTAAAGCCATCAAAGAAGCTGAAAGTTATGATGGACCATCATTAATTATTGCCTACTCTCCATGTGCAAACCATGGTATCAAGGGTGGATTAAGCAATGCAACTCGTGTAGAAAAAGCTGCTGTTGAATGTGGTTACTTCCCAATCTTTAGATATGACCCACGTCTTGAAAAAGAAGGCAAGAACCCAATGCAACTTGACTGTGGAGAACCAAAATTTGAATTATTCCGTGATTTCGTCATGGGAGAAACAAGATTCTCACAACTTCCTAAAGTCAATCCAGAACATGCTGAAGAATTACTCACAAAATCATGTGAAGATGCTAAAGCAAGATGGAAACGCTTGAAGAGACTTGCAGCAACTATTGAAGAATAAAAAAAGAAATTATAGGCCACAATTACATTGTGGTCTATTTTTTTTATGGTATAATTAGAATCGGTGATAATTATGAAAAACGTAAAAAATGTTGAAAGCTGCATGTTTGGAAGCGAAGAAATTATATGTACTGCAAAACAATCTTCAAGACTATTGTTTTGGGCGATTAGAAATTTAATCATTTTCGTAGTTGTCATGGGATTACCTATTGGAGCATTTTTGTTACTTCCAATTATTCCAACTGAATGGAAAGAATTTGCAAATAATAACATGTATATATACTACATATATGCAGGTATTGCAGGTTTATGGTTATTAATATATGTAATTAAACTTCTAGTAAATATTTCTGTTTTAGCAAAATCTCAAGTGTTTTTAACGACAAAACGTGTGATAATTTTACGCAGGGGCCAAATTACAACTGTTTTGTTTAGTAGTATTAATTCTGTGACAATGAGCAGTAAAGTTAGTAAAAAAGCTACATCTATTGAAATTCAAACTGCTCCAAGAATTTATAAATTTGCCAAAATGAAAAATGGAAGTAAATTAGTTGATATGCTTACTGATATTTTGCTTGGCGGC
The DNA here is from genome assembly GCA_022508535.1 of Erysipelotrichales bacterium. Taxonomy (GTDB): domain Bacteria; phylum Bacillota_I; class Bacilli_A; order RFN20; family CAG-826; genus RUG131. The sequence continues at coordinate 51,350 of JAFLUZ010000010.1, forward strand.
ACGATTATGATTACTACAGAAGAAAAAAATAAGAAGAAAGAAGAAACGCCTGTAGAAAGAAAAGAGACAAAGGAGCTACGAAAAGAAGAGGAACAACCTAATAAAACTTCCACTTTTATAAAACCAAATTTAAAAGTTGAAGATGCTCCAGAAACCTATGAATTAGATGCGACAGATAAATTATTAAAAAAGAGTGAAGATGGCAAAGAAAGAAACAAATTTGGAAGATTTGTATCATCTGACAAATCCACTGTAAATAATGGATCTAATGCAGTAGATAAAAAATAGTGATAGGTAAAAAGGCGACCATTATGTCGTCTTTTTATTGATATATAGGAAGTTATTTATATTTGATATTAAATTACTATAAAATTATTAGTTGAGGTGAATTTTATGAAAAATAACAACATAGTTGTTAAAGGTGCAAGAGAAAATAACCTTAAAGATATTACAGTTACCATACCTAAAGATTCTTTGGTTGTGTTTACTGGACTATCCGGATCTGGTAAATCCACTCTTGCATTTGACACTATTTTTAATGAGGGGCAAAGAAGATACATTGAGTCTTTGAGTAGTTATGCTAGACAATTTTTAGGTAGCTTTGAAAAGCCTGATGTTGATTCAATTGAAGGACTATCACCTGCTATATCTATTGATCAAAAAACAACTTCACATAATCCACGTTCTACAGTTGGTACTGTAACAGAAATATACGACTATTTACGTCTTTTATTTGCAAGAATTGGTGTTCCTTATTGCCCACATCATCATGAACCTATTGTGGCATTTACACCAAAAGAAATGATGGACATTATTTACACTTATCCACTTGGGACAAGAGTGCAAATTTTATCACCAATCGTTAGAAATGAAAAAGGCACACACAAAGAAACTTTAGGAAAAATCAAGGCACAAGGTTTTGAACGTTTAAGAGTGAATAAAGAAATTGTGCGTATTGATGAAGTAAAAGATTTAGATAAAAATAAACGCCATGACATTGATATAATTATTGATCGAATTGTTCTTAAAGAAGAATCAAGAAGTAGAATATATGAAGCTTTAGATTTGGCTCTTGATTGGTCACATGGTTATGTAACTTTACTTTTAGATGGTGATGAAAAATTATTGTCCGAACATCATACATGTAAATACTGTGGCTTTTCTGTTCCAAAATTAGAACCACGCTTATTCTCTTTTAATTCTCCAACTGGGTGTTGTCCAGATTGTCATGGTCTAGGAATTAAAAGGCAAGCAGCAGAAGATTTGCTTGTTCCTAATCAAGAATTATCTATCAATCAAGGTGCGATTGTATTTTATAAAAATATTGTCGGAACTAAAAATCTTGATTGGCAAGATTTTGCTATGCTTTGCAAACTATATAAAATACCATTAGATGTTCCTTTTAAAGATTTAACTGAAGAACAAAAGAAAATAGTGTTTGTAGGATCTCCTGTTGTGCATCAATACACATTAGTTTCTTCATCTGGAAATGTTAATCATCGAAATAATTATATTGAAGGGGTCGCTAAAAAAATTGAAAGATTATATCAAGAAACAAGTTCAGAAATGACACGTGAATGGTATGCAAGATTCTTGCGTGACTATGAATGTATGACGTGTCACGGAGCAAGACTCAGTGATGAAGTTTTAGCAGTCCGCATAAATGGCTTAAATATTTATGAAGTAACATTATTGTCTGTTGCGGAATTATTAGACTATATAAAAGACACTGAATCTAAGTTAAGTGCACGTGATAAAGAAATTGCAAAAATGATTTTAAAAGAAATCAAAAATCGCGCGGAATTTTTAGTTTCTGTTGGATTAGACTATCTAACTCTTGCCCGTATGTCTATGACTTTATCAGGTGGAGAATCTCAACGTATAAGACTTGCTACACAAATTGGATCTAAATTATCTGGCGTGTTATACGTTTTAGATGAACCAAGTATTGGTTTACATCAAAGAGATAATGATCGCCTTATTTCTGCGCTTAAAGAAATGGTTGATTTAGGAAATACGTTAATTGTTGTAGAACATGATGAAGAAACAATGCGCGCAGCGGATTTCCTTGTCGATATTGGACCAGGTGCAGGAGTTCATGGAGGAGAAGTGGTTGCCTCTGGCACTCTTGAAGATGTTATTAATACACCTAACTCAATTACAGGAAAATATTTAAGCGGAGAGATGTTTATACCTATTCCACCTGCAAGACTTAAAGGTAATGGTAAGTTTATTACAATAAAAGGCGCAAAAGAAAATAATCTAAAGAATTTGAATGTTAAAATACCACTAGGATGTATGGTTTTAGTAACAGGTGTATCAGGATCTGGAAAGTCTTCACTTGTTAATGAAGTATTGTGGAAAGCTACTTATAAGCATTTAAATAAAGATTCGATGCTTATGCCTGGAAAACATGATTACATAGATGGACTTGAAAATATTGATAAAGTCATTAATGTTTCTCAAGAGCCTATTGGAAAAACACCAAGAAGTAATCCTGCTACATACACTAAGGTGTTTGATGATATTCGCGAATTATTTGCAGAAAGTGTTGAAGCCAAAGCCCGTGGTTTTGATAAAGGAAGATTCTCTTTTAATGTAGTTGGAGGAAGATGTGAAAATTGTGAAGGAGCAGGGGTCACTCGTATTAATATGAACTTTTTACCTGATGTTTATGTAAAGTGTGAGCATTGTGGTGGTTTAAGATATAACGAAGAAACGCTTCTTTGTACATATAAAGGTAAAAATATTGCGGAAGTATTAGATATGACTATTGAAGATGCACTCAAATTCTTTGAAAATAGACCTAATATCAAGCGTAGATTACAAACTTTATATGATGTTGGTTTAGGATATGTAAAACTTGGTCAACCAGCAACAACTTTATCAGGAGGAGAAGCTCAACGTGTAAAGCTTGCTTTTGAATTACAACGTCGTTCAACAGGCAAAACTTTGTATATTCTTGATGAGCCAACGACGGGATTACATACTGATGATGTAGCAAGATTAATTAAAGTTTTACAATCAATTGTGAATAATGGTGATTCAGTCATTATCATTGAACACAACTTAGATGTTATTAAAGTTGCGGATTATATTATTGATTTAGGACCAGAAGGTGGAAATCGCGGTGGCACTGTTGTTGCAAAGGGAACACCTGAACAAGTTGCTGAAAATCCAGATTCTTATACAGGAAAATATTTAAAGCCTGTTTTAGAAAAAGAGAAAGAGCGTCTTAATAAATTAAAACGATAGTTTGTAATTGTATTTAATAAGTGTTAATCTATAGATTAATGGAGGATAATTTATGAAAACAATAGGTTCTTTATTACTTTTGGTTTCAATTGCAGGATTTCTAACCCTCTTTACTTACAAAAGAAAAGGAAAACTCCCACAATTAACTAATAAACATATGTTCTTATCAGCGGGAGGATTAGCTGTAGTAAGCTTTGTCTCTCTTATATTACTTGCATTTGGTATTGGAAAGGCTAATGACCTCTCACTAGATGCACTAGGAATTGTAGGTGTATGTTTGACTGCTTTAGCGTTTGTATTAGTTTTTTATTATTTTGTCACTGCTGGATGGTATCGTAGATATGTGTTATCTAAAGAAGAGAATACTGAGAAAAAACAAAAAATCCTATATGCTACGGGAATTATAGGAGTTGTATTATTCTTTGTATTTGCATCGCTTTATTTAGAGGCTATTACTCCAGTTCTAAAATTCCCATTAAATAAACTCATTATTGATTTTGGAAATGGTCGAGGAGTTACTTATTATGCGGTTGTTATTATCGTTGGGGCGTTAACAACTTATTTGATTTCTGATTATTATGTTGCAAAAGCTGGTTATGGTCATGGAAAATTAGAAACATGCTTATATCTTGCTTTCCCAGCTGGAATTATAGGCGGACGTATATGGTATGTAATTGCCGAGTGGGAAAGAGATTTTGCTCCGTTTTTCCAACAAGACCCTACTAAAATCTTCCGTATTTGGGAAGGTGGGCTTGCTATCCAAGGCGGAGTTTTACTTGGAGCTGCAGTTGGCATTGGTTACATGATGTGGAAACACAAAGATATTCCTATTTTATTTTTAATTGACACTGTTGTTCCTGCAATATTACTTGCACAAGCAATTGGTCGTTGGGGCAACTTCACAAATAAAGAAGTATATGGTCAAGCAGTATTAGCTAGCCAATTCCCATGGTCAATTTTGCCTACATGGATAAAAAACCAAATGATGGTTGATGGGGATCCAACTAAAATCTATGTTCCGTTATTCTTAGTTGAAGGCATTTGTAATGTTATAGGTTATTATTTAATTTCCTTTGGTGCTGGAAAACTTTTAAAGGAATATTTAGTTCCAGGCGATCAAGGAATGCTATATTTAGTAGTCTATGGAATTATTAGAGTTGTCTTAGAACCATTAAGAGACCCTGCATATCAAATGGGTGTTAATGACACTACTGGTGCGGGAATGAGTAACTCAAGTATTATGGCAATTGTCTTTATTGTAGGTGGTATCTTAGGTATTGTCGCATTACATGTCTTAGATTATCTAAAAAAGAAGAAAAACAATACGATTGATAATCAAGCTGCTTAGCATATAAATCGGCTTTCCTACGTAATAATTATTAAAGGTAGGAAGATATATGATTTTTGATACTCATACTGATGTTTTATTTGATATTATTAATAATCACCATAATTTAGACTATCATTTAAAAGAAATGTCTAATTATAAAGGCGCAGTATTAAATTATTATTTTAAAGGGAATGAATCGTATGATTCGTTCCTTTTTGTATTAAAAAAAATTAAAGAGTTTTATAGAAAAAATTTTAAAATACTAGAAAAACATAATTTTGTTTTAGGAGTAGAAGGATTAGGACCACTTAAAAAATTGAGTGATTTAGATTTGTTATTAGACTCTGGAATTAAAGTTGTCACTTTAACTTGGAATGATAAAAATTTACTTGCGACAGGTACATATACAAATAAAAAAAGAGGATTAACAGATTTTGGAAGATGTTTCTTAGATAAGCTAATTTCAACGAATATAATACTTGATTTATCGCATCTAAATAATAAATCTTTTAAAGATATTATAAAGTACTATAAAGGAAATGTAATTGTGTCACATTCTAATGTAAAAACACTTTGCAATAATGAGAGAAATTTATCTGATTATCAATTATCACTAATTAAATCAAAAAATATTTTAGTTGGCGTAAATTCATATAAAAATTTTGTTGGACAAAAAAAGAATTTGGATAGTTTTATTAATGTTATTGATTATCTTTATGAAAAGGTAGGAATTAACCATATTTGTTTGGGTCTTGATTTTGATTATTATTTACCCTCTACCATAAATTCTGATTCAATAGATGGCTTACAATATCCTAGAGATTTAATCAATTTAAAAAATAAATTATTGGAAAAAGGCTATTCCATCGTGGATATTGAAAAACTGTTTTTTAAGAATGCAATTTTATACTTTAAAAGTACACTTATTTTGTGATAAACTACTTCAAAAGGAGGCAAACTGAATGAACGAAAAACAATCTTTCACATCTCGAGTTAAAGAAGAAGTTGCCTCCCAATTATTTGAAGGTGTTAAACTAAGAGCGTTACTATCATCTTTTAGTAAAATAAATGGAAAACTAGTTATTGAAAATAATGAGACCAAAATAGTATTACAAACTGAGAATGCTAAAATCGCTAAATTTATATTTTTAGCTTTCCAAACTCGTTATAACATATCTCCACGCTTTGCTTATCGAAGAAGCATGCATTTTAATAAAAAAATTGTTTATCATATTATCATTGAAAATAAAGTTGAAGAAATTTTAGAAGATTTAGAAATGCTTAGTTATGAAGGAAACACTAAATCTTTCGTAAGAAGTGAAGAAAGTTTGGCTGGTTTTGTGACAGGAGCGTTTTTGGCATCTGGCTCTGTAAATAACCCAGAAAGTTCAAATTATCATTTGGAGATTTCCACTAATGATGAAGATTTAACTAACTATATTATGAATGTTATTAAAAGGGTGCGCTTAGTAGAGTTTACACCTAAAATGATTAAAAGAAGAAACCAATATGTTGTCTATCTAAAAAAAGGAGAACAAATTGCAAATTTACTTGTATTAATATCAGCTTCTGAGTCGTGTCTAGAATTTGAAAACATTCGCGTTAATCGTGATTTTTATAATAATGATAATCGTTTACAAATATGTGCAGACGCAAATATGGCAAGAACTGCTGATGCGGCCAAAAAGCAAATTGAAGATATTAAACTAATTGATACTAAAATCGGAATAAAAAATATCCCAAATATTAAAATGAAAGAACTTATGAAATTGCGTTTAGATTATGATGGAGCGTCGATGTTAGAACTTTCTGAATTATTATCTGAAAAGTTAGAGAAAAACATTTCAAAATCAGCGATAAATCATTTGTTTAGAGCAATTAAAGAATTAGCAGATCGACTAAGGCATGGAGGTCAAAATGATTAAATTATCAACATATTCGCAATTAGGAAAAAGAATAGAATATCTACGAAAACAAAAAGGATGGTCGCAAGAAGACCTATCCTTAGAAAGTAATGTTAATAAAAATTATATATGTGATTTAGAAAATGGAAGAAGAAATCCTAGTTTAATGATTTTAGTTCGTATATCACGTGCTTTAAAGATTTCTTTACAAACTCTATTTCAAGGAATTGAGTAATAATACTTCGTCTATTAGACCGTATTCTTTAGCTTCCAAACTAGACATAAAATAATCGCGATCGGTATCCTTTGCGATTTTTTTTACGTCTTGATTTGTGTGCTTAGCTAAAAGGGTATTCAATTTATCTTTAAGATACAAATATCTTTTAGTCATTATCTCAATATCACTAACTTGACCTTGTGAACCACCTAGTGGTTGGTGAATCATTATTTCAGCATTTTCTAAGGCATAGCGTTTTCCTTTGTCGCCAGCCGAAAGAAGAAATGCTCCCATTGATGCACATAAGCCTATACCGATTGTTACAATGGGTGCTTCAACTTTTTTCATAATATCGTAAATTGCTAAACCTGCATATATTGATCCACCAGGTGAATTGATATAAATGGTTATAGGTTCTGTTTGACTTGTGGCATTTAGATAAATAATTTCAGAGACAATTAATGAAGATAATTGATCGGTTATTTCATCGTTAAGTAAAATAATTCTTTTTTCTAGAAGTAAAGAGAAAATATCTTTACTTTCTTTTCCATGATAGTTTGTTGTTGTAATTGTTGGGATAATTGGCATAATTTGCACCTCATTAAAATGATAGACAAAAATTAATTATTTATTCATAAATAATAAGTTTTGAAACGCTTTCAATTAAATATAATCATAATTGTTTATTTTTTAGTTCGTTTTGTATTATAATATTTACGCATTAGTGCAAAGCACTATTAGATAAAAGGAGATAAATTTATGAAGACAGTAAAAGATTTACAAGTCGCTGGTAAACGCGTATTAGTACGTTGCGATTTTAACGTGCCTCTAAAGGATGGAGCAATTCGTGATGACAATAGAATTGTTCAAGCTTTACCAACAATTAAAGAACTAATTTCTAAGGGCGCAAAAGTTATTTTGATGAGCCACTTAGGAAAAGTAGATCACAAAGATCCAGTTAAACTAGCAGAAGGATTAAAGAAAAATACTTTAGCACCTGTTGCTGTTCGTTTGGGCGAATTATTAGGTAAAGAAGTTGTTTTCTCTGAGGAAACAAGAGGAGAAAAATTATCTGCATTAGTTAATAATATGAAAGATGGAGATGTCTTACTTGTTCAAAATACACGTTTTGAAAAAGGTGAAACAAAAAATGATCCAGAATTATCACGTGCATGGGCTGATTTAGCAGATGCATTTGTTATGGATGCTTTCGGTTCTGCTCATAGAGCACACGCATCTACATATGGTGTTCCTGAACTTTTAAAAGCTGAAGGAAAAGAAGTTGCAGTTGGTTACTTAGTTGAAAAAGAAGTAGTTAACTTATCAAAAGTAGTTGATTGCAAAGAAAGACCATACTTAGCAATCTTAGGTGGATTTAAAGTATCTGATAAAATTAAAGTTATTAACTCATTATTAAAGAAATGCGACAAGATTATCATTGGTGGCGCAATGGCATATACTTTCATTAAGGCACTCGGTGGAAATGTTGGTACATCACCTGTTGAAATGGATCAATTAGACTACGCTCGTGAAATGTATGCTTCTGGTAAAATCTTACTTCCAGTAGATACTGTTTGTGCAAATGACTTCGATAATCCAACAGAAGTTAAAGTTGTTGAATCTAAAGATATTCCTGAGGGATTTGAAGGATTAGATATCGGACCAAAAACTAGAGAAATGTATATGGCTGAAATTACTAAAGCAAAGACAATTTTCTGGAATGGACCTATGGGAGTTTTTGAAAAAGATGCTTATCAAGCAGGTACAGTTGCTGTATGTAAAGCATGTGCTGAATTAAAAGGCAAAGCTTTCACTGTCATTGGTGGAGGAGACTCTGCAGCAGCATGTAAACAATTCGGTTACAATGAAGAATTCTCACATGTTTCAACTGGTGGTGGAGCTTCCCTTGAAATGATTGAAAATGATGGACACCTTCCTGGTATTGATGTAATTGGGTAATTATTATGAAGACAAGAACTAAATTATTACTTGGCAACTGGAAGATGAATAAAACGCTTAGAGAAGCAAAAGCATTTGCAAGAGAAAGCGTTGAACTATCTGCTTTGGCTATGGCAAATAATGTTGAATTAGGTGTTGCTCCTACATTCCTTTGTTTAGAAGCTGTTAGAAAAACAAATCCTGATATAATTGTTGCCGCACAAAATCTCCATTATGAACCCAAAGGAGCATATACAGGAGAAATTTCAATTCCGATGCTAAAAGAAATTGGCATTTCTTGGTCAATTATTGGACACTCAGAAAGAAGACAATATAACGGAGAATCTTCTTTATCTTGTAATCGTAAAGTCTTAGCGATGATTGAAAACGATATGACTCCTGTTTATTGTTGTGGAGAAACTCTTGAAGAGTATGAATCTGGTATTACTAAAGCCATTGTTCGTAATCAAATAAGAACAGGTTTATCTGGTGTAGCTAAAGATAAAGCTAGCAGAATCGTAGTTGCATATGAACCAATTTGGTCTATTGGAACAGGCGTTAATGCTTCAAAGGAAATCGCAGAAGAAGTTTGCGGCTTCATTCGTGAAGTTTTAGGCGAAATGTTTGGCACAACAGTTGCTAGTGAAATAAGAATTTTATATGGTGGATCTGTTAAACCAGATAATATCAAATCATATTTAAGCGCTAAAGATATTGATGGAGCGCTTGTTGGTGGAGCATCTTTAGATATTCAATCATTTAAAGCTCTACTTGAAAATATTCTTTAATATATAGTAGTAAAGATTAGTCGTAATGATTAATCTTTTCTTATAAATGTGATATAATAATTAATATGAAGGAGGATTATATTTATGTATTATGATGCCGCGATTGAAAAGAGTTCATCTTTCTCAATTTCTAAAGTTTTTGGTTGGTTATTTATGGCATTAGGGATTACTGCAGTCACTGCTTATGGCTTTGCTTACTTGTTCTTATCCGGATTAATTAGTTATGAAGGATTTGAACTAATTATGATAATTGCTGTTGTGCTCATGATTGTTGAAACGTTTGTTATGCAATTTAGAGTATTAAAAAACAACAAAAGTCTTACTGTTCCGTTTGTTATTTATTCGATTACGATGGGCTTAATGCTATCGACATTCGTTGCTATTATAAATCCGGTTTATATTGCACTAGCGTTTGGTGTTACTGCAATGTTATTTGGAGTAATGGCATTATATGGTTATTTAGCAAAAAGAGATCTCAATAGAATGGGCGCACTTGCTTTCTCTTTGCTTTTAGGAACACTAATTATTTCTATAGTCAATATATTCATAGCAAGTAGTACTATTGATTGGATTGTCTCATTTGTAAGCTTTGGTGCAATTATGCTCTTTGTAAGTTTCGATATGTGGAAAATTAAAACAATCGCTGAAAGAGGGTATGGCACAAGTAATATTTGTCTATATTGTGCGTTCCAATTATATGTAGATTTTATTTATATCTTTATGCGAGTTTTAAGTTTCATTGCAAGATTCGCTAATAATAGATAAACAACATAAAATGATATGACTAGGCACACTTTGAAAGGTGTGCCTTTTCCTTTATATATATAATATATATTAGTAATTGAAATGGCTGTTTTTGGCACTTTTAAAAAAAATAAAAAAAAGTTAAAAAAACTCTTGCAATAGATTTTGCATTGTGATTAAATATTAAAAGTTGAGCGCCACACTGCTCAACAAAAAAAGTTCTATAAAAGACCAAATAAAAAGTTTGAAAAAAAATTAAAAAAAATGTTGACTTGATATATGGCCGGTGATAGAATGAGAAAGCTAAGGTTTTGAAGCCTTGGTAAAAACTGATCTTTGAAAACTAAACAGAATAAAACAACAAACAACGTCAATTTTGTATAATACAAACCAGAAAATAATAATGAACTAGGAAATATAAACTATGAGAGTTTGATCCTGGCTCAGGATGAACGCTGGCGGTATGCCTAATACATGCAAGTCGAGCGAGGGGTCCTCGGATCCCTAGCGGCGAACGGGTGAGTAACACGTAGGTAACCTACCTTTAAGCCTGGAATACCCGAGAGAAATCTCGGCTAATGCCGGATACGTGGTTGGGAGGCATCTCCCTTCCATAAAAGGGGCAATTGCTCCACTTTTAGATGGACCTGCGGCGCATTAGCTAGTTGGTGAGATAATAGCCCACCAAGGCGAGGATGCGTAGCCGACCTGAGAGGGTGATCGGCCACAATGGAACTGAGACACGGTCCATACTCCTACGGGAGGCAGCAGTAGGGAGTTTTCGGCAATGGGGGAAACCCTGACCGAGCAATACCGCGTGAGTGATGAAGGTCTTCGGATTGTAAAACTCTGTTGTGTGGAAAGAATGATAGGAGGAGTGGAAAGCCTTCTATTTGACGGTACCACACCAGAAAGCCACGGCTAACTACGTGCCAGCAGCCGCGGTAATACGTAGGTGGCAAGCGTTATCCGGAATTATTGGGCGTAAAGAGTGAGCAGGCGGTTATTTAAGTCTGGAGTCAAATACTGTGGCTCAACCATAGTTCGCTTTGGAAACTGAATAACTAGAGTGCGAGAGAGGTAAGCGGAATTCCATGTGTAGCGGTGAAATGCGTAGATATATGGAGGAACACCAGTGGCGAAGGCGGCTACTAGATCGTAACTGACGCTCAGTCCCGAAAGCGTGGGGAGCAAATAGGATTAGATACCCTAGTAGTCCACGCCGTAAACGTTGAGAGCTAAGTGTTGGGGTTACCCAGTGCTGAAGTTAACACATTAAGCTCTC
>JAFLUZ010000011.1 GCA_022508535.1 Erysipelotrichales bacterium
GCTGGAACTTTGAATCCCCAAATGTGTTCTTCTTCATTTACTAATGTCATTGGAGTTCCTGGCCATCCTACACCATAACCATCAGCGATAGAGTTGCCTTCATTACCAGCCCAGTAGTAGATATTTACATCATCTTCCCAGTCAGCAGGTACTTGAGCGTATACTGCAGTTAATTCTGTAGCAACACCAAATTCTGGTGCTAACATTGGAATTGCTTCTGTGCCTACATAACCACAAACGGAACATACTCTGTGTTGTGAACCTTTTGTTGTATCTGTAGCTTCTTCATCTACAATCCAATTACCCCATGCGTGAGCAGCTTTATCAACTAACTCATCACATCCGTCGCAATCATGCCAGTGCTTTGTGGCATCCTTGCTCCAATCTTTTGCTAAATTGTGTTTGTGTTCACCACATGAAACCATAGTTAAAGCACCAAACGCAAAAGCAAATGTAAACATAAGTTTTTTAATACTACTTTTCATAGTTAACCTCCTTTATTAAAAAACTTTTTATTTGAGTCTCCTAATGTTTTTAGGTCAAAGAGTGACTCACCCTTTTTATATTAATGCCCGAAGGCATTGATACCAATTATAGATTTTTATAAGCAATAATTGTTTGATAGTTTTGTACTTTTGTATTAGCAGATAAAGTAAATCCTTCTAAGTTAAGTGTATCTAAGTACAATTCATAACCTGACAAATCAACTACTTTATCTTCAGCAGATACACCATTGCTATGAACAATACGATAACTTACATTATTGACACTATCAAGTAAATCATAGTAGATCATTGAACCATCACTATTAGTTTTAATTTCAATTTTCTTGCTATCTTCACCAGATAAACCAAATAATGCCGTATTATGTTTTAAAGCTATTAATTTCTTATAGTTTTCAAACATATCAATGTTTTTAATTTTTAAAGAATAATTAAGTTCGTTAACAGCGTATGAAGCTTCATATGAGTTGGAGTTTCCACCCTTAGTTCTTAAGAATTCTTCTCCTGCTAACATAAATGTAATACCTTGTGTAGTAAATACAACTGAGTTAGCAAGCATTGCCATTTTCTTAATTGTTTCTTCATCTTTAATACCAGCAGCTTTAATGCGGTCATATAATGTGTAATTATCATGACATGTTACATAGTTAACAGCCTTTTCTGGTTCAACTGTTGAATTAGTTGATAATACTAATCCGATGATACCTGCTTTAATGTCGTTAATATCACCTTTTGATACAGTTTTTTCGTTAGTAATCCATCCTTTAGCAGAATCAGAATTTAATCCACCTTTGATAAGTGCATCACGGAGTTTATCATTGAAACATCCATAGCCATCAAATTTATTCATATTAACTTGGTTTGCAGGTGTTCCATCTTTTAATGCGATTGTTCCACCAGCCCAAGGTTCACCATAAACTGTGATACTTGAAGATACATTATCATGTAAGTTCTTTGCCAATTGATTCATAGTTTCAATATCATGAATTCCCATTAAGTCAAAACGGAAACCACCTAATTTATATTCACTTGCCCAGAATTCAGTAGATTCAATCATGAATTTTCTAAACATTGGCATTTCAGATGCAGTTTCATTTCCACAACCTGAACCATTTGATGGTTTACCAGAACTATAACGATAATAGTAACCAGGCATTAAGACATCGAAATTACTTCTATCTAAACCATTTACATGGTTATAGACAACGTCCATAATAATATTAATTCCAGCTTCATTATAAGCTTTTACTAAACCTTTAAATTCTTTAATTTTTGCTAATCCATCATAAGGATCTGCAGAATAAATACCATCTAAAGCATTGTAATTTAATGGATTATAACCCCAGTTAAATTTACGAACATTAGGGCGTTCATCATTAGCTTGATCAAAGATTGGTAAGATTTGTACAGCATTTACACCAAGTTCTTTAATGTGATCAAAACCAGTTGATACAGTTACATCGCCTTCTGTGTATGTTGTACCTGCTTCATAGAAGCCTTTATATAATTTAGCGTTTGCAGCTGTTCCACCCCAAGTTTTGCTACTTGTTAAGTCAGCAATGTGGGTTTCATAAACTGTAAGCTCAGTTGATTTATAATCGTGAAGTTCTACTTGATCCCATCCATTAGGATTTACTCTTGAGAAATCAACGATCATACCTCTTAAACCATTGATACCTGTTGACTTAGCATAAGGATCAACAATTTCCATATTTTGGTAATTAGGATTTGTAACAACGTAAGTATAGTATTTACCATGTAAATCACCACTTACAGTTACTGACCAAGTACCTTTTTCTCCTGACACCATTTCATATTCTTGATAGGTATCATCGCCGCCTAAGCTCTTAGGTGTACCATTATTATAAATGCGTAACTTTATTGTGCTTGATACTGGAGACCAAACTCTAAATGTAGTTTCACTTGCACTATATATAGCGCCTAATTCGCCATTATATGTATAAAGTTCATCAAATTTTGCTGTAGAGTATAATGCTTGTTTAGCAGCAACTCTAGTTAATGTTTTTCCGCTATCTTTAAATGTTACTTCTAACCTATAGTCGCCGAGAATTTCAGGCAAATCGGTTCCTAAGTTATAAATAACTTGTTTTTCAGCTCTATTTGCTAAGCGATCATCTTCAACATCGCTTGAGAACATTACTTCATCATTATATTTGATTTTATAAGCACTAAATGCCTTATTAGTTTGGAACCAAAGACTGAATCCAGATACTCTGTTGTAAGCAAATTCAAAAGCTTGAATAACTTCATAAAGATCGCCTTTTTCTGAAATATAAATATTAGCATCTCCATTCTTTAAATAGACATGATAGTAACCATATTGGTCTCTATCTAAGAGATTTAAATCGACAAAACGATCGCTATCAATATCTTTAGTTGGGTTATCTGCCCAAACTTTGTTTTCTTTTACAATAAATCCCATAGTTCCAAGCTTATCAACACTTGTTCCAAAATCTTTCCAAGTGTATCTTGCCACTAAACCATAGTCATCAATTTCATTAAATTGATAGTCTGCGCCATCCTTGCTTTCTGCCCATAGCCAAAGATTATATTTGAATTTTCCATCTTTAACATCAGTTCTGTTATAGTGAAACGCAAATCCGACATCTTCATCTGTTTCAACTAAATCTGGTTTATTAACCGAAGGCATTTCATCTGTTGTTGAAGGTCCATTTGATGTTTCATCTGAACTTCCACCACCACAAGCAAATAATGCAGGAATAGCAAGCATCGATAATAAAAATAATTTTATTTTTTTCATTTTTCTAACCTTATTTCCTTTTTTTGTTTTATAACTCAGTAATTTTTTCTACTTCCATATTATATTCACAAGCTATCGTCGTCTCGATAGTGATATTTTTTTCATAATAAAGTGATTTTGAAGATAAATTAATAATCATACCAAATTCATCAACTGTAAAATCATGCATTGTATAAATACTATCACCTTCACTATTAACACTCTTTGTATTAACAGCATATCTTAAACAAGTTTTATCCTCATTTAAGGAAAAACATGAATAATATCTACCACAATTTGCAACGATATAATCACCATAATAAACACCACCACGATGATAACCTGATTCAAGTTCAGTATAGAAAAAATTATTAATTGAGATATTTAAGTCTTCTAAACGATAAGTTATCTTATCTAAATTTCCATCTGTTTTTTTAAATGCTTTTACAGATTCATCAGTATCTAAATAAGTCAATATTTGCTCATTGCTATATGTATACTGATCTTCACCATCTCCAATAAAACTACCATCTACTTCGGTATTAATATAATAATACTTAGTATCATCTGTTTTATCAAAATAGGTTGTCGAACACACTTTGCCATCTACTTCACCATTTATATAATAAGTTGCAGTAATGACACTTTTACCAGTATTGACATGCTGATAGGCCAAATCAAAGTTTAGCCTATCAACAAAGTCTTTTATATCACCTTCTGGTATATCATAAGTACATCCAGTTAGTAAAATTGGTAAAATCCATATAGCCTTTTTTAAATTGCTCTTCTTCATTTATTTACTGAAAGTATATGTTGCTTCACCATAGCAACACTCACTTTTATTATCTTCAGAAGCATTGACTGTTGCAAAATATTCTCTACAAAGATATCCATCAGCATCGTACTCTACTTCAATATTCCATTTTCCACGGCTAGTAATACCACTAGGATATTGAATAATTAACGCTTTATTGACACCAAATGTTCTTAAGATAAATCCACCTTCATCTCTTTTATAGTAATAAATACTATCAAGACCTTCTGGTCGATAAATTTTTGCCTCTAATTGATATTGAGTTGATAATGGCAAACCACCTTTGCTTACTTTATCACTTGACCAACTTGTAGGTGTGATACGTAATGGTAATCTTAAATAATAAGAATTAGCTTTTGGTTCATTTGGTTTATCTGCATTATCTTCAACGTAATAGTCTGGTGCATCTAAAAATTCAATATTACTTTTACTAATTGAACCCGGCATTAAATCTTCACTATAAGCAAAGTAATTGAAATTACCTTTGTATGAATACTTGCTAAATTCACTAGCTCCTTTTTTGAAGTTATTAACTATCGCATTTACTTCATCCTTAGTGATATAACCAGCTAATGGAGTTTTAAAATCACCGCAACTAGTTAATATCGTGCCTAGTGCAAACAAAACAGTAAACTTTTTTAATAATTTGTTTTGCATATTATACCTCCTTAGGTTTTTAGAAATTAGTAAATCTTAATTTCCATTGATTTTTCAGTAATATGAATTTTTGAAACATCAAACTTAACAATCATTTTTGAGCCTGGTGCTTTGATTTCATTTGTTTGAACGTATAAATCTTTTACACCTGATTCATCTTCAAATTTACAGTGTAAGTATTTTTTAGTTCCGTAATCTTGTAATTCGACGACTTCTAGTTCAAGTCCTTCTTCTGCTTCATAATAAGCATCGTGTGGTATTTCAAGTAAATATTGTTTTGTGAATACCTTAATACCTAAACTTTGAACCATCTTATTAGAAATCGCATCAGATGATAATGTAACTAAATTATTTGTTTTGAAGAAGAAAATAATATTAGCCAAATCCTTTTGATGTTGATATTCAGCATTGAGAGCTTTAAATTCTTTATTAAATGTTTTTGTTAAGACATCTACTGGATGCTCAGCATTTCTACATTTATTAACGAAATCTTCAAACTCTTTCTTTAAGTTATCAACATTGCGTTTATACGTACCTTTAATAGCATTTAATTCACTTTCAAATCTCATTGCTTCTAAGTTAATACGTTTTTCTAATTCGTTATTCTTTTCGAGTTTGAAGTTTTCTTTAAACACTCTAATTTCTGCAGCACGTTTACGATAAGCATCACGATCCTTGTTGATCTTTTTGAAGTTTTCAAATGATTCTAATTCATCGCGACGTATTTTTGCATACATTTCTTCAACAGTATGATAAATTTCTACATTTTTAGCAGAATGTTCACGTTCTAATTCTTTTTTCTTAGCGCTAAATTCTGCTTTCATTCTCGCTAGAGTTTCTTTTAAAATGTATTTCTTTTCAGCAATTTTTGGTTTGTTTTCTGCTGCAACTGCATTTACATCGATAGTTTTAGCATTTTTAACATCTTCCTCGTATTTATCCTTTAAAGCTTGAAGTCTTGGTTCATAGTTGTTTTTTACTGCTTCAACACGATCAGTGACAACTGAATCATATTTATCACCAACGAAATGTTTTGCTGTGTCATGGTTAATGAAGATTGCATTAATAGCATCATATTCATTAATAGCTTCTTTTACTACTTCACCATTTCTTCTAAATTCAAGTTGTGTAAAGTCTAAGGCAAATGAAATTGCTTTTCCAACTTTATGGTCTTTATCGACAGTTGTGAATAATACTTGATCTGCAACATTTAAGCCAACAAGGGTAATGTTACCGATAGTTTCTAAAGATGCAACTGGAATTACGTGCTTACTATCCTCTACTAATGAAATTGCACTAGTAGGAATTAATACATCATAAGAACCGTCTTTTAAGTCAACAACAGGTGGGATATCACAAACATAATCGCCCATCTTTAGTTTTCCTTTAGAAATTTCAGCACTTATTAAGTTATCGTGTGGAATACGTGGGTTAATAGTTTTTTCAGTTTCTTTATCAAACATATGGACACGAGAAACATCAATTGCAGCTTTGACAATTTGACCTTTTTCTAAGCCATAATTTGATCTACCTTTAATAATTGCTCTTGTAGAAGTTTCACTAAATCCATCGCCTTCTTTATTAATATCAGCGTAGATTAATGTTTCATTTCCTAATTCTTCAAAATGAGAAATCTTTACATCAATTAAATACTTTGATTTAGCAACTACTTCTGGGTCAAGTGATAAGTCTTCACATCTTACACCGACAATAATTTCTTTCTTACCATCAAAATATTGTGGTTGTACCTTTGCAAGTTGTGCTTGTGGTACATCGATTGAGTCATCACTCCATTTGAAGTCAACATGAATTTTATCCTTAATTTTTGTTAATGTTGCGTGGAAGAAATTCATTTGAGGTGTACCAATGAATCCTGCGACGAATAAATTATTTGGATAATCGTAAAGATTCTTTGGTGTATCAATTTGCATAATTTCACCTAAACGCATAACGACAACTCTTGTACCTAATGTCATAGCTTCAACTTGGTCATGAGTAACATAAATAAATGTTGTTTGTAAGTTATCATGAAGTTTTGCAATTTCACTACGCATTTGAGCACGTAATTTTGCGTCTAAGTTTGATAGTGGTTCATCTAAAAGCATAACTTTAGGATTTCTTAAAATAGCTCTTCCTAAAGAAACTCTTTGTCTTTGACCACCAGACATTGCTTTAGGTTTACGATCTAAATATTCAGTTAAATCTAAAACTTTAGCTGCCCAAATAACTTTTTCATGGATTTCATCATTTGGTACATGGCGAAGTTTTAAACCAAAAGCCATATTTTCATAGACAGTCATATGTGGATATAGGGCATAGTTTTGGAAAACCATTGCGATATCACGATCTTTAGGTTCAACATCATTGACGATACGATCACCAATGTAAAGTTCACCAGCACTAATATCCTCAAGACCTGCTATCATTCTTAATGTTGTAGATTTACCACAGCCTGATGGACCAACAAAAACAATAAACTCCTTATCTTCAATATCCATTGTAAAATTAGAGACAGCTTTTGTGCCATTTGGATAAACCTTATAAATGTGTTCTAATCTTAGTCCTGCCATAATTTTTCTCCTTTACTTAACTATTGCTATACTATACGGTGGTAGCATAATACTTTTATCATTTTGTAAACCGATATATGTTTCATTATCAACGACAATTTGTCCAACTACTTTTGAGAAACCTTCACTTAAGTAATCAACTTTCAAATTTTCTGTCGGTGAGAAATTAAATATAATACCAATTTCACTTCCACCATAAGTTTTCTTTATGAATAAACATTTTGTATCTTCGCGATCCATTTTTACTAAGGATACTTCTCCTCGAGCAATTTCTGGATTTTGATTTCTAATTAGCAAGCATTTTTTATAGAAATTATATAAAGAATTCTTGTCTTTGAGTTGTTCTTCTACTGTACCATGAGGATATTCAACATCTCCGATAACGCCAGCAATCATTGTGCAATCACCGAGATTATCAACATCGCCCCACGGCATCGAAATTCTTACGTTTTGATCTGCATTAGAGCCAGTATTACTTCCTACCATTCCAATTTCATCACCATAATATGTGTAAGTTGATCCATTCATCATCGACAAAAGTGCATACTTGAATTTTGTAGTATCTAAATTTACCGGTGATGTGTATCTTGGCATATCATGATTATCTAAGAATGGTGCTGGAATGTGACCTTTTGCCATTGAAATATTATTTAAAAGACCATCGTAATATCTATTTAACATCTTGCCTTCTTGATTTAGTGAATTAATTATTGGACTGGAAGGATTATTTACTGATGTTGTAAAGTTGAAGAATGAATCAACACCACTTTCGTAATATTGTTCAATAACTTGTGCAGAATCCCAACATTCACCAACAATATAGGCATTAGGATTTACTTCTTTTGCCCATTGATTGAGAAGAGAAAGGAATTCAACATTCTTGGCGTGATTTCCGTAATAATAATACAACACAGCATCTAATCTAAATCCATCTAATCCCTTATCAAGATAGAACTTCATAATGTTTTTAAATTCGTCTTTTACCGCTTGACTATCACAATTGAATTCAGGCATTCCTGATGAGAAATTAGCTTCATAATAGAATTTCATTCCATCAACAGTTGTTTCATAAGTTGTGATACCGGATGGTTTATTGCTATAGAACGAATAGAAGTCTTTAAATTTATTTTCTTCTTCTGTCAATTCTTGTAACTTAAGTTCTTTTGCATGAGCTTTCTTAGCTTTACTAAACCAAGAATTAGCACTGCTTGAATGATTTAATACTAAATCAAGAATTAACTTAATATCACGTTTATGACATTCTTCTATAAGTTCTTCTAAGTCATCCATTGTACCAAATTGCGAATCAACTGCATAATAGTCTACAACGTCATATTTGTGATATGAACTACCTTTGTTGATTGGCATTAGCCAAATTCCATTAAAGCCCATATCTTTTATATAATCTAGTTTTTGAATGACACCTTGTAGATCGCCTATTCCATCACCATTAGTGTCATAAAACGATCTAACAAAAATTTCATAATAATTACGATAATTATCTTCAATAATATTTGTTGTTTTTAAGTCTTCTTCAATATGTTTTCCATAAGGACCATTTTGACAACTCATACATGTACCTGCTAATAACAAAGCGACTATAGATAATAATTTGTTTTTTTTGAACTTAATCATAATATTATCCCTTAACAGCGCCGCCTGTAACACCCTCGACATAATATCCTTGTAATAAGAAGAATAAAATCATAATAGGGATTGAAACAACAACACCTGCCGCACAGAATATTGGGAAGTATTTGGTTCCTGCTTCTTTTGATAACATTTGTTGTAAACCTACAGCGACGTTGAACAATTCAGTTTTTCCGCCTGCCATAACAGATGCTAACATATAGTCACCCCAAGGAGCAGTAAATGCCAATAATATTGTATAAACAACAATTGGTTTTGATAATGGCATAATAACTTTCCAGAAAATTGTATTTTTATTCGCACCATCAATCATCGCAGCTTCATCTAAGGATCTTGAAATCGTATCGAAGAAGCCTTTTGCAACGTAATAGTTCATAACACATCCAGAAATGTATACTAATACTAAACCAAATAATCCTGGGATATCATTTGCTAGGCCAACTTGTTTTAACATATAGTATGTGACAATCATTCCTAAGAATCCTGGGAACATACCAATAATTAAAATAAGTTTCATGTAACCTTTTCTTGTTTTGAATTGCAATCTTGAGAATGCATAAGCACTGACAAGAGTTAAAACTGTATTTAAAACTGAAACGATTAATGCAATAACAAATGTATTCAAATACCATCTCCAGAACGGATATACAGTATCATTAATTAATGCCTTATAATTATCAAACGTCCATTCTTGTGGAATAATCAAACCCGCTTCATATTTAACCGCGAATGATTGAATAATTAAATATACAAACGGAGAAATCCAAACAATCGACATAATAATTAATATAATGTAGATAAATGTTTTACTAATTGTTTCTCTTGCTCTTTTACCACCACTCATTTTAGTGTTATCAAAGAGTGAGAATTTCTTTTTTCTTCTAAATAGCCCTTTATGATCTATACCTCTTTCTTGTCTTAAAATTTTAACAGAATCTGCTAAAACTAATATTGAAGAAATAATATAGATTACCAAAAAGACAATTGTTAGAATCATTGCTACTTTATTTCCATTCCATATACCCAATGTTTTACCACGGATTGCAGCAAGAATTAAGTATGGTGCCGTAATAGCAGCTATTGGACTAACCAAATCTTTGAGTCTAATTGAATCTCTTTTGAATATACCAATTGTATAAGTACAAACAAATGATAATACCAGGAGAGAAACAATAATGACAATCACAGTTTTGAAGTCAAATGTGCGATTGAATAGGAAATAATAAACGTAGTGAACACCTCTTCCTAAATATTGGAAGAAATCAGGTCCAACAAGAACCATTCCTGAGATAAACAATAAGATAAGCGATATGATATTTATAACCATAAATATACCGGATTTATTTCTTAAATTAAATTCCATAAGCATACCTCCTATCTTGCATAAAACTTAGTGTATCCAAAGATAATATTTTTAATTTCGATCATTGGAAATCACCTTCGTTCTTAACAGCATTTGTCTTGTTGTAGAAGATCAATGAAATTGATGCGACTACGATAAATACGATAATTCCGATAACTGAAGCAACACCATAATCTTTTGATACTTGAGTCATCGCAATTTTATATAACCAAGTAATTAATAAGTCTGTTTGTCCAGCACCATAAGCATTAATTGCAATTGGTACTCCTTTTACATTCGTAAATTGTGGATTACCACCTGATAATAGGAAGATAACGTTGAAGTTATTAATGTTTCCTACAAAGTTCGAAATTAAATAAGGTCCTGTAACGAACATCATATATGGTAATGTAATTTTCATATACATCTTGAATGGATTTGCACCATCGATTCTGGCAGATTCATATAAATCTTGTGGGATGTTCATCAAAATACCAGAACACATAAGCATTGTATATGGAATACCAATCCACATATTAACAACAATAATTGTAATTTTTGCAATTAACGCATCTTCTAAGAATCCAATGTTTTCTGTAATCAAACCTAAATTCTTCAAAACGACGTTAAGAGCACCAGTATCTTTACTTAAAAATTTTGATAAGAATAATAACGATATAAATTGCGGAACCGCAATAGTTGTAATGAGAATAGTTCTCCAAAGTTTCTTTAATTTGATACCTTTTTTATTGATCATCAATGCAACAACCATTCCTAAGAAATAGTTAGTGAATGTTGCAAAGAATGCCCAAATTAATGTCCATAATAAGATTTGACCAAAGACATATGCAAATTGATATCCATTATCTCCAGTTAAACCAAATAATTTTTGGAAATTATATAAACCGACCCAGTCAAATAATTCTTTTGGATTTTGATAAGTTGATGAGAAATTGGTAAAACCAACAATAATCATTATAAATAACGGTATAATCGTAAACATTACTACACCAAGAGTTGGGAATGATAAGAGAACTTTGTGGAAGTTCTTACCAACCAAACTACTTACTGTTTCACTATCACCAACACTCTTTCCAATCTTATTTAGATTTTCGAGTTCATTATTTTCTTTAATTTGAGTGCTCCATAAGAAAATCAAAATACCTATTAAAATAATTGCAATAACGAAATTTAATAAAATCATTAAGCTATCATCTCTAAACTCAGAGACTTCAATTCCTAAATTAGCATCAGTATATGTTGTTTGTGCAACATATCCGAAAGTTCCAATTTTTGCAATTGCTGGTCCACCAGTGAATATCATAAATACTATAAACGCTATTTCATATAATAAATACAAGAAACCTTTGATATATGACTTACGACAGATATGACCAAATCCCATTACAATGTAAGATAATTTAGTTTTCCAGTCACCACTTACAAAAAATTCATATAGACTAACAAAATAGTTTGCTATTCCTTTAAAAACTTTGACAAAGAATCCTGCAATTGTTACAGAAAGAAAGTGCCAAATAGCTTTAGGAATAGAAGCAAAAAATCCCATTATTTTATAGAGAATTCTTTTATAAGCAGGTAACGCTAGATATTCTATTGTTGACATAAAATCACCTCTCTAAAAAATAAAATACAGGCTACTTTTTTTCAGTAGCCCGTACTTAAAAAATTAATTACTACTGTATGTTTTTTACATTATCATTGAATGTAGCAACTGCACCAGCTAATTGTTCTTCTGTTGTAATTGTTCCATCAACAAGAGAACCAACTAAAGTTGAAGGTGCTGTCCAGAAGTTTCCTGGTACAGCTGTTTGAGCGTGTGCAAATTCTGCTTGTTTAATTAAAACTTCAACGTTTGGATCTGATGTAACTCTTTCTTCTTTAGCAGCATCAACGTTACATGGTGCAATACCATTTGTGTCAAATCTCTTTAATTGAGCTTCTTTACCAGATAAGAATTTAGCTAATTCATGAGCAGCAACAATACGATCTGTATCTTTTCCAGCTCTTTGTGGGTTTATACCAAATAATTTACCACCTAAGAAAGCACCTAAGTGTTGTGTATCACCATCAATAGTAACTGTTGGCATAACAGCAGCACCATAGTTATTACCTAATTTTTCTTTGTATGCAGCAATATCCCATGTACCTGCAATACATGCTACTAAATTGTTTGTAGGTGTTGGAGCTTCCATTGCATTTTGCCATGCTGGGTGTTTAACGATTTTTTGGATAGCTTTAGCTGCTTTTAATCCTTTTTCAGTATTAAAGTCAGCAGTAACATTTGTTACAGCACCATCTTCATCAAAAGTCATTTGATAGTCAGCACCGAATGTGAACATTGCACCGCCACCCCAGAATGCTTCTTGTAAGTTATAACCAACTTTTTTACCAGCTTCTTGTGCTTTATCAAGCATTGTTTCAATTGATTTAACATCTTCTGCACTAAAGAAAGATGTATCATATTGGACGTAATATGTGTTATCACCTGTATATGGATATGCATAATATGATCCATTGAAAGATGCTAAGTCTTTACCTAATTCACTATTATTTTCATCAATAAATGTAGCGTTGTTTCCAACAATTTTTGCTAATGCGCCTTTTTCATAAAGACCTGTAATTTTGTCTGATGCAAATTCGAAAACGTCTGGTCCGACTTCCCAGTCTAAGACTTCACTATCGACTTTGTCTGGTCCGTGTTCAACATATGTAATTTCATATGTGTTTGGATCTCCAGCAGCCTTTCTTGCATCTTTAAAATCTTTAAAAAGTTCTTCATTGAACTCTTTATCAGAGCCTGTTCCAGAATATTCTAATTTAATAGTTTTTCCGCCTTTACCGCCGCAGCTTGCAAGACCAACTACTGCTAATAAAGACACAGCTCCTAGGGCAAATAATTTTTTCATTTAATTTCCTCCTTAATAATAAATTTGCCATTACATCCGTTAAAGATGTGTATATCTTTAAGTATCGGATATTTGAACAGTTTGAACGATTATATTTGTTGTTCTCACTTTAGTGTCCAAATAACAAATACCTTTAGACATATAGATTATGCACCATGGCACTTTATAAGTCAACAAAAAAGTTAAGCGCTTTCTATTTTTTTTAAGTTGTCAAAAAAAATCAATAAAATAAAAAAGATAGGTATAACCTATCTAATAATTATTCATTGAGTATTTTCATTATTTTTTTCCAGCTAAATCCATCGATGGTTGCAGGGTATTTGCATGGTGGTGTTAAATTAGATTTAATGAACAGTGTTTTTAAACCTAGCCCTTGTGCAGGTTTAATATCACATTCATAGTCATTTCCAATCATCCAAATTTCTCCCTTAAGATTGAAATTATTTATTGCTTTCTTAAAAAAGTTGGTATTTGGTTTCTTAATGCTGTAATCTGAAGAAATTGCAATTCCATCAAATAGATTAAGAACACCTAATTTCTTCAATTCTGGTATTGTAAATGCACTTTGTGCATTAGAAAGAACAAATAGTTTATTTCCTTTATCTCGTAATTCTTTTAATAGTTTTTTAACATATGGATACAATCTTATATACTCTGTTGAAAGTTTTCTAAAAATACGTGCAATTCTTTTTGCCTCATCCATATTGACATTAAACAATTTTTCAAACACATCTAAAATTTCAATCTCTTCTTTTTCTTTACTAAGTTCTTCACAAATTTCTAAATATTTATTACGCAATGAAGTAGCATCGTACTCTTTATATTTCTTCGTTCTTCTTGCAAGTTCATTCCAAAATTCTTCTTGCTCTTCATCCGTATGTATATCAATCAATGTTCCATATAAATCAAACAAAATATTCTTCATAATATCACTCCTATTTTAAATAAAAATAAAAGCCTATAAAAGGCTTTTATCTATTATATTTTTTAGTATATGCTATTAATCTTGCTAACAACTCTTCTGATAAATCATCTTTAGATATACGATAACTCCAGTTATCAGTTGAAACAGTAGATGGTAAGTTCATTCTTGAAAACTTTCCTAACGCTAATAAATCTTGCATTGGGATAATACACAAATTAGCTCTAGATGCGAAAGCAAGTTCAACGACTGTATCAACCATATCTTTTGGTGTTCCATCGTTGGAGCAGACATTTAATTTTCTACATTCATTACGCATATCCCATATGAATGTATTGTATTGATCAGGATTTAAATCACAAATGTATTGATATAGTGGCATATTGTCGTGTGTGCCAGTATAAATAACAAAATTTTCTGCACAATTTGATGGTTTATGTTCATTATAAGGATTGCCATCAAAAGCAAATTCTAGAACTTTCATACCAGGATATTGGGTATCTGCCATCAACTTTCTAACACCATCGTCAATAAGGCCTAAATCTTCTGCTACAATCTTATAACCTAATTTGTCTTTGAATAAATCAAATTTAGGGCCATCTTCCCAATGACCATTACGGGCATTTTCATGGTCGGCAGGTATTGCATAATAGCGATCAAATCCTCTAAAATGATCAATTCTTAAAATATCATATAAGCCAAACGCCTTTGCGATTCTTTGATTCCACCATTCATAGTTGGTTTCTCTCATATAGTTCCAATCATAGATAGGATTTCCCCATAATTGGCCATCTTCTGTAAATGCATCTGGTGGACAACCAGCGACGAGTTTTAGTCCTTTACTTTCTGTTAGCAAGAACAATTCGGGATTTTTCCAAACTTCAACACTATCATAGGCTACATATAATGGCATATCGCCCATTATTTCAATATCATTTTCTTTAGCGTAAGCATGGAGTTTATTCCATTCATCTAAAAACTCATATTGTGTCCATTGCCAAAATAAATATTCTGAGGAATGTTCATTAATAATTCTTTCTTCTAGTTCTTTAGAATACGTTTGATATTCAGCATTCCATGAAGTCCAAGATTGATAATAATGCATTGCCTTAATGGTCATGAAAACTGCAAAATCTTTAAAATCTCCTTTTTGAACAAAACTTTGGAAATTTTTGTTATTAACATTAAAGTTACTAAAAGCTTTCTTTAAGACTGCAACTTTGTTTTGAAATAACAAACTATAATCAACACGATAATCAATATAGTTGAATTGAATATTATTGTAATCGCTTAATTTCAATAAACGTTTTTTTCTTAAAATATCAAAATCAATTAGATAATAATTTAAAGCTGTCGATGATGCAGATTGATATGGTGAATCACCATAGTTTGTTGGAACAAGTGGCAAGACTTGCCATATTTTCATTCCAGCTTTTTTGAGCCAATCAACAAAATTATACGCTTCTTCTCCTAATGTACCTACGCCATATTTGGATGGTAAGGATGTAATGTGCAATAATATACCTGCGCTTCTTTTATAATTCATAATAACTCCCTTTTGAAAGACTATAGCATAGTCATTCACTTGTATTTTAGTGATATTCAAATTCATATGCAAGAGTTTTACTCTTTAATACTAAAATTTCTTATTTGTTAATTTAAAGCGCTCACAAAAATTTACAATTTATTATTTATTCACAAAACAGAAATTTTCAAAAAATATATTTAAATAAAAGTTATCATATTGTATAATAATATTGATTTAGCAATAAATAACCATTTTAATGGTTATAGTGCATTAATTACACGACAAGTTTTATTATAATCAATTGCTTTTTACATTGCTAATTCACATGTAGTAACAAAGCAGTAACTTGTAGTACATCGCAGTAAATAAATAATGTTAACAAAATGATAGGAGGAATTTTTAATTATGTCTAACATTAAATTATTTGATGATGCACAAATTCGTGTATCTTGGAATGCCGATGAAGAAGATTGGTATTTTTCAATTGTAGATGTTGTTGCCACATTGATAAATAGCGATTATCAAACGGCCAGAAATTATTGGAAAGTTTTAAAAAACAGGCTAAATAAGGAAGGTAGTGAACTGGTTACAAAATGTAACCGGTTGAAATTAGCTGCTACTGATGGAAAAATGAGACAAACTGATGTTTTAAAAACGAAAGATGTTTTGCGCCTAATTCAATCTATTCCATCGCCTAAAGCTGAACCATTTAAATTATGGCTCGCGCAAGTTGGTAGTGAACGTCTAGACGAAATAGAAGATCCAGAAAAAACTTTTGAACGTGGCATACAATATTATCGCCAAAAGGGATATAGCGAGGAATGGATTAAACAGCGAATTACTTCTATTGATATTCGTCGTGAATTAACTGATGAATTCAAAACAGCGGGTGTAACTGATTCTAAAGACTATGCAATACTTACAAATGAACTCACTCGCAGTTGGTCTGGCATGTCAGTAAAAGAATATAAAGAAGCTAAAGGATTAAAAAAAGAAGGATTAAGAGATAATATGTCTAACCTTGAATTAACTTTAAACATGCTTGCAGAGGCTACGACTGTAGAACTATGTAAAGCAAATAAGCCTGTAGGCTTTGATGAAACATTAGATAATGTTCGTGAGGGTGGCACAATTGCAAATGACGCAAGAAAGAAAATAGAAAAAAAGACTAGAAAAAGTATTATTAGTAACACAAACATAAAAAAATTGGGTAATAAATGATAAACATCTGATAATGCACAAAGTAAAAAAGCAATTGTTTAATATACAGTGGCAGGTTTGCCACTGTTTTAATACACAATAAAAAATGTTTATAAAAATAAGAGATGAGTTATCTAGTTTTTTTGATATAATATTAAAGATTAGGAGTGTACTTATGTTAGATAAATCAATTAGAGAATTAATAAAAAAAGAAAAAAAATCATACAAAACAGTTTTAGCTGCTATCAAAAAATACGACAAGATAGTGTTATTTCGCCATGAAACACCAGACTTTGATGCACTAGGCTCACAAATGGGACTATATACATGGCTTAAAGATAATTTTCCTCACAAAGAAATTCATGTAACTGGAGAAAATCATGTCACATTTACTCCTCGTTTATATCCAGAAATGGAAATAATAAGTGATGAGTGGTTTGAAAATAACAAATTTTTAGCCATTGTTATGGATACAGGAAATACCAAAAGAATATCTGATAAAAGATATCAAAAAGGTGACTATATTATTAAAATTGATCATCACCCAAATCATGAACCATATGGAAACCTTGTCATTGTACATGATGAACTAGCGTCTTGTGCTGAATTAGTAGTGAATATGCTTTTATCTTTTAATAAAAGATTAACCAAAGAAGCTGCACATTACTTCTTCTCAGGTATTGCAGGAGATTCAGGAAGATTCTTATACAATTCAACATCGTCTCATACTTTCGCAATTTCTAAAATTCTTCTTGATACTGGTATTAATTTGTCTAAAGATGTATATCAAAAGATGTATCAAAAAAGTATTGATGATTTAAATGTAACAGCATATGTCTTAAATAATTTTAAAGTTTCAAAAGGTGGCGTTGCTTATTACGTCTTAACTGAAGATATCCAAGAAAAATTAAAAATAACTCCAGAACGAGGAAAAGAAAACGTCAATCTATTTTCTAATATTGAAGGAATTAACGCCTGGTGTTCAATAACTGAAGACACTAAAAAAGGCGAATGGCGTCTCTCAATCAGATCTAAGGAAGTTCCAATTAATGGTGTTGCTAATATGTTTGGCGGCGGAGGTCATGATCAAGCCGCAGGCGGAAGATTAAAAGATATTTCCGAGCTAGATTCTTTAATTAGTGAACTTGATAAACTTTTCATCAAAGATTAAAAGCAAGGGAATATACATATGGATGCATATGGAATGTCATATGAAGAATTATTTGAATATGTCAAACAATTCGAAACGGGACAGCGCTTAGATGTTTTAGAATATAACTATGAACTAATCATTTCTGAATTAGAAGATTTATATAAAGATAAACAAATAATAAATGAGTTATTAGTTAAAGGATTAAGTACGTTTATGATGGCAAACGGTCAAATAGAAAATGATGATTTTTACTTATTAAATGAATTCATGAAAGCACATTTTACTAATGACCATCTAATCAGTATAATTGAAAAAACCGATTACAATGATACTGTCTCTATGTTTTCTGAATTGATTGCGAATCTCGGATTTAAATTTTTGGACCGCTTTGTCTTAATGGGAATGGTTTTATGTAGCACTGATGGTAATATTGCTGAAAAAGAATTCCAATTGGCAGATAAATATGTTTCAGTTTTACAAAATGATCCCAATAATTTTCACTAAATTATTAGTAAAGTATAAAAAAAGTGCGTTTTTCGCACTATTTTTTATAATCTCTATATGATTTATGCATATCGTAACCAGAATTGTAGTGATGCCCTACTTGCTCACTAAGCGGTGGTAGTTTCATATAATCACCATATGAAAGTGTTAAGAATTCATCATAATTTTTTGGCACTTTACAAATTAAATCTTCAAATTGCCAATCCACATATTCATCTAATAAATATGTAGGATAAATGTTTTTCTTATTTCGGTAATCACCACATTGCATATTAGCTACATATGTCGACTCACTTATTTTGATTTTTTTCATGCTTTTTTCGTATAATCTCTTACTCCAATTATTGATATTAAATAAAAGAAATGGACATAGCAAAATATCAATCAATATATCAGTTAAGAAAAATTTCAAACGCGGTTTTCTCATTAAATTCACTGGCCAAGATATGAAAAAGGGTATGGCTTTTATCATTACACGACGATCCATTTTTTTCTTCTTCTCATTTGCGTTTTTTGATATTCCGTCAATGGGAAATATATCAATATAAACGCCATGATTCATTGGAACATGTTTATATATTTTTTCAATGAAAGTCGTATTTGAATTTCTCAATTTCGAAAACACATATGGGTAATGCTTATCACTTCTATAAGATTGAAAAAATGTGTCGCCTATAAAATGTTTCTCCGCAAGTTCACAAAACATATCGTAGTCAGGTCTAGGCATACCTACATCAATATCATCGTCCCAAGGTATAAAACCTGAATGTCTTATTGCACCTAAAAGTGTCCCACCAATAAGAAAATAGGTGAGATTATGCAATTTACAAAACTCAGTAAATTCTTTTAATAAATCTAATTCCTTTTGTTGCAATTCATTCATACTTTAATCCTACTTATGCTTCGTTATTCCTCAAAATTAATTATAGATAAATTGGCCGAGCAAAACAATTTAAATATTAAAATATTTATTTAATTGATAAACATATCTAAAAAAGATAAAATTAATAAGTGAAGGTGAATGTAAATGTACTTTATTCCAATGCATGTTTATAGCGAATATAGTTTCTTAAACTCTGGTCTAACAATGGAAAAGTACTTTTCATTTGCGAAAAAGAATAAATTAAAGTATTTAGGTATCTCAGATTTAAATGTAATGTTTGGATTTCCTATTTTTGATAGCTACGCTAAAAATAGTGACATTAAGCCACTTTTTGGAATGGACATTGCTTTGGGACGTTTTCTTATTTCCCTCTACATTAAAAATGAATCAGGATATCTTAATTTGATTAAAATATCTAATTTCTTAAAAACCAATGAACTATCCTATGATTTTTTAAAAAAGCATCAAGATGGTTTAATAATAATCATATCTATTAATGTTGATAACTTTGACAATTCATTACCTTCTATTAAAAAACTTTATGAAGATTTTAATGATGTTTACGTAGGTTTAGAAATATATAGTGAAACCGAAAGAGAAAAGATGACTTCATTTGCTTTAGAATTAGAAAAAAAATATAAGTTAATTGCATTCCCGCACATTAAATATCTAAATCCAGAGGACGCAATTGTTCTTGATATTGTCGACGCAATTAAAAATAATTCCACTCTTGATTATCAAAGAAAAAGTGGCGAAATGTATTTAAGAAAGATTGAAGAAATCGAAAAAATATTTGACGGTTTACCGATAATAGATTCAACTATTTTGTTTAACGAAATAGATTTTGAGTTTCATAAACCTCGTGGTGATTTGTTGAAATTTGTCGATGATTCTTCTTCTAAAAAGACTTTATATTCGCATTGTATAGAAGGATTAAAAAAGAAAAATTTAGATAATAATGATATTTATCTAGCACGTTTAAATTATGAACTTGATGTTATTAATAAAATGGGTTATAACAATTACTTCTTGATTGTCGAAGATTATGTTAAGTATGCCAAAAGTCATGACATATTAGTAGGTCCAGGTCGTGGATCTGCAGCAGGATCGTTAGTATCATTTGCTTTAAACATTACTACTCCTGATCCTATTGCGCATGATTTATATTTTGAACGATTTTTAAACCCAAATCGAAAAACAATGCCTGATATTGATATCGACTTTGAAGATATAAAAAGAGAAGAAATCGTTAATTATCTTAAAGAAAAATATGGAAAAGAGAAGGTCGCGAATATTGTAACTTTCCAAACCATTGGAGCAAAACAGGCACTTCGTGATATTGGAAGAGTTTTTAAAATCGATAACTTTGAAATAAATTATTTAAGCAAGGCACTTGGTAATCTAACTACTTCCTTTAAAGCAAGTTATAAATCTAATGCAGTATTTAAAAACTTAATTGATAAAGAACCACATTATCTAAATATTGTTCGTCTAGCAAGTAAAATTGAAGGATTAATTCGTCAATCTAGTCTTCATGCTGCTGGCGTTATTTTGAACAATGAAAATATCGAAAATGTTTTACCAGTTTTAAAAGATGATTATGGGAATTTAACAACCCAATATGAAATGACCTATCTTGAAGAGCAAGGCTTTTTAAAAATGGATCTACTAGCATTAAGAAATTTGACCATTATCAAAGAAATATGTCTTAAGCCTACAATAAATTTAGATCCATATCTTTTACCAATTGATGATGAACTGGCGATTAAAATAATTCACGATAATAATACAATGGGTATTTTCCAATTGGAGTCTGCGGGAATGAAAAAATCTATTGATATCTTAAAGCCATCAAGTTTTAACGATATTGCTGCACTTATTGCCTTATTTAGACCTGGGCCAATTTCTAATATTCCAACTTATGCTTTAAGAAAAGATGGAAAAGAAAAAGTAACATATCTTAATAAAACATTGGAAGAAATATTATCTTCTACTTATGGAATCATAATTTATCAAGAACAAATTATTAAAATCGCTACTGACATGGCTGGTTTATCTTTAGCAGAGGCTGATAATTTCCGACGCTCAATTTCTAAAAAAGATTTAAACAAAATGGATGCCTTGAAAGATGATTTTATAAACGGAGCAATTAAAAACGGATATATGAAACAAGATGCTGAAAATGTTTTTGAAACTATTGTGAAATTCGCATCTTATGGATTTAATAAAGCGCATTCAATATCTTATGCCTATATTTGCTCACAAATGGCATATCTAAAAGCTCACTTTCCTTTAGAGTTTTACTCAGTTATCTTAGAACACGAATCGGGATTTACTAGTGATAAGATGAGTGAATATTTACGTGAAATTAGATCTCAAGGAATTGAATTACTTCTACCAAATATTAATTTGTCCACTGATACATTCAAAGCGCATGAAGGAAAATTGCTTTTCCCAATAAATGCAATTCGCGGAATACAAACCAAAATTGCCGAAACAATAATTAATGAGAGAGAAAAAAATGGAAAATATATTGATTTCTTTGATTTTGTAACTCGACTATATAAGCAAGGAATTAGTGAGGCAATATTAATTAATTTAATTAACGCTGGTGCTTTTGATGACTTTGCAAATCGCGCAACATTAAGAGCTTCAATTCCAAATGCTTTAAACCAAGCTTCATTTAATTCTACACTTGATGTTAGCTTGTTATCAGATAGTGATTTTGGTCTACATTTCGATTTAATAGGAGAAAGTGATGATCAACTATTTAACATAAATCAAGAATACGAAGCCTTAGGTATTATGATTTCTTCTTCTCCTCTTCGTTATAAAAAAGATGCACTCATAAAAAACAATGTAATACCAGTTCGTGAAGCTAAAAACTATACAAAATCTTGTAAAATTGGTGTTTTACTTCTTAAAACAAAAGTTATTAAAACAAAAAAAGGAACACAAATGGCGTATCTTTCTTGCATGGATGAGAATAGTGACATTGAAGTTATTGTTTTCCCAAGAGAATATGAAAAATATTGGTCACTTTTAATTAGTAATAGTGTCTTAATTATTAAAGGCTACTTTGATCAAAAAGATAACGAATCATTTATCGCTGAAGAAATAAAGAAATTGGAGGATTAAACATGAAAAAAATTATTATTATTGATGGAAACTCCTTATTATTCCGTGCATATTTTGCCACATTCAATCCAAATGCTCCTTTAATGCGGGCTAAAGATGGAACGCCAACTAATGCAATTTTTGCATTTTCTAATATGTTATCGCGAATTGTAAATGGATTTAAAGGTGAAGAAAGATTACTTGTTGTTTTTGATACAGGTAAGAAAACTTTTCGTCATCAAGAACTAGATACATATAAAGCCAATCGTAAACCAGTCGATAAAGAGTTAATTGAGCAGATGCCAATCGCTCGTGAGCTTCTTTC
The DNA here is from genome assembly GCA_022508535.1 of Erysipelotrichales bacterium. GTDB lineage: Bacteria > Bacillota_I > Bacilli_A > RFN20 > CAG-826 > RUG131. The sequence goes on from JAFLUZ010000011.1 coordinate 22,857, forward strand.
TGTTCTTGGTATATATACGTATGAACTTGAAGGATTTGAAGGTGATGATATTGCAGGAACTGCTGCAAAACTCGCACAAAAAGAAGGCTATGAAGTTTCAATTTATACTTCTGACAAAGACTTCTTGCAATTAATTGATAAGCACATTAAAGTCAATCTAATTAAAAAGGGCTTGAGCGATATTAAGATTATGGATGAAGAAACGTTAATGAGTGAGATGGGACTTCGACCAAGTCAAATTCCAGATTATAAAGGTTTGATGGGAGATTCTTCTGATAACTTAAAAGGAATTCCTGGTATTGGACAAAAAACTGCAGTTAAATTACTAAATGAATTAGATACTCTTGAAAACATTATTGAAGAAGCTAAAAATCGTACTGGTAAAATTTATACTTCCATTATTGAAAATCAAGAATCTGGTAAATTATGTAAACATCTTGCAGAAATCAAAACTGATTTAACTCTACCATTTAGTTTAGAAGACACAATATATAATGGTTTTGACTTTAATAAACTTTCAGAATTTTGTAAGAGATATGATTTAAAAACTCTCATGAATAAAATGAATCAAAAATTTATTAAATCAACTAGCAAAATTGTCGATATTCAATTTATAGAAGTTAACCGTATTCCTAATTTTGATGACAAAATTATTGGTATTGCTCTAAATTACGATGAGACGGATTACTACAATAGTCACGTTGATGGTATTGCAATTTCAACTTCTAATAATATTTACTACATTACAAGTGAAAATGCTAAAAATGATGAAAAATTAAAAGAAATAATAGAAAGTAATGAAATTAAAAAATGTTGCTACGACTTTAAAGCAATTAAAGTAGCATTATCAAAAATTGGATTTAATTTAACAGGAATTGCTTTTGATGTCTTAATTGCATCATATATTATTGATTCATCGCTCAATAGTAATATTGATGCGGTCTTTAATTTCTTTTCAACATCACTAACAAGACTTGAAGAAGAAAATCTTAATTTGTTTAGTGATAATTCAAAGGCAATTAAAAGAACTTGCGAAATATCTTTTAATTCCTTGCGCTTAAAAAATGAGGCTGAAAGGCAAATTAAAGATTTAGATTTATTTGAATTATATCAAAACATTGAGCTTCCTTTGACCGATGTTTTGGCCAAAATGGAAATAGAAGGGTTCCCACTAGATGCCAAACAATTACAAGAAATTGGACAAGCATTTAAAGATAAGCAAATTGAATTAGAAAATAAGATTTATGATATTGCTGGTGAAAAATTTAATATTGCCTCACCAAAACAAATTTCAGAATTATTAGTTAAACTTGGAGTATTTGAAGGAGATAAAAAATTCTCAACATCTGTTGATGTATTGAAAAAAGTTGCTGATAAACATGAAGTTATACCACTTATTTTAGAATATCGAAAATATGCAAAACTTACATCTACTTACATTGATGGTTTAATTGTCCATATTCATAGTGATGGAAAACTTCACCCAAAGTTTAATCAAGCGGAAACTACAACTGGAAGATTATCTTCTTCTAACCCTAATTTACAAAACATTTCTGTCCGTGATGAAGAAGGAAAATTAATTCGTAAAGCATTCTTCTATAATGACGATAATTATATTTTGTCTTTCGACTATTCGCAAGTTGAATTGCGTGTTTTAGCTGCTTTAAGTAACTGCACTAAATTAATTGATGCTTTTAATAATGATGAAGACATCCATGAAGCTACTGCAAAACATGTTTTTAAGAAAAATGAAATAACAAGTGCTGATCGAAGAAAAGCAAAAGCTGTTAATTTTGGTATTGTGTATGGTATATCTGATTGGGGTTTATCAGAACAACTAGATATCTCTGCTTTTGAGGCAAGAGAAATTATCAAGAGTTTCTATGAAACTTACCCTGAGATTAAATATTTTATGAGTAATATCATCACTAACGCTGAAAAAGATGGCTGCGTCAAAACTATATTTGGAAGAATTAGGTATTTAAGAGAAATACATGATCCGAGCTACCAAGTACGTGAATTTGCAAAACGTGCGGCAACAAATGCACCAATTCAAGGAACCGCAGCAGATTTAATTAAAATGGCTATGGTAAACATTGATAAAATGCTAACTGATAATCATTTCAAAACGAAACTTGTCTTACAAATTCACGATGAATTAATTTTTAAAGTCCCTCGTGATGAACTAGAAATTGTCAGTGAAAGAATTAAATATTTAATGGAACAAGTCTACCCTAAGCTACCAGTCAAATTAAAAGTTGATGGAAGCTACGCTAAGACTTGGTATGATGCAAAGTAGGTGAAGTTATGCCAGAATTACCAGAAGTTGAAACAGTTAAAAGAATATTAACACCATTACTTGTTAATAAAACAATTAAGCAAGTTGAAATATTATATCCAAAAATGATTTTATCTCCTATTGATGAATTTTCTAAAAACTTAGAAGGTAAAACATTTCTTGAAATAAAACGCAAAGGAAAATATTTACTTTTCTATTTAAGCGGTGATTTTGTTTTAATATCTCACCTAAGAATGGAAGGAAAATATATTGAATTATATGGGGAAGAAACCAAAAGCTCACATGCACGTGTGATTTTCACTCTTAGCGATGGAAAGCGAGTATCTTATGATGATACACGTTGCTTTGGGATAATGAAGCTAATTAAAGTCGATGATTTACCTCATGAAGAAATGATTAATAAACTTGGTCAAGAACCATTTGACATCAAAGATATTAGTGTTTTAAAAGAAAAATTAAACACCAATACTCCTATTAAGATTTCTATTATGGATCAAACTATAATTTCGGGTCTAGGAAATATTTATGCGGATGAAGTTTTATTTAGATGCAAACTAAACCCATTGACTCCTTCTAAAGATTTAAATGATAAACAAATACAAAACATTGTTGATAATGCAGTTATTGTTTTAAATAAAGCAATTAATCTTGGTGGATCAACTGTCAAATCGTATCATGCAGCAAGAGGTGTTGACGGCAAATTCCAAAATGAACTCTTAGTGTATGGAAAAAAAGGATCGACTTGTCCTACATGCAATTATCATTTTAAAAAGATTACTGTCGGTGGACGAGGCACTACTTATTGTCCAAAATGCCAAAAGCTATCATATAATAAAAAAGTTGTGGGAATTGTCGGAAAAATTGCATCTGGTAAAACTACAGCCTTAAATTATTTTAAAGAATTGGGATATGAAACAATCTCTAGTGATGAAATTGTAAATAACTTATATCAAGACAAAGAAATTATTCAAAAGCTTAAACGTCGCTTTGCTTCTGCAGTGGTTGATGAAAGTGTTAATAAAAAAATTCTTAAGGAAATCATTTTAAATGATGAAAAGAAAAAACTTTATTTAGAGAGTGTTATTCATCCATTAGTCGAAGAAAAATTATTAAGTTTTATTGAATCAGCAAAAGGTAAACTTGTATTTATTGAAGTACCACTTCTTTTTACCGCCAATATGGACTATATGTGTGACTATATAATTGGAATCGATGTTAGTGAACAAAAGCAAGTTGAAAATTTGAAAAAACGTAATACTGAAGATGTCGAAAGCTATCTTAAATTAAATCGTAATAATTCATTTGACGAAAACATTAATAAAATGAGTCATGTAACTAAACCTAATATAAGTATTGAAGAGTTAAAAAACGAATTGAATGAATTCCTTAATAAAATATTAATGGAATGTTAAAAAAAACATTTTTAATGGTTCAAAAAAGATGAATTTTTTGTAATTCATCTTTTTTTGATTTCTTAATTAACAATAGTATTTTGTGTTTTTAATTCTATTAGTTTCGATTTTACTCTATCCAAATCTGCAATTGTTCCAACTTTGATATTATCTGTTTTTGTAACTATTATTAAGTTACCAAAGGAATATTGGAATTGATATCTTCCTGCGTGATGGAATTTTGCATTGCATGAAACAATATCTTCATATGCAATAAATTTATCATTATGGCTAAGCAAAAAAATTCCAAAATCATTATATTCAATAATTATTTTAGGTTTTCGAATATCTCTAATGAATAAAATAAGTGCAAGAATAAATGTTATTAGAAAAGCAAAAGTAGGTAGGTAAACCATCAATGAGAACATATTGTCTACTTTTTTAAAATCGTTATTTAAAATTAGAGGAATTGTAAATATTAAACCAATCAACGAAAGAATCATTCCAAAAATCATAAATCCAATCATTTTTTGTGATCTCTGTGCTAGTACTTTTCTTTCGCTCGATTTTACCTTATTAATTGTACCTAGAAGAATATTTAAAGAAATTTTATAAGTAATTGATATTTTCCTTAAAGTTTCAATATCCGGAATACTTACTCCTCTTTCCCATTTACTTACTGCTTGTCTTGTCACAAATAAACTTTCTGCAAATTGTTCTTGGGTTAAGTTGTTCTCTTCCCTAATCTTTACTATTTGCTCAGCTAATGTCATCAATATCACCTCAGTTAAAATATAGATTAACAACGAAAAAGTATCAAGAAACTGATAGTTTCCTTCAACATATATAAATAAAAGTAGCCAAAACTCAAATTATTTGTAACATTTATCACTTGACAGCGTGAATTATATCATAAGGTTTAAAAGTTTCTTTTGTCTCAATTTGCACAATTTTATTTGCAACTGTAAATACATTTACTTCATTATCATTAAAATACATCTTTTTAATTTTAAATTTTTTAGGTTTTTCTTCTGCTGATAATTTTACATATTCTGTTTTACTAATGATTTTATTTTTAATTTCAACACTAGCGATTCTATCTATTGGATCAAATGAACGAACAATACCAATAAAATCACCAGCATTTTTAAATTCATCATTCAAGGCAAATAATTGTTCATTTGTTGTCACTTCACCATGTAGAAATCCATGACCTGTAACACGATTTTCACCATACGACATTAAATCGTAATAATATTTATAATTCATTCTTTTGCCACTATAATAATCATCTATGCATTTACGATATGCCGAAACAATTGCACACAAATAATTTGCAGATTTCATTCTGCCTTCAATTTTTAAAGATGCTACACCAGATTTAATCAATGCAGGTATTTCTTTTAAGGCACATAAATCTTTACTAGACATTGCAAAATATTCTTGCTTCTTATTAATTTTCTTTACCCCATCATATAAATAATATTTCCAACGACATGAATGTGCGCATCCACCGCGATTTGCATCTCTTAATGTCATCACATTAGAGAGCATACATTTTCCCGAATACGAAGAACACATTCCTCCGTGAATGAATACTTCTATTTCAAGTGGTGTATTTAAGCATATATCTTTTATTTCTTTTAGTGAGCATTCTCTCCCTAAAACTGCTCTTGTAACTTTATAATTTTTATAAAATTCAATTGCTTCTAAATTTAAAGTTGATAACTGTGTGGAAAGATGCATTTCATTACCCACGTATTGATTATTTAAATTAATCAAATCAAGTGATGAGGTAATAATTCCATCAACATTACACTTTTTTAGTTCTTTAAGGTACGTTAAAGCATTTCTTTTATCCTCGTTATGCATTACCATATTGCAAGTCACATAAACTTTTTTATTTAGGCTGTGTGCAAATTGTACGCCTTCTTTAATGTCATCAATGGTGAAGTTAGAGGCATGTGAGCGAAGAGACATTTCTTTACCACCAATATAAACAGCATCCGCACCATAAATAAGGGCAAGTTTAAGACGATCTAAGTCACCAGCTGGTGCTAATAGTTCTACCTTTTTCATAGTGTTTTCTCCTTATAAATGGAATCTTGATATTTGAAGCCATCTTCGATATTTAATTTAAGTTTATTTAAATACTCTTTGGCATTTTCTTCACTCATTTTCCCTAAAAGTAATTTATGTACTAAATCAAGCACCTTTTTAAATTTATTAACTTCAACAAAATTCGAATCCAAAAAAAGAAATTTTGCATTCAATATGTATGAGATATTTTCTAAATATGAAAGAATGTATGGTCTAAAAATAACTGTGCCATACTTATTTTCAGATACATGATAAAATTCATTTCTTGTGTCTTCTTTCAAAAACAAATTATTTTTGCTATATGTTCGCATAATATATTGCTCGTAAAGGGAAAGTACCTTTCGATAACTTTGATACATCGGAGCATAACCAAACGCTAATAAGAAACCATTTCCTTTTTTCAAAGTTTTATATGTGTCACTAAGTGTAATTTCATTACTTATACCAATCGTAGCATTGCTATTTAATGAATATGCATTTAATTCATCTTGCTGACAAATTAAAGTGTATGGATTAAACACTATACGATTATGACTTATTTTTTGCTCTAAATAATGTAATGCTCCCACATCTTGCACAATAAAACTTACATTTAAATTGCAAAGTTTATCTACTTCTTTTTTAAACTCTTCTAATTTATTTTGATGAATAAGTGCATTAAGTAATACAAATATTTTCTTATCTTTTGAAGCTCTTTTTATTTCCTCAAAAGTAAAATAATTAGATGCAAAAAGTGTAAATTTTTTATATCCCATCACATATCCATCAGCATTTAGTTTTAAATCTTCAAATGATTTTATAGAAATTAATATCTGAGGCTTATTTGACTTTATATCAATTAAAGGTTCCAAATTCTTTAAAATATTTAAGTCCGATTTAAATATAGGTTCAATATTCGCTAATTCCATTTTATTTTCACAAACACTAGCAAGATAAATAAGTGCATGGATAATACGATGATCTTTTGGACAATTTATTAATCCATCATAAGAAATACTAGATGGATAAATAGTCAAATAATCTTCAAATAAATCATATTTAATTTGCAATATATCAAAGATTTTAAGCATTTCTAAAAGTCGATTAGATTCTTTATATTCTAATCTTTTAAATCCACTAAAGACACTTTTGTTCTTTGCTTGTGAGGCTAAAGCAAATAATATTGGTGCAAGATCAATACAGTTATTAAGATCAAGTTCAAATCCTTTTAATTCTGATTTGTTAATTTCTAATATATCATTATTTATAGCTATTTTTGCTCCAGCATTTTTTAAAATATCAATAATGATTTTATCTGGTTGAAGCGAATTAATTTCTACCTTTTCAAATAATGTTTTGTCTTTATGTAAGGCAATTGCAAAAAACAATGCAGCATTTGAATAATCACTTTCAACAATCAATTCTCTACCTTGATATTCTTGATTTCCTTTAACAAATTCTAATGATGCATTTGCATTAAAATATTTCATTAATTCAAGTGTCATATGAATATATCCATATGAATTTTGGAAATTTTCTAAATGTAGAGTCGTATCGATTGGTCTAATAGGAAGTGCTAGTAATACACCTGAAATAAACTGGGAAGATTTACTTCCATCGATAAAAATCTCATTACTACTTATTTCACCTTTAATTATTAATTTGTTTTTTTCTTTTTGAAAATAAATATTATTATCTTTAACAAGTTTATCAAATCCATCAAGTGGACGAACACTTAAATCATCATTCATTAGAATTGTTAATTCTTTGTTTGGATATACAAGTAAAAACAAAGGAATAACAAATCTTAAAAGTGTCGCAGATGACTTAGCATCTATGGCAAATTTATCTTTATTAATAATCTTTCTTTTCTTAACAATTATTTCATTCTCTTTTTGAACTATTTGCCCGCCTAATTTTTTTAAGGCCTTAATAGTTGCTAAAGTGTCTTCACAAATAGAAGGGTTAATAATTTTTGAAGTTGAATTAGCCAAAAAAGCGCAAAACAAAGCTCTAATAGTAATACTCTTACTACCCGGTAATGTCATTATTTTTTTATTGCTTAATCCGCTTTCTACTTCAATATTCATATTAAATACTCTTTATAATTTGTGCTAATTCTTCTAAAGAAATTGTTTCTTCGGAATCCGATAATGCTTTATTAGGTGTTATATGTGCCTCAAACATTAACCCATCTGCTCCAGCGCTAAGTGCTGCCCTACTCATTGGAAATACTAGTTTTCTTTTGCCTGTTCCATGAGATGGGTCAACGATAACTGGAAGATGTGTCAACTCTTTTAATACTGCAACTGAACTTAAATCTAATGTGCTTCTTGTATAACTTAGAGGTGTTCTTATGCCGCGTTCACAAAGAATAACTTGGTGATTACCATTTTTCATAATATACTCTGCTGAACATAATAATTCTTCAATAGTATTATTAAATCCACGTTTTAAAAGAATCGGTTTATTTGTTTTACCTAATTTTTCTAAAAGAGCAAAATTTTGCATATTTCTTGCCCCAACTTGGATTATATCAACACATTCAACAAATTTTTCTAAATAATCTGCATTAGTTATTTCGGATACAATTGGAATATTACATTCATCACCAATCATTTTTAAAACATTTAATCCATCTTCTTGAAGACCTTGAAATGAGTATGGGTTAGTACGTGGTTTAAATGCTCCACCACGTAAAATATGCGCTCCACATTCTTTAATAAGAGAACCAATCTTTTTCATTGATTCTTCATTTTCAACTGCGCATGGACCAGCAATAATTATTTTCTTTTTTCCACCAATTTCTAAATTTTTTACTTTAATTATTGTGTCATCTGGATGATTTAATCTTAAAGTTAGTTTTAAATCGTAAATTGGAGATATTTCTTCTATCAATCTTGAATCAATGATTTGTTTAATTTCTTTTAAATATAAATCATCAACAAAAAGTACAAGTTTATCATCAATTTTATGCACTTCAAAAAATACATTATTTGCATCTAATTTTTCTTTAATCTCATCTATGTCACAATTTTCTTTTAAATAAACTTTCATCTCATTCACCTAACTTCTTTTTCATCTCTAAGATTGCCTCTTTATATCCAGAAAAACCTTTTCCCATTATTGTTAAAAAACATGCATCACTAGTAAGTAAAACTTGGCGATATTTTTCTCTTTTTGTTACATCTGTAAGATGAACCTCGATGGAAGGTAGATTAACTGATCTTAAGGCGTCTAATATTGCAATTGAATAATGAGCATATGCACCAGGATTTATGATTATACCATCATATTCTCCAAGTGCATCTTGGATTTTTTCGACAATTTCTCCTTCATAATTTGAGCAAAAAATATTTAATTTTACCTTTTCTTTTGATGCGACATCTCTAATGTAATTGCATAAATCTTCATAAGATTTATTACCATATATTGCTTTTTCTCTAATCCCAAGCATATTGATATTCACACCATTAATTATTAATAATCTCATAATATTCCCTCACAATTTCTGAAACAGCAAATTCTACTGTTTCATTATTATCAACTATAACATCCGCATACATTTCGTATAGTTTTTCTCTTTCTTTTAACAATTTAAGATAATCATTTTTATTTGAAGATAGTGGTCTACTGTTATCAAATTTTATTAAATCAATATCACGTCTTAAATAAACTATAATAGAGTTTTGTTTTAACAAATTCATATTAGATTTATTTAAAACGACACCCCCACCACAAGAAATTATCTCATTATTTTGAAAAGAAATAAATTTAATTTTTTTATGCTCTTCTCTTCGAAACGCTTTTTCGCCTTTTTCTTTGATGAATTGTTTAATTTTAAGACCACAATCTGCCTCAACAAACATATCAATGTCAGTAAAATCTTTATGTAAGACCTGACTAAGTTTAAAGCCGATTGTAGACTTCCCAGAATATGGCATACCAATAAGTGCAATATTAAGATTTTTGTCTAGTACCTTTTTATAAACTTTGTCATTTTCATTTATATCAATTTCTTTATTTTGAAATAATTCTTCTGCCACTCTTGCCTGCTCAATTAACATATCAAGACCATTAATGGTCTTAATAGGAAGCTTACTAGCTTCTTGTAAAAGCAACGAGTTTAGTGGATTATATATTAAGTCTATAACTGTTTCTAAGCCATTTATCTTTTTTAAATTAAATAGTGGACGAAATGATTTCTCATTCATTCCTCTTGGAGTCGCATTAATAATTACTTCAATATTTTTCTTTTGTAAATCACTATAAGTAATGAAATCGACATTTTTATTTCTACTTACTTTATAAATTTTCTTTGCATTTAACTCATTTAAAACAAACTCAACTGTCGAACTAACTCCACCTGTTCCAAGAATTGCTATTGTTTTACCTTCAACATCTACTTTGTTTTTCATTAATAAATACTTCAGACCATAATAATCAGTGTTATATCCGATAAGTCTACCATTACAATTAATTACAGTGTTCACAGACTTTGTAATACTAGCAATGTCATCAAGTTCATCCAAATATTTAATAACATCTTTCTTATATGGTTTTGTTATATTTAAACCTATAAATTCTTTTTTATTCATAAATGTCTCAAATTCATCGCTTTTAAGCGACAACAAAAGATACTTATCGTTACTAAATAAGTCATGGATAAGTTTAGAAAAACTTTTACTCACATCGTTTCCTACTAAACCAAATTTCATTGCTTTAAACATCTTCTTCCATAAAATTCTACAAACATATCAAGAAGTACAATAGCTAATAAACTATCAATTACAACTTGACCGCGTAAGGCAATGCAACTATCATGTCTTCCTTCAATTGTATATTCTTCTATTTGCATAGTTTTTAGATTTAATGCATTTTGCTTTAAGCCAATTGATGGAGTTGGTTTAAATACAGTGTGAATAATAATATCATTTCCATTCGATAATCCGCCATCAATACCACCGCTATTATTCGTTTTAGTTGAAATTTTTTCATTCAAGACAAATTGATCGTTAACTTCACTACCTAATTTTCCACAATAATCGAATCCGAGTCCAAATGACACACCTTTTACTCCAGGTATTGAAAATAAGGCGTGCGCAAATACACTTTCTAATGAATCAAAAAATGGTTCACCAACACCAATGCCTACACCACTAATTTTGGTTGTTACTTTTGCGCCAATTGAGTCATCATTTTCTTTTGCGGCTTTAATTTTATCAAATATATCTTTTTCAATTGATGAGGATAGATTTATACCTTTATTTTCTAAAAGTTGCAAAGCGATTGCACCGAGTGCCACAATTGGTGCCGTCAAGCGACCAGACGAAAATCCTCCTCCGCGTCTTTCCCCATATTCTCCATGACGAATAAAATTTGTAAAATCCGCATGGGATGGACGTGCAATTTCATCTTTATACTCACTATTATCATAATTTTTATTTTCAATAATAGCTGTCAATGGATTTCCATTTGTAAAACCATCTTTCACTCCACTGATAAATTTAACTTCGTCTAATTCAATACGAGAGGAAGTTAATTCACCTTTAGCTCTTCTTTTATTCATTTGATTCTTGATAAAATCATCATCTATTTTTAATCCAGAAGGCAAACCCACTAGTGTCGCACCTACTACTTTTCCATGCGATTCACCAAAAATAGTTAATGTAATATTTTTTCCTAATACACTTCCCATATTTTACCTTCTTTCATAAATCATTTTTAAATCAGCCAAATTCATATCATTAATTGTGTAATCGTGAATATCATTGACTTTCACAAGTTTAAATTTGTTTTCTTCAATTTTTTTATCTTGCAATAGATAAGGTATTAATTGGTCAAATTCGTAACACCTATCAACAACACCAAATTTCTCAATATAACTCTTAATTATTTGTTTTATCTTTGGAGTTGAAAGATAATACATTCCTATAAGAACCGCTTCTCCATGAAGCAAATTATCATCTATCATTTCTATTGCGTGTCCAATAGTATGACCATAATTTAAAACATGACGTGCATTATGATCTTTCATATCTAATTTGACAATTCTATTTTTTGCTTTAATGCTCTTTTCAATAATCTTAGCTAAATTCTTATGAGGATCTATCATTAAATCAAGAATAGATTTATCGAGCGTGATTCCCATTTTCACTGCTTCACATAGCCCATTATTAAAATTTCTTTCATCCAAAGTTTTTAAGACATTTATATCGATTAAAACTTTTTCAGGAAAATAAAAATTACCAATTTGATTTTTTATATTTTGGTAGTTTACTGCAGTCTTTCCACCAACTGATGCATCAATCATTGCAAGAGTGGTTGTAGGAATAGAAATCCATTTCATCCCTCTTTTATAGATTGAAGCAGCAAATCCAACTATATCAGATGTAATTCCTCCACCAAGAGAAACAATATAATCATCACGAGAAAATTTATTAGTAGTAAGTATTTTAATTATTTCCATTACTATTTCTATAGTTTTATTTTTTTCAGTAGCAGTTACTTTAAAAATTGTATCATCCTTAAAAAATTTATTATAAAAAGTGCTTCTAATATTTTTATCTACAACAAGTAATATCTTTTTAGAAAAATTGAGATAATTATTTAAATGATTTAAAAGTCCTCTTTTTATGACAGTATGATATTTAGCATTTTCAGAGTACAAATTAATAATCATTGATAATCACCTCACTATTAAAATAATTAATTATTTTAAATATTATAAAATAAACTAATTTAATCTTCAACCGAAGTAAGTATATTTAGTGTTATTTAATCAATTATGGTATAATATTTTTTAGGTGATACATATGGCAAACGATTTAGATTTACTAAGGCAAGAAATCGACAAAATCGATGAAGAATTAATGCAATTATTCATAAAACGTATGAAAATTGCTGAAGAAATCGCTCATCATAAATTTGAAAACAATTTAAAAATTGAAAACAAAAATCGCGAGGATGAAATCAAAGAAAAAATTAAGAATCATCCGATTTATGTTGTAAAAAAATATTATGAAAGTGTTGCCATTTCTTTGATAAAAGTGAGCAAAAAATATCAAGATGATCTCATCAAGAGTTCTTTCAAATAATAGTATTTTAAAATGCACTAATTGATTATTTTAAAAAATAGTCCTGTCGTTTCTTTACTTTCAATCTTAGATGGATTTTTGGTTGCAATCATTTCAACCACTTTATCAACATTTATAACATTTCTTAAGTCAACAATCGCTGGATTATTGACTTTTTTATATACATTAATAGCATTTGAATTTAATAATTCAAAATAGCAACGATTTAATTTAATTCTTCTTATTTGGTATGAATTTGAAGTAAAGTCATCTTTATATAAAAGTTTTTCATGATATTTACAATCATTGCAATCGCACTTATAGACACTTTTAAATGGACAATGTACGTAATTCATTAATGTATTGTATCCAAATGAGTAATAATATAAATTAGAGTGCTTTGACATAAATTCTTTATTACTTTCTACTGATGCAATAATTGATTTCACACCAATTTCTTTCATGAATTTTAGCGCAAAATTGTTATTAATATTTAGATTATTACTAGCAATAACTTCAAATTTATCTGCAAAATATAAAGCATAAATGTTATTGGCAACAAGAATTGTATTTTTAATCTTTTTAACTATTGATTCCAACAACTCTAAATCAGAATAAAAAGCAATAATAGGAAGATTTAATGCAACTCTCGCATTTTTAAAACTTTCACGAAGATAATCTAATTTATTATTTATCTCTAGATAGTAAATTTTTGGTGCATAAATAATTAAACCTTGATAGTCCTTGTCTAGTAGATCTAAATCGATATCTTCATTAATAATTATTGCATCACCATAATTTGTAAATTCATAGGTGTTTTGCTCGTTAAAAGATAATATCTCAACATTATATTCTTTCTCATAGTTTTGAATTAATTTGTCTTTAAGTAAAGCAATACTTTCTCTTCTTAAATCATTAAGGATACTTTTAGGAATAAAGACATTATCAAGATCAAAATCAATGCTATTTAGAACAAAATATGTATCATTCAATTTTGAAATCTGTTTAATGATATCTTCTTTTCCAGTAATTTGATTAATTGCCTTTTCACAAATGAAATTTGATATATATCTTACATTAACATTGCCGCATTTTAAAATAATCTCTAAATTATTATCTTCTAACGCACTAACTCTAGCATTTACTAGAATCTTTTTAGTAATATTTATTAATTCGTCTTCTTTTTTATTATCTAGTGTCAAATAAACATCAAGATTTGCTTTAGTTATTTTTTGCTTAGTAAAAATTTTATATACATTTATTCGTTTTTTTATGACATTTCCCACACCTAAACTTGCGACTTCATGATTACCATTCATAAATTTTAATCCATCGCCTTCAGATAGTTCATGAGTTGAAAAAATATCTAGTTCATATAAATTATTTTTAAATGGTCTGATAGATAAAACTTTACCAATTTTTAAGCCTAAATGATTTTGATTTTTTTCATTTATAATTCCTTTGTTATTTGCATTTAAATATGCATAGTTATTAAAATCTCCACGCGAAAAAGCAACACGTAATTCATTAAGTTCTTCTTCATTAATCTTCCTAAATTCGTCATCAATTATTTTTCGATATGTTTTTACTGCTAATGCAACATACCCTTCTCTACGCATTCTGCCTTCGATTTTAAATGATATTACTCCAGCATTAACTAAAGCACGCAATTCATTTGCCAAACACAAATCTTTTGCGGATAAATAATATCCATTAGCAATTCGTTCTTTATTATCATAAACACTATATTTTTGTCTGCAATATTGTTTACATCTTCCACGATTTCCACTCTCATTGGACAAAAAGCTAGATATGTAGCAGTTTCCAGAGAAACCAACACAAAGTGCACCTTGCACGAAAAACTCAATTTCTAAATTTGTATTATCTTTAATATTTTTTATATCTTTTAGTGTTGTTTCACGCGATAAAATAATTCTTTTAAAACCAAATTTTTCCGCAACTTTTGCTCCTAATAAATTATGGATACCCATTTGCGTTGATGCATGAAGACAAATGTTTTTATAGCGATTTTTAAGTAAATATGCCACACCAAAATCTTGAACAATATACGCATCAACTTTGGCTTCAACACATTTATCTATCATATATAGAAATTCATCTATTTCTTCATCTTTTAAAATTATATTAATAGTTAAATAGACTTTAACACTAAAAAGGTGAGCATATTCAACAATATTTCTAATATTTTCAATTGTAAAATTATCTGCCTTCATACGGGCATTAAAATTATTCAGACCCAAATATACTGCATCTGCGCCATTATTTATTGCTGCTTTAAATGCTTCCATATTTCCAGCTGGTGCAAGTAATTCGACTTTTGACATATGTACTCTCCTTTCTAATCTATATCAAATTATAAACTATAATTACAAAAATAAAAGATGTCTAGCCTTAGACATCTGATTATCTAATAAAGTTAAATTTTAATTTTGTCTTTAAATTTATAGAAAAAATAATTTAAAACTAAAATTATAAGCATTGTGATCATATAGGCAAACGAGGTATCAGTTAAGAAGTGTGCACCTAGAATATGTCTTGTAAAGCCAACTACTCCTGCCCAAATTGCACCAATTAATAACAACAATGTTTCTTTGCCTTTTAATTTTTCATCGATTAACGGCAAATACATGAGCAATAATGCACAGGCTGCTGATGATGTATGACCTGATGGACATGACTTAAATTCATCACTAGAAACACCTTTGTTAATAAATGTGTCTTTAATCCCCGAATGTATTTCCCACCAATTACGGAATAGATTTAAATCCCCTTCTTTGTCAATGAAGCGATATCTTGGTCTCCCCCATAAACGTTTTAAGACTGTAATAGATAGAACGACTGCCGCAATTACCATTAGCATAAATAATAAAACTTTCAAAGTATCTTCATTAGTTGACTTAAGACACATGCGGTATCCTAAATAACCTAAACCACCATCAATAATTAAAGCAAAAGGCAAAACAATATACCATTTATCTTCAATATTGAAAGCATTATGTGAAGCCATTGCTCTTGTTGATAAAACAATACCACCTAAAACACATAGAAATGCCATTGCAAAGAAAACTATTTTTAGAAATTTGTTTTCTCTTTTTAAATTAGTAGCAAATAATCCTCCACCAATAAATGCTAAACCACCATAAGCAGGCGTTTCACCAATTGCAGCCATTATCTTAGCAAAAAGATTATTTTTACTATAAATTACTTGCGCAAATTGAAGGTCAAAAAATAGTCCTAGCACAAAAACTATTAATACAATTCCAAAAATAGGAAAAAAGATTTTTTTATTTTTCATGTTGTTATTTCCTTTCAAATTTATGATAATGTTTTCTTTTTTTTATATCAAGTTAAAAAAATCAAAAAGTATGCATTTTTTTCTAAATTAAGAATAATTTTAAAATGACATTTAAACATTGATTTTTAATTGATTTTTTTATATTATAAAAAAAATGAATTAGATACATTTTGCGAGGAGTTATTTATGGCCTATAAAAGAGATGAATTATTAAAAATAGTTAAGGAAGAAAATGTGAGTTATATTCGACTACAATTTTCAGATATGCTTGGTACAATTAAATGTGTAGAAATACCTTCTAGCAAGTTAAAAGATGCTCTAGATAATAAAATAATGTTTGATGGATCATCTATTGAAGGTTTCGTTCGTATTAAAGAAGCTGATATGTATCTTCATCCAGATTTGGATAGTTTTTTAATTTTGTCATTTGAAGATTTACGCTATGGTAAAGTAGCTAGATTAATTTGTGATGTATATGACCCAAGTGGTAATCCTTTTCAAGGAGATCCACGTTACATTTTAAAAAGACAAATTGAAAAGATGCATGAATTAGGCATATCAGATTTCCAAGTTGGTTTTGAACCAGAATTCTATTTGTTTAAAAATGATGAAAATGGCAATTGCAATATGGAAGTATCTGATCGTGGTAGTTATTTTGATATGTCACCAATTGATGGCGCAAATGAATGTCGAAGAGAAATTGCTCTTGAATTAGAAAAATTAGGTTTTGAAATAGAACTCTCCCATCACGAAGTAGGTCCAGGTCAACAAGAAATAAACTTTAAATATGGTAGTGCTCTTGAGACTTGTGATCGTATCCAAACATTTAAGCAAATTGTTAAGAACATTGCGCGCAAACACAATTTGACAGCAACATTTATGCCAAAACCAGTTTACAAATTAGCTGGTAATGGTATGCATACAAACTGTTCTCTTTGGGATAAAGATGGTAACAATATTTTCTTTGATGAAAATGATCCAATGCAACTATCAGATGTTGCAAGACGATTTATGAGTGGAATATTAAATCATGCTCGTGCATTAGCAGCAATATGCAACCCAACAGTTAATTCTTACAAACGTTTAGTATTAGGATATGAGGCTCCAGTATATGCTTGTTGGAGTGATGCTAATCGTTCATCAATGATTAGAATTCCTGCTGCCCGTGGCAAGGCAACAAGGACGGAAGTTCGTAACGTTGATCCAATGGCTAATCCATATCTTGCTTTGGCATGTATTCTTGCCGCTGGTCTTGAAGGCATAAAGGATAACGTTGAAATAATACCTCCAGTCTATGATAATATCTTTGAACTCACTCGCGAAGAAAGAGAAGAAAAAGGTATTAAAAATTTACCAGAAAACTTAAAAGATGCAATAAAAGAATTAAAAAGAGACAAACTACTTCGTGAGGTATTAGGCGAACATACATATAAAAAATATGTATTAGCCAAAGAATTAGAGTGGGAAGAATATCGAGTTCTTGTCACACCTTGGGAATTATCAAAGTATTTATAAGTAAAGATATTTTATATTAGGAGATTTATATATGTGTGGAATTGTTGGAATAGTTGGCAATCATGATTCAAGAAATTATTTGCTTAACGGCTTAAAATCCTTGGAATATCGCGGATATGATTCAGCAGGAATTGCCATTTTAGAAAATAATGAAATAAAGAATTATCGCGTTGTAGGGCGTGTAAATTTATTAGATTCAGAAATTCCTTCTCTCATTAATGCTAGTTTAGGAATTGGTCATACTAGATGGGCAACACACGGGGAACCATCAGTAAAAAATTGTCATCCTCATAAGAGCAATGATGGTTTTTTTACTATTGTTCATAATGGTGTTATTGAAAACTTTCAAGAAGTAAAAAATGAATTAAAAGAAAATGGTTATCATTTTTATTCAGATACTGATACTGAAGTAATCGCAAACGTACTTGAAGATGAATATAAGAAAACAAATGATGTTTTAGATGCAATTAATAATTCATTAAAAAGAGTTCATGGATCTTTAGCAATTGCTATTATTTTTAAAAATGACAACGATCGTTTATATTTTGCGAAAAGAAAATCTCCACTTCTTATTGGCATTGGCGAAAGAACAAATTATTTAGCTTCTGATGCTTTGCCAATGATTAAAACATCTTCTAAATTTATCGACATATTAGATGATCAATATGGTTTCATGAGCGAACATGAGGTAAAAGTTTATCAAAATGGTGTCAAGCAAAAAGCAAAATATACAACAAGAAATGCCGAATTATTAAATATTGATCTTAACGGATATCCTCATTATATGTTAAAAGAAATCGAAGAAATTCCAAGTTGCATTTCTCGTCTCGTAGATAATTATTTTAATAATGGTTTATACAAATTTGACGAAAAGATGATTGAGGAATTAAAGAACGTTAGATGCATATCATTTATTGCTTGTGGCACTTCTTATCACGCATCTTTAATCGGCAAACACTATATGGAATCTATTGGAAAAATGTCTAATGTATATATTGCTTCTGAATGGGCATATTTTCCAAGGTTTATTGACGAAAATGAAATGTTTATTTTAGTTTCACAATCCGGAGAAACCGCAGATGTCATTACTTGCTTAAAAAAGATAAATGAAACCAATACTCATAAAACAATAACAATTACAAATACAAAAGGATCAACTTTGGAAAGAGATGCAACTTATTCTGCTCTTTTATACGCAGGGGTTGAAATCGCAGTCGCTTCTACTAAAGCATACAATGCTCAAGTGGCACTATTATATTTGCTAAAAAGTGCAATAATTGGTGATATTAATGCACCACAAAAACTTTTATACACTAATCAATTGTTAAATAACATAATCAATCGTAAAGATGAAATTAAAGAAATTGCAAATAAAGTTAAAGACGCTTCTAATGCATTCTTTTTAGGACGTGGATTAGACTATTTTGTTGCAATGGAAGGTTCGTTAAAATTAAAAGAAATTAGCTATATTCACTCCGAGGCTTTTCCTGGTGGAGAATTAAAGCATGGTCCTATTGCTTTAATTGAAGAAAATACTCCGGTCTTTGGTTTTATTAGTAATAAAGATATTGCACTTGCAATACGTGGAAACTTTTCAGAGGTCAAAGCAAGAAAAGCTATTGTATATTCTTTTGTTACTAAAGAAAACGCAATTAGTACCGATACTTTTGTTATTGATGATTTTGATAAAGATTTATCAATCCTTGGTAGCGTAATGATTTCACAATATTTATCATATTATGTTGCACTTTTACGTGGAAACGATATTGATAAACCTCGAAACCTAGCAAAATCTGTTACAGTCGAATAGGAGAAAGAAAATGAAGTATTTTGGAACTGATGGTATCAGAGGCAAGGCATACGTCACTTTAACAGAATCTCTTGCAAAAAAAGTTGGCAAAAGTCTAAGTCTATTAGAATGTAAAAAAGTCATCATCGGCTATGACACGCGTGAATCAAATCATATGCTTGCGGACTCTATCGCTAAAGGTGCAAAAAGTGTTGGTAAGGAAGTAATTGATATAGGAGTAATTCCAACTCCTGGACTATGCTACAATTCAATCTTATACAAATGCTTAGGTGTTATGATTACAGCATCCCATAATCCGTATCAAGATAATGGGATTAAAATTTTCTTTGATGGTGTAAAAATTAAAGATGAAGACGAATTAAGAATCGAAGAGTTCATTGATAGCAACAATGATGAAATTTTTGATAATTATGATGGAAAAATAATTCAAGATACTACACTAGTTAAAAACTATATAAATTTTCTTGTTTCTAAAATCAAACCTTCAAATTTACGTATTGGATTAGATCTTGCAAATGGTGCAACATCATTAATAGGCGAAGAGATTTTCAAAAATTCAAGCAATGAATTAGTTGTTGATGCCAATATTCCTAATGGATGTAATATTAATTTTAATGTGGGATCAACGCATATTGAAAATATCTCTAAAATTGTAAAAGACAATAATCTTGATGTTGGTTTTGCGTTTGATGGAGATGGAGACCGTATACTTGCAGTTGATGAAGATGGCATATCTCATAGTGGGGATGAACTTATTTTCATAATTGCCAAATATTTGAAAGAAAAAAACATGTTAGTCAATAATCATGTTGTTTTAACTATTATGTCAAATCTTGGTATCATCTCTTCTTTAAAGAAAAATGGAATTGATGTTTCTTTGACAACCGTTGGCGATCGAAATGTATTATTAGAAATGCAAAAAAACAATTATATTATTGGAGGAGAAAACTCTGGCCATATCATTCAATTAAATCATCTATCGACTGGTGATGGCATGTTATCGGCAATTATTGTTTTAAATATTATGGCTGAACTCAATAAATCTTTAAAAGAATTAACAAATGAATTAGAAATATGGCCTGATAAGTTAGTTAACTTAAAGGTAAAAGATAAGCGCATTGCAAGTGATGAAAGAATCCAAAGTAAAGTAAAAGAAATTTTAGATAAACATAAAGATAAAATTCAACTCGTTATACGTGCGAGTGGGACAGAAAATTTATTAAGGATTTCGTGTTGTGCTGAATCTGAAAGTTTTGTCAAAGAAACGATTGATAATTTTATAAAATTAGTCCAAATAATAGATGCGGAGGTCAAATAAATGAAAAATTACGCTATATTACTTGCAGCCGGCGAAGGAAAACGTATGAAAGTAAATGTGCCAAAATGCGCACATCTAATCATTAAAAAACCGATGGCTCAATATGTATTTGATGCAATTGATCATCAAATTATTGATGAAACTTTGCTTGTTATAAACCCAAACAGTAAAGATATTTTTTCTTCAATATTTAAAGAATCCGTTAAATATGTTTATCAAACAGAACATCTTGGAACTGGTGATGCTGTAAGATCAGCAATAAGCGAAATACAAAATGACGACGGTTATACATTAATTTTACCTGGCGATGTACCATTAATTGATAAAGATGAAATAGTTAGTTTCATGAATTTAATTATGGGTAAAAATGCCGATTTAGGCGTGATTACCACTTTTATGGACGATGCCTCAAACTATGGTAGAATTGTTCGCCATAATGGTCAAATTGCACGAATTCAAGAGGCAAAAGATGCTAGTGAAGAGGAATTAGATATTAAAGAAGTTAATACTGGTAT
The DNA here is from genome assembly GCA_022508535.1 of Erysipelotrichales bacterium. Lineage (GTDB taxonomy): Bacteria > Bacillota_I > Bacilli_A > RFN20 > CAG-826 > RUG131. The sequence continues at coordinate 44,176 of JAFLUZ010000011.1, forward strand.
ATATCTTGTAAAAAATAGTTCATTAAAGTATATATTTAATTATATGTCACAAGGAAAATGTCATCTAAATACAATCATTGAAATCGCTAAAAAAATTGGTTTTGACGTATATACTTATACTTCAGACAATTCAGATTATTATTCCGATATAAATGACTTTTATACTCTTTCACAGGTTGAACAAAAAATTAAGATTTTTACAAATAGAAAACATTTAATGAATGGTGTTAATATTATTTCGCCTGAAACTGTAACAATTTCTTCAGAGGTTGTAATTGAATCTGGTGTAACAATTTATCCGAATACTTTTATTACTGGAAAATCCGTAATTCACACAGGTGCCGTTGTCGGACCAGATTCTGAAGTACATAATTCGGAAATATTATCAGGAGCACAAATCAGACACTCTCTTGTTACTGATTCAAAAGTTGGCAAAAATACAACAGTCGGTCCTTTTGCTCATTTAAGAAATAATACGGAAATCCGCGATAATTGTCGTATTGGAAACTTTGTTGAAATTAAAAATTCTCTTGTTGATGAAGGAACAAAAATTTCTCATCTCACATATCTTGGTGACACAACTTGCGGAAAAAACGTCAACTGGGGTTGTGGATGTGTTACTGTTAACTATGATGGTAAATATAAACATAAAACTACCGTTGGTGATAACGTATTTATTGGCTGTAATACTAATCTTATTGCACCAATTAAAGTCGGAAACAATGTTTTCATCGCAGCAGGTTCAACAATAACTGAAGATATCCCAGATGAGGCATTTTCAATTGCTAGAAATCGTCAAGTCACTAAAGAAGACTACGCAAGAAAATACTCTTATATAAAGAAGCAATAATGAAAGTAGTTTGTAGTATAAAAAAAGATAATGATTTAATTTCAGCATTAATGGAATTCGGCTTTTCTTATGATTTAAGTCATTATTTATATCGTCACAAAGAAAATATATTAGTGAATAATAAGCCATTGACATCTCCTAATTTAAAAGTTGGGGATGTTTTAATTATTAATCTTGTCGAGGAAAACAAGGAGTATGGCAAATCCTCTTCTCCTTTGCATATCGTTTATGAAGATGATTATTTATTAATTGTTAGCAAAAGAAAGAATCAAGCTACTATTCCTACTATTAACCATTATAATGACAATCTATCTAGTGATGTCGCAAATTACTATTTAGAAAACAATATATTTTCTAAAATTCATTGTGTTACTCGTCTAGATTACGAGACATCTGGATTAGTCATATTCGCCAAGCACCAATACATTCATAATCTTTTGATGAAAACCGAAATTGAAAAATATTACATTGCGAAAGTTCATGGAATAATAAATGAAAATGGATGCATTAAACTTCCAATTATAAAAGATCCGAATGATAAAAAGAAAAGAATAATCTCTAAAGATGGAAAAGATAGTATAACTGAGTATGAAATTATTGACTATGAAAAAAATTGTACAATAGTTAAAGTTCATTTGTTAACTGGCAGAACACATCAAATACGTGTTCATTTCTCAAGTATTGGATATCCTCTTGTAGGAGATTCTTTATATGGAACCGATCAAAATAAGGATTTGGAATTAGAATGTTGTAATTTAATATTTATTCATCCAATCACGAAGAAATTATTAAATATTAGAAAGTATAAATAAAATTTTGACTATCAAGTAATGAAGAACTATTGAGAAAGTAAAAATGTATGCAATTTAAGCATACATTTTTTGTTATTCTGTTCTTAAGGCAACTACCGGATCTTTTTTACTCGCAAGTTTTGCAGGGATTAGTCCTGCAATGAATGTCATAAATATTGAGACTAGGATTAAGGCTATCGCACCTGTTATTGGTAAATTTGCAAGATGCGAAATATCCGTAAGTGCCTTTAGAATAATATTGCCTGGAATTAAAATTAACATTGTTACTAATATGCCAACCGCACCTGCTAAGAATCCAATTGTTACACTTTCTGCTGTAAACACGCGTTTAATATCTTGTTTTGAAGCACCAATTGATCTTAAAATACCAATTTCCTTAATACGCTCTAAGACGGAAATATAAGTAATGACACCAATCATAATTGATGAAACAACGAGTGAGATACTTACAAAGACAATAAGTACTGTTGAGATAATGTCGATAATTGTAGAAACACTAGACATAAGTAAACCGACATAATCTGTATAATTAATGCTTTCTTCCTCGCGTCCTCCATCTACTGCTTGCTTATTGTATCTATCAATAAGTTTTACAATATCTTCCTTATTTTTAAAATCACTTGCATAAATATTAATTTGACTTGGTATGTTTTCATCACAAATTCCTAAAATTCTTAAATTTGATTCATACGATGATTTTTCATTTATTTCGTCCATTCCACTACTATAAATAGAAATGAGTATTGGATCAATGAGTGGGCTTAATAAATTTATTTTTCCATCTATGTCAAGTGAATTGTAATAAGCCATAAACACTTCATAACTTATTCCAAGATTAAATTGATCATAATATTCTTCCATATTTGGTTCAATTATGGTAGATACTGCCCAACGAGCTAATCCATCATAAATATATTGTGCAAATTTGTAATGATCTTGGAACATATTATCAGCAGAATCACTAACCAATGTTGCAAAATAATTAATTAAATCTGTACGTGTATATTTTTTTTCTTCCTCTTCAAAATTATGACCAGTTAATACATTGTATTCAGGATGTTCAAGTTGATATTTTGCAACAGGTGAATTATTATTTTTTTCAATTATTTGACGAGTTAAATCAGATGAATATCCAATGACGCCATTAAGAACTTCACCGACGTTTTCACTTTTTGGTTTAATAATACCCGTTACTTTTAACTTGATTGCATTATTACTACTCAATTGATTTTGTAAGTATTGTACATCGCTTCTTCTATCTAGAGCAATATTATCATTACCTAATTCATAATAGAAAGCACTAGGTAAAATAATATATGTTTGTTCAAGTATAGTATCATAGCTAATTTTAATTTGGGCTGCATCTGCATTATCGCGAATATTATTAAACTCTTCGTCGCTAATTAACCCTAATCCATATAATACAAAATCATTAATTTCGTTATTATCATCAACTATAACCACAACTTCATCATAATTAACAGGCATTTTACCTGCCAAAACATCATATTGACGATTAATGAGATCTTTATTGTCAATCATTTGGGACCAAATATTCATGTTACTAGCCATCATTGAATCAGAGTCAGTAGACATGTTAAATACGCTTGTGCTTATTTTTTTCGTTGAAGTTTCATCTTTATATACTTGTAAATCAACATTATATGAATAAGAGATATTTCCCTCAACGATTATTGATTTAGCTTCCTCATCTGTTTCTAGGAATGTTTTGAATTTGCCCAAATCATTGCTTCGAATTGATGTTTGAAGTGATTGCATTAATTTTGAGAAAATATTATTTGAGTAAATTGCATCAAATTCATGGTTTGCATCTGAATTTCTTTGCTCTGCAAACATTTCTAAAAGTGATGACATATCACTCGTTCTTGAGTTAATAGTTATAGGATAAGTTGAAAGTGTTTCTTCTTGTACTTTATCAATATAATTTTGGAATCCACTAGACATTGATAAGACCAGGGCAATACCAATGATTCCTATTGATCCTGCAAAAGACACTAAAGCAGTACGTGCCTTTTTTGTTAACAAATTCTTAATAGAAAGTGATAAAGCAGTAAAGAATGACATTCTTGTCTTTCTCTTTTCAACTTGTTGTGTGTTTGTATTAACATTACTATCGCCCTCATATGGCTTAGAGTCAGACACTACTTCTCCATCAAATAGTTCAATAATACGGGTTGAATATTCTTTAGCTAAATCAGGATTATGTGTTACCATAATAATTAATTTATCTTTAGAAATTTCTTTTAGAATATCCATGATTTGCACACTAGTTTTTGAATCAAGAGCACCAGTTGGTTCATCAGCCAAAATAATTTCTGGATCATTGACAAGAGCACGAGCTATCGCAACTCTCTGCATTTGACCACCAGACAATTGATTAGGATTTGAATAAATTTTGTCTTCAAGTCCGACTTTTACTAGTGCCTCAATAGCACGCTTTTTTCTTTCTTCTTTACTAACACCTGATAATGTTAAAGCAAGTTCAACGTTACTTAAAACACTTTGATGTGGAATCAAGTTGTATGATTGGAAGATAAAACCAATTGAATGATTTCGATAATTGTCCCATTCGCGATCTTGATACATTTTTGTTGAAACATTGTTGATTAGTAAATCTCCACTAGTGTATTGATCTAACCCACCAATGATATTTAAAAGAGTTGTTTTACCACAACCTGATTGTCCTAAAATTGATACAAGTTCATGTCGTCTAAAATTAATTGATACATCCTTTAGAGCGTGAACCACTTGATAGTTTTTGGTGTTTTTCTTACCAATATAATAGTCTTTTGTAATATTTTTTAAAGTAAGCATAGTAAAACACTCCTTTCTTTTATATAAAAATGTATAACATTTTTTTGCTTGTTTCAAGTTTAATTTGTTAACTAGTTAATTTTTATCAGAAAAATCAAAATCAACATCATCTTTAGAAACATTTAAACTTTTTTTTGTTTCGTTTTCACCGAATAAATTCGTGCGCAACATTACGATTAACCCGATTATTGTTCCAATAATAATTATACTGCCAATTACTATTAAAAATACACTTATCACAGCATCAAATAATCCGAAAAAGAATGGTGAAAATAAAAAGAATATAATACCAAATATTAATTTTATAATATCTTTTTCATCCCAAAATATTCTAAAGCACAACATATTTAATAAAGGAACAACAATGAGATAAAATGCGATAATAATATTCATTATTTTTGAAGGAAAAGCAATCATTAATGCTCCTAAGATAATTCCGATTATTGAATTTGCAAAGCCATAAATCATTTTTCCTCGTATAGAAAGCAAATTTAAAACATTCGTTACAATCATAATAATGCCAATTGCCTTAAGTAAAATATTTAGAATACTCGTTGCAGGTACTAGAGCTCCAATCAATATAAACGCAATACCTATAGCAATTGATACGAATAGTTGTGAAATTCTTTTTAGAATCATATTTAATTCTCCTTATAATTTCTAATATTTTCTTCGACAATATTCCAAAATTTGTCCACATCTATATCAATAGAAACAAAACTATTTTTTTCTTTTTTTAGATAATCGAATAAGTCAGAATTTGTTCTCCCATAACTTGTTCCATGACTTAAATCAATTTCAGTATTTACATGTTTAAATGTTACTAAACTATCATCTAATAGTGAAGCAATAGTGACAGGATCATGAAGAGGTGCTCCAGTATAACCAAACACTCTATGTTGATTATCGTTAAATACTTTCATAAGTGCCACGAATAAATCACTTGCTTTGTTATTAATTTGCTTCATCCGATTAACAATAGATTCATAACATAAAACTTTGCGTGTAACATCTAATGTAACCATATAAATTGGTAATTTAGAGTTAAGAACAATGTGTGCAGCCTCTGGATCACAAAGAATATTAAATTCGCTAGCAGGTGTCACATTTCCCATTTGATATGATCCACCCATTAACACTACTTTCTTTATTTTTTCAATAATTCTTGGCTCTAAGCGCAATGCAAGAGCAAGATTTGTTAAAGGTCCTGTTACGACCATTATAGTTTTATCTTTTTCTTGTAATAGTGTATCAATAATAAATTGAACTGCGTGACGCGAATCTATTTTTTTCTTAAGTTTGGGAAAAGTAAAACCATCTAAACCTGATTCACCATGTATTGCCTCACATACTTCTACTTCGCGAATTATTGGATGTGAACACCCTTTTGCAACTGGCACATCAATATCTAAATATTGGCAAATATTTAGCGCATTAAGTGTAGTTTTTTCAATGCTTTGATTTCCAGAAGAAACAGTAATACCAAGTAATTTTATTAAATCACTTTTACCAGCAAGCATAATTGCCACAGCATCATCATGTCCTGGATCACAATCAAGAATTATTTTTTCCATTAGCTTTATTCTCCTTTATAGGTGTTAATCCTATGACATCATCTACAGGTAAGCAAAAGGCAATTCCTTGACCTGGAGTATCTAAACCAACTTGTTTGTATAAGGCATGCAAAATATTGTCTTTAATATTTGAAGGAATAATTATCATGACAATTTCTTTTTCAGCTTGTATTGAAATATTAAAGATTTTCTCTGCTTCTTTACTTGCTGTACCACGTGCACGCAAAACTGTTCCGCCACGTGCACCATACATTTTAGCAGCATCCATAACAGCTTCGCTAAAGCCATTATTAACAATACAAAACACTACTTCATATTTCATATTAATTCTCCTCCTTTTTCATTTTGTTATTACACATGAATTGATAAATGGCAACACCGATAACACTACTTAATGAAACAGTGTATGCAATGCCTTTACCATTTCTAATCTTATGGAATTTTTCTTCTAACGTCTCTTTAATCTTTGCTATCTTTTCTTCTTTTACGATAGAAAAAATAACTGCTTTTTGCGTATCTGGTAAACCAAGGTATGTTAGCATTTCACTATTAGCCGTACCAGATCCATAAGTAATAAGTTGCATATTTACTTCAAAATCTTGAAGCAAATCTACATAGTAATCAGCCTTATTTCGATTAACAATAGTAATTAATAATTTCAGTTTTATTGGAGCTGCATAGTTTTTGTTTTCTATTTTTTTACTTTCGTTTTTCATTACTATACATCCTCCTACATAAAGTCGATGATTTGTTCATCATCTGCTTCAATTATTCTACGCATTGCAATTCTTCTTTTAACAATTGAAGCCATCGTTGCTCTAAAGCCTAATAGTTGAATTGTTATTAATGGTGTCATTGCAACCATTGCCACAATACCAAAGGCATCTTGCAATATTTTTTCTTGACCTTGTAAAACAACACATGCCCCAATTGCGAATGGTAAAATAAATGTTGAAGTCATTGGACCACTTGCAACACCACCAGAGTCAAACGCAATTGCAGTATAAATACGTGGAACAAAGAATGATAAGCCAAGTGATAAAATATATCCTGGAATTAAATAATACAAAAGGCTAAAATCAAATATAATTCTTATTACTGATAGACAAATTGATGCACCAACACCAACTGATAAAGCAATTAAGACCGAACGTTTTGTTACTCGTCCTTCAGTCAAATTTTCTACTTGAGTATTTAAAACATGAACAGCCGGTTCTGCAAGTACAACAAGAAGTCCAATTACAAATGCTACAATTATTAAAATAGTGTGATTACTTCTTGAAGCAAGTTGCATTCCTAAATTATAACCAACAGTCATAAAACCTGTGTTTACCGCAGTTAAGAAAATTATTAAGCCGAAATATGTATAAAGAATTCCAATTCCTATTTTTAATAATTTCTTTTTAGGAAGTTTTAAACAAATACTTTGAATTATGAAGAAAAATGCTACCACTAATCCTAAAGAGATTGTGACATCTTTTATAGTAGTCAACAAGTTAGATAAAATAATTGGAAAAATACTGCCTTCAATTGAATAATTTGGTAATTCATATGTCAAATCATTTTTAATAAATACACTTAATATTAATACAGCTAAAACCGATCCAACAGAACACATTGCAACAATACCAAAGCTATTTTCATTACTGTTTTTCCCACCCAATACAGTGGCAATACCAACACCTAGTGCCATTATAAAAGGAACAGTAATAGGACCAGTTGTAACTCCACCAGAGTCAAAAGATAGAGCAATCAATGATTCATTACCACTTACAAGAACAACCGAAGCAATCGCAAATAAAACTAAATATGAAAACATTAAAACATTTGATAAATGCGTTCTTCCGACAATGCGGATGATTGCTAACACCAAAAATAATCCAACACCTACTCCAACTGTCGCGATAAGTAACGGACCATTTATTACATCTTTTACTTGTCCTGCTAATACTGTTAAATCAGGTTCTGCAATGGTTATAAATAAACCAAGTACAAAACATACAAAAAGTACAATTCCTAAACTCTTCGTTTTAGTTAAACCAGTACCAACTTGTTCTCCCATTGGAGTCATAGCCATATCAGCACCAATATTAAAAAGCGACATACCAATTATTAAAAATACGGCAGCCACCAAAAACACTATCATTTCACGAGTCGACAAATTAATTATCGGAGTGAAATTTAAAATAATAACTAAAACAGTAATAGGCAAAATAGATTTTAATGATTCAAGAAATTTTGCCATTAATTGCTTTAGCATATTTATCAACTCCTACATTAAAGATAATATCAAATTATATGCTTAAAAACAATTTTATAATTGTTTTTTTACAATAAAAGCACTTTCAAAAAATTAATTTTTAAAATCAGGCCAAACAAATGTACAATTTAGATTTGTTTCTCCATTATCTATTAAGACATCAATGCCAGTTGCAGATTTGTTAATAATGGTTAAGAAATATATCCATTCTGCAATTTCTTCTGGTGTCGCCCATTTCTTAAGTGGCGTTACATCCATTATTTTTTTCCATAATTTCATATCTTCTGTAACTGGTTTATTCAAATCAGTCAATACTCCTCCACAGGAAATTGAATTACAAGTCGCACCATATTTTGAAACTCTTACTGCGACATTTTTCATATATGCAATAATACCTGCTTTAGAGGCACAATATTCGGGAAATTCAAAACCTGTATGCGCTGACGCAGATGCATTAAACAAAATTGATTTTAGTTTAGAGTTAAATGCATATTTTTCAGTCACATTTATTGTCCCTTTTAAATTGTTATTAATATCATCAAGGGAATTTTGCTTTCCTGCATTATTTATAATGATTTCCATTATTGGAAGTTCTGGTAATGTTTCTTTAATGGAAATATCTCCAACATAATGATGATAATGCTCATTATCAATTTTAGATTCTTCTAAATCAATCCCATAAACTTCATGACCTTCTTTTAAAAATTTATTAGCTGTAGATAATCCAATACCATTACTTGATCCAGTTATTAATACATTCATCTTATTTGACCTCCATATTTTTGGAATTAACATAAGTAAAATAGTCTTTTCCTACATCTTCGATTTTCCATTTTTTACATAATTTGTATCCAAATGGTGAGAATATAACTTCCATAATCAGTTCTAATAATGCCCCAGTAATTGAACAAGTTACACACTGTATAAACGTCCATGAAAAGCCATCCCAAAAAATTGGTGCAAATAACATAAAAGTGAGCAAAGCAAATATTAAATTATCAGCAAATTGTCCGACAAAAGTTGAAATATAAGATCTTGTTACATACGCTAATTTACCATCAGGATTTTTTACAAATATTTTCCCAATTGTCCAATTAAGAAAATTATTAATAATTGCTGAACTTAAAAAAGCTATTGTACTACTTAATAAAACAAACCATGTTCCACCAATGATTGAATTAAATGCAGAATAATCATCATGAGTTGGTATTACACTTGCAATGAAAAATATTAAACAAACCAATAAATTAACTAATGTTGCAAATACCGACATTTTTGTTGCAGCTTTTGGTCCAAAATGTTTAGTAACAATATCCATAGCTAAAAAAGATAACCAAGATACTAATATACCTCCATCGATAGCAATCCACGATTCATTGATGATAGTTTTATTGGCTAAAATATTCATTGCAATTACAGATATTACAAATAACGCAACAATTACAGACGGAATTGAACGCAATAATAATTTTGTTTCAATATGTTCTTCTTTTAACTTTTGAAGAAATGTTAATTTTTTTTGCATAAAAAAAGTCTCCTTGGTTTTAATTTATATAGCGGAGGATTTCGAGATCGAACTTCGCTTATTACTTATTTATTTTAACACATTTGATTTTTTGTAACTACTCTAAATTTATTTTTATAAAATGCTCTCAAGCAATATTTTAATACCAATGATTAGAAACACTATTGATGCAATTAATCCCGCCCATTTTTCTAGATATTTTGATAAATATCTTGCAAATAGAACTGTCAAAAATGGTAAGATGAATGCTGTTACACCAATGATTCCAAAAGCAATTAAAGCGTGTCCTATATCAAGTGACAAATAAACAAAACCAATGCACAAAGCATCAATACTCGTTGCAATACCTTGCATAAAAACATCAAGTGGAGAAATTTTTTTAACTTCCAACTCTTCTTCTTTGCTTTTTCTTTCTTTTATCCATTCAACAAGTGACTTTATACTTAATAATGTAAGAAGCGAAAATGCAATCCAAGGCAATATATTCTCAATCGCATCCTTAAATGTTGAACCAATAAGATAACCAATTAGAGGCATTAAAAATTGAAATACACCAAAAGTAAGAGAAATTAATATCATTTTTCTAATCGACATATTTTTTTCTCTAATACCATTTGATGCATTAACTGTCATTGCATCAATTGACATTGAAACACTTGTTAACGCTACTTCAAGAAAATCCATAATTTCTAACTACCTCCAAACAACAAAAATGATTATACCATAAAATATATATGCGCTAAATATTATTTAACTTTTATATTATGAGCAGTGATTACACAATAATTATAAGAGTTTATAGTAACTTTTAAATTATTATGTAAAAGATAATAATTTTTACCTTCTTTTGTAACTTTTGCATTACAATCATTGATTAATTCTTTAATCTTTTTAATGCACTCTTCATTTTCTAATTTCATCGTCTTAGCAATTCTTTGATAACCTAATTCAGTTGTATGAATTTTATCTAAATTGTTTATTAATATATTTCGATATTCTTCCATATCTATTTCCCTTTCGATAGATTTTTAATTATTCCATCAATTATTTCGCTTATAAGTTCAATATTTTCTACTTCCTCAATTAAGTACATAGATTTTGCTCCTGGATATGGAAATACTTCTCTTAGTTCATAATTATCACTAGACTTAGTTTTCTTAACTAAAAGTCTATTATCATAAATACCACCAAATAATACATTATTTTTATATAGCAAATATTCACCCATCATTGGCTTATAAGAAATATATTTAATATCTCTTAATTGTTCCAATATATATTCTAAATACTCTTTACTTGTCGGCATATTTTTTTCTCCTTATCATAATTAAAAGCCCGAAATAACGGGCTTTTTTTTATCTTATAAATTATTGAACAGTCCAAGTTAATGTAAGGTTTTCAGTATCAAGTGATATCACGACTTTTTTACCAGCCATAAGATTATATTCTTTAAATGTTTGTGCAAACACATAATCGATCATTGCAGTTTGATCGTCATCTGTACCAAATAAAACACCATTTGAACACATTACTTTAAATTTAAGTAATTCATAATTTTGTGTAGCAACAAATGTATACATGAATAAATTATTTCCAGTTTTTTCAAAACGATATTCATTCATTCCATATGCATTTTGCCAACCATTTGCTTCATATGCAAAGTAGTATTCATAAGAATCAAAATCCGGTAATGGTTCAATTGTCCATCCATCAATTGAATATGTCAACTTTCTAGCAATAACATCTATTTCAAAAGTAATTGATGTTCCAAGTTCTATTCCATGAATTACACCATTAGGTCCTTTATCAACAACTTCAAAATCAGCATTAAATCCCCAGTCGATTTCTCTGTCCCAATCACCATCATTAATTTTAAACTCAATTGTGCCACTAAATGATTCATTTGCAATCACAGTGAGCGTGTAGATACTATTCGTTTTCTTACTAAATAGATAATCACTACTAGCAATCCAACCATTAAAATTACCAACAAGATATAAAACATAATCTTCGCCAGGGATATCTGGTCCTGGCTCTTCAATGGGTATAAGATTTAGTTTAGCTTTCATATAATCTTCAAAAGAATAATTACCATTCCCCTTTAGAGTAAATTCAATTTGATTTTGGTGTAAATCACCATTTGAGCTAGTGCGATAATCATTTCCATAATTCTTTTTAGCGAGTTCAAAATATCCATTAAATTTCTCACTAGTAACCCAACGCGAAATTTTAAGTGCTTTACAATAATTTTCGTAATCTTTTTTCACTTGGTTTGTGCCCGATGCTAATAAAGTTTTAAGGTATAGTGGGTTTCTTTGCTTATCGCCATTTCCAGCTGCTCTATCGCTATACATTTTAACGCTACGCATTCCATCGCCAGTTGGATTCCAATCTTGGCAAATACCAAATACGCGGTCATGATCTTGTGGAATAATAATCATCTTCCCATCAGTTCTTCTAATATAAACGTAGTAGTTATTGTAATTATTTCGAATATCATCTGGATCACCAACTAAATAACTAATCGCTTCGTAACGTGCAAAGTATTCTAGATCAACTACTTTTTCAATTTGTGAATAATTACCATCATTAAGAACATTTAAAGCATTTCTTAAACGGACATTATTATCGGTTCCTTTATTGCTCTTACGGTCAAAAACCGGAATATACGCTCCATTATTTGCTTCTTCCCCAATTCTTTTACCAGAGAAAGAATCTTTTGTCATATCTGGAACACCCGCTCCATCACCTTTACCATACGAAACTTTATATAAGTCACCATATTTAGAATCATCTACACCATTAGTGCCTTTTTTTTCAGCCTTCCATGTTTGCATATTTAAATATTCTTGCTCTTCTTCAAGATGACGTTTAATGAACTTCTTATCGATAGTTTCATAAATCATATAAACGCCTAAGTCATAAGAATTATTATCTTTGCCCATCTTTACTTTAGCAAGCGATGCATAAGGCGCTAAAATTCCATTAGCACGATAAATCTCGTAAGAATATATTTCTTTAATATGAGTTTTATCATTAGATCGGTTCCATTTAAGATCAAGCTTTTCTAAACCTAACAATGATCTTTCATCACGCTCCAAACGTTCTGCTTCTGTGTAAGTACGAGCGTCACTACCATAAATTGATTTATCTTCAAACAACTCCGTGAATGATAATTTGTAATGTGACGGTCTTACTAGTTCTCCCGAGCTATTAACTGGTGAAGTACGCGATGTATTTCCTTTTAAACGAATACCAACTTCATCAAACTCATAAGTATATGTATTACTACAACTTATTATCTCTACTTTGACACTATCTGCAATTCTATAGATATCAGATTTTTCATAATTATTAAGATCATCTCTTAATTTTAATAATTGTTTTGTAGAAACATTTATAGTGATATTGACTTTGTTATGCAAATCAAATAAATCATGATATGTCAAATCGGCCTTACTAGCAGGGCAAGCATATTCACGATCTTCGTCATGAGTATTAATATTACGGAAATCGTCTTTTGCAGGTGGATCATCATCATTAGGTGTACTACTAGAGCCAACATTACTACTAGGGTTCGTACTTATATTTGGCACACTTCCAGGATTATTAGTGCTCGCACCACTATTCAATGAATTATCACTAGAGCCAACACTAGTTGGGGCATTACTATTAGAATTACCATCATTGAAATTAAATTCCAAAGAATTAAGGGTGGGAATGCAAAAAAAACAAAAAAAATACCTCCTATAAACAAACAAAC
>JAFLUZ010000012.1 GCA_022508535.1 Erysipelotrichales bacterium
ATCAACAAAACTATTTGATTGTTTTGAAGCAAGATATTTATAACCACTTCCCAAGTATTTTTCTGTAGTTGCATCAAACACATAATACCCGGAGTAGCTGTTTTTTGCATCAATAGTAGTGTATCCGAAAATATATCCAAATGTTCCCTCATAAGCTGTAGCTGTTCTACTTTCCCCTATGAATGGTAGCTTGATATATTCTAGATTATTACACCCATAAAATGCGTTTGCACTTATTGAATCGATGGTATCTGCAACAATAATCGACTTAATATAACCGCGATAATCATACCATGGTGCTGCTCCCTGAGAATAAGTTGTCATATCACCACTACCATTAATAGTCAAAACACCAGTTTCAGAATTAAAATCCCATGTCATATAAGTTCCAGCATTACCCTCTGCATGCACCACTTGTGTTAATCGCGGATAATCCCATGCGAACTTTGAATCACCATCAACATCAACCAACGACTTAATAACACTTGCAACAGATAATGCCAAAAAGGAAAAAATTCCTACGGAAATAATATGCTTTAATTTGAATTTTTTCATTTCTTTCGCCTCCACATATTTTTTATAGAGTAAACCATTGTTATATCAATTTTTGATAGTATAGTTAATTAGTTAACATATATTTATTTTTGCTAATCCTCCATATCAAACAGGTAATATTTGCAATCCGATTTCTTATAGATTAATTCTTGAGCATAATTAAAATTACAAAGAAAAGCTCGAAGTTCTTGTATATAACGATAAAACGTTAGTTCGTTTATTTCCAAGCAACTAATTATCTCTTCTTTTGTAAATGATTTCTTTTCTAGTAAAATAGTGTAAATGAAAAGAACTCCTTGTGTCTTATTTACTTTCATAGTGTACCTCTTTCTTAGAGGTGGATCCACCATCAGCGTTAGCCAATATTTGTCGACACCATTATAATAGAATAAGTATCAAAAAATGAATATCAACAGGACTTGATATTCATCTACAAAATCTTATATTTTATAAAAACATGTAATAAAAGGGTGTTTTTGCCTTATTTTATTGTAAAATCACTAATTTAAATTTCATCTAACGATTTTCCAAAAATTCCATTAGCATTAATTTGTGTTGCTTTTTTTATCATTCTAAAATGAAGTGTATCACTGCCAAGCGTTTGAGTTGCTAATGATGTGCCAGATTTACCAATTACATCACCTTGTTTGATTTCTTGACCTTCTTGTACATTTATTTCGCTCAATGATGAATATATAGATTTAATTCCAGATTCATGTCGAATCCAAATAGTATTACCAAATAAATTATCAGTTTTAACTACAGAAACTGTACCAGACGTCGATGCTAATATTTCAGTAGGTCCTTCCCGAAATACGAAAATAATTGCAAGGTCTCTATCTTGAACACCACGATTGCAATGTTCATTAAATGGGTATTTAACTTTCTCATCATACTTTTTGACATTTGATGAATTATCTAAACTCGCTACAGAATCATTGAATTTGCTGCTTATTAAAATAGTAGATACCATAAAAGCAATAACTGAAGCAAAAAGTAAAGCAATTCTCAAAAATAGTTTAGTTTTCTTGTCGCACTTTTCAATCTCATTTGATGAATTCAATTTTGATTTGTCTTCTATATTGCTAGTCGTTAGAACATTTGATGAAAAATATAAATCATCATACGAAATATTTAATTCTTTCGATAATAATTTAAATTGCTCCACATTCGGAAAAGTCGTTCCTTTTTCCCATGCCAAAAGAGTTTGATATGATATTCCTAATTTATCTGCCAATTGTTTTTGCGTTTCATCACGAATTTTTCTTTGTCTTCGAAGATTACTTGAAAATTTCTCAGCAGAAAAAATATTATCAAAACAAACATTATTATAATTATTTTTTATCTTATCATTAATTAAAGCATCCAAATCTATTTGTAATACTTTAGCTAGTTCTCCCCAAACTGGAAGATCAGGAAAAGACTTGCCTATTTCCCATTTTGATATAGTTTGGACACTATACCCTAATGCACCGGCAATTTTAGATTGTGATAAACCTAATTCTTTTCTTCTTTGTGCTAAAAAATTTGTGTCACTCATAATATATACACTTTCATTATTAAAATAAACTTCATATATTGTTCTGTCAATAAAGAAAATGTTTATTGTACAATAATGACCTTTCGTATACAAATTAAAATAAACTGTCTACTGGTTTTCCGAATATATTATTAATATTAATTGGATTGTCATTTATTACCATTTCAAAATGTAATGTTTCTATACCAACTTCTTGAGTGTAAAGTGATACACCTGATTTTCCAATTATATCGCCTTGCACAAGTTCTTGATCTATATTTACATTTACTTCACTTAATGATGCATATATTGATATTATTCCTTTTTCATGTTGAATCCACACAACATTACCATAAACCTCATAATCCATTTCAATTTTAATAACTGTTCCATCTATAGCTGCAAGTATGTCGGTGTTTTTTTCAAACACAAAATCAATGCCTTTACTTTTAAAGTAGGTTTCCTCGCCAGGTAAATTAACTATGGCATTCCTCTTATCATCAAGTGGTAATTCAGAATCATAAAACATTCGTGCAATAATATACTCATCGTTAAATGGTAAATTAACTACTTCACCAACTGGACCCAACAAATCATCATCAGATGTTAAAGAATTATTATCTTCTCCAACACTTGATTGTTCATTTAGCGCTGGCAAAGATGCTGTATAACTAGTTCCAAACTTATTATTAAGTATAATTGCAGATATGGTAACACTAATGATTACGACAAAAGAAATGATTAGTGCCGAAAATAGTCTTACTTTTTTTGTGCTTTTGTTTTTGCTATTTTGATTAACTTTTTCAATTCTTTTTTTAGGACTATAAGTTACTAGTGAGTTATTAGCAAAATATAAATCATCATAAGAAATATTTAATACTTTAGATATTATTTTAAATTGTTCTACGTTAGGAAATGTCATACATTTCTCCCATGCCAAAAGAGTTTGATAGGATATTCCTAATTTATCCGCCAATTGTTTTTGCGTTTCATCACGAATTTTTCTTTGTTTACGTAAGTTGCTTGAAAATTTCTCAGCAGAAAAAATATTATCAAAACAAACATTATTATAATTAGTCTTTATCTTATCATTAATTAAAGCATCCAAATCGATTTGCAACACTTTAGCAAGTTCTCCCCAAATTGGAAGATCAGGAAAAGATTTGCCGGTTTCCCATTTTGAGATAGTTTGAACACTATATCCTAATACATCGGCAATTTTAGATTGTGATATACCTAATTCTTTTCTTCTTTGTGCTAAAACATTACTACTACTCATAACTCTATAAATCTATTCTTTTATTTTTATAATAAACTTCATCAATTATTCCACCACCAAGACAAATATCTCCATCATAGAAAACTGCTGCTTGTCCCGTAGTGACTGCCTTATATGGTTCATCATATATTAACTCTACTGTTTTTTCATCAATCATATGTAAAGTAACGTCATTATCTTTTTGGCGGTATCTAAATTTACATCCTATATGCATATCTGAGGTAGGAATTTCATTATTAAATTGACAATTTCTTATAATTGCGCGGTCGCTTAAAAGATGCTCATCTTCATTACCACTTGCAACATAAAGGATATTCTTTTTAACATCTTTTTTTACAACAAACCAAGATGTTGGAGTGTGACCTGAAATTCCACCAATTCCTAATCCTTTTCTTTGTCCAATTGTGTAATACAAAACGCCATCATGTCTTCCTAAGACATTTCCGGTATTAATATCGATAATATCACCTTTTTTGGCAGGTATATAATTTTTTAAAAACTCTTTAAAATTTCTTTCTCCAATAAAGCAAACTCCAGTTGAGTCTTTTTTATTTGCAACATTAAGCTCTAACTCACTAGCGATTCTTCTTACTTCTGTTTTGTCTATATCTCCAAGCGGGAAAAGGCAAGATGCAATTTGTTCTTGATTGAGTTGCGATAAGAAATATGTCTGATCTTTATTTTGATCAAAACACTTAAGCATATATGTTTTTCCATCTTTATCTAATCTTTTAGCGTAATGTCCCGTTGCAATAAAGTCACAACCTTTAGATTTTGCAAATTTTAAAAATGCATCAAATTTTATATATTTATTACAAAAGATATCAGGATTAGGAGTTCTACCTTTTTGATATTCCTCTAAAAAGTATGTAAAAACATAATCCCAATATTCTTTAATAAAATCAATACGGAATAATTCAATACCTAGTTTTTCAGCAACTAGTTTTGCGTCTTCATAATCTGCCTCTTGTGGGCAACAAGAATCATTTAATGTAGGATTTCCTAAAATATCTCCATTTGCAATAGCGTCCCAGTTACGCATAAAACCTGCGACTACTTCATAGCCTTGCTTTTTTAATAAATATGCCGCAACTGCAGAGTCGACTCCACCTGATAAACCTATCATTACCTTTGCCATTATTTCGTCAACTCCTTATTATCATAAATCATTGTAAATGGACCATCATTAATTAATGATACTTTCATATCTTCTCCAAATACACCAGTTTTAATTTCTTTACCTAATAATTCTTTTAATACTTCATTAAAATAATCATATAAATTACTAGCGTCACTAGGATTTAAAGCATTAATAAAAGATGGGCGATTTCCTTTTTTATAATCTCCATAAAGTGTAAATTGCGAGACTGATAAAATTTCACCATTAACATCAAGAATAGAAAGATTAGTTAATCCATTATCATCTTGAAATACTCGTGATTTAATAATCTTATTTGCCATCTTATTTACAATCTCTTTATCATCACCATTAGTGAATCCCACGAGTAAAACAAAGCCTTTTTTAATACTAGAAAAGACTTGGTTATTAATAGTTAGTTTTGCCTCTAAAACATTTTGTGCTACTACTCGCATACAGATCACCGTATTTATTATAGAGAATTTCATATAAAAATGGTATCATAAAATACGGAGTTGATATTAATGAAAGCACCTTTAGCCTTTAGAATGCGACCTAAAACTTTAGATGAAGTATTAGGACAAAAAGATTTATTATCTGAAGACGGCTTTTTAACTCGTTGTGTTAAAACTGATACGGTTGTTTCTATGATATTCTTTGGTCCACCAGGAGTAGGTAAAACCACTATGGCGGAAGCTTTTGCAAACTCCATTAAAGCCCACTCGATTAAATTAAACGCTGTAACTAGTAATAAAAAAGATTTAGAAGAGGCAATTAATGAATGTAAAATGTATGAACGTGCGATTATTATCATGGATGAAATCCATCGCTTAAATAAAGATAAACAAGATATCCTTCTTCCTTATCTTGAAGATGGAACAATATTCGTTGTTGGTGCTACTACTGCTAATCCTTATATTTCGATTAACCCTGCAATTCGAAGTCGCTGTCACTTATTAGAAGTAAAACCACTAAATAAAGAAGATGTTGCACTTGGAATTAAAAGAGCAATTGAAGCAAAAAACGGATTAAATAATTCAATTAAAGTGAATGAAGACGCTATTTATTTACTTGCAAGTATGTCTGGTGGCGATATGCGTTTTGCCCTTAACTATTTAGAAATTTTATCTTTATCTTATAAAAACAAAGAACTTGATATTGAAGATATTAAAGAAATTGTTAAAGTTCCAAATTATCTAGTGGATAGAGATGAAAACGGGCATTATGATGCTGTATCTGCTTTACAAAAATCAATTAGAGGATCTGATGTTGATGCTGCACTTTACTATCTTGCAAGATTATGTGTCGCAAATGATTTAGATTCTATTGAAAGAAGATTACTTGTAACTGCTTATGAAGATATAGGACTTGCTAATCCTGCTGCAGTTGACCGTACGTTTAATGCAATTGAGGCTGCAAAAAAAGTTGGATTTCCAGAAGCAATTATTCCACTTGGTTTTGCCGTGTGTGATCTTGCCTTATCACCTAAATCAAAAGTTTCAAATAACGCAGTTCACGCAGCCTATGATTTAGCAAAAAATACACCACTTGATGTTATGGATTATTTAAAACTTACACCTGTTAATAAAGATGAAGAAGATTTGTATCCTTACGATAGACCTGACTTGTGGGAAAAGATTCAATATCTCCCTAACTTAATTAAAAACGAAAAATTCTATGAACCAGTTGGTACATCTCGCTATGAAATGGCATTAAATGAAAATTATAAGAGACTTCATAAAACAAAAAGATCAAACAATTTAAGAGAACTAAAAAAACTTAAATAAAATAAAAATACCATTGCAAGATGGTATTTTTTATTGTCTATAATTTTTTCTTTTCATCCGCTGCTTTTCTAAAGAAAATACTTCCTGTTAGTTTTGCATCAAATGGGCAAATTGGATATAGATAAGGAACACTCCAAACTTTAAGTGAAGCTAAATATAAGAATAATATAAGTGTAAATACAATAAATCCATTTTTTCCAAATATCGCTGTTACTATGATAAGAGCAATATTACACAGTTTCAGCGCCATCGACATTTCATAACTTGGTGTTGCAAAACTACAAATTTGCGCAATTGCGCATAGTAGTAATACTTCTGGTAAAAATAGACCTAAGTCTGTTGATACTTGGCCCAGAATTACTGCTGCAATCAAAGATATACCAGTCTGCAGGGGCGTTGGTGTATGAATCGACGCTAGCCGCACAATTTCTAAGATTAACTGAGCAATGACAATTTGTAAGGCAATACCAATTTGTAAATTATCTTTCGATATTGTCATTTCAAATGAATTTACAATTTCTGAATTATCTACTAAACACATCCATAATGGAATTAAAAACAAAGAAAGAAATACGGTAATTGTTCTTAAAAATCTTGTAAATGATCCTACAACTGGTGATTGACGAAATTCTTCGACGTGCTTTGTATGATCAAAGAAAGTAATAGGTGTAATTATTACGCTTGCTGATGTATCAACCATAATGATTATTTTCCCATGCATCATAGAAATAGCAGCAACATCTGGTCTTTCCGTATATCTAACTAAAGGGAATGGAGTGTATTTTTGCTTAAAGAGTAATTCTTCTAAAGAACGATCCGACATAATAAGTGATTCAACATCTATTCTACTTATTTCATCTTCAATCCTATTAATTAGCTTTTCATCAACTAAACTTTTTAAATAACATACGGCAATATTCATTTTACTTTTTTCTGATACTACATATGGTTTTGCTACCATATCATCAGTTTTAAGTCTTCTTCGAAGTAAACCAATATTAGTGTTAATTGATTCAGAAAATCCATCGCGAGATCCACGAATTGTCTTCTCTGTCATTGGTTCTTCAATTGAGCGATTAGGATATGATTTTGCATCTACTAAATATGCATCATTTTCAATTATTAAAAGTAAAAATCCACCATATACTTCTTCTAATATAACTTCAATATCATCTTCTTTTTTTATTTCGCCATTATAAACTTTCTTTTCAAATTCTTTTAAAGTTTTAATTTTATCTAAATAATCCATAAGATAGATGATGTCCATCTTATCAATTAAAGATGATGTAAAAATAATTAATCCATCTTTTTTTAAAACTTTAATATTTTTCTTTTTGATATCAAAGTTATTATCAAAATCAAAGCGCTTTTCTAATTCTTTAATGTTCATTATGGTCTTGGTTTACTCACTAAGGTTGCAAAAAATGCCATGACAACTGTAAATGATAATACAGCTGAAGAGTCTTTAATCATATTTTTAAGAATACCAAATACTCCTTCTTCTTTTGCTCCTTCAAGTGCTGCTTTTCCTAAAACATAGCCAAAATTTGTAATTGGCGTCATTGCACCTCCACCACACATTTTAAGAAGCCATTCATAAGCGCCACATGTTGTAAGTAAGACACCAACTACAACATAAATTGATGTAATATGCCCTGGTGTTAATTTCGTATTATCAAATATAACTTGCGCAATTAAACATAATAATCCTGCAAAAAGGAATGCAAATAAATAGGTCATTTTTCGTATACCTCCAATTCTATCGCATGAGCGACAATAGGGATTGTGTGATGTTGATAGGCCATAGTTGGAGAATATAATGCTCCAGTTCCTACGAGTAACACTCTTTTTAATTCTTTCTTTTCCATTTTGTCGACAATATAAGACATACTTACAAGTCCAATACAAGCTGGTCCACTTCCCCCAGCATGTATATCTTTATCCCCGCGTACATAAATCAAATTACCAGCATCGTTATAATTTGTTAAAATAATGCCATCGGTTTTAAAACAATCAATAAGTATTTTACTTCCAATTGTCGATAAATCACCCGTTAAAATTAGATCATAATAAGACGGATCTAAGTTATTATTTTTCAAGTGATCTCGAATTGTTGTGTAAGCTGCTAAAGACATTGGAGAGCCAACATCGTTTACATTATCCCAATCGGCATCTACGACATTACCAATTGTGGCACGATTAATTTTAATTTTTGTTGGCCTTTTTCCTACCACTGCACTTGCAGCACCAGTAACCGTAACTGTAACTGTGTCTTTCTTTTGAATACCATATTCAATTGGATATCTAAATTGTCTTTCTGATGTCGCATATGAGCTTGAAGTAAACGCTAAAGCATAAGTGTTATGATTATTTGAACAAACTAGCCCCGCATTAATTAATGCTAAGATAAATGAAGAACACGCCCCAAATACACCACCATACGCAAAATCAAAATTTTTAATTGCCCCTGATGAAATAGCCATTTGATTTGATAAATCGCCACCAAAAGCAACTTTTATTTTTTCTTTATCAAGTTTTGCTTTATTAATCGCAAGTTGAATTACATCACGCGCCATCATAACTTCAGCATCTTCAAAACTTTTTTGTTTATGATAACTATCTGAATAATGATAATCGAAATAATGACCTAATGGTCCTCTATATTCTTTTTTACCACCAATCGTGGCACTTGATTGTAAGAATAATTGTTTAAATTCTAAAGAATAACTCATACAAGTGGCACTCCTATAAAGCTAAGAAGTAAGCGAATTAATGCATATAAAAATGCTGAAACAAATCCATATGTAATAACACTTCCTGCAAGATAAAACATACGAGAACCAACACCATATACTGGTCCTTCAAATTTTGCATCGATTGAAGATGCTACAACAGAGTTTGCAAAACCACTCGTAGGAATAAATAGACCTGCACCTGCAACACGTGCTACTTTATTGTATAGACTACTTGCAGTTAAAACTGTTGTAATAAAAATGATACCTAATGTAGATAAAATACCTGCATCTGTTTTTTCTAATCCAATCCAATTTAATGAAATATCATAGAAAAAATTTGCAAGAATTCCCACGATTCCTCCCACTAAAAAAGCCATGAGGGCATTTTTTGCTCTATTATTTTTAACCTCATGCTTTTTAACAATTTTTTGATACTCAACCTTATTCATAATCCACCTCTTTACAAATAAGGTTTTCCAAAAATTAACAATTTATACGTTAAGACATTAATTCTTTTAATTTTTCTAATATTCTTTTTTCTCTACGGGAGATTTGAACTTGGGAACAAGAAAATCTTATTGCTAAATCTGTTTGTTTCATTTCATCAAAAAAGCGTAATTTAATAAATAATTGATCTTTTTTATCTAACTTCTTAATAGCGTTTTCTAAATCAATTTTGGAAAGATCATCGAATTCACTATCTTCTGATGCGATGACATCTTTTAAAGTCATATTATCCTCATCAAGCGGTGCATCTAGAGATAATGGATAATTATTTGCATCAAGCGCAACGATAATATCTTCAACACCTACTTCTAGTCTACTTGCGATTTCTTCAAGACGTGCTTCACGATGTTCAGTCATTTCAATTTCCATCCTTACGTCTTCTATTCTTTTGGCTAAATCTTTGGTACCACGAGAAATTTTTACAATTCCATCATCACGGAAATACTTTCTTATTTCACCTAAAATAAGTGGAACTGCGTAAGTAGAAAATTCTACATTAAAGCTTGTATCAAATTGTTTGATTGCTTTCATTAGACCAATGGTGCCTGTTGAAATCAAATCATCAAACTCCACATATTTAGATTTGTAGCGATGGGCAAGTTTATACACTAATAACATATTATCATTAACTAGTTTTTCAAATACTTCTTGATCCCCATTTTGAGCTTTTTCAATTAATAAAACTAGTTCCTCAGCAATTACCATAAATTTCTGATTTTGTTGTCGAAAGTGACTTTTTGATAAATAATTTTGTTCCCATACCTACAACTGATTTGATATCAAACTCATCAGATAGCGAGTCAATAATTGATAAGCCCATACCTGCACGTTCTAAATCAGGACGAGTAGTAAAACTAGGCTTTCTCGCTCTTTCCACATCATCAATTCCAACACCATAGTCAATAATCATTAAAGTAAGAGTTTCTTTTTCAATCGAGGCTTTAATAATTACATCTCTTTCAGGATTTAATTTATAGCCATGAATAATGGCGTTACTTACTGCTTCTGAAATTATAGTTTTTAGTTCACTTATTTGCTCTAATGTCGGATTCAAACAAGCGACAAAACTAATAATCGCATTTCTTGCTAAAGATTCATTTACTAAATTTGCTTTAAAGCGTAATTCCATTTCGTTCATAAAGTTACCTTTCCTTCTTTCTTAAATTCACTAATGCTCTTATATTCACTCATAATGGAAGATAATCCCGTGAGATTTACAATTTTTCTTGTATATGCTGTAAGTGGTAAAAATCCACATATACCATTTACTTTCCTTATTTCGTTATATCTTCCTAAAATAAGACCAATTCCCGCCGAGTCAAAAAGTGTTACTTTTTTTAGATCCCACAATAGCCTTGTAGGTTGATATCTTCTCATTTCAAAACATATTTTTTCTTTATAACCTAAGACATGGTAACTATCTAATTCACCAAAAATCTTAATAGTTAGTCCGTCTTCAAATGGCACTATTTTTATTCCATCATTCATGCTTTTTCCTCCCTTTTAAAGGATTATAAAATATTAAAAAAAGCGAATTGAAAAATTCGCTAATATACGACAATTTGCGATTAAAAATCATTCAACAATATTCGACTAAATATTATTTAAATTAAAAATGGGACAAATTAATGTCCCTATATTTAAAATATCATTCTTAACCAATTCCAAATGAAATAATCAAAGAAATTAGCACGTTTTACTTCAACTTGTGCATAAACCTTAAAACGATATTTATCTCCGCTTTTTGTAGTGACTACTAAGTCCCCAACATATTCTCCTTCTTTAATAGGTGCTTCTGTTTTATTTAATTCAACCGAAGCTTTCAAATCTTCTTTTTTAACATTCTTGTCAACGACAATAATGACGTTTTCTTTTACAATGAGTGGAGTTTCTTTTTCTAATGAATTTTGGAAATCATAATTTGCTACCACTTGATCTTTATCAAATAACTTTATAGCTTGCATATTAGCAAATCCATAATTTAACAAAGTAGTTGTATCTTGAGAGCGTTCTGCAATTGTTGCTTCATTCATAACAACAGATATTAAGCGTATTCCATTTCTTTTCGCGGTTGCAGTTAAATTATAATTTGCTTTATTAGTAAATCCTGTTTTTAAACCATCTAATCCATCATAATGGCCCAGCATTTTATTAGTATTAACGAGCCAAAATGGATTTGATGTATCTTTTCTAATATAATCTTCCTTGAGTCTAGTAAAACGGAATAATTCTTCACCAAATTTTACAAGTTCAGAAGCCACAAGTGCCATATCATATGGAGTAGTATAATGATTTTCATCATCAAATCCAGTAGGATTCATAAAATTAGTATTTTTCATTCCTAATTCTTTAGCAGTTTTATTCATTAATTCAACAAAGGCTGGAGTTGAACCTGCAATGTGCTCTCCAAGTGCTGTAACCGCGTCATTTGCGGAATTAATACACACTGCTTTAAACATATCTTCAACACTCATTTTTTCATATGGTTCAAGATAAATTTGTGTTCCACCCATTGAAGATGCATATTCACTTGTTTCAACCATATCAGTCCATTTCATTTTTCCATTTTGAATATTAGTTAATACCAAATACATCCCCATCATTTTAGTCATGCTAGCAGGAAAATGTCTTTCATCTTTATTAACTTCATAAATTACTTTTTTCGAAACTGGTTCAATTAATACGACTGAAGAAGAATGTAGTCCTAATTCACTACTTGAAGATTCTACTCGTTTAATATTACCTTTAACAGGATTTAAACTAAAAATTGCACTTAATAACATCAAAATAATTTTTTTCATAATTATCACCAATATTATTTATGACTAAAAAAAATATTTATGACTGCTTATTCATTATTGTCGCTATAATATAGTTAACATCAAATATTGCCCAATATTAAAAAACCACCTAATTAATGGTAGACCAATAAAATAAAACTATATCAAGTTTATAATTCACTATAGTTTTAAAACATTTTACTGCCGCAATTTTATATTAATTCCATATTTATTGCTTCTATTGTCTATCAATTTTTGTCAAATTACTATTTGCCTTTGAATAATATTCTATTGCCCGTACAATTGATTTTCTTTTGTCTAAGTGGATTTCAGAGCCATTAATATTTTTAATTCTCAAAGCGGGATTTTTCATAATAGTTGTCTCTTCAACACTAGTAATTTCATTCCAAACATACTTTATAATAGTTTTTTTTAAACGTATCTCGATTCCTTCTTCATTTATAATTACTTTTTGAAAAATCCAATAAAAACCTATAATGAAATAGAAAACAACTAAAGATGCAGCTATAACCAATAGAATCCAACCATTATTATTTTCATAATTTATACTACAAATAAATCCAACAAATAGGATAAATACAAGAATCATAACTATTGATAAAAAAGATAAAGATTGAAATAAATTTTTATAAAATTTGTTTTTTATCATTTATTAGCTACCTCCAACTATTAAAAAGATGCACTATTTTATTTATAAAGATTTGTTATCTGATTCAATTTCGAGGACAAACGAAATACGGGTATCCATTTCTATTGTATAACCAGGGTATTTTTGATCATCAACATTAAAAATATATCCCATAATCGAATCATAATAATCATAATCTGATAATTCTAAATTATCGAATGGCCATTCCCATCTAATCATTATTTCAACAATATTTGTTTGTGAATCAATATCTCCTGGCCAACTTTCTATATTTTCAAAAAGTGTTTTCTCATCAACACTTTCCTCGTTAACTGTCCAATTAAGTGGCGAGTAAATCTCTTCTCCCTCATAAAATAATTTGGGTGATGAAAAGTTTAGAACTGTAGTTTTTACATGGTATTCTTGTTGTTCTTCGAGATTTAAAGAAATTGAAAAATAATCAAAATATCCAGGGGCAAGCTTTTCATAATTGTCATAATCATAATCTATTTGTATTTTATTATCTTGAAGATATTGTATGGTTACATATTTATTATCTTTTTCATTTTTAACAAATATTGAACTCTTATCAACATCAGTTTTACATGAAACTAATAACATAGAAATTAATATAAAAAACAAATTTCTTTTTTTGTTTAACATACTTTTCACACCCTTTTATTTTTTAAGTATATCATTTATGCTTTAAAAATTGAATTTGTATTTTAAAATTGCTGATTTCATTTTCTTTTGCCATAATTAACTTTTTTTTGTGTCTTTTTACTCTCAAATAAAATTTTCCGAACAATAAAAAAAGCCATTAAGACTTTAGTCGCTCAAAGTGATATCTTTCTTAATGACTTATTTAATAAACTATTTATCCCAAATATTAATATCAGTTAGATAATCTATGAGAAATATGTCCATATTATATAGCCCATCATTATTATCTAATCCATAGCCCCTAAATGGCGGAGTTTCTTCCCATGTTTTTTCAGTCGCATAGATTTTGTATTGTGGTGGATTATTTATTGAATATTTCTCTTCACAATATTTTACTTTTAGTTTTTCATAAAGCGAATTAAATCCATCGCCTTTTCCTAAAAAATTATATGAGCAAAAGTTAGTTACATATATCATAACATCAATATATGTCTGAGAAATATTAAATACTTCTTCTTCGGTTATGGCATCGTTTATAAAGCTAAAGCTAATACAACTCCCATTATTAATCCAATAATCGAATTCGAGTTCAGCTTTAAAATAAGTCGTATCTGAAATATTATATTTCGCAATATAATGCTTGCACTGATTTTGTTTCTTTTGACCGTTGACTTGTTCAAAATACTCTTTTTCATATTGAATGCTATTCTTTTGTAAAATTTGTTCAATCGCATCAAAATATTTAGGAAAATACTCATCAGCAAGCTCAATAGTATTGATATGCCAATCATCCTGACGTAGTTGTGGATGATTGCAAGACGTCAATAGCAATAGTGAAAGCAAAATTAGTACTAATTTCTTTTGTTTCATAATAACCCTTCCTTTTGGTTGTGAAAATATATACCACAGTAATTTATATTTATAAAAGAATTCAAATATAAACACATAGTCTTTTTGAATTTAGTTTTATTACAATACAATTATTTAAAGAGCCACGGCAAATTAGTCTTATAATATTTGTTATAATCGTCCAAGTCATAATAGAAGTCTAATCCAAAATCCCAAAAATAAATATAGCTTATTGTGTGTGTTTTATCATTTATTCCAATACTCCCATAATAGCCTGGATAAAAGAATTTAGAATCTAAGACAGTATTAAATTCCCAATCACTGATTTTAGTATATCTAACAACATGTACTTGACCAAGATTACCTGGTTTGCTATCTTCAGCGAATTGATATTTACTAAAAATATTGTTTTTTTCACTTTCAAAAGTATTTGAGTCATATTCAACCATTAAACAAAAAGTACTAATAGCATATTTAAGTGGAATTAGAGATTTATCACCATAAGTACGATAAAAGTCTAATGACTTATAATTAGTTAATTCATCTATTTTTGGCAAAAATTCTTTTGCTCGTCTTCCACCATCATTATCTAGATACGCATCTTCTAAGTAAATATTTAAATCATGCTTAATAAATGGTTTAATAGCATTTTCTCTTAAAATTGCATAGCATATTGGTGCTAAAACAATTATGTGTGTTAAAACAGTTTTAAGTACTAAAATCTTTTTTCTTTTTTTATAATGATCTGAAAAATCTTTGAGTGATGTTTTACTTTTAATTCCTGTTCGTATTTGTAATTCTTCTAATATTTGTTCGATATGCTTAATTGAATAAAATCTATTAAGTGATATTACACGAGTTTGATCATCATTTAGTTGAATGCAAAGATAAAATTTACCATTTATTCTTGATGAACTATTTTCTTTATTACCAACGTATAAAGTATAATCTTTTACTTCTTTATAATAAATTTTCTTGCTTCGTGAAATTGAAAAATATTCATAAGAAAAATAAGTTTTAGGGACGCTAATTACTGCTAAAACAAATATTATAATATTTATCAATAAAACCCAAATAAAAATAATTGATGAAATAGTTAAAACAATGTTTATTGGAAGCAAAACAGCACTTATAATTATTAATACAATTTGTATAATATTTATGGATTCTATTTTTCTTGTATTCATATAAATTGCTCCTTATTTAAATTATAACACTTTAATCTTTAAATTGAATAATTCAAATAACTTTAAAAGGTAAAAAATGGCATAAAAAAATTTAAAGAATATTTTTTATAATCTATACCCATACTATTTGTGATTATAATTGTGAGTATTTTTGATCACAAGATAGAAAGGAAAAATTATGAAAAAAAATTCAATTATATTAGGATTATCCTTATTATTACTAAGTGCATGTGATATGGGGACATCAACTAGTAATAGTGTATCTGGTAATAACTCTACATCTAGTCATCCTGGTAGCACTTCCGCATCCACTCCATCATCTGTGACACCTTCATCAACTCCTTCTACTTCAACAAGTACAGGAGGAACTAGTAGCAATTCCACAAATGGAAATTCTAGCAGTGTTCCTGAGGTTGCAGAAAAGTCAATCAAATTCTCGGCAGAGTCTTTAAAAGAATCTCTTCCTACATCTTACACTGCTGAAGAGACACTAGTAACTGCTGATGGTATGGAGTTAGGATTTATGGCGGCAAAATATGGTACATATAGTAATGCGGGCTATATCATGCTAAGTAAAACTAGTGATACTTATGGCGCAGGTCATATTTATAACAAGACTAGTTTAGGACATATTAGTTCAATTGTTGTTAAATTCTCTGGTTCTACTAGTACTCAAGTTGTAATGGGTGTTACGTTCGGAGACGAAGTTATGAATGAGGCTAAAACTACTGTTACAAAAAGTGAGACCGCTACGACAAATGGTGTTGTAACAATAACAAACGAAAGTGAAACAGGTGATTACTTCAATATCTCTGTTACTAATGATAAGAATTTACAAATTACCGATATTGTTATTAATTTAAATGGTGCAACTGAAACAATTAGCTAATTAATCAGGATTAATATCCTGATTTTTTATTTTTTTGTGTCATCTTATATTAATAATGATATAATTTCATATAAGGTGATTTTATGATTATAAAAGAATATGTCGCATTGCAAAAAGATTTAATGCGTGATGAGATAAGTAAATTAGTAGTTAAACCTACAATTGCAATTATTCAGGTAAACGATGATGAAGCAAGTAATGCCTATGTAAAAGGAAAATTAAATGATGCTCAAAATCTCGGTATTATTAGTGTTTATAAAAAACTTCCTACTTCTACTACTGAAGAAGAATTAATTAATCTAATTAAAGAGATAAATGAAGATGATTCGATTCATGGCTTAATTGTTCAAATGCCTCTTCCAAAGCACATTAATGAAGAAAATATCAAATTAGCAGTCTCACCAATTAAAGACGTTGATGGTTTTCATCCTTTATCTAGTCTAGATCCATGTACACCAAAAGGGATTATAGATTATTTAAAATATGAAGGAATAAAATTTGAAGATCAAAATGCTGTTGTTATTGGTCGAAGTAATATTGTTGGAAAGCCAATGGCAAAAATGCTTACTAATCTTAATTGTAATACTGTTATTTTACATTCAAGAACTAGTAAAGAAAATATGGATAACTATTTAAGAAACGCGGATATTATCGTTATCGCTATCGGAAAAAAATGGTTCTTGAATGAGCAAGAATTTAAAACTAGCGCTGTAATTGTCGATGTTGGTATTAACCGCGATAATGGGAAGCTTTATGGCGATGCAAAACCTGACTTAAACGTAAGATTACAAACACCTGTTCCTGGTGGGGTTGGACTTCTTACTCGCCTTACATTAATGAGAAATTTATTAGATGCATACTATAATCAAGTTAAAACTTCTGAGTAAGTTTTAACTTTTTATTTTAGTAAAAAAATGTTGATTTTTATTTATCAACCTAATATAATTTTATTAGTTAGTTATGACTAATTGCGTTTATGCGGACAGTGCCGCATTATAATTTGAGCGTTAGTTAGTCACGACTAATTACAATTAATGCTGCATTACTAATTATTATGCAATTAGCTATTGTCTAAGGAGGAAAACCAAATGAAAAAATTAAGTGAATGTCAAATCGGTAATTTTGCAATTGTCCAAAAAGTCGAAGGAGAAAGAAAAATTCGTCGACGCTTATTTGATATGGGAATAACTCCAAGTGTACAAGTTTATTTAAGAAAGAAAGCACCTCTTGGTGATCCAATAGAGATAACAATTCGTGGATATGAATTGACATTAAGAAAAGATGAAGCCGAATTAGTTATTGTGGAGTTAAAGGAGAAAGAATTATGAGACAATTTGCACTAATTGGAAATCCAAACTCTGGCAAAACAACTTTATTTAATGCTTTGACAGGTTCAACTGCACATGTTGGTAATTGGCCAGGTGTAACAGTCGATAAAAAGGATGGAATATATAAAAAACTTGATGAATTAATTTCAATAGTGGATTTACCTGGCATTTATTCTTTATCCCCTTATACTCCTGAAGAAATTATTTCAAGAAATTTTATTTTAGATGAAAAACCAGATTGTATAATTAATATTGTTGATGCCACGAATCTTGAAAGAAACTTATATTTAACAACACAATTATTGGAACTTGATGTTCCTATTGTTATTGCACTTAATATGATGGATGCTGTAACAAAAAGTGGTGATAAGATTAATCTTAAGGAACTTGAAAAGAAAATGAATGTTCCAGTGGTAGAAATTTCTGCTCTTAAAAATCAAGGCATTAAAGAATTAATGGAAATCGCAAATGAAATTTCTAAAAGTCCACGTAAAGGACAAACAGTTCTTAGAAAAAGTGCCCTATATCATCTTGTTGATGATGTAAATGTTGTTTTAAAGAGAAAAAACATTGAAAATCCATTATTTCATGCAGTTAAGCTCATTGAATTTGATGAATTAGAAGTTAAAAATCATCAAGACGTATTAGAGACGATTAATGAATTTAAAAAATCATTTAACGATAAAATATTTGATAATGATTTTGAAGCACTTATTGCAAATGAAAGATATGTCTATATTACGAATAATTTTTCCTCAATTCTTATTAAAAAGGATAAAGAAATAAAACTAACATCATCAGATAAAATAGATAGAGTATTGACACATAAAATTTGGGGGATACCAGTTTTCTTAGTAATTTTGTTTTTAGTATTTCATATGACATTCTCGACAAACTTTCTTTTTTTAGGTAGATTACTGCCTGATGGGTTTTTATCATTGCAAGGAACGACTTTTGAAGGAATATTTGGTGATGGTTCTATTTATTCGCCAGGCGTAATACTTACTAATTTGCTAGAACTTTTTTTAGATACCATTTCAAATTTAATAAGAAATTGGCTATCTAA
Organism: Erysipelotrichales bacterium; assembly: GCA_022508535.1. GTDB lineage: Bacteria > Bacillota_I > Bacilli_A > RFN20 > CAG-826 > RUG131. The sequence continues at coordinate 18,932 of JAFLUZ010000012.1, forward strand.
TACGCCTTCTTGGATTAGTGCATTCATAGTTGATGGGGTTTTGGCAGGTTTATTCGCAGTCTTAGGTTTTTTACCTCAAATTCTACTTCTTTTCTTATTCTTTTCAATTTTAGAAGATAGCGGATATATGGCGCGTGTTGCATTTATATTAGACCGTATTTTGCGAAAGTTTGGCTTATCTGGTCGAGCATTCATGCCAATGATTATGGGCTTTGGTTGTTCAGTACCTGCAATGATTAATACACGCACTCTTTCTGATAATAATGAGAGAACAGCAACAATTCGTATCATTCCATTTTTTAGTTGTGGAGCAAAATTGCCAATTCTTACTGCAATTGCGGGTGGACTAGTACAATTCTTTAATGTGGGAAACGCTGATATTATCACTTATAGTATGTATTTAATCGGCATGATAACCGCAATTGTAACTATTATATTGATGCGTAATACCACAATGCGTGGTAAAATTTCTCCATTCATTATGGAATTACCAAATTACCATATGCCACGTTTTAGTAACCTCATGCTACATTTATGGGATAAACTTAAACATTTTATTCAAAAAGCATTTACTATTATTCTCGTTTCAACTATTGCAATTTGGTTTCTTTCATCATTTTCATGGAAATTTGAATTTCTTCTTGAGGATGCAACGATGCTTTTCAATAGTGATCCTATAAAATACGCATCATTAGAAGGTGTTACTGGCTTAGTTAATTTCCGTATGAACGAAAGTATTATTGCAAGTGTTGGAAAACTCATTCAACCATTATTCACACCTCTTGGATTTGGTTCACAGTTAACTAAGGTAGGCTGGGTATTTGCAGTTGCTACACTCACTGGTTTAATTGCTAAAGAAAATGTCATTTCCACTTTAGGTGTTCTTACCGCTTGTATTGCAGGCACTTATATAGCAAGTGAGGATGGGGTTCTTGAAGTTGTCACTATGATTCAAGCAACAGGAATTACCAAAGCTGCTTTAATTTCCTTTATGGTTTTTAATCTTACCACTATCCCTTGTTTTGCAACTGTAGCAACCGCTAAAGCAGAACTACCAAAAGGAAAGTTTATAACTACACTTATCTTTTGGTTAATTACTTCTTTTATTGTATCTAGTATGATTTATGTAATTGGCTCTTGGTGGTGGACCTCCTTTATCTTTTTAGTAGTAATTATCACTATAATTGTTAGTATCAGCTTCTACAATAAAGCACGAGACAACAAACAACTAATAGGAGAATAAAAATGGAGCCAATTGAAATTATTGTTATCACTATTACTGTTCTTATTGTTGTTTCGGTAATTGGCAATTACACTTATCGTAAAATTAAACATTTACCTACTGGTGAATGTGCATGTTGTAAGAAAAAAGGTAATAACTTAGTTAAGCAATATCGTAAACTTTATCCAAAAAGTGAAAGTAAATGTAGCTGTAGCAAATAAACTATTTAAAACTTCCAATTTAGGAAGTTTTTTTCTACCTTAGTTTTTAAAAATATGGTTTAATTAAATAGTGAGGTAAGGCTTATGGATTTTAAAGAACACATATTAAGTCAATATGAAGAAAATAAAGCAAAAAAGCTTTTAGAATCTTTAGATAATCCACGCACTCACGCGCTTATTTTAAATACTAATAAAATTAGTGAAGAGGAATTTGTAAAAGCCTTTCCTGGAGTTATTAAACACCCCGTTGTAGAACACGCATTCTTATATGATAAAAACCAATACGAAATGGGAAAAAGTATATACCATGATGCAGGGGCAATCTATATTTCTGATGCCTCAAGTTTAACTGTTTCTTATATGTTAGATGCTTCTTCTCAAGACATTGTATTAGACATGTGTGCCGCGCCAGGTGGGAAAAGCATTCAAACATCTTTAAGGATGGAAAACGAAGGTATTATTATTTCTAATGATTTATCTTATAATCGTGCCTTAGTGTTATCCCAAAACGTTGAAAGAATGGGAAGAAAAAATATTATTGTTACTTGCAATGATTTATCAAAAATAAATAAATACGCTGGTATGTTTAGTAAAATAATTCTTGATGCCCCTTGTTCTGGATCTGGTATGTTTAGGAAAGACGAAAAAATGCTTTTAGATTGGAGTATTGAAAAAGTTCATAAACAAGCTGCTATTCAAAAAGAATTAATCGAACTTGCGTATTTCTTTTTAATGCCTGGCGGCACATTAATTTATTCAACTTGCTCCTACTCTAAAGAAGAAAATTATGAAATTATAAAAGGTCTTATTGAAAGACACAAAGATATGCATATTGTTCCATTAAACGAATTAAGTAAGTATTCCTTAACAGATGTAAACGAAGGAATAACTCTTGCACCTTCTACTTATTTTGGTGAAGGTCAATATTTATGTAAATTAAAAAAAGATGGTAAACTGCGCGTAAATGATTATATTTGTAAAGAAAAGATTGTAGTTAAAGAATTCAATAACTTAACTTTACAAGGAAACCTCATAAAAAAAGATAATGCAATTTATTTAAGTCCAACAAATTTAGCACTTAAAGAATTTAACATTATACGAAATGGATTAAAAGTTGGAGAATATAATAAAAATATTTTTACCCCTGATCATCATCTATCTCATTTTCTATCTAGTTCTTCTTCTATCAATCTAGAAGAGGATAATATGAAGCGTTATTTAAATGGAGAATCAATAAATATGGATAATCAATCTGGTTTTCATATTGTATCTTATAAAGGTCTTAACTTAGGATTAGTAAAATCAAATAATGGGCAATTAAAAAATCATTATCCAAAAGGATTAAGACACAAATAAAATAGCTAGCAAATTGCTAGCTATTTTTACTTTCAATTTGTTTAAGACCTTTCAATTCTTCACTCATTAAATTATAGATATAATCGCGATATTCTGTAGAATTTTGCGCTTTAACATCATCATTTGAAACACTCTTATAAATTTTAACAATTACTGAATATCTTCGCATTCTAATTTTTGTTGATAATACTTTTTGTACTCCTTCAATTACAACTGGCATAACTAAGACATTTTCTTTGTGGGCTACTTTAAATGTACCAGGATGAAATTCATTTAGTAAAACATTTTTAGTATCTTTATTTCTTGTTCCTTCAGGAAAAATTACCCAACTATGTTCTTTAGAAACAAGAGAATTATCCATGATTTTTAATATTTTAATTTGTTGACGTAAATCACTTCGATCAATAAATTCTCCGTCAATTATTTTAAAAATTTTACCTACAATTGGCATTTTCGCTACTTCTTTTTTAGCAATGAAAGAAATTGGTTTTTCAGATAACGCAATTAATAGCAATGGGTCTAATAGAGATTGATGATTAGGAGTTATCATTTTAATATTTTCATCATTTAAGTATTCTAGTCCTTGCACTTTTAAATCAACATGGAGTCTTTTTAGTATTGTTATAATAAATTTTCTTGTCTTATTGTAACGTTTTTCTAAAGTATACTTATCTTTATGTCGAGAATAATACAAAATCCATGTTAAATAATTCCAAATGAGGAATATAATTAAACGAAATACAATTCCAATATACTTAAACATCTCTACTCCTCCTTATTTAAAACATTTATTCGTTGATAACAATTATTACGTTATGTGGCGATAAGATTAACGAATCAACATATGAATCTTTTTTGATTCTTCCAGCTTCATTGAATATCACTTTGTGACTTTTATTAAAATTATAGTAAACACTATCTTTAATAGAGGTGTTCATTAAAATTGATAATACTTTTCCATCTTCTAATTGATAATTAATTTTAAGAGCGTGTTCATCAAACTCTTCATAACTAACTACTCTTTCAATTTCTTTATAATCATCAATTTTAAAGCAGTCAAATTCTTTTCTAAACGCTATTAAGTCTTTGATGTATTTGGCGTATTCAAATCGTTTTGCTAAAATTTCAAAATCAAATTGATTATATTTGTCACCCATATTATAGGTGTTATCTTCTTTAAATTTTGTTAACCCTACTTCTTGTCCCATATGGATAAATGGAATACCAAAAGACAAAATATTAATAGTGTTACATAGTTTTAATACACCTAAAATAGTGTCTTCATCGCTAGTACTTAAACAATAAGATATTTTATCAAACGCTGTCATATTATCATGGCACTCAATATAGTTGATACTTTGATTTGGTGAACTAAAAGCATAAAGTTTTCCATAATATCCTTTATAAGCGACTTTAAAAACATTTTTTAAATAATTATTATCAATTAAATATCCACGTTCATATTTGTTATTTGGACCTTTTAAAGTATTACGATAAAAATCATTGAAGAATCCAAAACTTGGTAGTCTATGAGCATGATCCGTAATAGTCTTTAAATCATAATCTAAGAATGTTGGCATATCCCAACCTTCACCATAAAGCATTATGTTAGGTTTAATTGCACGTAATTCATTTTGAATTATCCAAGATGTTTTAATATCAATTATTCCTAATAAATCAAATCTAAAACCATCAACATCATAAAAATTCACAAAGAATTTCAATGCATCTAAAATCATTTTTCTTACCATTTTACGAGATGTATCTAAATCATTTCCACAAAATGATCCATTAGACATTACTCCTTCTCTTCTTCGGAAATAGTAATGAGGAATTATTTTTTCAAATACTGAATCTTTATATTCATAGACATGGTTAAAGACAACATCAAGATTTACTCTAATTCCTGCTTTATGTAATTCATTAATTAAATTTTTGAATTCATAAATCCTTGTTAATGGAGATGAGGGATCAATAGACATACTTCCCTCTAATGCCATATATAGATATGGATTATATCCCCAGTTATATTCTTCTTTAATATTAGTTTCATCCACACCAATAAAAGCATTGACTGGTAAGAATTGTACGTGTGTTATACCTAGATATTTCAAATAATCAATACCAAGTGGGCATTTCTTATATTTCTTGTTTTTTTCAATTGCACCAGAATATGTACCTTTTGCCTCTATTTCACTATTTGGATAAATAGTCAGATCACGAATACTAGTTTCATAAATAATTGCTTCTGTATTTTTTGTAAAAGGTGGTAAATATTGCTTTGTATCTTCAGTTTTTATTAAAGATAAATCTACCACAACTGATTTTTCTTTGTTTAAAGTTACGGCATATGAATATGGGTCAACTGAGCGAATGACTTTTCCGTTTTGATGTATTTCATATAGATAAATAGTTTCATGCAAATTACCTTCAAATTCTATTTCATGAATTCCATTTTCTAGATGATTCATTGCAATGACTTTTTCTTCATTATTTGAAAAGACAATTAAATTTACTAGATAGGCTAATGGAGCAAAAAGGCGGAAAATAGTTCTATTGTCTTTAACAATTGAACCTAATTCGCCATCATAATAATATTTTTCATCAAAATTTGGTAAATCCACTAATGGTGATAAATCAACATCAAAAACTTCATTTTCACTTTTAACTTGGTATTTTGCTCCTACTTCTAATCTATTTCTTATAATAATAGTAGAATTACCAACATAAATGTTTTCTAAAAAACAATTATCTTTTTCTAAGACAAAAGAAGAATTAGAGATATCCCCTATTACTTCTAATGTATATTCATTTTTCGCGACAAATTTTCCCATAATCTAAACACACCTAATCTTCATCTTTTTTTTCTTCACTATTTTCACTACTTTGGGCTTGAATTAAAACCTTTGCACCTTTATTACTCGTCGAACCTTGTTGAAGTGTTTCAATAATACCATCAGCTTGCAAGCGATTATATAAATCTCGAGCATTATTGAAATTAGCACGACATGTTTGTTGAATAAATGAAATAGAAACATAAGCCTTTTGTTGTGCTACAATTTGTTCTTTTAAATACTCATAACGTGCTTGATCTTCTTCATCAAAATCTTCACCAGGAATAAACTTTGGACCCATTGCGCTATGATCTTTTAAATCTAAGAATTCTGGGTTGTAATCTACTTTGTAATTATCTTTTAAAAATCCTACAACCCTTAAAATTTCTTTTCGATCAACATATGGACTTTGAACTCGAACAAAAGAATCCGAAGCGCCAAGAGATGCACAATCGATGAGTGAGTCACCACTACCTCTTAATCTTTCTGCACCACCTTGATTTAAGATTGTAACAGAGTCAACGGAGTTAGAAACTTTAAACGCTACTTTAGTTGCCAAGTTTGCTTTTAATGTACCAGTTACAACATCAGTAGATGGACGTTGAGTTGCAATACAAATATGAATACCAGCCGCACGAGCTTTTGCACCTAACGATACGATTGGTTTTTCAATATCTTTAATAGCGAGAACTAAATCGTTATATTCATCAATAATAGTTACAATATATGGAAGAACTTCTCCACCTTTTTCTTTCATTTCTTCATTATATTGACTTAAGTCAGTACAATAATTTTCTTCAAGTAAGACATATCTTCTTTCCATTTCTTGTTGTAATTTTTTAAGAGCCATTTTAGCTTCTAATGGTTCAGAGATGATTGGACATAATAAATGTGGCATATCACGATATAAGCCAAACTCAACACGTTTCGGGTCAACAATAACAAATCTTACTTCATTTGGAGTATAACGCATTAAAAGTGACAAAATCATCGCATGAACGAAAACAGATTTACCTGAACCTGATGTACCCGCCACTAACATATGTGGGAATTTAGTGATTGTTGCTGTAACAACTTGACCAGAAACATCTTTTCCAAATGGAATAAGTAATGGTTTAGGTTTTAAATCCTTCATTGCTTCTAAAACTTCTTTTAATGTAACCATATCAATATGGACATTCGGTACTTCTAAACCCGATGTTGTTTTACCAGGAACAACTTTAACGAAACGTGCATAAACACCACCTAAACGTTGAGCAACGTCATCAATAGTTTTAGCAATAGCGTTAACTGATGATGTGGCACTTGATTTAATGTCAAAGCGTGTAATAGTTGGACCAACTGTGTATGTATCAACTGTTGCGCCCGCATGGAAATCTTTTAATGTCGCGTTAATAATTTCTTTTCTTTCTTCCGCAATTCCTTCATTAACGGACTTCATTGATTTGCCATGTGCATCTTCAAGTAAATTTAAACTTGGATAAACATATTCATGATGTGGCGACACAGGCTTTATAATATTTTTACTAAAATGATCCCTATTTGGAGAGAAATCATGTGTAGTTCGAATTGGAGCACGTTCTATGTTGTTAATAGATTCTTCTACTTTTTCTTCCTTTACCTCTTTTTCATCTTCAATATCATCTGCGAACATCTCATTTATTGGAGTAGGAGTATTATTTGTTGGAGCTTGCCATGTTATTGATGTTTCTCCTCTTCTTAATTCTGAACGCCTTGGTTTACTAATATTTTCGCCAATTGATTCATTAGAATTTACAAAATTATTACTAACACGTACTGGTGTAGTTTCGTTAATTTTTTCTTCTTCTTTCTTTTTACGTTTTTCTTCCTGGATTTTTTCTTCCTCTTCTAAACGTTTCGCTAATTTTTCTTTACGATTTTTACTAATTTCTTTTGTCTTTTTAATTATTTTCATGACTAATTTAGCAAAGGTTAAATATAAACCAATCACCATTACTACTGCTACAACGATATGCGCACCAACACTTGTAATGGTAGAAACTAAAAGTGTTGCTAAGAATCTTCCTAGTAACCCACCACCTAAAAGATCTATTTTAGTAAGATTAATATTAAATATAGTATCTTTAACAACTAAATTACTAACTGTCGCATGATAATTAGAAAACAAATTATCAAATCCTGCGTTTGCAGAATTAAAAGATGAACCAATCAAACTTGCGATAGCGATTAAGATAACACCAAGGAAAACTAAATTTACCTTAACTAAAAAAGTTTTCTTCATTAAGATTAAGTAGATTCCAAAAAACGCACCTATTAAAAATGGCACAAAGTAAAACACACCAAAAACATAGGCGGCAATGTATGTTAAAAAATTACCAATAAATCCGTTATTTAAAATGCCAATAAGACAAACTAAAAATAGCATTAATCCATATAGAGTATTTTCGGCATCTTTTGATAATAATTTTGCTTCTTTTACACTCTTTGGTACATGTTTATCCTTTGCCATTTTATCACCTTCCAAATTTTATTGATAAATCAATAAAATACACTATTTATTATGGCATAGTTATAAAAACTAATAAATAAGAAAGTGCAAAAAAACTCAATAAATAAATATTTGAATGGAACAAATATTGTCAAAATTGAATTTTGATTATTTTTTAGGTTTTAATTTATCTTAGTTTTGACTATTTTCAGACTTTATTACTTCTTCGGCTTCTTTAATAATTTCTTTAAATTGTGTGGTGTTATTTAAAATGTAATAAGCATAAAAATTTGCTTTAGTTATGTCTCCTCTTTTTTTATAGTATGTTAAAAGAGTCGAAGCATTAATTAGATTTATCAATTTTGTAGAATTCATAGGATATTTTTTTTCAATATATTCTATTTCTTCATTGCTACTAAAAATAATTAACATATCCTTCATATTCAATAATTGCTTATCATTTTCTTTATAATATTTTTGGAATTCTTCAATTAATTCATCTGCTCTTTGATATTCTTCTTTGTTGATATAATATAAAATTTCAATTGTTTTATATAATTTCAAACTACTCTTATTTGATGGAACATCAATCACTTCAAACATATTTAACGCCTGATCTTTATTTACAATAAAAGAATAATTGACTTGCAATAGTTTTAGATATTTAATTGATTCTTCATGCAAATTATTTTTTAGAATTTCGTTTGTTTCAAGCATAAATTGTTCGTAATCAGCAGTTTTTGAAAACTTAATTAATATTTGAGTTAATTTATTTTTAAACCCATATACAACACAAGCGATAACTAATAAAAGAGAGGAAACTAGGAAATATTTACCTAAACCTTCTAAACTAGAATCAGCGAATATGCAACTAATAAGTTTATACACGCCAATACCTAGTGGAATACAAAAAACCAAAACAATCGCAAAAAACACTATAAATCCTTTAGTAGTGTAAAAACCAAATGGTAAGGTGAATCCTTTTCTTTCAAACGCTTTCTTTTTTGTTGGAACTTTATTAACTCTTAACACACTAATTATCATTAAAATAATGTAAATAAAAGCAAAGAGCCATATAGAGGCGTTTACTAAAACGAACCCTTCTTGAGTCAAAATGACAGTAGTTATTATACCTATTCCCAAATATACCCATCTTCCAATCGGACGAGTATAAATTAATTCAGAAATTGCAAATAACACAATAAGAGAACCTAATATGCTCGGGATGAATTGTAAAAATCCATTCAAAATTAAACCATCTTCATTAATTTCGCCAAAAGTAATTGCAACAAAAGAAATCACTGTTGCTAAAATTAATTGACATAAACGAATTCCTAAAAGTTTTTTATTCATACATACCTCACAAAGCAAATTTTATTTTAAGTATTTAATCGGCAAATATTATAGACTAGCGAAACAAATTTGTAAATTTAAAAAAGAAAAATATCCTAAAACTAATTTTGCACAATATCTTCGCTTAACTTAATTATCTCTTTAAACTGCGATGTATTATGTAAAATATAGCGAGCATAATATTTTGCTTTTTTTAAATTACCACGCCTTTTATAGTAATTTAAAAGAACAGACGCATTAATTAAACTTTCTACTTTTTTTCTTATTATAGAATATTTTCTTTCAATGTTTTTTATTTCTTTTTCACTATCAAGTACAGTTATAATATCTTTTAAAAATCGAAGTTGTTTTCTTGTTATACGATGTCTTGTTTGAAGCTCATTGATTAATTCATTTGCAGTTTTGAAATCGCTTTTAGCAATGTAGCAATGTATCTCAATAATTTTATATAACATTTGAGAAAATATTGATTTTGGTAAATCAATATTTGAAAACATTTGAATAGCACGGTCTTTATCAACTAAAAAAGTATACTCCACTTGCATTAATTTAAGTTTCAGCGTTGCTTTTCTAAACGAACTGTTTTCTAACATTCCGTCTATATCAAGCATAAATCTTTCATAATCTGCGGTTTTCATAAATTCATTTATGGCATTTAAACACTTATTACCTTGACCTAAAAAAATACTCAACATAACAGCGAAAAATATCGTTGGGGCAAAAAACACTATTATTAAATATGGATATTCCCCTCCAGCAAATACGGCAAATATTAAACCGTAAAAAAAAGAAAAAAGAGCAAGCAATTCAAAAATAATAACAACTAATATATTATTAACTGAAAAATATCCAACTGTAGTAGTAACTTTTCTTTTATTTGCATCATTTTTTATTTTAAAAACACTTATTAAGCTTAAAATAAAATAACCATTTGATACAATCCATAAATGTGTGTTAAACATATTTATTCCACCATAATGTAAAAGTATTATTGATACAAATGTTACAACTGCCAAATAAGATAATCTAATAATTGCCTCGAGTAGCTTCGTTTCAAAAGCTGTTAATAAAATAATACCAATTCCTAAAATGACTGGAATGTATTTTAAATAATCATTCAAAACTAATCCTTCCTCATTCAATACACCAAACAATGGGAACAACATTAAAATTAATGCTAAAATTAATTGACTTATACGAAAATATAATAATTTCTTTTTCATATGTTTCACCAATTTAATTATAAATTATGATGATATGTTTGTAAATTAACACAACAAAAAAGCACCATATTAGGTGCTTAATCAATAATTTCTACAATTGGAACAACCATTGGGAAACGGCCAATTTCTTTTTTGATGTAACGTGTTGCCTTTTCCGTAAATACAATTTTAGCATCTTCTAAAGAAGTGTTTTTCTTTAGCGCGTTATTTATTGTTTCCACTAATAATTTAGTGATTTCTCTTAATATTGATTCTGATTCTTTTAGGAAAACAAAACCACGCATTTGAATATCTGGTCCTGCAATTATTTCTTTTTGCGCTAACGATACTGCTAAAGCAGCAATAATAACACCATCTTCAGATAATTTTTGGCGGTCTGTAATGACTTCCGACTTAACATCACCAACACCAATTCCATCAACCATCAAATTACCATTTTGAATTTTTTCGTTAGTAAGTTTTGCAACACCATCATTTATTTCAACAACCATACCGTTATCGATGATAAAGACATTTCGATGGCTATACATATTTCCCATATGAACCGCAAGCATTGCATTAGCGAGCAAATGACGATATTCACCACTTACTGGCAAGTAATATTTTGGTTTAAGCATGGAAATAAGTGCTTTTAAGTCATCTTCTCTTGCAGTCATTGATATATATGTTTTCCTACTTAAATTTGTAATACTTGCTCCAGTACGATATAAATCATCAATGGCAGATGTTGCAATTATTTCTAAACCACTTTGTGGTGGGCAAGCTACAAGGAAAGAATCATTAGGGCTAATAATAAAGCGTTTGTCATCAATTTCCCCTCTTGCAAGATCAGAAATCATTTCAAAGGCGTGCTCTCCTTCTTCCATCATTACAATGATAAGATCACTTTCTTTTACACGTAATAATTCATCATTACTAATGATGACATTCTTTCCTGGAATATATAATCCACAATTAGATAGTCTTTCATACATTTCTCGAACAAAGTCATTATAAAAAGCAATTTTCTTATTATTAGCAGTAGCAAATCTCAAAATTTCTTCTAAACCATAAATATTTTTATCAAATATAGCAATATAGGTTCTTCCTTTACTCTCAAAAAGAACTCTATTTAATGTCGGAGTTAATTTATGAGCAGGTGAGGCATAACCTAAATTATCCGCTCCGCTTGATTCTGTCATTAAAAGCAAGACATCATTATCTGCAATTTGTGATAACTTTTTCAAATCATGATTATGTCCTTCAGTATCATTATATTCAACAATAAAGTCTCCAGAATATACAATAGCACCACCATCAGTGTCAATAGCAATACCCGATGAGCAAATCATTGAGTGACAAGTTTGAAAGAAATGAACTTTGTGTCCATCAATTACGACATCATCACTAGGATTTACAATATTAAAATTATAAGTCATTGGCTTTCTTAAATATTGAAGTCCATAACTATCAATCATTGTTGCGGTAGCCTTGGAGCAATAAATTGGAGCTTTAATATATTTATACATAAATGGAATTGCCCCGATTTGCTCATTATGTCCATGTGACACCAAATATGCTTTTACACGATCTTTATTATCAAGTAAATATTTATAATCAGGAATTATTAAATCAACACCCGGTAATGTTTTATCTGGATGTTTATTACCTGCATCAAGAATAAAAATATCATCATTTATTTCCACAACAATTAAATTTTTGCCTCTTTCATCTAAACCACCTAAGGCAAAAACTTTTACTTTATCGCGCATAAAATCTTCCTTTCAATCAAAACAAAATATTTTTAGCAAATAGACAAATTATTTTTATAACTGTACTGCGTTGCTAGTATATCATTAAATTTAAAATAAATAAATATTATTCTAATATTTCGCGTGTCGAAATCACATCAACACCAGTATTAAGTACATTTTTAATAATAACTTCATGCATCTTAATTGGTGCTTTTACTTCTACTTTATTAATTTCCTTCATAACATCAAACATCTTACTTTTTTCTATTTCTTCACTAGTGATAACAGGAAGTCTACTAATAGTATTTGAAACTATCTTAACTGTTGATGTTAACATTCTTTTAGGACAAGTCATCTCGTTTATCGCATAAGGAATTCCACGAGGGCAACTATTTCCTTTAACATTATTATTTTCATCTATCGTAAGGTGACAGCCGCGAGGACAGACTATACAAATAAGATTATGTTCCATTTTTATCTCTCCTTAATTTCGATGCTTAAAACTTTTGTATTTGGTTTAATTAAACTCTTTGTTACATCAATATTTTCCATTTCTGAAGGAATAAGATTTAATTTATATATTTTCTTAATTATTACATCATCTGCTTTAATCAATATATCGACATTTTGATATGGTTTTGTCGCTCTAAATTTTAAAGTAACTTTATCCTCTACATTTAAATAGTTAATGACTTGAGGAACAATATACCCAACACCCATTTCATTTTTTGTTGAAATTACATCGTGACCATAATGTAATTTATCATTCAAATAATTATATGCCCCTAAGGCAGATAAACGTGCTTCACGAGATACATAGTCCACTAAATCATGAACGTGTAAACCATTACCAGCTACAAAAACGCCTGGGATTGATGTTTCATTATGTTCATTAACAATTGGTCCTCTTGTACGTGGATGAATTTTTAAATCTAATTTTGATAATAAATCTGTACTTGGAGTTAATCCAATTGATAAAAGTAATGTATCCACATCAAAATATTTCTCACTACCTTTAATTGGCATTAAACGTTCATCAACTTGACTTAATTCAATTCTCTCTAATTTTTCTTTTCCAATAACTTTAGTTACAGTATGTGATAAATATAAAGGAATATCAAAATCATTTAGGCATTGGACAATATTTCTATTTAACCCATTTGAATATGGCATAATTTCTGCCACGCCCAAAACTTTTGCGCCTTCTAAAGTCATACGGCGTGCCATAATAAGTCCAATATCACCAGAGCCAAGAATAAATACCTTTTTACCTACTAAATATCCATCAATATTTAGATATTTTTGCGCGGTTCCAGCTGTAAAAACCCCAACAGGTCGATCACCAGGAAGTTGGATTGATCCAGCATTTCTTTCATAACAACCCATCGCAAAAATTATTGTTTTTGCTTCAATTTCTTGATATCCTTCTTTCTCATTTGTATAAACTACATGCTTTTCTTTTGTGATATCAGTTACCATCGTATTTAGTTTTATTTCCACATCAGTATCTTTTAGCATCTCAATAAAGCGATATGCATATTCTGGTCCTGATAGTTGTTCTTTAAATTCATGTAGACCAAAACCATTATGGATACATTGATTTAAAATGCCACCTAATACTGGATCTCTTTCAATAATTAAAACTTTTTTTATACCTAAATCAAAACATTCTTTTGCTGCAGCAAGTCCCGCAGATCCACCACCAATAATAACTACATTATAACTATTCATTAGTGTCACCTGCTTTCGTTTCAAATTTAACCACATTTGTACCTAATTCATCATAATTAACTTCAGAAATTGCTACATTTAAATATTTAGCAAGAATTTTAGCAACAAGTGGTTGGCACATTCCACCTTGACACCTTCCAAATCCAGCACGCACTCTTTTCTTGATTGCCTTAATTGAATGTGGTGGACAACTTCTTTCCATGACATCTAAAATTTCTTGTTCAGAAACATATTCACATTTACAAATAATATGTCCGTATTTTGGATTCTCTTTAATTTTCTTTTGTCTTTCTTCTAAACTTAACATTTGCATATGTACATATTTTTTAACACATGGGGTATAGTTTTCTTTTTTCTTAAATTCGATTAACTCTTTCACTAATTCATCTGCGATATATTTTCCAATTGCAGGAGCACTTACTAAACCTGGAGATTCAATTCCCACTGCATTTATAAAGTGATCATCTACTTTTTCAATTACAAAATCATGTGTAGATGGTGTTGGACGATTACCTGCAAAGGTACGAATTGTCATATTGAAAGGAATATCTTTCATAATTAAAGATGCTTGTTCTTTAACTTGCTTCAAGGTTAAAGAGTCTGTAGATAAATCATCTTTTTCATCAACAAATTCTGAAGATGGCCCAACTAAATAATTGTGGCTAGAAGTAGGAGTCATTAAAATTCCTTTTCCCTTTTCACTTGGCAAAGGAAAAATTGGCATTGACAAGAAATTATCATCAAAATGATCTAAGACATAATATTCGCCTTTTCGTGCTGTGATATCAAAATGATGCGGAGTTACCATATCTGAAATCTTATCACCATTAATTCCTGTTGCATTGATAATAATTTTGGCTTCATATTCTCCTCTATTTGTAACAACACTATAACCATTTTGAGTTTTTACTATTTTTACTACTTCTTCATTGAGCTTTAAGTTAACACCATTATCAATAGCGTTTTCCATAGCATGCACAACTAAGTTAAATGGATCAACCACACCAGCAGTTGGACAATATAATGCCCCAATTACAGAATCATTTAAATGTGGTGCTAATTCTTTTGCTTCTTGCTCACTTAATAATTTAACTTCAACACCATTTTCATGTGCACGAGCTTCTAAATCTTTTAAAACAGCTAAATGCTCTTCAACTGTTGCTACTGTCATTGAACCAGTCTTATAAAACTTAACATCTAGTTCCTCACAAGTTTTTTCATATAATTTATTACCTAAAACATTAAATTTTGCTTTTAATGTACCAGGAACTGGATCATATCCTGAATGCACAATTGCAGAATTAGCCATCGATGTTACATTTCCAACATCATTTTCTTTTTCAAAAACTAAAATATTGGCATCATATTTAGCTAATTCACGCGCAATAAATGAACCAATTACACCAGCACCAATTACTATTATATCGAACATGCTACTATCTCCTCGTCTTCTCACTTTCTTATTTTAGCAATTAAGAAAATACAAATCAACGAAAAAGAGCCTTTTTATAAAAGGCTCTAAAGAATATCAAGTGCTTTTTCTCCCTCCAAAGTTAGCTTAACTAACGGAAGTCGTAAATTCATACTACTAAATCCATGTTTAGATAATAGGTATTTAATCGGAATTGGATTTGTTTCAAATGCAATAAGATCACCTATCAAATTTAAATATTCAACTAATAATTCGTTTTTAAATCCATCTTCATAATCTTTTATAAGTTGAATATAATCTTTTGCATAAAGTACGGATGACACTGAAATTATACCATCTGCTCCTGCAACGAGTGATTTATAAAAATTCTTATCATTTCCATAATATACTTTGAATTTTGGATAATTTTTCTTTAATAATCTAATAAGATTAAAGTCACCACTACATTCTTTAATTCCAATTAATTTATCGCTAAGGTGCAAAAGTTTTTTGATAGTTTGATAATCAATTGATACACCACATCTACTAGGAACATTGTAGATGATAATTGGATGTTTGCTAGCTTGCAAAAGTTTTTTAAAATGGAGAAAAATTCCTCGTTGTGGTGGTTTGTTATAGTAAGGTAATGCTACTAAAACTGCATATATAGGTAAAGAATTTAATAATTCTATTTGTTCAATTGCCTTTTTAGTATTATTTTCTACTACGCCAACAATGATTTTTAAATTTGTATTATTGAGAGCAAAATTTACTAATTCAATTTTCTCTTTTAAACTTAATGATGACTCTTCACCTGTGGTGCCTGCGACCACAATTGCGTCATGTCCATCACTATTATAAATATCTAACAATTTCTTTACTTCATCATAGTCTATTTCATCATGATTATTAAATGGCGTTACCATTGCTCCTATGAGTTCTTTATGCATAAATCCACCTCAATATAACATATGATAAACGCCTAGAATAGTGAAAGAAAAAATGACTGATTTTCACCAGTCATTTATTTGTTTTTATTCTTTTGGTTCTTCTTTCTTTTCAGGTTCTGGTTTTGGTTCAAACTCTTTATGAGATAAATTGATACGTCCTTTTTCATCAATTTCTGTAACAATTACCTTGAGTTTTTGTCCAACTTTAACGACATCTTTTGGATGTTCGATTCGTCTATGAGCAAGTTTAGAAACATGGACTAAACCATCAACAGCCCCGAATAAGTTAACAAAGCATCCGAATGATTCGATACGTACAACTGTGCCTTCATAGATTTCTCCAACTTTAGCTTCACGAACGATATCTTCAATCATTTTCTTTGCTTTATTAATTGCTTCGCGGTCCATATGATAAATTACGACATGACCATCATCTTCAATGTCAATCTTGACGTTATCACATTTTGCAATAATATCATTGATAACTTTTCCGCCAGTTCCAATGACATCACGAATCTTATCGACATCAATCTTCATTTGAGCAAGTTTTGGTGCATACTTACCAACATCTGGACGTGGTTCACTAATAGCGCCTTTAATGACTTGCATAATTTGTTCACGTGCTTTATGAGCTTGGGCTAATGCTGCACGTAAAACATCTTTAGTAATACCTTTAATCTTGATATCCATTTGTAAAGCTGTAATACCATCATCAGTACCTGCAACTTTAAAGTCCATATCTCCATAGTGATCTTCCATACCTTGAATATCAGTTAAAATTGTATATGGATGATCTTCATCTAATGGTCCACTTGAGATTAAGCCCATTGCAATACCTGCAACTGGTGCTTTGATTGGAACACCTGCTGCCATAAGTGCCATGGTTGAAGCACAAATTGAAGCTTGGGATGAAGAACCGTTTGATTCAACAACTTCAGCAACACAACGAATTGTGTATGGGAATTCTTCTTCACTTGGAATAACGTAAGATAATGCTCTCTCACCTAATGCACCATGACCAATTTCTCTTCTTCCTGGACTGCCCATTCTTCCAACTTCACCAACTGAGTAAGGTGGGAAGTTATAGTGGTGCATCCAGCGTTTAGAATCTTCATCAGTTAAGTTATCAATAATTTGTTCATCAGCTTTTGGACCTAATGTACAAACTGAGATTACTTGAGTTTGTCCACGTGTAAACATAGCGGAGCCATGAACACGAGGTAATAAATCTATTTGAGCGTCAAGTGGACGAATTTCGTCAACTTTACGTCCATCTGGTCTTACTTTTTCTTCAGTAATTAAACGACGTACTTCTTCGGAAACAATAGTTTCTAAGACATCATGAACTTGCATCATAGTCTTAGCTTTGACTTTTTCATTTTCATAAGTCATTGCTTCATATTTATCGTCAACTTCTTTATTAATTGCATCAATTGCAGCGTATCTTTCTAATTTATCAACGATAGAAACAGATTTTTTAAGACGCGCTTCTGCTTGTGCACGAACATCTTTATCAATTGTTTCATCGACATGATATAAATCGACAGATCTTTTTTCTTTTCCAATTTCTGCAATAATGCTCTTTTGGAAAGCACATAATTTTTTGATTGCTTCATGACCAAACATAATTGCGTCAAGCATATCTTCTTCACTAACTTCAGCCGCACCAGCTTCAACCATGTTAATAGCTTCACTTGTACCTGCAACTGCTAAGTTAATATCACTTTTTTCTTTTTGTTCTACTGATGGGTTAATAATTAATTTACCATCGACACGTCCAACATAAACACCAGCGATTGGTCCATCAAATGGAATATCTGAAATAGATAATGCAAGTGAGGCACCAAACATAGCAGTCATTTCTGGAGTAGCATCCAAATCAACAGACATAACTGTGTTTACTACTTGAACTTCATTACGGAATCCTTCCGAGAACATTGGACGGATTGGGCGGTCAATTAAACGCGCTGTTAATGTTGCGTGTTCACCAGGACGACCTTCTCTTCTTAAAAAACTTCCTGGAATTTTTCCTACTGCATATTGCTTTTCCTCATAACCCACGGTTAAAGGAAAGAAATCAGTATCTTTGGCTTCATCTGAAGCACATGCTGTGGATAAAACTACGGTATCATTCAAACGAACCAAAACAGCACCATCTGCTTGTTTTGCAATTTCGCCTGCTTCAACGATCAGTTTTTTACCTTCGAAATCTAATTCGAAAACCTTTTTTGCCATTTTAAAACTCCTTCTTTATTTTTAACTTTGTTATTATACCATAATAAATTAATTTATTATCAAAATTTTACATATTTTTTAACTATAAAAAAACTAAGGTGAATTTGTTTAATAAAAAGAATAAATATGCTATTATTTTATTAATGGGGTGATGCTATGTTTAATCCACATATTGCCATTGATTTAGGTACATGTAATACCATCATTTATGTCAATCATAAAGGTATTATTTTTAATGAACCAACTGTTATTGCTGTTAATGAAGTAAATAATCATACTTACGCTGTAGGATACGAAGCAGCAAAACTAATTGGTCGCACTCCACAAGGGATAAAAATTATTCATCCTTTAAAAAATGGCGTAATTGCAGATTTAGATGCCACTATTCAATTCATCTCAACTATATTTAATTTGACCAAATATAAAAGACACTTGAAAAGATCAAAAATCATTATTACCGCTCCTAGTGAGTTAACACCAGTTGAGGAAAATGCTTTAAAACAACTTGGCAAAAAACTCGGTGCTTCAAAATTAGTTATTGAAAATAAAGCTAAAATGGCTGCGATCGGTTCTGACTTAGATGTTAATTCACCTAAAGGTGCGATGATTGTAGATATTGGCGGTGGCACAACTGATGTTGTCGTATTATCAGTAGGCAAAGTTGTTGTTTCTAAATCAATTCCAAATGCTGGATTGTTAATTGATGAAGCAATAATTCGCTATATGCGTGCCACACACAATATTAAAATTGGTGAGAAAAACGCCGAATATATAAAGATGAAAATCGGATCAGTTGGTAGCGACTATGAAAATAGATTATTACAAGTGAGTGGAGTAAGCATTGAAACTTCTCTTCCACATTCTGTAATTATTACTACCCAAGCAATAAGTGAAGTCATTAGTCCGATTGTTAAAGACATTGTCGATTGTGTACGTGATATATTATTTATCACTCCACCAGAACTTGCTGGTGACATTGTCGAAAATGGTATATCTCTAACTGGTGGTGTATCTTTACTTAGCGGATTACGTGAAACACTAGAAAAAGAATTAAATGTGCCGGTGCGTTTAACATCTGACCCTCTTCTTTCTGCAATTGAAGGGTGCCATCTATCATTCAAAAACATTTAAAAACTCGAAATTATTCGAGTTTTTTATTTATCATTATTCTTTTTAGCGATTCATTTTAAGTCAAATTATTTATCCCAAAAATTAATATCGGTCAGATTGTCAGTCAAATATAATGAAAGGTCATACAAATTATCTTTAATACTTAAACTCAATTCTCTATAAGGTGGGACGCCCTGTTTAGGCTTTTCTTCCACCCAAATTGCAGATACACCTGGAATTCTTTCAACATATTTATCTTCAAGATGTTTTTCTTTTATTTCATTTAAATAAGAATTATAAATATCTCCTGTACCTAAAAAGTGATATGCACAAAAATCAGTAATATCTATCATAACATTTAAATAACATTGTGAAAGATTAAATACTTCATCAACTGTTGCAGATTTATAATGAAACTGGCCAATAAATAAACTTAATGCTCCTAATCCTACACGATAACGAAATTTAAAATTAAAGTAAATTGTATCCGATATATAATAATTCGCATTAAAATCTTTGTCTAATGTATAGATTTTCTCATCGTATTCTTTTTCATATTGAATACTATTTTTTTGTAAAGACTCCTCAATTGCCTCAAAGAAGTTAGGAAAATATTCATCTGCTAAATCAAACCCCTCAACAGCAGATATATGCCATTTTTTATGAGATTCACTCTCGCAAGAAGTTAATAATAATATAGATAGTAATGATAATGTCCAAATTCTTATTTTCATATTAATCATCCTTTGCCAAATTTTCATGAACACTATTAATTTTTTTAGGGCATTTGAAAAAATCCAACACAAAAGCATTATAATATTTTAATGTTTCATTATCTTCAATGTATGCAAACCATCCTTCATAATAAGCCATATCGTTTTTATTATTGATTTTTTCTTCATAATCTCCACCTTTTAAATCTTCAGTATAGTTTTCTTTTGCAATATGCATATAACTTTCTATTTGATTCAAATTAATAAACGTATTTGCAGAAACATAGTCATCTAAATAGTCTAAAAAGTTATTTACAACTAAAAAATCATCTTTATTAAAATTACAGTTATCTTTTTTATCATAATTATAACTACGTGCATGAAAAGAAATTTTATGTATTTCTATTTCATCTTGGTTATTTGGCGCTAAATCCATTACTATAAAATATTCCATTTCTTGTATAACACAATAAATAACATTATTGTGAACAAAATCGGGGCACATCCCAGAAAATTTATAACTTCCACCATATGAAGTGCTAATTACAAGTCCATCAAAATCATTAACGATTTTTATAATTCCACTAAATATTGTTTCAGCATACTTACTCATATTTTCAGTTTCTTGTTCTGTCCAATATCCATTAGCATCAAAACAACTAGTCAATAATAGTGTAGCAAATAAAAATATTGATCTTTTTTTCATGTACTAATCCACTCCTTGCTTTAGTTTCACTATCAGCACATCTCTATCATAATTAATAAAAAGAATAAAATCCATAAATTTACATTTTTTATATAATAAAAAATTCTTTGCAAAACTTGAATAAGCAAAGAATTCTTTTCTATTTTAAGTCAAATTATTTACTTGCAGCGTCTCTAAAGATTTTTAATCCCGCATCGGTTAAAGGATGTTTAACCATTTTCTCTAAGACAGCAAATGGAATTGTTGCAATGTCTGCGCCAGCAAGAGCAGCTTGTTCGACATGAGCCAAATTACGGATTGAAGCTGCAATTACTTCTGTTTCATAGCCATAATTATTAATCATAACCATAATCTTTTCGATTAATTCAGCGCCAGAATCACCTGCATCATCAACTCTTCCCATAAATGGAGAGATGTATGTTGCACCAGCTTCACATGCCATAATTGCTTGAGGGACTGAGAAGACCAATGTAACATTTGTTTTAATTCCTAATTTAGTTAATTTAGAACATGCTTCAACACCATCCATAGTCATTGGTAATTTGATAACGATGTTTTTATGAATTTTCACTAATTCTTTAGCTTGAGCGACCATTTCATCTGCAGATGCTTCTGCAACTTCAGCAGAAATTGGTCCATCAATTAAATCAGTTATTTCTTTTACGACATCTTCTAATTTTCTTCCTTCTTTTGCAATTAAAGATGGATTAGTCGTTGCACCAGCAATGCAACCCCATTTTGAAGCAATTCTAATATGTTCAATATTTGCTGTGTCAATAAATAATTTCATTTTTATTTTCCTCCGAATTTGTTTTGATAATTTTCAATACATTTTTTGATTACCCTAATAGCTTCACGGCTACCTTCAACCTCATGTACAATTGTATCTTTATATTCTAAAGTTTTGTAAACAGCAAAGAAATGTTTGATTTCTTCAGAAATATGTTGAGGTAAATCCTTAATATCTTTATACATGTTGTAGAAAGGGTCATGTGTGCATATAGCGATAATCTTTTCATCATATTCGCCATTATCAATCATTTTTACTACACCAATTGGATAACATTCTACTAATGCGAGTGGAGTGATTGATTCTGAACAAAGAATTAAAACGTCCAATGGATCATTATCTCCCGCATATGTTAAAGGAATAAAACCATAATTTTGTGGGTAGTGTGTCGATGTAAATAAAATACGATCTAATCTTAACGCCCCAGTTTCTTTGTCTAATTCATATTTATTTTTGCTTCCTTTTGGTATTTCAATACAGGCCAAGAATTTTTCAGGTGTTATTCTTTCCTTCGATAAATTGTGCCAAATATTCATAAATATACACCTCTTTTACTTTTATATTTTACCATATTTCCCTATTCTTTCTATAAAAATAATTAAAAAACATCCAACATCATTTCGACATTGGATGTTTTAATAACACTATTCTAGTCTTTCAAAATCGGATGCACCATGTTTACAAAGTGGACAGACATAGTCTTCTGGCAATTCTTCTCCTTCATAAACAAAGCCACAGATTTTACAAACCCAACCTTTCTTTGATTCAACTTGTGGTTTAGGTTTGACATTATCAAAGTAATAAATATAGGTCATTGTTGGTTTATCGGAAATTACTCTTGCCTCAGATACCGAGCAAATAAACATTCCATGTGTTCCTAAATCAATATATTCTTCGACATTTAATGACATAAATGAGTTAATATATTTTGGTAAAAACACTAATCCATTATCGCTTCTTAATATTTCTTGGCTCTTAAATTTATCGACATTTCTACCACTTTGGAAACCAAATTGTTGAAAAATTGAAAATGGTGCATCAGTAGATAAGCAGCAAACATTCATTTTGCCTGTTTGTTTAATGACATGGTGAGAATAATTGTCTTTATTTATAGTAACCGCAATTCTATTTGGAGTATTAGTAACTTGTAAAACAGCGTTAACAATAAGACCATTATCTTTTCTTCCATCATTACTTGTTACAACATATAAGCCATAACCAATTTTAAATAACGCGGACAAGTCTTGTTTATTCGCAAGTTTTTCATCTTTAGCAACGTAATCTTTACATAATTCTTCTGCCATTGATTCTAGTTGAGTCATACTTTTTTCATTTAAACTAGATAAGATTGTTACATGATTATTTAAGTAAGTAATATTTTTGGCACTTGCCAATTTGTTTTGCATAACACGAATTGCGTTAGGAGCCCATGATCCATTTTCAATAAAACCAACTGTTTTATTTTGGAAGCCATGCTCAACAAGACGATTAAGGAAATCTGACATAAATGGGAAAATCTCAGAGTTATATGTAGTCGTAGCAAAGATAATTTTTTCATATCTAAATGCATCTTCTAATGCTTCTGCCATATCTTCTCTTGCTAAATCACTAAGAACTACTTTTGGGCAACCCTTGGCCTTCAATTTTCTTTCAAGTTCTAATACAGCTTCTTTTGTATGTCCATATACTGAAGTATAAGCAATTACTACTCCCTCAGATTCTGGTAAGTATTTTGACCAAATGTTATATAAGTTAATATAGTATCCAAGATTATCATTTAAAATTGGACCATGTAATGGACAGATAGTTTTAATATCAAGTTTAGAGGCAACTTCTAATAATTTTTGAACTTGCATACCATATTTTCCAACAATTCCAAAATAATATCTTCTTGCTTCACATGCCCATTCTTCTTCAACATCTAAAGCACCAAATTTTCCAAATCCATCAGCAGAGAATAAGACTTTAGAGAAATCATCATAAGTTACCATAACTTCTGGCCAGTGAACCATTGGAGCAAAAACAAAAGTTAGCTCGTGAGCGCCCAAAGGTAATTTATCACCATTATTTACGACTAATCTATTTTTAAATTCGGCTTTTGGAAAGAAATTTTCAAGCATTTGGAAGGTTTTCACATTACCAACTAATATGACATTAGGATAACGTTCTACGAGTTTTGCAATATTCGCAGAGTGATCTGGTTCCATATGTTGAATAACAAAATAGTATGGTTCCTTTTCCCCTAATACTTCTTCAATGTTATCCAACCATTCATGAGTAAATTTAATATCAACACTATCCATGATGGTTATTCTTTCATCCATTATGACATATGAGTTATATGCCATTCCATTTGGAACAATATATTGCCCTTCAAATAAATCAATTTGGTGATCATTAACACCAACATAGTAAATATCTGTTGTCACACTTTTCATAATTTTCTCCTCATTAAAATATCAAATTTTTTGAAACAAAAATATTATAATATAAATGGACTTTACTTTAAAAGACATATGCTTAAATAACTTTTAAAAATAAACCAATAGGTTTATAATAATTACGGAAGTGATTAATAATGAAGATACTAAATAAGATTGTTTTGCTACTAGCTACCTCTTTAGTGCTTTTTAGTTGCAATAATAAAGATGCCATTTACACTCCTCGACTTGATATAAATGAACAATATAATGCAAGTATTGATTATTCCGAATATAGTTTTGATGACTACTCTGTTACTATTACACCTACACAATTAAAAACAATGCTTGATAACAAAGAATCATTTGCATTTTATTTTCATAACAGATATTGCGAATCATGCGAAGGTATTAAACCATTATTAATTCATTACGTTTTAGAGACAAAAAATGCTTTTTATAGTTTAGATATCGGTAATGATAGTAATTTCACTGAGTTTCAAATTGGAAATTTATATAGTCAAATAAAAGATGCTAATGACTACTATTTATTTAAAGATGAAGATGACCAATTTATTTTTCCTACACCAGTTTTTTATTTTATAAATAATGGGGCAATTGAGAAAAAGCAATTGGTAACTTCAAATATGTTTAATTATAGTTTCTTTAAAAAGGTGATGAACAAAAACTTAATCACTAGTACTTCTTATATCATCACAAATTTTGATAATCTTAATAAATATCGCTATGTTTACTATTGTGACTTATCTAAGTCATACATCAACGATTTATATAAAGAAATTATTGCGTGTAGTGATATAAGTATTGCTATTAATCGTCTCTCTTCTTTAGAATTTAGCGAATCAAAAATTGTTGATCAAACTAGTGGTAGAGAATTAATTACAAGTGATACAACAACTCTAACTGATATATTGTCATTTTATAATGCTTAATAATTAATTTTATTGTGCGTAAATTTAATGAATTCTTTGTGCACTTTTTTATTGCAATTTTCTACATTTTTTTGTATTTTTTATCGGTTTACAAAAATATGATGTAGTGCTACACTAATTTCGAAAGGAGATAAATCATGGAAAAAATAAAAAACAATCTAGGTAAAATCATCATTACTATGAGTATAATAGCTGCTATATTTTTAGGTTCAGCATTATTTCAAATGTTTGATTACAAAATTGATTATGCTGCTTTGATACCATTTTCATTAATTACCGCAAGCTGCGTATTATTAATAGTCTTTGGTTTCAAAAATGTAAAAGTTGAAAAATATCTTTCAATACCTTTTTGCTTGTTTATTGGTGCAATTTCTGTAGCTAACTTAATATTAGTTTCTGATGATGTTTCTTGGGCATCTGTATTTACTTTAATATTTAGTATCGCGATTATTGTATTTTATGTATTATATCGTATTGACGGAAGGCCAATATACAAAGATCTTTTATTTGCTTTTTTATTAGCATTATCAATAAACTATTTTGTAACAATATTTGTTTTAGCTAATATTTATGCATTGCCTGAATTTATTATTTCAATAATATTTATACTTTGCTTCATGCTACAATCGCACAAAAAGGAGGAAATTCAAGAATGAAAAAGCATACAATCGCTTCATGTGCTTTAGCGGGTTTATCAATTTTATTTTTACTAATTACTTTACTTATTGGCGCTAGTGATTCAACTTCAATTTTGATTTGTACTTTATTTTTAATGTTTACAGTTATTGCTTTTGTAGTGTTATCACTAATGAAAAAAGTAAACAAAATGGTTATTTTAGTTCCAATTCTTCTATCACTAGTGTTCATTGGTATATTTGAAAATTCCTTTGTATCTTTTATGGGAATATTAAATGTTATATTTAATCAAACTACTGAAACAACATCTATAGTTCCACCAGTTCTATCATTATTATTAACTGGCGCATTAGTAGTTGGTTTAGTTTATGCTTTGAAAAAACATCGTTGGGCAGCAATACTTGTGATAGTTATTCTAGGAGTTGAGATTGCCGTTAATATAGAGTCATTCATATCATTAATTAGCTTTATAGATACTATTAAACAACTTGCTAATAATGATATTATTCCTGAGATTTCAGGTAGCTATCAATTTATGCCTATTACAAGCTTAGCAATTATATCAATTTATTCTTCCTTTATTGTATATTTCATACCTATTCTACATAAAGAAAAGGAAGAGCAAATAATTGAAACTGAATCCGATGTAAAAGCGTCTTAGGACGCTTTTTAATTTAAGTTGTATTTTTTTATGAAAGCCCTTGCATTTTTTGCTCTAGACCGATACAATCAAATAGTAACTTTCTTTTAAAAGGAGGAAAAACATTTATGTCATTTACTGTTAAACTAAAAGACAAAACATTAAATTTTGATAAAAAGATTAGCTTACTTTCCCTTGTCGAAGGAAACAAGGATTATATTGCTGCTAAAGTTAACAATAAACTACGCGAATTAACTTATGAAGTTTATTACGATGCTGAAGTAGAATTTTTAACTGTTAAAGATCAAGCATCAATTAAAATCTATGAAACTTCTATTCGCTATTTGTTTGCTATGGCTGCGGAACGCACTTTTCCTCATTTGAAATTCCGTTTTTCATATAACGTCTCACGTTCAATCTTTGTGCAAATACTTAATAGCAATACTAGAATTGATACTTCAATGGTCAAAAAGATTGATGAAGAAATGCGAAGACTTGTTGAAGCAGACATTCCATTCAAACGAATCATTATTAACAATGAAAAGGCAATTAGTATTTACAAAGAACGTGGATTTGAAGATAAAATTGAAACATTAAAATATCGACCAGAAAAGACCGTTCACTTCTATGAATGCGATGGTTATATGAACTATATGTATGGACACATGGTTCCTTCAACTGGCTATTTAAGACGTTTCTCACTCCGTTTATATTCACCAGGTATTATTATTCAATATCCAAGATCAGAATGTAACGGAAATATTCCACCATTTGAAGATGCTCCAACATTTGGTAAGACTTTAAAAGAAGCTCACAAATGGGCAAAAGCCACAGGTGTTGACTCTGTTGCGGGTCTTAACAAAATGGTTGAAGAAGCTGGTGATATTGAATTTATTAATCTTTGCGAAGCAAAACATAGCAGAATGCTTTGTGAACTTGGTGAATTAATTGAAAAAGACATTGAAAACATTCGCTTAATTTGTATCGCTGGTCCATCTAGTTCTGGTAAGACAACTTTCGCTAATAGATTGAGAATTGAACTATTGTCTCGTGGTATTAAACCAATTAGAATTTCCATTGATGATTACTATCTTCCACGAGATATGGCGCCACTTGATGAAAATGGTGAGCCAGATTTAGAAAGTATGAACGCTTTAGATGTTCCATTATTTAATCAAAACATCTTAGATTTAATTCAAGGTGAGGAAGTTCAACTCCCTAAATTTGATTTTAAGATTGGAAAACGTGTTCCTGGCCGTGTTTTAAAAGTTCCAGATGGCACTCCTATCATTATTGAAGGAATTCATGCTTTAAACGATCAAATGACAACCTTAATTCCAAAGCATCAAAAGTTTAAAATCTATATTGCTCCTCAAGCTCAAATAAATCTTGATAATCATAACCCTATCTCTTTGACTGATTTAAGATTATTAAGAAGAATTGTTCGCGATAAACAATTTAGAAATGCTTCCGCTGAAAGCACGATGCAAATGTGGCCAAGCGTTCGTAAAGGTGAGTTCACTTGGATTTATAAAACTCAAGAAGGTGCTGATTACGTTTTCAATTCCTTCTTACCATATGAAATGTGTGTAATGCGTAAATACGCTTTACCTGTTCTTCAAAAAATCGATGTAGATTCACCATATTATACACTCGCTGAACGTCTTATCAAATTCTTGAAATATTTCAAAGAAATGGATGACACATGGGTGCCTTGTAACTCATTAATGCGTGAGTTTATTGGTGGTAGCTGCTATCAAGACATTTAGTATTCTACAAAATCAAATATATTAAAAGAGAATGTCTATCATGTAGATCATTCTCTTTTTTAATATTCTAATATTACGAACCAGTGCTTTCGTATTTTTTAGCAAAATGTGCCCAAATAAATATTGATAATATAAATACTATTATTGAAAGTAAAATAATTATTACCATTAAAAGATAAATATTAATACCAAGATTTAATGGCTCGAAAAGATTGGAAACCGGATAAAAAATACATAATCCTAATGGAATTAAAAATGTAAATGCGAAACGAATTATTTTTGGAAATATTGTTAAAGGATATTTGGAATAATTTGCAAAATTATAAATGATTTGAAGGAAAGGACCAGTTCTTTTGAACGCAAATGCCATCGATGCAATAATTATTTTAAATGAAGATATAAGTAGACTTGCACATATAATTCCGATTAACAATAATAAAACATTTGCAAAGTTGACCATTAAAGTAAGATTACTTGCGCAAAATACAATCAAGAAAATTGCAGTTAAGATTTCTCCTAATGCTTCTAATTGTATTTCACACGCAATTGTTTGAAATAAAACTGGTAATGGACGAAGAAATAGACTATCCATCGCCCCACTTCTTACCTCAAAATATGCCACATTCCACAATTTATCAGTAAAAAAGTGATCAATACCTATTGCAAGATTTGTAATACCATATAGTAATCCTATCTGATACATATTCCATCCTTCTAATGATGGAACTTGCGAGACAATAACAAAAAGTGTCAAAATCGATGTTATTTCTGTAAACAAAAATGCCAAAATACCAATAATAGTATTTGATTTATACGATAACTTTGACATTATCGATAATTTTGCATATTTAAAATATAATTTAATATACCTCATCATAATCATTACCCCCCTTGCACAACAATCTTTTTCACGCAGTGTCTAAAGAGCAAATGATTTATGAATTCTAACAATATTTCATAACCAATGGCAATTGCTAAAAACATAATAATACTTAAAATTTCAATTTTTCCCATCAAAACTAAAATAGGTGTTGAGGCTAAAAATGCAAATGGTAGATAAGAAAACACTACTCCAAACACTCCCATATAGGCAAGTGGAACCATTGCCCCAGATAAAAATGTTTTAATGGAAGTAATAAACATATCTAAACCAAACATATGTTGTGTGTAAAAAGTGAGCATTCCTACTAAATACTGAACACTATCATTGATTAAAATTGCCACAAACATAAATAGAATAAAAAACAAAACATTTAATATAAATTGAAGTGGTTCAAAACTAACAAATCCAAAGCCAATAAATACTCCATAAAGAATTACTAATAAAGGCAATGCCACAAAACATATTTTAAAGAATGCATTACCAAAACAAGTGAAAAGATGTCGTAAACGATATGATACTGGTTTAGTAAGAGTGTTTACTATTGTTCCATCGCGCACTTCAACAAAAATATTCCAACCTGTTTCACTGCTAACAATATTTGCAAAAATAAATGATGTCGCTCCATATAAAATCATTTCATAAAAAGTAAAACCATTTATGATACTATTCATTCCTTCAGGTGCATTTTTATAGATGGCGTGATATAAGAAAAATAAAAATAAAATTTCTATTATTCCAATGAGTAACCATCCATACACTTGAGCCTTATATACTAAAAACTCTTTAATGCCGGCATTGAAGAAAGGTATATATTTTTTTATTCTCCTATTTTTCTTCTTCATTTTTAGCATAAAGCTCCTTTGTTATATCTTCAATTCCAATATCAAATATTTTAAAATCACTTATTTTGTATTCACTAATTAATAATAATAGTAATGCATCTAAATCAACTTCATTAAGTGAAAAAGACAAACGAATATTGTCATCAATTTCAATATTAATAGCTTTATTAAACTCTTTAATTTTATTTTCATCAAAGTCTTCAAAGCGTGGGAAAACAATATTTTTAATATTACCAAATTTAAATTTAATATCTTCTAAATTACCATCATAAAGAATTGACCCTTTATCAATAATTATAATTCTATCACATAGTTCCTCGATATCTTTCATATCATGAGTTGTCAATATAACCGTCGTATTATAATGGTGATTCAATTCTTTAATTGCTTTTCTAATTTTATCTTTTACTAAAACATCTAGACCAATTGTTGGTTCATCTAAATAAAGAATTTTAGGATTATGGATAAGACTTGCGGCAAAATCAGCACGCATTCTTTGTCCTAAAGATAGACTACGAACATTTTGATTCAAAAATGATCTTAAATCTAATAAATCACATAAATAGTTAAAACGTTCTTCATAATCTTCATCAGAAACCGAATAAATGGCTTTTAAAATTTTAAATGTTTCAATAAGTGGAATATCCCACCAAAGTTGAGTTTTTTGACCAAAAACAACTCCTATTTCTTGATTTATTTCTTTGCGATACTTTAAAACTGATTTTTGATCAATAATTACTTCTCCATTAGTTGGGAAAAGAATTCCACACATCATTTTAATGGTAGTAGATTTACCTGCTCCGTTAGCACCTATATATCCTACAATTTCACCTTGCTTAATAGAAAAAGAAACATCTTTTACAGCTTCAATACTTTCATATTTACGCGAAAATAGTGTTTTAATCATTGATAAAACACCATTTCCTCTTATTGGTTTTTTAAATGTTTTTGATAAATTTTTTACTTCAATAAGTGCCATATAAATCACCTATATAAAATATTACTACTTTTAGCTTGAAATAGAAACAAATATCGATTTTTTATAAATAAAAAATTAATTTTCGTATTTCACACAATCAATTATCGCTCAAATTGTTTGAAAAATATAAACAATGACAAACATATGTGGTAGAATTGATTTATTAAGGAGATGTGGTTATGAGTAAGTTATTTGCTTCATTTAATGATTTATGTCAAAAATGTTTTGATGGATTTATTAACTTCTTTCGCAAACATATTTTATTAATAGTGTTTATCGTTCTATCAATACTTGCTTTAGTAATGAGAATTCTTTTCTTTCAATATTTAAGTGGAGATATGGCAAGCTTTTTAATCCCATGGACAAACTTTTTTAAAGAAAATGGAAACTTTTTGGCGCTAGCTAAAATGAATGAATGTCCTAACGCCAATTATCTTTATGGCTATTATAATTTATTAGCGTTTGTTAGTATTTTTAAAGGTGAACCAATTAATTTAGTAAAATCCATTAGCGTTTTCTTTGACTTTGCTCTTGCCATTGGTGTTTCTCTTGTCACATATCACTTTACCAAAAATAAAACTACATCTTTAATATCTTATCTTGCGACATTATACGCTCCTACAGTATTTGCAAACTCTGCTGTTTGGGGACAATGTGATCAAATATATGTATGTTTTGTTGTCTATGCTTTCTTATTAATTCTTAAAAAGAAAAATATTTGGGCTACATTAGTTATAGGAATAGCATTAGGCTTTAAAATACAAACGATATTCATTTTGCCTCTTCTTGGCTTTATGTGGTTAAACAAAAAATATCGAATTTGGAATTTGTTTATGTTACCTCTTGGTTTCCTTATCACTATTCTTCCAAGTTATCTTGTTGGTGGAGCATTTACTGCCCCATTTGAGGCAATCGGTTTACAACTTGGTCAATACGCCGATATGAATTACGGATCTGGGTCAATGTATGCCTTTATGGAAATGGGTTCACTTGCCGAATGCTTTAATAAAGGTACCGCTATAATATTTGCTGCTGCAATTTTGTTATTTGTAATGTTTGTTTTATTTTATAAGAAAGTTGAGTGTAATGAACAAAACATTATGTATGTCGCAGCACTATATGCTCTATTAACTCCATTTGTTTTACCACACATGCATGAAAGATATTTCTTTATGGCAGATATATTTATTCTTCTTTATGTAATTGTACGTAAAAAACAATACTATCTTGCCCCATTAATGATTTTCTCTTCTATCAACACATATACGCATTTCTTGACTTTCACTGCTGTTCAAGTAGATGGCAAATGGGTTGCAGAACATCAATATATATTTAAGTTTTTAGGACAAGATAGTGTAAGACTATCTGCATTAATCAATTTATTTATCCTAATTGTTTTATTCTTAAATATGAAAAAATTATTTAATAAAGAAAATAATGAATTAACTAAAACAACTAAATAGTATTATTTAATTATAAAGAAAGAAACGAGGTTTTATTTATGAAAATTAGATTATCCTTATTAGCCCTTTTAAGTTTGTTTTTATCAAGTTGCGTTATTAATGGCAAAAATTCTTCTTCATTAAACATTGATGGAACTGGTGTAAGCGCAAGTTCTTCTAATTTTGGAAGTGAATCAAAAAGAATTCTTTTGACTTACTCTGGTTCTGCTGCGAATAAAGAATTTACTAATTCACTAATCGAAAAATTTAAGGAAGAAAGAAAAAATATTGGCGACAATAACATTTATGACATTTTATACCTTGAACGCGAACCAAATCAAGTTACTTTTTTTGGAGGCAACTGGAAAAGTGGACCTGACATTTATGAATTTACAACCGATCGTTTTTCTGAACTTTATAAATTAGGTGTTCTATCAAAAATAACGGGTACAAATGCTAATTTCATCAATGAAAATTATGGTAATTATGGGAAAAATTTAGCAACTTTTAACGGTGATTATTACGCATATCCATATACTGGAGATAGCACATATTATATACATTACAATAAATCATTCTTTACTAGTGATGATGTTAAATCAATTGAAACTATGTTAAACAAAGCGCAACTAGCTGGTAAAAAAATTGGTTTTCCTTTAAATGACTCATATTATGGTGGTGCTATATTGTATTCTTTTGGTGCAAGTTGCAATACAAATTACGATAATGATGGAAATATAGTTTCTATAAATGCAAACTTCAATACAGACAAAGGATTAAAAGGTGCTAAAGCCATTCAAACAATTGCTAGTCACCCTGCTTTGGTTAATGCTGGTGTATATCCATTATCAGATGATGATTCAGATATTGTTGCCGTCATTTCTGGTCACTGGAATTCTTCCTATTATAAAAATAAATTTTACTCAAACTATGCTTGTGCTGTTATGCCAACTATAACTATAGATGGTGATACTAAACATTTAAGTGCATTTTTGGATGGTTTAGCCTTCGGTATAAATCCAAAAAGCTTAGAAGGTGACATTGATCGCATAACCGCTGCTCATGACTTAGCAAAATTCTTATCAAATGAAGAAAGCCAACTAGCAAGATTCGAAAATCAAAGTTTGCCACCTTGTAATATTAATGCCATTACTAATGAAAAAATATCTTCCAATCCAAATGTAAAAACTATAATTTCACAATATGATTTTGCAATTACACAAAATAATATTCCAAAAAGTTTTTGGCAAGAATCTGGTAATCTCCTTTATTTGATATTAGAAGGATCAATTAAAACGGAAGATGACTTAGTTGAGAATGTTAACTTATTGAATGATAATATTATAAAAAATACTGAAATTATGTAGGTGCTAGAATTATTGAATCTAGCACTTTTTTTCTTATTAATTGTTTTTTATATATAACTCAATTAAAATATATATAATATGATTTATTATTAAATTATGAGATGAGGTTAACTTATGAAACGTAGAATATTTATACTTCCATTAATCGCATTGCTGATATCAAGTTGTGAAATTAAGGCAAAAAATTCAAATATTGTCTCGGATTCTACTGCTAGTGTTCCTCCTACATCAGCTTCAAATGAACCATCAAGTGTGGGTGAAACTTCTTTGGGCACTAGCATCATTAATCCACCATCGGAAAGCGCATCAGAAAACTCGGATAATATTAATTCTTCTAATACTGAAATACCAAAAGTAATTAGATTACAATATTCAGGGACAGGATCTAATAAAAAATTTAATGAGCAACTTTTTGACGATTTTAGATTAGCTAGAAAAACCACTGGTGATCCAAATACATATGAAATTGAATATCTTGAAATTGGACCAGATAGAATTGATAATGAAATTTTAGACTGGGAGGTCGGACCAGATGTTTATGAATTCAATACCGACAAACTTCCTAAACTATATGAAAAAGGTGCTTTATCAAAAATCGTTAATAGCAACGCCGCATTTATTGAGGAAAATAATAATGACTATGGTAAAGATTTAGCAAAATTAAATGGGAATTACTATGCATATCCTTATGCTATAGATACCTCATATTATGTTCAATACGATAAATCATTCTTTAGCGCAGAAGATGTTAAATCAATTGAAACTATGCTTGATAAGGCGGAAGCAGCTGGCAAAAAAGTTGGCTATAACTTGCAAGAAGCATACTGGAGTGGCGGTTCAATGTTCACATTTGGTGCTGACTATCAAATGACTTTCGATGAAGATGGTGCTGTAACAAATGTTACTGCTGACTTTAATACTGAAAAAGG
>JAFLUZ010000013.1 GCA_022508535.1 Erysipelotrichales bacterium
AATCAATTGCTATGCTTTCCTTTACTTCTTTAGCAATTATTGGAAGCACACAAAACACATTGCTTAATGATATTGTTCCTTCAAGTACAGGAATGCTTTATGTCGCAATAGTTGCTATTGTCTTTTGCATATTAGGTGCAGTAATTTTAATGTTCTATGATGAAAAGAAAGTCATGAACACTATTAAAAAACCTGAAGATAAATAATTTCATTGATAGGTAAAAATATATGAATATATCCTATATTAAAAATGAGAAAGTAATTGCCACTAGTGCTTCAAACGATGATTTAGAAATATTTGAGGTAAATAATAGTAATCGTTACACTATAAAAATTAAAACAAAAGAAAATATCAAACTTATTGATGCCTCAATTAGTGTTGATACTGCACCAAGCAAACAAGACTTATACTTTTTAAATGGTTATCAATCTTGGACTGATACCAAAGAATTTTCTCTTAATGAAAAAGAAAAAAACATATACCATAGTCCACGTTTTGTTATTAATAAATTTGCGATGGACAAATATGGTGATGCAACATTTTATAAATATTCAAATAGAAAATTGCATGGATATGACATATTTTATGCAAAAGGAAAGAACGAACTTTTCATCTATAATATGAATTATAAAAATGCTTATTTGATTATTGAATTATTAAAAAACAAGAAAACCATCAATCTTGTATCTGATGTTAAGGGATTGCTTTTAAAAAAAGATGAAGAGTTTGTGGTATTTGACTACTTCTTCTTTAATGATTATAAAAAAGGACTAGATTCATTTAACAAAACATTCCCAATAAAGAATCTAGAAAAAATCTTTGGTTATACTTCTTGGTATAACTATTATCAAGATATCAACGAAGAAATTATATTACGTGATCTAAATGCACTAGATAAACGCTTTAACTTGTTTCAAATTGATGATGGATTTGAAACATTTGTCGGTGATTGGTTAGATATTGATAAGAAAAAATTTCCAAATGGATTAAAACCAATTGTTGATGAAATACATAAGCATGGATATAAAGCCGGTATATGGCTTGCCCCATTCGCAGTCGAAGAAAAAAGTGAAACTTATAAAAACCACAAGCCATGGCTAAAAAAAGACAAATCTGGTAATTTAGTCAAATGCGGTGGAAACTGGAGTGGATTTTACGCACTTGATTTAGATAATGATGAGGCCGTAAATTATATTAGAAAATGCCTAACATATTATATGGAACTTGGCTTTGATTTCTTCAAATTAGATTTTCTTTATGCTTCTGCTCTTTTTGAGTATGATTCAAGAACTAGATGTATGGTTCAAGATAAAGCTTATAGTTTATTAAGAGACATTTTAAAAGACAAAATTATTTTAGGATGCGGGGCAAATATTATTAATTCCATAGATAAATTTGATTATCTTAGAGTTGGCCCTGATGTCTCATTAGAATTTGATGATGTTTGGTTCATGCGTTTCTTCCACCGCGAACGAATCTCAACAAAAAATACACTTCAAAATACTATATATCGCTCATTCTTTAATGACCACTTATTTGGAAATGATCCAGATGTTTTCTTATTAAGAGATGATAATATAAAACTCAACTATGAACAAAGAATTGCTTTAACAACAATAAACGCTTT
The DNA here is from genome assembly GCA_022508535.1 of Erysipelotrichales bacterium. Lineage (GTDB taxonomy): Bacteria > Bacillota_I > Bacilli_A > RFN20 > CAG-826 > RUG131. The sequence goes on from JAFLUZ010000013.1 coordinate 1,629, forward strand.
ATTTGGTCATGTACTAATGACATCTGATAATATTGCAAATTATAAAGAGAATGAAAAGAAAATACTCGATGAAGCATTAAATCTATTTACTAATGCGAAAGTATTAGAATTTAAAAGAAAGAAAAAATATATTGAAATTATATATGAATTGAATGATGTTAAAACACAATTAACATATGACACAAAGAAAGGTGTGTTTATAAATGGAAGATAAAAGTAGTGTAATCTTTGGTAACCCAATTGATAAAAAAACAATTAAATCTGCGAACAAAAGTAAGAAAAAATATATTAAAAAATATGGTGATGACTCTAATTGCGATTATAAAATCTCTTTTAAACCTATTGACACTTTAGATTTTATTGATGCTAGCAATATTGTCTTTTCTAATGAAAATCAAGAATTTGAAGATAATGCATTAATTGTCGGAAACATACGTATGGGATTTGGTCATTATCGTATTAGTATAGCAATGGCATCTGCGGCAAAAGCATTAGGATATAAACCATATTGGTTAGACCTCGCTTCTTTTGATGCGACAGGATCAAAGATGATTAGAGAACAAAATAATATGTATTCCTTAGCTTCCAGGATTAGTCAAAAATCTCGACTATTCAACAAATTAGTTTGGGAGCCAATGAATTGTGAAGGTTTTAAGAAAATTACCTATAACGCTAAAGATCAAAAGAATAGTGAATTATTAGTGCCAATATTTAAAAACATTGACAAAAATATTCCATATATTGCCACTCATGTATGGCCAAGTCAGGCTGCAATTCACGCAGGCATGAAAAATGTTGTAAACGCCATACCTGATAACTGGCCAATGGGATTACACTTATCAGAAGGTGCCATGCATACTGTACAAACACCTTTTGCCTATTTAGGATATAAAATGCTTAATGGATTCGCTAAAACTCCATTAAAGGGAATTCCTGAAGATTCATTGAAAATGGTAGGATGCTTTGTCGACCATGAATTATTAGTCGATTTAGAAAACGATAATAAGCGCCGTAAAGAGCGTATTAAAAATGGTAAACCAATACGTATTTTAATGACTGTTGGTGGTGCCGGTGCAGGATTTGATATGTTTTTAGCAATGGTAAAACACCTAATTCCATATGTTAAAGAAAAGAAAGTAACATTATTCATTAATTTTGGCGATCACTTAGATGTCTATAATAAAATGTGTAATAAAATTAAAGACATAAAAACTACTAATTACTTTAACGAATACTCTAAATTCAAAAAATTCGTAAGTGACATAAAAGATAGAGATGTTGACGGAATATATGCAATTTGCAACGAAAATATTTTTGAAGCAGTATATTCTACAAATTTATTAATGCCGGTATCGGATTTATTAGTTACTAAACCTTCAGAATTAGCGTATTACCCTATTCCGAAATTATTCATGAAACATATTGGCGGACATGAAGTGTATGGTGCAATAAACGGACGTGAATATGGCGATTCTACTTTCGAATGCCCAACTAAAAAGAGTATTAAAGAAATGCTTGATCGTTTAATTAATGATAAAGAAATCATTCCTCACATGTGCGATGAAATCGATAAACTAAAAAAACAAGGTCATTATGATGGTGCCTATGAATGTGTTAAAATTGCTGTAGGAATGAAAAAATGAATTTAGAAGAAAGATTTTATCAAGAATTTGGAATTAAATCAGAATATAAATATCGAGCCCCAGCAAGAATTAATCTTATTGGCGAACATATCGACTACAATGGCGGTAAAGTTTTACCATGCGCAATATCAAAATATATTACTGCACTTGTATCAAAAAGAAATGATAACATCATTTCCATTAGTTCTACTGAAATTGATAAACACTTTGAATTAAACCTAAGTTGCATTGAATATCAAAAAGAATATGACTGGGGAAATTATGTTTTTGGCATGTTTTATACCTTGTTAAATGAAGGTTATAATATTTCATGTGGACTAAATATTTTAGTGTCATCTGATATACCTTTAGCATCTGGACTTTCTTCTTCTGCTGCCTTACTTGATTTAATTTGTTTTTTGACCAATGATATTTTCAATTTAAAAATTGAGAATAGAGATATAGCAATTTTAGCGCAAAAATGCGAAAACGACTTTTGCGGTCTTAAAAGTGGTATCATGGATGAAGCTGCTATTGCATTAGGAAAAGAAAACAAATGCATGCTTCTTGATTGTGCTAAATTTGAATATAAATATTATAATTTAGAACTTAATGATTATAGCTTTGTAGTATTAAAAACTAATAAGCCACGAAAATTAGTTGAGTCAAAATATAATGAAAGAGTTGAAGAATGTACAAAAGCCCTTAACATCTTAAAACCCATTTACGATATTGAGAATTTATGTGATTTATCAACAACGGAACTTGTAAATATAAAAGACTATTTAAATGATGATTTGCTTTATAGGCGAGTAAAACATGTTATAACTGAAAATAATCGCGTTAACGAGTTCATAAAAGCTTTACAGGATAGGAAAATTGATCATTTAGCTAATATTTTAAATGATTCACATCTTTCATTAAAAAATGATTATGAGGTAAGCGGAATGCACCTTGATGCGATTGTTGAATCTGCAATTCATGCTGGCGCACTCGGTAGCAGGATGACTGGAGCAGGGTTTGGAGGATGCGCAATAGCGTTAATTAAAAAAAGTGATTTTAATGGGTTTAAAGCAAAAGTAGAAAAAGAATATTTTGAAAAAACAAATATTATACCAGATATATTTGTAGTTAAAATTGCTAACGGACCAAAAGTTTTAAATAATAGCAAAAAGCCGTAGAATTCTACAGCTTTTTCACTAAAATAATAGGCTTTTTTTACCTACACTAAAGGTCCCCAAAAATCATCATCACCAATTTTATTTAAATAAATTGTTCCGACCTTACATATGTTATCCTTTCCTAAATTCAAATTCAATGTCATAGTATTTGTTGGAGCGATATACTCATCCGAAGGAAGAGTTAAAACTTTTAATTCATAGACTCCAATAGGTACATCATAAAAATAAAATGCTCCATCTGGTTCAGATGTTGTTTTTAATTCTAAATTACCACTATAAATTCCTAATTCAACATCAGCTATAGGATTTTGAGATACATCACGAATATATCCATATACTGTCTCAAAAACTGTATAATTAAATTGTGAATTTGAATTATATGAGCCTAATAAACCTGGCAAAAAGAATATTGCACATGAAACACCTGCTATCATTAATGGAATAAATATGTATAAAAATATTGCTTTTTTTCTTGTTTTATCCATGTGTTAACACTCCTACTGATTAAGACCGATTTCATCATATATTTTGATCAATTCGTTCCTTTGCATAATAGAATTTTCAACTTTTTTTATTTTTTTTCTTTTGACAAATACACAAGTAAACACTCTTTGCACTCTTGCAATAGGGAATAAAATCGGATGTTTCTCTAAATAAGGATAGTAAACTTTCATAATCTTACGATTAGGAAACAATAGTTGCAAATAAAACTTAAATTTGGATTTTTTCTCTCTTGCCATTATATTAGCATAAACATTATTGCTATTATTGGAACTATGACCGTGAACACCAGATTCAATAATATGAGCAATATATTTGTCTAAGTAGTTCATTTTTGTATATTCGTAAGGTGCAAAATCAAACATGTAGTCGACAACATTTAAAACTGAATTAAAGAATTTATCTAATTTTAAATCTTTTGCAACTGGCATTAATTCATCCATATTCACAGGATACTCTTTTAGCATATAGTAAAAATCTATATATGGTCTTATTCCTGCTCCAAATGAATACATGTGCTTAACTAAATGACCTATTTGGAACAAATAGAAAAAAGTTGAATCAAATTCATATTCATGATTTTTTTTATTTTTTGCATAATTCCAAGGGGCATCAAAATACGAAGTCCAAGAAAATTTATCACTGAATAATTTGTGATGCAATTCGACAATAACATTATTCTTTTTAAATTCAATATGATGACCAAATTCATCTAATTTTTCAAAATTATAGCTTTGAATTGGTTTCTCACTTTCAAACTTATAGTTTAAAAGTAATTCGCTTGCTCTTTTTACATCTTGCGCACGCACTAAAACATCGATATCGCCCATTAATCGCATAAAGTAATCTGGGTAAAATTGCCTAATGAAACTTCCTTTTAAAAATATAAAATCGATTCCATTTTCGTTAAAAATATGCTTTATCTCTTCTATAATTGAATCTTGATATTGACTAACAAGAATCCCGCTTAGATAGTATTTTTTTAAATACTCTAAATGATAAACATTGTATAGTTGATTAAGAAGAGAATGATCTTTAAATACTTTACAAATATCACTTATATCATCTTCTGCTTCTAACGATTGATTATTTGCAATAGCCAAAACTATTTCTTTCATTCGTTCATTGCTAATCATAATCTTCACTCCATAATAAGAATTCTTTTAATCCAAAAATATTTATATCTCGATGTGTAATCAAAATAATAGTTTTATCTAAACTCATTAAATTATTAATAATTTCATTCTCAATATTTTTATCTAAAGCACTAGTAAACTCATCTAATAAAAGAATTGGTTTATTTTTTAATAAGGAAATAGCAATTAAGATTCTTTGTATTTGACCTAATGATAATCCAACACCTCGTTCATTAAGCTTAGTGTCTAACTTTAGTGGCATTTTGTTAATATCATTCATAATACCTGCTAAAGAAAGACACTTTTCGATGTCTTCTTCTTTACTATTAGGAGCAAATAAATCTATATTTTCCCTTATTGTTCCAGAGAAAAGTATATTTTCTTGTGGAACATAACTAAATAGTTTTCTCGTTGCTTTAGAAACAGGATATTTTTCCCCTTTATATTTAATATAAATATTTCCACTTGCAGGAACAATAAAACCCAAAATCAAATTAAGCATTGTTGTTTTTCCAATGCCACTTGGTCCTTTTAATGCCCATAACTCTTGTTTTTTGATTTCCAAAGATAAATCATTAAGTACCAATTTATCATAGCTAAATGACACATGATCAAAGACTATTGAATCAAAATCTTCTACTTCTTCATCTTCTTTTTCATCTGTTAAATTATCAATATTCATAATCCTTTGTTTACTAACTTTAAATGCATAAAAACGATTTAAAAAGTCAGACAAAGCACTGATTGGAGATTCAAAATAATTCACCAAGCGAAGTAAAGCTACTAACTCGCCATATGAGAAAACATCTGGATGTTTAAAAAGCATGTATGCTCCATAAATCAATGATAAAACATACGATAAATTAAAAAAAGACATCATTCCTGTCGAACCAATAATCGCGAAATTATAAAATTTATGTTTGATTTTATAATTATCATCTGCTTTATTTTTAAGTATATTTTTGGCATTATCTTCAACAGAGTTTGCTTTTATTAATTTGATATTCTCGACTGATTCTTGCATATATGCAGTTAGTTCACCATTGCTCTCTAAAACTCGTTTTTGGAATTTTTTTACTCTTTTTCCATATGGAATAGATAGTAAATAAATAATTATACCCAAAGCTAAAGCAGCAAGCAAAAATTTATAATCAATTACCCAAAGAGCAATAAATGCAAAAATAAACGTAGAAATATTTAATACTACGTTTGGAATTAACTTAAAATATCCATCAGAAACATGTCTAACATCGCTCATATATAAATTCGACATTTCGCCTGAATGTATTTTTTGAATACTTGATAATTCCTTGTTAATAAATTTACCATATATTTGTTGTTTTAAGTCTAATTCATATTGTACAGCATATTTATTGTCAATAAGTTGAAAACAAACGCGCAACGAGATTTGTAGAGACACTACAACTAACAAGCAAATACTATACTTAATCAAATCTAAAAATAATCCATCTTCACCACTTACTGCGGTATTAATTAATGAACGCGTAAGCAAAGTGACTGCGATCAAGCAGCCAGAGCGAAATACATTTAAAACACATAATAGCGTTAAAGCTATTTTTTGATTCTTCTTGATAAAGCCCACTTCACTTTCATTATTAAAAATCTTAATGGATAAATATTCCAAATAAAGCTATATAAACGATATTTAAACGATTTAATAGAAACAAACTTATTCTCGTGTGTATAACCAACCATTTTGGCTATTACTAAATTTGCATTTAGTGTTTCTTTGTTTAATTGATTATCTCCTAACATAATAAGACTAGTGTCACGTTTCCTATATATTCGATGCAAGACATATTGGCCATTTTCCCTTTTGTAGAAAATGACATCACGTTTTTTTATTTTTGCAGTTTTAATGCTTTCTAACAAAACATAATCTCCAGTATGAAGGAGTGGAAGCATTGATGTCCCATTTACTGGTAATTCAAATTTCAAATTGTTATTAAAAGATTCTTCCATTAAAGGAAACAAATCATTAATACTAGACATCAAGAACTCCTAAAGAAATGAATTTTTGAATTACCTCATTAACATCTTTTTCTAATGTCTCTTTATCTACATCATAATTCTTAAGCATTTGTTCAACAATTTCTTCTTTTGTCAAACCATCTTTTAAAAATGTGTAAATATCTAAACTTGTCCCATTTAATGTAATAAGATTTTTCACACTCATAAAATCATTATTGATTGGAAGTAACATTGATTCGCCACCAACATTTTTCAAAATAAATTTATCACTAATTTTCATCGTTTAATTCCTCCAATTTGTTTTTTACGACATCTACTGCCTCTTTAGAAATATTACAACCTAATTCAAAGCAAGGTACTTTCAATAATTCATCAAGCATCTTTGACCAATTATTAATTGCACTATTGTCAAATGGTTGAATAATTTGAAGCATGATTTTCATTAATGCCTCTTTTGCACTTATTTTTCTAATAACATTTTCTTTTGCCTGATAAAGAAAAACAATAGCCTTTAATGGTGCACTAATATTATTATCCAAATGATGCTTACCACTCCAAGGGTTTCCATAAAGTTTTAATTCGTTCCCCTCAAAAACAATGATATTTTTATCATCATTAATCATTTCGCAATTAACGTATTCTCTCCATAATCTCGTATGTGTGGATTTTCCTACTCCAGATGGGGCAGAGAATAAATAACCACATCCATTATAAGCAATTGATGAACCATGCATCCATATAGCGTGTTTTATCTTCATCATATAATAGGGAAACACATATTGGGTTAATAAATACTCATCTAATTGCATTTCGCCTAGTTTATTTTCAAGAATATAAATTTGTGCATTATTTGATCCATACTCAATATAGCCAAAATATGGCAAATCTTTTTCTCTCCTTTGATATTGGACAATTAAATCTTCATACTGATACACATCATAGTATTTTGTACGATTTATAAACTTTCCTTTTGGTTCAGTAATATTTTTTATAATATTTACTTTAACTTTAAGATCTGGTTCATTTTTATCAATTTGATATTTTTGTAAAGATGGTAAAACAATTGATTTTTCCATCAAATCAAGTTCAATATTTATATTAGCGATGCGGTAAAATGCCATAAATATACCACCTTTTATTTATTATAGCATAATAAATAATATATTAAATGAAATATTTTAATGTGCAACTATATATTTACATTATTTGTGCTCTTTTTTACAAAAAAATGCACGAATAAAAAATCGTGCATTTCAAATTTAATTATTTCAATTATTCTTTTTTAATGGCAACAATCACAGTCATCATCAGAGCACCCACAACCACCATCACAGTTACAACCACTATCGTGATTACAATTGCAAGCATGTGGACCATTATAGATAAGTTTTAAACCACTAGATTCTTCATCTTTATCAAATACATAGTGTTCTAACATTTTCTCTGTATCTTCATCCATAATAACTTTGATGCCATTGATATCAACTGCATGATCAGACTCTCCTAATGTTACACATTGCATATCCAATGCTTTCCCACCAGATTCATGATCAGTCAAGCTAATTTTAATAGCGTTACTTTTATTTTCTTCCATTACTTGAAGAAATATTGGTTTGCATTCATCTGTTATTTTCATAATTGTTTTCCCCTTTATTTGAAATTTCTTAATTACATTAAATCAGACCATTTTGTATTATCTATTTCAAGAGTTATTGTGTCTAATTGTAAATCAAAATATTCACCAGACACTTCAAAACTCCACTCTTTGTCTAGATCTTTATATTTGTCCGAAGCGCTTGTTAAAATGTGAAAATAATACTTTCCTTCAAGTAGTCCAGTAAAACCAAATTCTCCATTTTCATCTGTAGTAGCACTATCTATTTCTACTTTATTAACATCATAAAGACCAATAGTTAAATTTGAAATTGGGTTATTTTTATTATCCATGAAGCAACCAATTATACTATAAGTAATCACTGGTTCAGTAGAATCATCAACAAACTCACTATTAGGTAAACTCACTGAATTATCAACAAATTCACTATTAGATGTTTCTGAATTAGTATTACTAGAAACAGGAGTAACTGATACTGGTGTTTCATTCGTTGAGTCTCCAACAGATACACTAGGACTATTAGAGTTTTCAGTATTACCACAAGCAACAAGTAACAATAATGGTAAAGCAATCCATATTTTTTTCATATTAAATCTCCTTTTAAATATTTTATTTATAATTTAAGCTAACAAATAGTTTTGCAACTTTTAATTATCATTATACTTACCATTTATCCATTCGCCTTCGTAATATCTTCCATCTGGATAAGTATATTTTCCTTTGCCATGGAATTCTCCATTAGAGAATTCTCCTTCATAACAACCACCATCTGACCAAGTATATTTGCCTTTACCATGCCTATTATTACCTACAAATTCGCCTTCATAGTAACTGTCATCATTATACGTTTCCATGCCATAACCAGTTTTTACATCATTACGCCACTCGCCATCATAATATGTTCCGTCATCATAGACTCTTCTACCTTTACCATTGAAGTCGCCATTTGCAAATTCACCTTCATAGTAACTAGTGGCACTCCAAACATATTTACCTTTTCCGTGTCTAGCATTATTTACAAATTCACCTTCGTAATAATCTCCATCTTTGTAAGTTTCCTTACCATAACCATTCTTTGTATCATTACGCCATTCACCATCATAAGATGTTCCATCTTCGTAGACTCTTTTTCCTTTACCATTGAAGTCGCCATTTAAAAATTCGCCTTCATAATAATTAGTTGCACTCCAAACATATTTACCTTTTCCATGTCTAACATTATCTGCGTAGTTTCCTTCATAGTAAGAGCCATCTTCAAATACTTCTTTTCCATAGCCGTGTTTTTTATCACTTAGCCAGTTACCTTCGTAGTACTTTCCTTTTCCATACACTCTTTTACCTTTACCAGTGAAGTCACCATTTACAAAGTCTCCTTCGTAATAGTTATTTTCACCCCAGACATATTTGCCTTTTCCGTGTCTAACATTGTCTACAAAATAACCTTCGTAATAATCTCCGTCTTTGTAAGTTTCTTTGCCATAGCCATTCTTTTTATCATCACGCCAATCGCCTTCATAGCTTGTTCCATTTGCATTAACTCTTTTTCCTTTACCATTGAAATCGTTATTAGCAAAGTCTCCTTCGTAGTATGAGCCATCGTTCCAAGTAAATCTTCCCTTACCATGCCTTACTCCATTCACAAAAGCACCAACATAATAAGAACCACTATCATAAGTTTCTTTGCCTTGGCCGTTTTTCTTGTTATCTCTCCACTCACCTTCGTAATATGTATTATCAGAGTATGTATATTTTCCATTACCATGTCGCGCGTCATTTAAATATTCACCCACATAATAACCATTATCAAATGTTTCTTTACCATAGCCGTTCTTTTTGCCATTACGCCAATCACCATCATAATATGTTTTAGTCGCGTATATAAATCTTCCTTTGCCATGGAAATCACCATTTACATAGTTTCCTTCGTAATATGAACCATTATCAAATGTTTCTTTACCATAACCATTCTTTATACCATTACTCCAATTGCCATCATAGTATGTTCCACTGGCCCAAACATATTTCCCTCGTCCATTAACATGTCCGTGAGAATAATATCCTTCGTAACTATCTCCATTGGAATAGACCATTTTCCCATATCCGTCTGGTTCATTATAGGCATCTACACTTCCGTCATAATATCCATTTGTATAATTAATATGCATATTTTTTACCTCTTTTTTTGATTATACATTGACACATATAATGTGTCAACGTTACTAAATTACTTTGGACCTGTGTGATATTAAATTTCAAAACAAAAAATGATAGGAAAGCAAATATATAACCACGTATTATTTCCTATCATTAACAATCTAAATATTTAAATAATTACTCTTCTTTATCATAATCGTCTAGAAAAGAATGATATATGCCTTTTTCTTTATAGCCTAGAATCATATCCAATGTTACATTAGATGCACTTTTGAAAATGTTTTTTTCAACTTGCGGATTAGATTTTAAAAGTTGCTTTATGAGCAGTTTAGTTTCTAATCTTTTAGATCCTCCACCACCATTATCACAAATCGCACAATTCTCTGTAAATCTACAAGCACATTGAATAAATGTTAGATTATGATGATTTCTAAAAGCAATAATATCTTTTTCGCGGATATAGTACATTGGTCGAATCAATTCCATTCCCTCATAATTTGTGGAATGAAGTTTAGGAAGCATAGTTTGAAATGAGCCAGAATTTAACATATTCATTAAAGTTGTCTCAATTACATCATCATAGTGATGGCCTAGTGCAATTTTATTACAGCCATATTTCTTAGCCAAGTTATATAAAGCTCCTCTTCTCATTTTCGCACATAAGAAGCAAGGAGAACGATCTTGACTATTTGCCACTTCAAAAATATTAGTTTCTTCAATAACAGCAGGGATGTTTAATATTTCTAAATTGTTTTTAATAACTTGAAGGTTAATTGGATTATATCCAGGATTCATCACCAAATAAGTAATTTCAAATGGAAAATCTGAATGTTTATGCAAAGTTTGGAAAAGTTTTGCCATAATCATTGAATCTTTTCCACCCGATATACATACACAAATATGGTCATTTGGTTTTAGTAGCTGATATTCTTTAATTGCTTTAACAAACCTAGACCATAATTTCATACGGTAAGTTGTTGTTAATGATTTTTCAAATTCATCGACATTATTCATTTATAATCACCTCTAATGCTTTTATTAATTCATCAATTTCATCATCTTTTGTAAGATAAGATAAAGATATTCTAAATGAGGATAAAGCGCGATTTTTATCATGATACATAGCCATTATTATTTTTGATGGTGTATTTGGAATAGAACACGCTGATTTTTGACTCACACATATGTTCATTTCATTTAGTCTTTTAACTACTTCACTACCTTTTTTATTTTTAATTGAAAGATTAATAATATAGGGATTAGATGAAGAATTAATCATTATGCCCTTTTTAGCATTAATTGCCGTAATTAATTTATCTTTTAAAGATAAAACATGCGCAAAATTACTATCTTTTTCTTTATATTCAAGCTCTAATGCCCTAACAGAAGAACATATAAGACTTACAGGAACACTTCCTCCGCGATATATAGATTGACTTGTTCCTCCATGAATCAGCGGAGTTAAAACAATATCTTTTCTTTTTACCAAAAATCCTGAACCAAGTAATCCACCAAATTTATGACTAGAAAATGTAAACATATCAATTTTATTGTAATTAATATCAAACTTTCCCATTACTTGAGTTGCATCCATTAATAAATGCACATTTTCATGTTCTTTTATGACACTAGCAATATTTTCGTAATCTTGAATAATACCTGTTTCTGAGTCCTCTAAAGTAGTGATAACAAGTATTGTATCTTTTCGGATTTTGCTTTTTAAATCATCTAAAGAAATCTTACCACCTTCATCATTTTCTATAAATTCTATTTCAAATCCTTGATCTTTTAAATATGATAAGCAGGCATTTACAGAATTATGCTCTAAATGACTTACTAAAATATGCTTTCCAAATCCTTTATAAGAATTTGCTACACCTTTAATAGCAAGATTATTAGCTTCAGTTGCAGAACTAACATGAATTATTTCGTATATAGAATTATCTAAATTTAATAATTTAAAAAGTTTATTCATTGCATTTTCAAGAAGCAATGATGCCTCAATTCCCAACGTATGTAAAGAATTTGAATTTCCTAATCTTAACATTTCAATTTTATTAAATTCAAATAATGCTTCTTCTTTTACTGGATGATGCGCAGCATAATCTAGATATATCAAATTTAACACCTCCAGTAAAATTAACATTTGTATTTTAACATATTTAATATTATTTTTAATATTAAAACAAACTATTATTTTAAATAAAAAAATAGACCACTAACATAGTTAGCAGTCAAAGCGATAAATAAATATCACTTATGCCATAAAGATATTTAGTCCTTACTGCAAAGTAATTCAGTTAAGAATTACGATCCAAGTTGTTATGGACTGTTATTAATATTAAATGGCATTTAAATTGATTTCAATAATTTTTTTTTATAAAGCATTACCTTTAGTTGGTGTTTTTAATTTACTTACATCAACACCTTCATGATTAAGCAAATATTTTTTTACCTCCAAACCTCCACCAAAACCTACTAAATTGTTATTAACACCTATTACACGATGACAAGGCACTATTATCGCTAATGGATTACGACCTACTGCATTTCCCACTGCCTGTGCAGACATTTTAGGATTAATTTTACGTGCAATATCTTTATAGGTAGTAACTGTTCCATAAGGAATCTCACATAAAAGTGACATTACTTTTTGCTGGAACTCACTGCCTATAAATTTTAATGGAAGATCTTTTATATCTGGAATTTCACAACTAAAATACTTATCTAGCCAAGTCTTTGTTAGTTTAAAAACATTCAAATCATCACATTCAACTGTTTTCAAATTACTTGCTATTGAAGGATATCTTGATTTATAGAGTCGAATCTCAATTAGACTATTACCATCAGACAAAAGAGTTAGTTCTCCTATAGGCGATTCATAGCGAGTTTTATAAAGCATCAAATTTTTTTCAAAAATGCTTTTCATATATTTTATTATTCCTATCTATTCGTTAGTTCAATTTTAATAAGCAATTATTTCTTAAAAAATCTTTTATTTTTGTGTCACTATTTTCATAGTATTCGATTAATACTTTTTTAAAATCATCAACCAATTCCGCTGGAATAACAATTAAACCTAAACCTCTACTTATTAGATAGTGATTAGCAAATATTACTGCAGTTCTTTTGTTGCCATCTATAAATAATTGGTTTTTCATAACATATAATAGAAGTTCAATTGCCGTATCATATGAATCAGTTGCAGATAATATATTTTCTAAATCTTCTTTTACTTTAGCTTCAAATGGTAATGGTGGAAGATATGTTGAACCACCAATTCTTACTGGCACTGTTCTAAGTTTTCCTGCGGTATATGAGAATCCTTCTTCAACAATCTCATTAATTTGACTAGCAATAACAAAATTAGTCGGATAAGTAATAACTCCTTCTCCTAATATAAATTCCCAAGCATGTTTTAAATTAACAACTTTTGAGATATCAGATGCCGTCATATCTTTTACTTTTCCACCATTAACGATTGTTTCGGTATCTGAAAATGTAGTTGCAACTCCCTCGAGTTTTGCTTGCTTATAGATTGATTCTACCAAATTTTTTCTTGCAAAATCAATATTCAGTTTAATCCGATCATTTAATTCGAATGACTCATATTGAACGTTACCTAATTCCTTCTTTATAGTTCTCAGTTGCTTTTTATAATCCTTAGCTATTTTGTTGTTTTCAAGAATTAAGTTATATAATTCAATACTATACTCTCCTGCATATTTAGTTTGAAGAATTCCATCTTCTCTGAAATGCACATAAATATATTTTTTTTCATTTGCTTCTCGTATTTCAATCGAACCATGCAGAAGCTTATTTAATCTTGTAATTAAAAGTTCTTGCTCATGAAGTAATTTTGCGATATTCATAATTGCCATCTCCTTTGTGAAACATTTCAACCCATTTTGTTTCACATATATTATAGCACACTTTCGCTTATGTGAAACAATTTTATTAATTTTGTTTCATATAAATTTAAGATAATAAAAGCGTAGATACCATAGATAGTATCTACGCTCAATTAAACTATTTTTTATTTTTGCTTTTTGATCTCTATAGTACCTAAAGCACAGAATGTTTCGTAGTCATTAATTGTATAAGTCTCGTCTTCCAATTCGAATGTACTGTTATTGACACTAATAATCATTTGAACGCTTTCATCAGCTTCGTATGCAAAGTAGTACCAACCGCTAGCTTCATGATCAAAAATGAAATCCCATGAATTACCTTCTTCGGTTTCTAATGTTGCAGATCCATCTGCTTTAACTGTAACAGTAAATGAAATATAATTGTCGTCTTGACCTTCCCATACACCAACTATTTTATCTGGTAATGCTCCTTCATCAGCAGGTGCAACAGAGAACGATACTGACTTAGTAATTGTAGTCTTATCTTTTCCAGTAACAGAAGCTGTAATAGTGACTTCTTGACCAGCTTCAGTTTCCTTTTTTGCTTCCATTACTCCAGTAACTTTATTAATAGAAGCAAATTTTGAATCACTAGAAGACCATGTAACAGTTTGATCTGTATTAATTGAATCATCAAGCCATTTAACACTGAATTTAACTTGATTTCCAACTTTTATATCTTTTAAGTCTTTATCATATTCAAGTACCCAGTTATCTTCTGTTGGGAAAATCTTTTCAGAAATATTGTATTTAACTTCTTGAGAAAATTCATTTCCATAAGCATCAGTAAGAGTTACAGTGATTTTTGCTTCACCAGCCGCTTTAAATTCAACATATAATAATGAGGAATTTGATAATGAAACTGTTACCTTGCTATTATCAGAAGAACTATATGAAACAGAGGCAGTTGCTTCTGATGGATTTTTAACAATAGTTAAGTATTCGTAATCACCTGCTTGAACCTCATAAGTTCTTGTATCGACACGATTGCCGCTCTTTGTCATATAGAAACTTGTTAATTCTTTTAATTGGTCGGCATAATAGCTGCTTGATGGAGTAGATTTGCTACCATCATCTTTTAAATATACTATTTCTCTTACAGTAACGGAGCCGCCACTAGTTGTAAATGAAACTTTAAATGATTCACCTAAATCATTTGTTAATTCATAATAGTCGTTTGCATAATCAGAAATTACAGCATCTTTAATTACATGATTACTATAAGTACATGATGCAGTGTATTCATCAACTATATCAAGATCAACATAGCTACCAGAATATTTTTTTCCAGCAAATGAACCAAAATTTGGAAGTTTGACCTTATTCAAGCTCGTTGATCTCTCTTCAAGTGCTTCTGATTCATTGACAGTTAATTGAACTCGTACATCACTAGCTTTAAATGTGCTACTTGTGTAAGTAATAGAATAACATGCCCAATACCATCCTTCAGTAGCTTCAGTAGCATCATTTACAACTTTCTCGCCATCATAAAAAGCACTACCTTCGCTTACTTCAATAGATTTATACAATGTTGTAACAGGAACGACATTGTCCATTGCTTGAGCACTTCCTGGAGCTGCTCCTTCAAGAGCAAATCTTGTATAAGATAAGCTTTCAACTTCACCTTTAACTGCAGTAGCAAATCTTAATACATCTTCTCCAGCTTCATTTACGCCAGATTGTACAAAAGTTTTGGAATATTCAAATCCTGCGCCTTCTGCACGTAATACGTGAAGACCTACACCTTTATTAGCAGCGTAGTCTTCTGCGAATTCTTTCATTCCGCTAGAAGCAGTTGGTGCTGACATATGGCCCATAGCCATCATTGCGCCAAGAGCAAAAACTAAAAGACCTTTCTTCTTTACCATCTTTCACCAGCTCCTTCCCCCATTTTTAATTCATCATCCTTATGAGCTGGAATAGAACTTAAAACGACATCTTCAATCAACATTTCTTCTACATCAACAATTGGTTTTTGGTATTCTTTCATTTTATTTTCCTCCTCCAAAAAATTAATAGGACCATTAAGTTTTATCATTAAAATAAAACATAAAACAAAAAACAATTTTACTTCTGATAAACTTATGATTCCAATTGCTATTAATTGTTGTTATATTACACTAAATAATTATTTATGTCTATAAAAAAAAATAAAAATAATTTTATGAATGCGTTTTCATTTAACATTTTGACAATTTTTTATGATAAATAGACTTTAAATCGATATTTAATTCATTATATTAATTAAAATCTATGTAAACAAAAAACACAGTATCGTATATGATGAACTGCGTTTCTATACTACTTCCAATATATATTTATAAAGAAAATATGAATTACCTATTTTCTAAATAGACCAGTATTTCATTAATTCTCCACCAATAATCAGTCATACCTACTTGTTCAATGCGCCAATAACGTGCACTGACTTTATTGAAGCGAATATTAACAATACCTGGATATCCTGTCTCTAATCCTACTTCAACCCAAACGCCATCAATAAAAGCAGATACTTTTAACTTTCGTCCATAATCTCCCACATGAGTACAAAATATATCAATGCGATTAATTGTAACTTCTTTTTGTGCATCAATTTCAATCCATTGGTTTTCTCCGTGTTGGGGTTCTCCATTCATCCAATCGGATAGAATGTCTCCATCCATTAGGCTTGAAACATCATATCCATAATCAGTTTTATATGTAGTAACTTTAAAATCTTTGGTGTCTATTGTTTCTCCATTAATCTTATCCCAACCAAGTTTTGCTGCATCTTCAAGAATAGATTTTAAAAATTCATTTCTAACATAATTTTCAGATCTAAACTGACTCCATTTTTGAGCTATTTCTTCAAGCGAATCATTTTTAAAATCAACATATTCAACAGTAGGTTGATGATATAATCCCCAGTTCTTATCAGCATTTTGCTCTGTGTTTTTATATGTCCAATTGCACCAAGAAACATCTCTTGCACTTAATGTATAAAGCCAAGTTCTCCATGCATTTTCTATTGACCAAAAATTAAACTCACCAGCTAAAACTGGCACATTCCATTTTTTAGAATATTCTTCAATATAACTTAATTGCCCTGCCACAAAAGTATTTTGCTGTCCAAAAGAATAATTACTATTGTCATAATGATGTGTTTCATATACTACGTTTTCCCATCCATTTGAGGCAGGAGATCCTAGATAATCAAAATTATAGAAAGCACCCATAACAATAATGTGATTTGGATCAATTGCTCTTATGGCTTTGTATAACTTAGTATACATTTCAGGAATTGTAATTATTGCTCCACTTTCAGGTAAAACAGGTTCATTTAAAAGTCCATAAGCATAGACTGTTGGCTCATCTTTATAACGAGTGGCAAGTGTTTCCCAAATATTAACTGCCCATACTTGATTTCTTTCATTTGTCCATAATTCATTAGAATCAGTATGTCCACCACTTAACCAGCCGTTAGAATGGCCTCCTGGCGCACCATGTAAATCTAATAAAACATATAGACCTAGTTTTTTACATACATCAATCGCCCAATCTAGTTGATCAAACGCATTGTCTTTAATGTTTCCTTCAAAGTCCATAATCTCAGTCCAGAAAAATGGAATTCTCACAAGATTTAAACCTAATGATGCAATATATTCTAAATCACTCTCTTGGATATAATTAGTTTGATAAACTTCAAGAAGATCCTCTACTTCAGAATCGGTAAATCTTGCTCGTAATGCTTCAAGTACTGCATAGTGATTGTTGTGAGCACCACCACCATCCATCCAGCCTTCCATATGAAGCCATCCACCAAGATTAGTGCCTTTAAGAAGCACTTTTTCACCATCTTCATTTACAATAGTTCTTCCATACGTTTTTAAGAAAGACATTTGCCTTTCATTTGACGTTGGCTTACTAGTCGAATTATTTGATGGTTGAGTGCATCCCGCCATACAAAAACATGTACTGAAAAGCAACAACCGAACTAGATTTTTCATGTTTTTACCTCCTTATAAGTGATTTTAAATTTATATTTTTAAAATTGTTTTTTTCTAAAAAAGTCGCAGAAAATTAGCATTCTACAACTTTAATAAAATTATTTAACTTCTTCTGTTTTTTTAGGTGGGAATATGATTTTAAAGATAAAGAAGAAAATTACCATTGATATACCACCTGTGATGAATGTCTTAAGAAGATTCTTAAGTGCTGGTGCCCATCCCCATAATGTCATAATTGGATTTGCAATACCCCATACTGCATTAACAAATAATGATACGCCAACCCAACCAATAAAATACCACATTGCCTGGAAGTAAGGATTTCCATCAGATTTAAAAGTAATATTTCTTTGAAGTGGGAAATTAATACATTGAGCAGTAAATACTGCAATTTCAAATGCAATGAAATTACCTAAACCACCACCAATAACACCTTGGGTTAGATCTCCAGTTGCAACAATTTGGAAACCATTCTTATCAATTACCGGTTCATTAAAAATCGCAAAGAATAGTTGATTACCATTTCCATCAAGCCAATTTCCAAGTGGAATAGCTGGCCACACAAATGGAGTTTGAGCGAGTTTTAAACCAATTAGATGAGGTAAGAAGGTCATTACTAAGTATTGCCAAATTGTAACACCATTACTAAACACTAAGAAAAAGAATACTTGCTCAAGTAATTTTGCACCTTTTGGGTGAACACATTTATATTTTAGCCAAGATCTTCTAAACCATTGACAAAATCTTGATTGACCAACATTAAACCAAAATCTTTTCCATCCATTCATCTCTTTTAAATGTTCACGTTTTTCTTGAACTTTTTTAGTGTATTCAGTTTCTAATTCTTTGAAAAGTTTTAAACCTTCTTCTTTTTTGGCGAGTTTTTCTTCCTTAGTCATTTTTCTTACTCTCCTTCAATTGTTTTTCTTTTAGTTTTCTTTGTTTTTTATAATTACGACCTTCCTTAAAGAATTTGTGTGCACCTTTAAAGAATTTTCCATTAAACATCATGATAAGTCCATCTAGTTGTCTCCAATGAATCATACCACCAGTCATTCTTGACATTCCACGCATTGGTTGATGAACAACACCCATTACAAGTGTATTTGCCATTGTTTTATTACCAAATGCCTTTAAGAATTTAACTGCAAAACGGATACACCAAGCAAAGAAACGACCCGACCATCCTTTTGCATATCTTAATTCTTGAACTGTTGTATTGTAATCTACAATCATTCTTGTTTTTCTCTTATTAATGAATGGGATTTCCGCATTAGGGATTTCTCTTCCTAAAAGTTTTTCAAATTCTTCATCACTGACATTTCTTACTTTTCCACTCGCGTAAGTTGGTAAATCTTTAACTCCTAATGGATATTTATCTGTTGTACCAGTTTTATGAACACTACCTTCAAGTCTTATATCAAGAGATGAGGCACCGATAAGAATTTGATAGTCTCCATCTTCTATTTCCCACTTATTAGTTACAGTATTAAAATATCTAAATGTTTTATCATCAAATTCAATAGTAACTGTTTTCTTTTCGTGTGGTTTAAGACCTACTTTCTTAAATCCTTTAAGTTCTTTTCTTGCTCTAATTAATTTTGAGTCTGATTTAGCAACATAAAGTTGAGAAACTTCTTTACCTTCAACTTCGCCAACATTTTCAATATCAAATGTCACGCCTTTTTCGCTAACTTTTAGATTGGAATATTCAAATTTTGTATAAGATAAACCATAACCAAATGGATATCTTACTTTTACATCAGCTGTATCAAAATATCTATATCCAATAAATAATCCTTCTCGATATTCAATAGTGCGTTTATGGCTTGGGAAATTATCATTTGATGCAACATCTTCTAGTTTATAAGGATAAGTTTCAGAAAGTTTACCTGATGGATTTACTTTACCACTTAAAATATTTAATATTGCTTCTGCTCCAGCTTGACCAGATAGATAAGCATGAAGTAAACCATCAACATCATCGACAAAATCTAATTCAACAGCAGATCCACAAGATAAAACAACTACAACTTCTTTTCCAAGCTTTTTGATTTCTTTAACAAGTTCAATTTGATTTGCTGCTAGTTTCATATCTTTACGATCTAATCCTTCAGCTTCTGTTACTTCATCAAGTCCTAAATAACAAACAACAACATCAGCAGAACTTGCAAGTTTTAAGGCTTTCTTTAATAAACCTTTTTTCTTTTTACCGTATCTATTAAATCCTTTTTCATGACCAATAATTTGCAAACCAGACTTATCAATTAAATCAATAGTCTTATCAAGTTTTGTTGGATTAACAACTGATGATCCAGCACCTTGATAGCGTGGTTCATAAACAAAGTCACCAATGAGTGCAACTTTTTTGTTAGTACTTATTGGAAGAACACCATTATTTTTCAAAAGAACAATGCTTTCTTCCGCTGCCATTTTGGCAAATTGATGATGTTTTTCTTCATTAAAAGTATGACTTTCTCCTTCGAATACTTTATTTGTATCAAAGATTAAAGTTAATAAACGATCAACATTTTCATCTAATACTTTTTCATCTAAAGTTCCATTTTTAATGGCGTTTATAATGTCTTCAGCAGTATCACCTGATGCAGATGGCATTTCTAATTCATTTCCAGCTTTAAGAGCAAGAACACGATCATTATCTCCACCCCAGTCAGTTACTACTACTCCTTTATATCCCCATTCATTACGTAAAATATCTTTTAATAAGTGCTCATTTTCATTCGCGTATACCCCGTTAACAAGGTTATAAGAAGACATTAAACACTTTGTCTTTCCTTCTTTGATTGCAATTTCAAAGGCAGTAAGATAAATTTCTCTTAAAGTTCTTTCATCAAGAACACTATCAAGAGTCATACGATTTTCTTCTTGGTTATTACAAGCAAAGTGCTTTACACAAGCTGAGATTCCATTACTTTGAATACCACGAATATAACTTGCTGCCATTTTTCCAGCAAGATATGGATCTTCGGAGAAATACTCAAAGTTTCTTCCACAAAGTGGATTTCTTTTCATATTAGTACCAGGGCCTAAAACAACATTAACGTGTTGGGAGATAGCTTCTTGTCCTAGATATTTTCCTAAAGTTTCTCCTAATTCTTCATTCCAAGTATTTGCCATCGTAGCGGCAGTTGGAAAACATGTCGCGGGTATTGAGACATTTAACCCTAAGTGGTCCGCCGCTGCTGCTTGTTTACGCATACCATGTGGTCCATCAGAAAGGAAAATTGATGGAATATTTAGTCTTTCAATTTCTTGTGTCTCCCAGAAGTTTTTACCAGACATTAATGAGGCTTTTTCTTCTAAAGACATTTCATTAATTATTTTTTCATATTTCATATTAGTTCCATCCTGTCTTTTTGATTACTTTTTTATATCCAAATTTTACTACCGCATTACGAAGTGGTCTAATTAGAATAAAAGGGAAAGTGAATAACGAATGATGTCGAATTTTCTTATAGAGCTTTTTATTTTTTTCCTTAAATTCTTTTAAATACTCTTTATATTCTTTATAAGCAGTTTCTTTATTTCCAATCGTAATATAGAATAACGTTAAGAATGACTTTGCTTCTAAGTCATTAATCATAAATTTATAGTGTTTTCTTGACAAAGATTTTAGTTCATCTAAAGTATACCAAAGAGACATTTCTCTTATGACTCTAAGCTGATGTTGATAGTTTTTCGCCATATTAGCAAATGACACTGATTGATCTTGTCTTCCAACAAAATAACGATATAAATCAACATCTAAGTAATACATAGTCTTGGTGTAAAATAAAGGTACATAGTTAAACAAATTATCAACATAGAAAGTATGCTCAATAAGTTTTACTTTACTTTCTTTTAAGATACTTGTTTTAAATATTAACATGTGCATCATTAAGTATCTCGTTGGAAATACATGCTTTACATCATCCCAGGTGAAGAATCTATTTTGTGGGAATTCTTTGAAAACACCACTTTTTCTTGTTTGATTTAAATCTGGTCTTTCAAAAACATAGTTAGTCAAATATAAATCTGGTGATTTATTTTCTTCATAATGTTTTTTCATTAAATCTAGAGTTTTCTTTAAAGCATCTTCATCGACCCAGTCATCAGCATCAACACATTTAAAATATAGACCTTCTGCAATGGCAAGTCCTGCATTAATACCTGAACCATGTCCGCCATTTGGTTTATCAATCACACGCACTATACTTGGATGCTTTTTTTCATATTCTCTTGCAACAGCAAGAGTGTTATCTTTTGAACCATCATTTACGATAATAATTTCTACATCTTCTCCACCTTTAAGTAAAGAAGGAATTGATTTATCTAAATACTTTTCAGCATTGTATGATGGCACTACAAACGATATGTACTTCATTTTAACTACACTCCTAGTCTTTTTACACATATTAATTTTATAAAATTAATAGCAATTTTTAAATAGCTAATTCATAAATTGCTGTTTTTATTTCGTAAATGGAAAAACAAAAAAGGAATCGACTACTTACGATTCCTATAATCTATTAAATCTTTGATAATTTCTGAAGCCATAATTAGTCCCATTACTGATGGCACAAATGCATTAGAGCCGGGAATTGTTCTTTTGTTAGTAGCTTCTTGATAATTAGTATCAACGAACTTAATTGGTTCTTCTTTTGAATAAACAACTTTCACGCCTTTTATATTTCTTTTACGTAATTCATAACGCATTACTTTTGCTAAAGGATCAACACTAGTTTTACTAATATCACTTACTTCTAACATACATGGATTCATTTTATTACCTGCTCCCATAGCAGAGATGACTAACTTATTATGTTTTTTTGCTTCCATAATAATTGATAGTTTAGCAGTAACAGTGTCAACACAGTCTACAACATAATCATATTCTTCAAAATTAAATTCATCTGCATTACTTGGTAAATAAAAACATTGTCTTATTTCAACATTTGCATTAGGATTGATAGATAAAATACGTTTTTTCATTACTTCGACTTTAGGTTGATCAATTGTCTCGGTAGTGGCGATTATTTGACGGTTAATATTTGTTATACATACATTATCGTCATCAACAATGACAAAATTATAAATGCCACTTCTTGCTAAGGCTTCAACTACATATCCACCTACTCCACCAATACCAAAAATAGCAACCTTTTTTTCTTTTAAAATATCCATTGCTTCTTTTCCTAGTATTAATTGAGTTCGTGAAAATTGATTAAGCATACAAGTATTACCTTTCTATATGTATATTTTCTTAAATTCGCACTAGTTTTTCAATGTTTTTATTTATAAGTAATTAAATGTCTCTTTTATATTTTATGATATACTAATAAATACAATTAGATTACTTAAGGAGATTAAGATATGAAACTAGATGCAAGAGCTATGACTTGGACTCGAAAGCCAAGTAATTACCTTATAACATCTGATAAGGTTGAAATAACAACTGAACCACATACCGATTTATGGCAAAGAACATATTATCATTTTAGAAATGATAATGCGCCTTTACTTCAAATCTCAAGTGATGAATTATACTTTTCTTTTGTAGTTAAAACAGAATTTGATACAAAACATCGTTTTGATCAATGTGGAGTGATTATGTATCTTGATAGTGAAAACTGGCTAAAAGGATCAATTGAATTTGAAAATGAAAAATTCCAACATTTAGGAAGTGTTGTCACAAATAACGGATATTCTGATTGGGCTACTACGGAAATCGATGCAAAAATTAAATCAATCTGGTATCGCTTCAGTCGAAGAGAAAATGATTTTTGCATTGAATGTTCAAATGATGGCAAAACATTTAGCCAAATGAGAATTTGTCATATGTGGAATGTAGGTAAAACTATTCAATTTGGAATATATGCCTGTAGTCCAGAAAACTCATCATTCAAAGCCACATTTACAAATATGGAAATTACCGAATGCAAATGGCCTAGCCATAACGGACAAGCCCCTGATGAAAATAGCTAAATAATTTTTATTTTTTACGATTAAATACAACTTCAGCATTTATAAATTGATTTGCTCTAAGCAAATCTCTTTTTAATTTACTACGTTCAATAAAGAATGTATCTACTGCTTCCCAAACAAATACCCAACCAACAATTTCTAAAACTGTAATCCAAATCTCACTAGTATTAGTAAGAGATAACACAATCATAGTTGCAATAACAACTAAGCCAATAACAAACATAATAAAGGCAGATAATTTATTAGACACTAGTTCGCGAATTAATTGTTTTTGCTCATTACGATAATAATTTCTAATTGATTCAATGTGTATTTCTTCTTTTTCTTTAGAAACTACATCACTTGTAATATGTAAAGATACTCCAAATTTTGGTGGAACATTTTTTATTGCATTATCTAAGTATGTTGCAACATCTGAAGAAATCACTGGTGCTTTACCACAAAATGGTGAGATAAAACTCTCATCATCTAAAATCATCATATCAATTATAAAATTTCCTTTGTCATCAATATTTGAATCTATTATTTTATCCAATTTTTTCGTTACTTTTTTGTTCATAAACATTCTTCACCTTCAATATAACTATACAACAAAAAAGAACTCTAGTTAAGAGTTCTTATTATTTTAATTTAAGACCGTCTTTAAAGGCGTGACCAACTTTATTTCCAAGTTCAACATATGTATGATGAACAGGATCATATGAAATAATACGAAGTTTACTTAAATCGATTTTTCCATCCGTTAAAACACTTTCGTCAGCATTGACATTTATGATATCTCCTACTACCCAAGTTGTGCCATCATCTTCCGTAATTTTATTTACGCGACACTCTAAGGTCATTAAGAATTCTTCAAAATATGGAGCATCCACAAATTCACTTTTTATTACATGTAAGTTTGCTTTTTTAATTTTATCCTCATCGTTTCCAGATGCTATACCAACATAGTCCGCTTCTACAACATGCATAGAATCTGCAAAACTAACTGTAAATTCATTTTTTAATTTAATATTATCCGTCGTTTTATGATCAGTGCTAAGACAAATAATTACTTGGTTTGTATCATAGATTCCACCCCAAGCAGCGTTCATAGCGTTAGGCTTATTATCTTTATCATAGCTTCCAATAATTAAAACTGGTAATGGGTAAAAATAAGTTTGTTTTCCAAAATTTTTTCTCATGTTTTATATTCTCCTTTTATATAATCGCACTACTATTATAAGATTTTTAAATTAATTTTTTAAGAAATATTCCGCAATTTCTCTCATTCTTTGCATTTGATTTACATTAAATGGACATTGACTGTTGCAATGACCACATTGCACACAATTAGTCGCATTAAGTTTTAATTTATGATAATGGGATTTAGCTAATTCATCACCAACTTTAGCTAAATCATAATACTTATTAACAATTCCGATATCTATTCCCATTGGACATGGCTGGCAGTGATTACAATATACACAATTATTCTCTATTTTATTTATCTTAAATGTCCCAATTATCGAGTAGTCGTTATCAAGTGGCATAGTATTAATAAAACTTAATAACTCATTTAAATCATTTAAATTTCTTACTCCTGGAACACATGTCAAAACACTTGGACGATCTAGTGCGTATTGGAGACATTGATTTTTTGTTAAAGATACTTTGAATGGTGATTGCTTTTCATCAAGAAGTTTTCCACCAAAGAAAGGTTTCATAACAGATACACCAATCCCCAAAGATGCACAACGGATGTATAATTCTTTCCTTTCTTTTACTGAACCAATTCCTAATTCATCACCATATTCATAGTCATAAGCGGGATTTATTGAAAACATCATCATATCAATCAATCCAGTATCTATGACTTTATTCGCAACACTTGGAGTATGAGATGATAAGCCAATATGTTTTACGATACCTTTTGCCTTTAATTCCTTTAAATAATCAAAGACTCCATTACTTTTTAGTTTTTCAAAATCATCTTCTTCGTCGACACAATGTAAAAAGCCAAAATCAACATAATCAGTATTTAATGCGTTTAAAATATATGCAAATGTATCTTTGATGGTCTTTAAGTCTCTTGACCATGAATATTCATCTTTGTCATTATAAACCGCGCCAAAATGAACTTGAACATACACTTTTTCTCTTTGAACTTTAATAGCCTTCCCAAATGGTTTAAATACTTTTCTATTTCCTGCACACAAATCAAAAAAATTAATGCCATTTTCAATGGCTTTTTTTATAATTTGTTCAATTTCTTTTTCACTTACTTCAGTAAGACTTCCTGTGCCTAAACCAAGAGTACTAATTAATTCTTCTCCATGTGGTAATTTTCGATATTCCATAATTATTTACTCATCTCTTTAATTTTGTTTTTAATTGCTTCATAAGCTTCTATAGGATCATCAATAGTAAGTACTAAACTCTCCATTGGGCAATATCCTGTTTTGTCTCTATTTAAAATAAGTGGAACAACTTTGTCATATGTAATATTTATATTATGATTTTTAAATACTTGTAGTGCCTTTTCACTAATCAGTTCACAATATATATTTTTAATGCCAAGATTTATATAAAGTAACGCTGCCGCCTTTCCAATGACACGGTCAGAAGCACTATACTTACTATAATCAATATTACGACTTAAAAGCATCATTAGTGGTTTAACTCCACGTTCAAATAACACTTCTTCTTGATTATCTAAAACAAGTGTAAGAGTTGCGTTTTTTTCTTTCATCAATTGTATGGATTTTTCTAAATCTTTATTCATTTTTATCACCTTATTTTCTTTTATCAAAAACATTTGAAACTTCTTCTAATAGCTTACGAATTTTTAAATGTTGAGGACAAATTGTTTCACATTTTCCGCATTTTATACAATTGCTTGCCATGCCATTATTTTGAGTATACGTTCTATAGTTATTTCTACTATTCCAATCATCAAGTTGATTTCTTTTTTGATTCATGCACGCGAATAAGTCTGGAATTAAGATTTTTTTAGGACAGCCATCGACGCAATATCGACAAGCAGTACATGGAATGACATTAGAATATTTAATAATATCCGCTACTTTCTTGACTGTCTCAAATTCTTTCTTGCTAAATGGCACAAAATCTTTCATATATGCGACATTATCTTTCATTTGTTCGATATTTGACATTCCAGATAAAACCATTATTACTCCTTCAAATGAAGCAGTAAATCTAATTGCGTAACTTGCATTAGACCCACCATTTAATTCATCAAATATTTTCTGAGCATTAAAAGGGAGATCTACTAGTGCACCACCTTTAACAGGTTCCATAATAATGACATCTTTATTGAATTTACGACAAACCTCATAACATTTTCTACTTTCAATGTTTTGACTATCGTAATCTAAATAATTAAATTGGATTTGTACTACTTCAATTTGCGGATATTCTGTTAATATTTCTTCAAGTACTGCTGCTTTATCATGAAAAGATATACCAAAATGTTTTATTTTTCCTTCTTCTTTAAGTTTTAGACTTACTTCATAAGCATGGCATTCTTTATAAAGTTTAAATAATTCTGCGTTTTGTGCGTGCATTAAATAATAATCAAAATAATCAACGCCACACGCTTTTAATTGCTCTTCAAATACAACTCGTACATCTTCTTCTTTATGAATGTAAAAACTCGATAATTTATTTGTTAAAATATATGAATCGCGAGGATATTTTGAAGTTAAACATTCTCTAATTGCAGTTTCACTTTGTCCATCAATATAGCCATGTGCAGTATCAAAATAGTTGAAGCCATTTTCAAAATATATTTTTATCATTTCGGAAAATTGTTCTAAATCAACTTTGCCGTCAATAAGAGGAAGTCTCATACATCCAAATCCTAATTTTTTCATTACTTATTCCTCCAACATCTATGTTTATTATAAATAAAAAATGGAATAAAAACATTCCATTTTTAGTTACATTAATCTAAAAAAGAGTTAATTGATATTGCAATCGCAAGTGCACCAGAACCAATATGGCAAGATACACTTAAAGATAAGGCATCAATAAATCTAAATTTAATTTTTGGTAAAGCAGCTAAAATTTCATCTTTAAATTTGAGTGCTTCTTCGTAATTTTGCGTATGCGCAATAGACACGATCATCTT
This sequence comes from Erysipelotrichales bacterium, assembly GCA_022508535.1. Lineage (GTDB taxonomy): Bacteria > Bacillota_I > Bacilli_A > RFN20 > CAG-826 > RUG131. The sequence continues at coordinate 29,841 of JAFLUZ010000013.1, forward strand.
CCCAGCATCATAATACTCTTTAAATTCAGTTTCTAACTCACTTTTAACTTTATCAATCATTTTTCTTTTGGCTTGAGTAATACTACGAACTTTAGCATAAGTATCAAACTTTTCTCCCCTAGTATAGAGAACCGGACGAATTCCTAATAAATTCGCTAATGCTGCAGCAGCAGGTTTAATACGACCGCCTTTTTTAAGATACTTTAAAGTATCAAGATAAATGTAAATTGAAGCAATATGTTTTGTGTCTAATAAATATTTAACTATTTCTTCACATGAATAGCCTTTATCTCGCATTGCAACTGCTTCATACACACTTTCTTTTTGAGTAATAGAAATTCTCAAATTATCAATGACATGAACTCTTTCATCAAACTCAGCAGCAATTGATATTGCAGATGCACAAGTTGCAGATAAACTAGACATCATTGGAATATAAATTATTTGTTCGTATTCTTTTAAGTGCTTCTTAAAAAGATCACGCAAATAATATGCGGATGGTTGGGATGTTGATATATTGACAGAATCATTTTTTAAGAATTTATAAAATTCATCTTGTGAAAGAGTTAATTCTTCTAGATATTCTTGTCCATCAATGAAAAAAGGCATTGGAACAACAAATACATCCATATTTTTTCCTTCATCAATTTTTATTCCAGAATTTGAATCGGTCATAATTAATAATTTTTTCATATTTCAAACACCTTATTTCTTTTTGATTTAGCACTCACTTAAAATGCATAGTTAACAATATCATATAACTTGATAAGTTATAAGAAAACTTTTAGATAAGTAACACTACCACTTGTTATAGTGAACTTTTGTATTATCAAAGCGGTTAATTTGCTTTTTTTCTTCCGCTTTATATCCTAAAGCAATGAATCCTGAGACAAATACGTTATCAGGCAAATTTAAGAGTTTAGCATTAATTTGTTCAGTATCATCTCGTCTTTGTCCACACCAACAACCGCCTAAACCTAATCCTTCAATGGCAAGTAACATATTTTGAATGCAACTTGAAGTATCATTCATGACAAACTCCATAGTAGGATTAATATTTAAATCTCCTAAAACTGCAATAACCACTGGTGCACCAACCATAATTTTTTTACCAAATGATAGCTTAGAAATTTCTAAAATTAGTTCCTTATCATCAATTACTAAAAAATGATATGGTCTTAAATTTCTTGCACTAGGTGCGGCAAATCCAGCATTTAATATCTCATGGATTTTTTCTTTTTCAACTGGTTTATCTAAATATTTTCGTATACTACTTCTTTTAAAAATAATATCTAAATCACTCATATAATTATTCGTTATCTTTCTTTAATAAATGACGTAATATCGTAACAATAACTGGCACAACTGCTAATTGGATAAGTACTCCCATATAGCCATTTAAGATTTGTGTCCAAACAGCATTACCTTTAACAACACTTACACTTTGGAAAATAAAACTTATTGCTAAGAATGATAGTCTTCCTAATAAGATTGCACTAATAACAGCAGGATAAACTATCCATTTATTTTCAAAAATCTTTTTAGAGAACAATCCACTCACTAAACCAAATATCGCTAACTCCATAATCATATAAGGTAAACGAGCAGCAATAGGCATTGGATTTTCCATTAATGATGTAAGTAAAAAACTAACAAGAGGCGACATAATACCTACACCTAATCCCCAATAAGCACCTAATAAACATCCACCTAAAATTACTGGAAGATACATTGGTAAATAAGTAACACCACCTGCTGAGCCCGCAAAAATATGGACAAATTGTGGTAAAGCTACTGCTAAAAGTACAACTAAGATACTTACTAATGCTTGAATACTAATTTTTACTTTCGTATTAATATTTCTTTGTGATAAAACTAAATCTAACATAATTATTCCTCCTATTTATCGATATCAATTAGTTCATATTCACGAGTGCCAACACCTAATTCTGCTGCCCACTCAACTGTTCTAATTGCATGTTTTTCTAACATTCTATTAACTAAACTTTGTTTTCCTTTATCTTTTGAGTTCATTATTGTGTCATAACAACATTGATCTAAAGCAACAGGATCAAGTGATGCAAATATTCCAATATCTTCCATTTCTGGATCATGTGGATTAGAATCACAATCACAGTCAATTGATAAGTTATTTGCAACATTAATATACGCTAAGTTTTCTGCCTTAAAATATTGTTTAACTCCCTTACAAGCTTCAGCCATTGATTCTAAGAATCCGTCTTGGTCTTCTGTAAGATTCCAAAGTTCGTCTGGGTCTTTTGTTCTTCCAACTGTATGAATCCAAGCTTTACCTCTTCGAGAAGCAACACCAATACTCATATTCTTTAATGCGCCTCCAAAGCCACCCATTGCATGACCTTTAAAATGCGATAACATTAACATTGAATTATAATTATGGATATGTTCTCCTACAATGTCATAAGCTATGTGTTTTCCACCTTCAATAGGAATTTCAATTTCTTCATCCTCATCCATAATGTCACATGGAGCAATATCCATAAATCCATGTTCTTTAATTGCCTTCCAATGTTCAGGAGCATCAAATCTTCTTCCTCGATATGCTGTACAACATTCAACAATTGTTCCATTTAATTTAGATACTAAACCTTCAATTAATTTTGGATTAAGAAAGTTATGGCCACCTGGTTCTCCTGTTGAGATTTTCACTGCAACTTTGTCTTTTAATTCACAGCCTAAAGCCTCATAAATTTTAATAAGACTTTCTCTAGTAATTACTCTAGTGAAATATACTTTTGCTTTTTCCATAATGTCCTCCCATTAAATCGTATTTTTAATATTATAACATCTATTTCTTTCAAATAAATCATTTTAATGATCTAAAATGAGAAAGTAATTAAATTACATATATAGTGTATAATATTTAAAAAATAGCTTTATATATTGCTGAAAAAAGTAGATTTAGATGTTAAAATATAATTATGATTAAAGCAATTATTTTCGATTTCGATGGGACAATTGTAAATTCCCATAATTTATTAACACAAACGCTAAAGATGACAGTCTTTAAAAATTTTAACATTGATTTAAAAGACGAACAAATTAGGCCATATTATGGAATGAATGGAATAGGAATTTTACGTGGGATTTTAAAATCAAAATATCGAAAGAGTATTTTTGATGACTATTACAAAACATATCAAGATATTCACGATGAATACACATTACCTTTAGATTTAAAGATTATTGAGATTTTAGAATTTCTTAAAAATAAAAATATTCCATTATTTATCTTAACTGGACGAGATTCTAAAACTTTAAATTATTCTTTAGATAAATTTAAAATTAATAAATATTTTAAAAAGAAATATTATGGCTCTTCTACTTTTAAAAATAAGTCTTACAATTTCTTAAAATTATTAAAAGAACAGAATTTAAAAAATGATGAAGTGATTTATATTGGTGATTCTGTTGGTGATATTAAAGCTTGTAATAGTGTAAACATTAAAATAATTAGTGTTGCGTATTACCGCGACAAGTGGATGAGAAAATTAGAGAATTACAACGATGTTGTATGTAATTCCATTGATGATTTGAAAATAATTTTAGGCAATTTGATAAAATAATATATTTATTCTATTTTCTATAGTTTATTAAATATATTTTCATCTAATAAAAAATCATATATATTTAACATCTCATATCCGTTATCAAGATGTATTAAAGGATTATTATCCATTGTTATAACTATTTTTCTATATCCATCATCTAGTCCTTTAAAGGCATTTAGTTCCCTATTTTTTGTTTCTTGGTTTTCAATTGATAATGACACTTGAATATAAAACAACTTTCTATGATCTTTTGCAATGAAATCAATTTCATTCTTGTCATTTTTCCCAATATCCACAACATAATTTCTTCTTAACAATTCAAGATAAACGATATTTTCAAGAATATGGGTCATTTCTAATTGTCGGAAATTTAATTTTTCATTTCGAAGTCCCAAATCTGAAACATAATATTTATTTAGTGTTTTCAAATATTCTTTGCCTTTCACGTCATATCTTGAAGCTTTGTAAAATAAAAAACCATCGCATAAATAGTTTAAATAATTAGAAACAGTTTCATTATCAACAGTTTTATACCCATTTGTTTTTAAAGTATTTGCTATTTTATTTGGAGAAACATAACTGCCTATTGATGAAAGTAATAAATCTATTACTGCATTAAATACACCTATATTTTTAATTCTATTTCTTTCAATTAAATCCTTTGAAGCGACAGTATTGTTCAACATTTGAAGATATTCAGTTTTTTCATATTCTTTATCTAAATCTGCAACATATGGCATTCCACCATAGAGGATATAATCATTGAATGCTTTTTGTATGTTCCCACCTTTATTTTCATAATACTCTTTAAAAGACAACGGGAATACTTTAATTTCAATTCCTCTTCCACGTAATTTAGTATTTATATCACTGGATAAAAGTTTTGAGTTTGATCCTGTTATATAAATATCCGTATTGAAATCCACTTTAATCCCATTAACAACATCCTCAAAATTATCTACCAACTGGATTTCATCAATGAATATATAATATCTTTTTTCATCGATTATTTTGTTTTCAATAAAGTTATACAATTCAATTGGATCTCTATATTTTAAAAATTTCAATGATTCTAAGTTTATTTTTATAATATGACTATCATCCACACCATGTTCTATCAAGTATTTATAATATATTTCAAATAACAAAAATGACTTACCACATCTTCTAATACCAGTAATTATCTTAACAATATCTTTATCTTTATGATCAATAAGTTTATTTAAATAATTGTCTCTTTTTATCATTTCAATCATCTCCATATATATTGTAACCGCAAAACTTTTTTTTTACAATATTTTTGCGGTTAGAATTATATGCGAGACAATTACAAAAACTGAATAGTTGAAATAATTTATTATTATTAATTTTGCATATTAATTTGTTGTCCTAGAATTAAAGGATAACTAACAAGAGTATTTCCATCTAGGTTTTCTTTATGCATATTTACACCTGTAATTTGACTATTTTCATATGTCGTGTAGTAATATATTCCTTTATCGGTGTTGCAACATGATGAGTAAATTGTATATTCATAACCACCTTTAACATGGCAACATCCTTTTTGTTGAGCAACCGAAGCAAGAATATGGAAAAATTGACTTATACTTTCTGATTCTGAATCTCCAGATATAGAGTTAAGTCTCGTAAATGCCGCTTTTACAAAACGAGAGGCTGAAGATAAATCTCCAGGTAATCCAATCGCGCCCATCCCGCGACTATAAGTATTTAATTCAATTTTATCAGAGAAATTATTAACTGGATCATTACGAGATAAACTCATATAATTTGCTAAATTCAATAAATGAAAATCAAATGTAGGATTATTTGTCATTACTCCTACTGGGTTATCATACACTTTTAAACCATCTTTCGTAGATTCCACAACAATACTTTCATCTTTATCAGATATCATCCAATGAAGTGGCGATAATGGTAAGGCATCACTAAAGTTTTCATTTAAAAGATTAATTTTAGATAGGAGTTTACGTGCTTCTTTTACTGTTGCACATTGACCAAGTATCCAAGGTATCAATTCAAATGGAGTTATATTATCTTTGTTTGGATCAAAAGCATTATAACAAGCATTATTAGGGAAATTTAAACCAGCCATACTTAATCCTTTTTCATTTGTGGCATCATAATATAGAGGATAATTTTCTTGTACAAATGCCATACCAATAATAGCGTAGTGACTTTCAATTTTACCCATTTTTCTAAAATTAAACACATAATTTCTTGGTGTTATAGTCACCGTTTCATTATAGGAAAATTCGTAATCAAGATTTCGACCAAAATAATGATCTTTTGTTTTATAAGTTGCAGCTGTACACATATAATATTTCCTCCAAAAAAATAATTATCAATTTAATAATAATTGACATTATATAATTAGTCAAAAAAAAGTGATAATCATCGAGTGAATGATATTAAAAAAGTTTGGATTGCTATCCAAACTTTTGCTTAGTTACTTATTTATCACTTGAGTATACTTTATGCCATCAAAGACAAATCGCCATATTCCATTTTCTTTAGTCGCTGTGAAGTACTTTAATTCTCTTTCATCTTTGTCATTTTGATATATATACAAGAACGTAACTTCTTCATTAGTAAGCGAAATAATATATATTGTTTCATAACTAATAGTTGTACTATGTTCGTTTTTTTCGACTATGCCAATCATACCTCTATCTGATATTAATCCTTCGCTGCCATCCTCGCCAATATAATTATCAACAAAATCAAAGTCTTTAAATGGAGTTGCGTTATGAGTGAATTGCTCTTCTCCTATTGTGAATTTTTTTTCACTCCAATTGAAATATACTTGCTCAGCTTCACCATTATCTTTATGCAACGCTAAAATTGATATCCCATTTTTGTGATCATAAAACTCAATCCAACCAGAATCTATAATTTCAAAATTTTTAATTCTAGCATACCAATATGATGAAATCATAAAATCTCTTCCAGCAGTCCAAGAATTTGCAACATAGAAATAATCATCATACTCTCCATATATTCTTGAACTTATGTCGCTCATATATACATTGGATATAGTTACATTAGTAAAAGTCACATCTTCCATTATAGGATTATTTTTATAACCAGGTATTGTATAAAATGTAATATTAGTTTTAGCTATAACCTGAGTTGGAAATTTTTCACCTTTTGTTACAACAAATTGATATCGTGATCCATATGTTGCAATAATAGTGACAATAGCATGGTTTTGAGGATTTACTCGCTTAACAGAATATTCATATAAACTATCATTAGTCCATAGTTCAATAATATCTTTTTCTAAAATATAGTGCAAAATCGGCTCATTTATAGATGTTCTTATCCATATATCGCCATTATCTTTTTGTTCTAAATAGTATTTATATGCTTTAGTTCCTCCAGTATAATACAAGGCATCTTCTTCAATTTTTACAATTACTCTTCCATCTTCTTCTCTATAGTAAATTCCTAGATATGGTTTTTTATCATCAAGAATTGGCTTACTTCCGACTATAACAACACTATCTGATGTAAACATTGTTTCACTAGTTACTCTAACATCCATTGTTTCATCTAAATAAACACCACCATACATATTATTTAAATATTGAATTGAATTACTTGATAAACGTCCATCAACAGCAACCAACTTTATGCCATTTGAAGCAAATGCCCCACTAAGTGATATAAGATAATCATCTTCATCAAGTCTAAAGCCAATCATATCTGGATCGCCTCTCATCAAACCAGTAATAGTCATTATACTAGTAAAAGGATTGAATCGCATTTTTTGATTATGTTTAGAATCAGATATTGTTATATTACCATCTATCACTTCTTTTTTTAAAGTTACGTTACTACTAATAATAATTTCTGAATAGTATACTTGCGCTATATCATTTTCAATTTCCATCGCCAATATTGTAGGAGGCGTATTTTCATACATCTCGTCAATAATACCATATTTACCACTTATATCTAATTCACTTATTGGTCTTACATCAACATCATATGTCAAAGTAAATTCACTATTTGAATTTAAAACCACACCAATTTCATATATTCCGACTTGATCACCATTATATAGAGAATCGTCAATAGTGCATTCTGTTAATTTTGTTTCTATCTTGTTTCCACTAGAAAGATTTTTTTCAACAATTAAATCTTTAGAATTTATAGATTCACCAACATAATAAGTTGTTCGAGATTTTTTCAATTCAATGCTAACGATTTCATCGTTAGTAACATTTACTTTGTAACTAGTTTTAGTCTCAACATTTGATTTCAAATAAACAAATATCTCGTAAATTCCTGCTTTTTGGTTATCAAATGAATCATAATTTACAATTACTTCCTTTTCTGTTGCTCTTACAATTTTTCCATTACTCATTTTTTTATCAACAATAATACCGGTTTCAATAAATCTACAATTTCTTTGATATTCCGTAACAAGATCTTCTTCATTTGCAATAATAATTTCAGAGACATAAGGTACTGAAGCAAAGTATATTGAAATAGGTATAATCATTATTAATAGTAAAAACACACTAGCTAAAGCAACCTTAACTTTTGTTTTTTTAGGTTTTGTTTCCTTTTCATCTATAAATTTACTTACATAAATCTTATCTTTAATATCGTTATATGATTTATCATAATCCAAAGATTTATCAAGCTGATTTAAAAACTCCTTTTCAATTTTTCTCATCTTGTTTTTTGCTCCTTACTTTTTTTATATTTTTTTAATGCACGGTAATACTTGCTTTTGATTGTCATTATATTTTGCTTTAGTTTCAAAGCAATTTCTTCAAACTTAAAATCATAAATGAGATGTAGAAATACAATGTTTATTTCTTCGTTTGACAATGTTTTTCCCATATCCTCAATTATTTGAATCAAATTATCATTTACATAAAAGCTTGCTTCACCCACGTTATTTAAGTCCTGCAAATATACAATATTTTCTATATCAAAATAAGTAATGTTTTTTTGTTTCTTTAAAAAATCAAGCGCTTTATTTTTGCAACTCGTTATCAAATATGATTTAACAGAAGAATGAATTTTATCTACATTATTGAAAAATTCAATAAATGTATCTTGGACAATATCTTCAATATCAGTTTTATTTTTAATATATTGAGCAGCAACAAAAATGAGTAACGGTTTATATTTTTGATAAAAATACTTAAATGTTACATCTAATTCTTCTATTCTATTTGAATTAAGTGCTCTGAAGAGTCTTGTTTCATCATTCATATTCGGATCCTCATTTAGAACTTTTATCGCTCTTCACATATTAGACGATTAAAATTACAAAAAAGTTTCATTTTTTTTAGTTTTTAAGCAATTTTAAAACCGGATATGGCTACTGCACATCCGGTCAATTTTGTTTTGTATAAAACAAATTTTTATTTAAGATAAGTTAAGCTACCACCAATTTGTGATAATGTCCCTGTAGAAGAATTTTCTAAAACGAAGATTCTTGCATTTCCTTTAGAAACTGATCCTGTAGATAAACTACCATTAGTAACTGTAATTCTTTGCCCAGATACTAAATCAACATATGTTCCGTTTGGTAAGCCACTAAAAGTAGCACTTCCAGAAATAGTGACACATGCTAATGAATCAATATTACCTTCTGTATAACGACGAATAAATGCCATGTTTCCAGATGTATTTGAAGTTGTATATTGTCCACGTCTTAAAGCAGGAACTGCCATTCTAATTTGATTTAATTTTTGTAGATGTTTAGAAAGTGTGGAATTAAGTGTTTCATTAACTTTTCCGCTTGCGGTATATTTAGCAAAACCAGTTGCATTTACATTACCAACGAGATGATCACCGAAATATGCTCTACCAGTATTTGCTAAAGCAGTATTTGGTCCATCATCGATAACCTTTCCTTTTTGGAATTCAATTTCACTTCCATAATAAATACATGGTACGCCACGGAATGTAAACATTAATGACATATTTTCTGCCCATGCATCAGTACCACCAGCAAATCTTAGTCTATCTTGTCCATCTGGGCCATAGTCATGAGAATCAACGTAAACTACATTATAAGTTGAATCTTCAAAGTATTGATCATTTTCTTTTGCAACTCTAAATGCATCTGAAGCATAACGGAAATTCCAATGCATTGGGAAATCAATAACACCTGCTCCACTTGCCTTACTATGATCTGGTTTGTGATAGGTCACACCATTTAATTTAGCATTAGTGGATGTTGGTTGATTTTTAACAGTAGAATTATCATTATAAGCTTTTTCAATACTTGCTAAGTTTGTAACTTTATCTCCCCAAGGATATTCTTTACTTTCTTTCCAAGTATAGAAGGGTGCACTTAAAGCAGGTATACCATGATTCCAAACTTCACGAACACGTGCACATACTTCACCAAACATATAGAAATTATTATTTCCACATCTTCTTGCGAATTCATAAAGTCCAGGCAAGAGATAGTTATTAAAAGTAAGTCTTGAAATATGTTTCATAGTGTCAATACGGAAATAGTCGACACCTAATCTAATGAAGTCACCATAACATTTAACTAAATATTCTGCAACAATAGGATTTTCTGTATTTAAATCAACACAGTCTCCTGCAATTTGTGCAACTTGTTCTCCAAATGATTCCCAAGAGAAATTACCATAATGGTGATAAATATCATTAGGATCTGAACCATCATTTTTTGTATTTTTCATATTAGCAATTCTTGCATTATATTGTTGATCACCATTTAATGAGAAATAGTTTTCTGGTAATCCAGAATTTTCTAAAATACTCAAGCAATTTATTGAAGATAAATCACTACCGTTTTTTTCAAACATTGGGAAAAGATTCCTTTCACCAAAGTTACTAGTGTGATTAAATACAACGTCAAGTACTAATTTCATGTCTCTAGAATGTACTTCGTCAAGTAATGTTTCAAATGAGACATCATCAGATTCATAACGTGAATCAATTTTTGTAAAATCTAAGGCATGATATCCGTGATAGTCGTATCCTGAAGCATTTTCTACAACTGGAGTAATCCAAACTGCTGTGAATCCTAAAGCCTTAATATAATCAAGTTTTTCAATTAGTCCTTTAAAGTCTCCACGCCATGCAGGATCAGAAGCAGGATTTTTGCTATCCCAACAATCTACGTTATTTGATGGGTCACCATCATAGAACCTTGTAGTAATTGCAAAATATATTGTTTCATCACGGAAATCAGTACGCGATCCTTTATAAGGATGAAGTACTTTAAAGTAATCATCACCTAAATCATTCCATATAGAAAAGTCTTTATATGTTTTAGCTTCAACTGGATCCATTGGAAGTTGGCTTCCTCCACCTCCACCACCAGGATTGCTTGAAGAGAAATCTCCACCATAGTAATCAGAATGACTCCACTTGCCTTGGTCATACCAGTGATAACCAACTCCGCTAACGCTTAAGTCGCCAGTTTGATTTTGGTTGCTACCAATATTAAAGATAACGTTTACTGCTGTCATTCCTTCTGCAAAGTCATAGCATAGCCAAGTATCATCATATTTCTTTAAAGTAGTTCCTGGCCATCCACCACAATATTCAGTAGTGGATCCATTAGTAGTGTTCCAAGCATAAATATGAGTATAACTACTTGCTGCTTTCACTAATACTTTTATATTAGAAATAACTGGGAGAACTTCTCCAGATGGAGTACTAGTTGAATTCGAATTGTTATTTGAACTAGACGAATTAGGATTATTGTTTGAACTAGTTGAATTGCCATTTGGATTATCTACATTAGATGATGGCCCCACTGAATTGCTTATAGAATCATCAAGCGAAATGCTACCATTTGAAGAATTGCTACTATCTGCTACTCCACATGAAACAAGTCCTAATAGCATAACTAGAGCCATGGATAAAACTGATTTTTTCATATGTCTTTTCCTTTCAAAATTACAATTTATTTTATCATATAAAATATAATTGTCATATTCATTTTTTTGTGACAATAAAAAAACGATACAACATTTTAAATATTGTATCATTTTATCAATTGTTTTTGCCATTTATTATATAGACAGAACCAGTAATTATTTCCAATATTATTTATGTCCTAACAAAACAAATATCTTTTTTATTAAATTCCAGGTGTATGGGCAATTATTTTCTATTAATACTCTTATTTCTTCTCTCGAAAATCCATCTTTAAATTCTCCTAAAGATAATGCCACTTTTCCAGTTGCATAACCGCCATATCCAATTTCACTTGCAATAGCAGCTCCTCCAATTGAATACATTCCAATTGCAACTCCCCCAACAGAAAATATACCAAACGCTATTCCGCCCATGGCAATTAAACCAATAGAAAATCCACCAAGTGCCATAAGTAATGCTAAAGCAACACCACCTAAAGCTAAAAGGCCAAGCGCTAAGCCACCTAGTGATATAACTCCAAAACTTAAACCGCCTATAGCTATAACACCAGTTGCAATGTTTCCAATAGCAATAATTCCTTTAGCTTTTCTAAATCCAAAGCCAATATTAATATGTACGAGCGGAATTCCTTTAATAGTTTTTTTACTCTTGTACTCATAATATGCATAATTATTTACTATGTTTTTAGGTTCATTATTATAATTACTATTTTCAACTCCCAAAAGGGAATCTGTTGTAATATTAAAAACCTTTGCTAATAACATTATTTTTTCTAATTCAGGAGTTGAAACGCCTAATTCCCAATTTGAAATAGTTTGTCTTGTTACATCAATTAAGTTACCTAATTCTTCTTGAGAATATCCCTTTTCTTTTCTTAATTGTATCAATCTTTCATTAAATTTCATATTGTCTTCCTCCGTATAGAGACTATAAAACATTTTAGCAACCACTTCTAGCGATATCTTTTGGCAATTTGTCAAAACTTTTTAACATTTCATATAAAAGTAGAAATTTATGACAAAAATGCAAGATTATGCTTCATCATAATAAAATTGCTCTGAATAGCTAAGCAGCGTATATTCAGATTTTTCTAATTCCTTTATCTTTTGTTTTAGTTCTTCCTCACTAATAAATTTTATAAATTCATCTTCGTATCCATTTTCAAAAAACATACTATAAATAATCATATATTTTTTATCTAATTCATTAATAAGTAAAACGTACTGATCTTCATTTTCTTTTGCTAGTGGTCCAACCATTGCATAATATGCTTTCCAATTATCTATAGTATTTAAAACAAAATCCAAATTTTCAAATTCTTCAATTGTCTTATTTAAATCAAACGCATCTTCTTCAAGAAACCAATCCTCGAAAAAAGATAGACCATCTAATTTCCACGAGATTTGTGATCTAATAAATTCTTCAATTATATTCTTATTATTTTCTTTTAAATCTTCATAAAATCCACCACATATAACCCAATCATATCGACATGCCCAGCTAGACAACATTTTATCATCCCAATCTTTGTTTAAATATTTTTTAATAGCATTCACTATTATTTCTAACTTGTAATACTTTTCAAATGGATACTCATTATCATATTTCAATTTATCTTGAGGTATATTAATCTCCTCAAATTTACAAGTTAAATCACATATTTTTTTAATTAATTCTTTGTCAAACATAATTTATACACCACCTTTTTAATTAATTAAATTTGTTAATATCCTTTTTACGCAATAAAAAAGAAGGATTTTCATCCTTCTATGTAAGTAGAGATAATTTGTTCAATAATTAAAGCAATTTTAATATTCAAAGATTTCTGTAAAATCCTCGTTTTCTTTTATTGCCTGAACAATAATATCAAAAACAAACCTACTAACATATGAGGAATAAATTTCTTTGCCTTTTGAATCGCAACCATCTGTTACTCTATCATCAGTATCTATTTCTAAAATGTATTTTTTACGCTTAATATCAATACTAATTTGATCAACTAAACAATCTTCTCCAGTTTTTGATTCAGTGTAAAACATTTCCCAATCTTCAGCTAGAAACATACGAATTCCTCCTTTTTAAAAATTAATTGCTTTAATTTGCGCAAATAGTTAAGCTAACTTTATTGTTATCCATTAGAACAATTGTTCAAAATACTTTACATTGTCAAGGCTAGGGGTAAGTTCCCCACTTTCTAATTTATGAACAATCTCAATCACCTTATCATTAAATGGTGTCGGAATTGATACTTGTTTTCCAAAATTAGAAACAATACCATTTATGTAGTCAATTTCGCATGGTATACCTTTTTCAATATCTTGTAACATGCTAGCTTTTAGCAATCTATGCTTTTTGATTGCAATTGGAATTATAATAAAACTCAACCATTTTTTCAATGAGTTTTTATAGTTTAGTATTTTTACTACATCTTTTCCTTGAATTGGCTCAATTTTGATTCCACTTGCAAAAGCAACATCAATACATTCCTTAATTATTCTTTGGATAATTTTTCTACTTGGTTTATATTTTGCAACTTCACCAAATGTTTTACCACAAACGGTACTCATCCCACTAAAAGCAGAGTTGATAAGAAGTTTTGACCAACGTGCGCCAATAAAATTTTCTTCAACTTGAACATCCCCCATAATGCTAAGTATTCGAATAATTTCATCAAACTTTTCTCCTTTTTGACCATTCATACTTCCAAAGCTAAAACTCAAGCTTTGTCTTTCTGGATTAGAAGTAAGTTCACTTCTTCCGGGTTCAATTCGTGTTGCTCCCCAAGCAACTGCACAGCCGTATGTTCTATTATCTCCAATTACCTCCGCAACATCCTTTTCTGGTAAACCATTTTGCATTGTGCAAATGACACCATCTTCTGCTAAAAATTTAGATATTTTTTTAATAATTTCGAGATTACCGATTTGTTTTGTTACTAAAAAAATTATATCGTATTTTTCTTGTACATTAGTATCTAATATTGCATTGACCTTTTCTGTCATTTGAATCGTTCCAACTACTATTGCGCCTTTTTCATTCAAGGCATCAACGCTTTTTGGGTTTCTATCAATTATATCGAATTTTTCTCCGTTTTTTGCAAGAAATGCGCCAAGAACAATTCCGAGCGATCCTGCACCATAAATTGCATATTTCATATTTATCTCCTTAATATTAATTTGCTGTTAGATTATATATCATTTAAAAATATTTGTCATTCAAAAATATTTATTAGTCCATGCAAATAATTCCCAAGTAAAAAAACGAAACTATTTTATTAAGTTTCGTTTCTTAAATAAATATGTTATTTTGACTATATGTTAGTCTACATTCTCTTTTTTTACAAAGATAAATCCAAATGCATTTGGTCCCCAATGACAAGCGAGAACTGGATCTAGATTATCAAACTCACACATTGATTTTTGATAACTACTATCTACCATATTAATTAAATTACGAAGATTTTTATCGTTATAAGTGTATGATGGCACGATAGTATAATTAGTGTCTACTAATCTAGTCATTTCATTAGCAATATATTTCATGGCTGTTTTTAAGCCAATCTTTTTAGCATCTGTTTTAACACAACCATCTTTAAAAGTGATTACTGGCTTGATATGAAGACTACTACCTATTAACCATTCTTTTCTTGATAATCTTCCACCTTTTGCTAAGTAATTCAATGTTTCAGGAATAGCAAGAATTTTAATTCTTGGGATAAAATTCTCTACATGCTTTATTATTTCATCAACTGGTCTATTGCGATATTTATTTATTTCTTCAACGAGAATTCTCATTCCTCCGACTGCAGATAAAGAATCAATCACGTGAACCTTTTTATTGTCCTCAAAAAGTAATTTAATTGAATTATATGATCCTGATAGTTTAGAAGAAAGTACTAGAATGATAACATCATCACCATTTGCAGTTACAGCATTTATTCTTTCCTCAAGTTTTCCTAAATTTGGTAATGAAGTTTTAGGAAAATATTTATTTTCAAGAAGAAGTTTATAAAACTCATCAATTGTTAGATCAATACCATCTTCGTATTCTTTTTCGCCCATTGTATAGCGTAAAGGAATAAGTTCGACATCATATTTTTGTGCTTCTTCAAATTTAATGCTACTTGCAGTGTCTACAAAAACTTTAATCACTCAAATTCTCCTTTCTAATCTATATATTTTTATTCAATTTTTTCTAAGTTAAAAACTTTATCTAAGTAATAACTGACTTAGCGTAACAAGTATAACATAGCAAAGAATTAAAAACAATTTAAGGACTAAAAATAATGAATGAAAGATACAAAATACGTGCATTATGGATATAATTAGTATTCAAATCTAGCAGGTTGATAGTTTTTTAACAAATATTATGAGAAATAACTAAAATTTTCATAGTTTAGTATCATCCGCATAAATACATTTAAAAAAAATCACTCTATTATTTGATAATAGAATGACTATCTTTTTAATTCACTTGCTGTTTTAATTTATTTTGCAATTTATTTGTTAAAAGGTTTTTCTAGTTCGAAATGTCCATCTTGAAAATTTAGATTATTGTTTTTATGTTTATAACCACACTTTTTATAAAAAGGTATTGCCGAAATTGCTGAATGGACATAAATTGTTTTGGCTCGTAAACCATATTCATCTTTCTCAAGGTTTTCTATTATTTTTCTTCCATATCCTTTTCCTTGATAAGCAGGATCAACAAAAATTGTGAATAAACAACTTTCGGTTAGACTATTCCAATAAGGACCTATTGCACCACATCCAATAATTTTATTATTCAGTTTCAATACGTAAAAATGAGTCCATGACGCTCTATGTTTAATAGAATCATAATTCAAACTCTTTATTATTCCATCTACTGTTTCTTCAGGATAAAAGTCTACTAAAGAGGATTGTCTACAAGCACGTTCTATCATAAGACGTGTTTCTTCTATTTCATTTTCTTTTATAATTTCAAATTCCATTTTAAACTCCTCATTGATTATTATATATCACTATAACATATCCATATTAACTACCAAGAATCTTTATCTATTAGTTCAATATTTTGTGTAGCACCAATTTCATCAAAGATCATACTTTTAAATCTTTTTACATTATTTACCCCATTTATTATTAATTTCTTTCATTTGTTCTTTAACATTATTAAAATCAATATGATAATGTGTATAATCCATGTAAAATTTATTAAATCTTAATTTATCATGACTAACATATATTTCATGTAGATCAATATAATATGTGAATTTATGTTTGCCTAAAACCCAAATAATTTTTTCACTTTCAAATTCAAAAGTGCCATTTAACTCACCTTGATTAACAAATTCTTTTATTTCAGCCATGATTTTTTCTATACTAGTTCCAAACTGCACTTCTCTTATTTTATTAATAAAATGTTTTCTATCAATTGGCATTTCGTTATTTGGAATAATATAATACGTTTTTTTAAGTTGTAAAAAGATGTACTTTTTATATACGCAAAAATTTATATCATTTGAATTTTTTATTTCATTACCATCTCTATATAGTTTAAAATTATCAATTACAAATAAATGTTTAGTTTTAATTTCTTTTTCTTTTAAAGTTTTATTATCAATTTTACTAAAAGACATTGCAAATATGCATATTAATAGTACCACTAAATATGCTACCCATACATAAAGCAATTCATAAAACGGTATCAAAATTGCAATAATAGATATGACCACACAAACAAAAAATGCTAGCCATAAAAATATAGTTAAGTTACGTTTATTATAAGCTGCGATTGCACGCCCATCATTATATCCATAAAACTTAATCATTCTAAACACCATTCCTTTATAAAATTATACCATAATACTTAGGTTTTCATTGGACATTTTTTTGAAAAAGATATATATTAATTTTGATGAAACACAAAAGACTTACAAGGGAATTTATCTCATATTTAAATAAAGATAAAAATTTAAAAAAATTGGTTGAACAAAGTTTGGAAATGGGTAAACAAATAAATCCCGACAAAGATACAAACCCTGCCCAATCGCTTGAAGAATTATATGATTTTTTGGACTGGGCAACAGAATGCATGCCTTGGAATATTTTGCCAAATAAAAAATATCCAACTCTATATGAACATATAGACCAATGTATCGGATATTTTTGGTACATTTTTGATCAACCATTAGACGAACTCAAGAACAAAGGATTTTATTATCCATCATTACAATATTTAGAACCTATTGCGAGTTGGATAAAAAAATATTCAAAAAATTGGGGCAAGTTTTTATCTAAAAAAGCAAGTTGGAATGATAATTACTTTAAACTTGTTTTAAACGATTCAAAATTCAACATGGACAAAGGTTGGTTTTCTAAAAAGAATATTTGGAAATCTTTCAATGATTTCTTTGCAAGAAAACTGGTAAATCTAGATTGTAGACCAATTGCCGACACTCAAGTTGTATGTCCTGCAGATTCATTGCCACAAGGAGTTTTCAAAATTGATGACAATAATCATTTGATAAATAATGATGTGTTAATAAAATCTGCAAAATTGACCTCTATTGAACAACTCATTGGAAGCGACAGTAAATATTCAACCTCATTCGCGGGTGGGACTCTTACCCATACGCTTTTGTATGTAAATGATTATCATAGATACCATTTTCCAGTAGATGGAAAAATTTTGGAAATAAGAAAGATAAATGGCGTTAATGCAGGTGGTGGAATTACACAATGGGATGAAAAGAATAAAAGATATGTTTATTATAATGAAATAGGTTTTCAAATGATAGAAACTAGAGATTGTATAATTCTGGATACAGCATATGACCTTGTTGCAGTTCTTCCAATTGGTATGTCCCAAATATGTTCTTGTAACTTTGAAAAAAATATTAAGGTTGGGCAAACTGTCAAAAAAGGTCAACCGCTTGGATACTTCATGTTTGGAGGAAGTGATATTGTTATGATATTCCAAAAAAACATAAACTATATTGATCAAACAAAAAAAGATAGACAAGGTAACAATGTTCATCTTTTAGTTGGCGAAGCTTATGCCAAATTAGAAAGAAAAAATTAGTCGTTTTTTATTTATGTGAAATACATAGTTATCTAATGTATTCACAAAATTTCCTGGCGAGTCCATTATTTTGATAGGATAGCAGATTTACAAATAAAATTAGTAATAAAAAATCCCCCTTTATCGTAACATAACTGTCCAATAAACGGGGTATATTCATCTTAAATGGCAACGTCGCACAATTTTGATACAAATTAGCACCCCTGCCTTTTTGGATTGGCATACTCTGATTTTTTGACTAGCATCCCCAGTCAGATTATTTAGCACCCTTACTATATTGTAAATTTTTTTGCACCATTTGAGAGAATTTTAGCCCCCACTATTTTACAAATATTTTTCTCGAACAGTGATGATGAAGTTTAAGAAACTACGCCCATGGAATATCTATTAAATACTACTTTTAATAGTAGTATTTAATCAACATTTCTTTTAGTAATTCGATTCTTTCAACAACTCTATTTTTATTATGCCCACCCTTTGAAATTAAAGCTATCAATCTATGATTTTCTAAGTCATCTTTATCGAATGATTCACCAAAAGTTTTTGTTATTTCATCTTTTTTGGCAGAATTAAATGCAGAAATATTATTATTTAATTTTTCTAGTCCCAAAAGTTTTTGCAAAGTGTTATCATTGTAATTCTCTTTTTCAAGTCCAGAAAGTAGCATGATGAATTTTAACATTCTTTTATTTGTTTTAACACATCCATCCGGGCATTTATTTGCTATATGTCCAAGTTGTGTCGCAATTAATAAAGAATAAAATTGTATTTCTGAATCAATATTTTCTGAATTAATATGACTTGCGAAATTAATAATTTCATCATCTGTGCATCCTAAATTTAATTTCCCTACTAATAGTCCGATAATTCCATAAAAAGCCTTATTAATTTCTTTTCTTGAATTATCTATTGACAGTACTTTTTCAAGTTGGTGAACATTACATTTTTTCTCTAATATATCATCCAAAGGACACTCGACAAAGGCATTAATTATTTCTCCAGCTCTTAATCGCTCTTGATTTTGCACAAATCTAAAATATTCTGCAACTTCAACATCTTCAGCTTGATTAATAGTCGAAACAGCCATATTGTAATTATTTATTTGTATTTGAACTCTCTCTGGCAGATCCGCATAACAAATGTCAATTTTTTTGGTTCCATTTTTAATTTTATCTAAAATCTTTTGCTTATTCTTCTTTTGTTTTAATTCTGTCTCAGAATAATAATCTGCAACTTCTTCTAAAATGTTTATAGCGTCCTCTCCACCAATAATAAATTTATTATCTAAAAATGCAAAAATCGTCGTTAGTCTTTGTTGCCCATCAACAACCTCTGAAATAAATCCATTTTTCTTTTGGCTTTCAGATAATTTTCTGATTGTAATTGACCCAATAGGATAATTCTTTATTAAACTATAAATTAATTTATTCTTAAAAGAATCACTCCAGACGTAATTTCTTTGATATGATGGTTGCAAATTTAGATATTTGTCAGTATAATCAACCCACAAACTACCAATTGTTGAAGAGCTTGTTGTAAAATCCAATCTTTTTCTCATAATAAATATCTCCTTTGTGAATATTATATATGATTATGTTAATACAATCAATAGAATCTATTGTATTTTATGTGCTTTTTGAAAATTAATCAAAAAAAATTGTAGATTCTAACGAAAAATTGTCTATTTAACAAAAAATAGTTTTTCTGAAATCATAAGAACTTTTACAGCTCTTAATAATAATTTTGAGCAGTAAAAAATTTATGCTGTACTATTGATTAAAAAACACCCTTATTATATTTTATTTGAGCATAAATCATTATTGCAATGCCTAAAACAAGGCAAACTTACATAATATAAATTTTCTAATTCAACAAACATTTCTAAAATAGCTGTTGCAATTAAACCTAAACCTATTATTGCAGTTCCTGTTCCCATAAGTTTTCCGTGAGGTATTCGAGTTTCTTCTGTAATCTTTTTTCTATTGTAAAAATGGATAGAATTAATATTTCCCTTATAATTTATTATCCCTAATGCTATAATAAATATTCCCAATAAAAACATTAATACGTATTCAAACATATAGATTCACCTTTCAAAGTATAAATTAATGTGTTTTTATCATGCCATAAAACATCATTTTTCTAATTATATAGTCAAACATTAAAAAGTAGGGATAATCGTTATAATGCCAAATTAAATCGTTAAATTGTTAGGCAATCGTTAAAAGGTTGGTTCTCAAAAATTATAATTGCTTATTTTTAAATTGATAATAATGCATTAAAATCTTTGAAAAGTCAGTAAATCTGATATATGGGTGGTGCGTCCCCTTATAAAAAAGAAAAAATCTCGATACTTTTATTGTATCAAGATTAGTAGTCTTAAATGGTGGACTATACTCAAGCAAATCCGAACTATTAGGATTTATAGAGATGGTTCTCGCACCATCTCTATAATTAAAGTTGATTATGACTTTATCATCAAATAGATGAATTGAATTAATGAATGAGTCTATTAGATATTGCTTTTCCTCCTCTGAATGCTGATTAAGGTTACGATATCTTTTTAAACATTTTATTAATTCATCTTTTGTTAAAATTGGTCTTTTAATTGTTTCTTCATCAATGCTTAATTCTAAAGTGTGTTTTTGCTCCTCTAGTTCTAATATTCTTTCTTGTGTTGATGAATTAAATAATCCATTCTCAACTGCACTTATCAAATTATTAATCTTTTTGTTTACTACATCTAATTCTTTTTTTAAAGCAGGAACAATTTTGTTTTCTTTGTTTTGATAAGCATATAGTTGATTGGCAAGTCGTTCAATCATCTTATCGTTATTAATAAGTG
>JAFLUZ010000014.1 GCA_022508535.1 Erysipelotrichales bacterium
CACAATTCAAGTGGAGCCTATTTTTTACGATTAATTTTAATTCCTTTGTTAATTTATTTAACAAATTCTACAATAGCCATTTCAGCATTGTCGCCACGACGTGGGACCATCTTCAAGACTCTTGTATATCCACCATTACGTTCTTTGTAACGTGGACCGATTTCTGCAAATAACTTGTCAAGTGCAGTTACTTTCTTTTCAGCATCTGCATAAACTTCTGGACGGATAACTGCAGCAGCTAAACGACGATTGTGTAAATCTCCATTCTTTGCTTTTGTTACCATTCTTTCCGCTAAATTCTTGACATCTTTTGCAACGCCTAATGTGACAACAACTCTTTCGTGAACGATTAATTCTGTTACAACATTTCTAAGCATTGCTTTGTATTTGCTAGATGTGTAAGCGGCTTTGAAACGTACGCCTGTCTTACCATGAACATTTTTACGACCTTGTGCAGCCATTTAAACTTCCTCCTAATCAATGTAATCCTTGAAGCTTAAACCAATTGCAAGAAGTTTTTCTTTAACTTCTTTAAGTGATTTCTTACCAAGGTTACGTACTTTCATCATATCTTCTTCAGTCTTTTGTGTTAATTCTAAGACTGTGGCAATTCCTGCTCTCTTCAAGCAGTTATATGAACGAACTGAGAGATCTAATTCTTCAATTGTCATATCTTCATATTTATTAGTTGCTTGTTCTACTGGTTCGGCAACAATATTCATATCACGAGTAATTTCATTGAGAATTAAGAATTCTTCAAAGTGTGCAACTAAGATTTTAGCAGCAAGTGCGACTGAATCTTGTGGTAAAACTGAACCATTTGTCCAAACTTCTAATTCTAAGTTTTCGTAATTAGCGTTGTGTCCAACACGAGTTGGTTTTACTTCGTAATTTACTTTTGTAATTGGTGAGTAGTTAGAATCAGTAGCGATTGTTCCTACGACTTGGTTTCCTGTGCGAAGTGCTTTATTACCTTCTGAAGTAACATATCCTCTTCCGTTACGAGCAAAGAGTGACATTTTTAATTTGCCACCTTCTGCAACGTGAGCAAGTACTAAATCAGGGTTTACAACTGTAACATCACTAGGTACAACTAAGTCAGCTGCTGTAACAACTGCAGGTCCTTCAACTTCAAGTTCTAATCTCTTAGTTGATGAATCTTCACTATCAATTCTTAAAACTAAATCCTTCAATGAAAGAATAATCATCGTGACATCTTCTTCCACTCCATCAAGAGCGGAGAATTCATGTCTTGCACCTTCAACTTCAATAGCGAATACTGAAGCACCTGGTAAAGATGATAACATTACTCTTCTTAATGAATTACCAATTGTTAATGCAAAGCCTCTTTCTAATGGTCCAACTACGAATTTACCATAGTTAGTATTGCCATCGAATTCAGCTGTTTCAAAACTAATTTTTGTAAATGGATTTACAATTTTTTTCATATTTTTTCCTCCCCTTTTGCAAACGTTTTGTAGACTTAATTATTTAATTATAAGATTATCCACGTGGACGCTTTGGTGGGCGGCAACCATTGTGTGGAATTGGTGTTGTATCTGTAATCATTTGGATTGTTAATCCAGCTGCTTGTAAACTACGTACGGCAGAATCACGTCCGGATCCTGGTCCCTTAACGTTAACATCAACTGTCTTAATACCTTGATCAACAGCAACTTTAGCACAAGCTTCTGCTGCTAATTGAGCGGCAAATGGTGTAGACTTTTTAGCACCTTTAAATCCTAGTGCACCAGCACTTGACCAAGCAATAACGTTACCTGCTTCATCAGTGATAGTGACAATGGTGTTATTGAATGTTGAATGAATGTGAGCGACACCTTTAGTATAGGCTCTCTTGATTTTTTTCTTTTTGGAAACAACTTTTTTACCAGCCATTTTACTTTATCCTCACTTTCTACTTAACTGCTTGCTTTTTATTCGCAATAGTCTTTCTTGGTCCTTTGCGAGTGCGAGCGTTAGTTTTTGTACGTTGTCCACGAACTGGTAATCCTTTACGGTGACGTAAGCCACGGTAACAACCAATTTCAGTGAGACGTTTAATGTTTAAAGCAACTTCACGACGTAAGTCACCTTCAACTTTGTATTTAGCTACTTCACTTCTAATAGCGGTTAATTGATCTTCGGTTAAGTTCTTAACACGAGTATCTTCATCAACTTTAGCAGCCTTTAAAATTTTCTTTGCAGTTGTAGGTCCAATACCATAAACATATGTTAATGAAATTACAACTCTTTTATCATTTGGAATATCTACTCCAACAATACGTGCCATATAGCATGTCCTCCTTAATTACCTTGTCTTTGCTTGTGCTTTGGATTTTCGCAGATAACCATTAAACGGCCTTTTCTACGAATGACTTTGCACTTATCGCAAATAGGTTTAACTGAAGGTCTAACTTTCATAATAATAATCCTCCGTTTGACTTTCTTTTTTTATTTGTATCTAAATGTAATTCTGCCACGTGTTAAATCGTATGGCGATATTTCTACCGTAACTCTATCACCTGGTAAAATGCGAATGTAGTTCATACGGATTTTACCAGAAACGTGGGCTAAGATTACGACACCGTTCTCTAACTTTACATTAAACATTGCGTTAGGTAAAGTTTCAACGACTACCGCTTCTACTTCAATAACGTCTTCTTTTGACATAGTTATTTAACACTCCTTTATTTCTCATTTTCCATTGTTAAGATTTCATATCCATCTTTTGTAACAACGATCGTGTTTTCATAATGACTGCATAATTTACCATCAACAGTTTTAACAGTCCAATCATCTGACATTACTTTAGTGTTATGTCTTCCCATGTTTACCATAGGTTCAATTGCTAAACACATGCCTTCTTTTAAGATTGGGCCGTGTCCAGGTAATCCATAATTTGGAATAGCTGGGTCTTCGTGTAAATCTCTTCCAATACCATGACCAGTATAGTCACGAGGTAAGGAATAACCATGTTTTTCACAATATTCTTGAATTGTATAAGAAATATCTGATAAGTGAATACCTGGTTTAATTATTTTCATTGCTTCAAAGAAACTTTCTTCAGTAACTCTTACGAGTCGTTCAGCTTCCTCTGCTACTTTACCAACAAGATAAGTTCTTGCGGCATCTCCGTTGTAGCCTTTATAAATGGCACCAACATCGATGGAAATAATATCTCCTTCTTTTAATTTGGTGTTATCTGGTATTCCGTGCACTAATGTATCATTAACTGATGTACAAATGGAACCTGGGAATCCACCATAACCTAAGAAGCTTGGTATTGCACCTTGATCACGTATGGTTTTTTCAGCGATACGATCTAATTCTTTAGTTGTAACGCCCGGTTTGATATGTGGCTGAAGTGCAGTAAATACACTCGCCACAATCTTACCAGCTTCGCGCATCAACACAATTTCTCGTGGTGATTTAACGATTATCATACTTTATTTAATCTCCTCAAAAATATCACAAATAGTTTTGAAGACTTCTTCTAAGCCAATCAAGCCATCAACATCGTGAAGTAAACCTCTTTCTTCATAGAACTTCACAAGTGGAAGAGTTTGGTTTTCATAAGCATTTAATCTTACAGCCAAACTTTCTAATGTGTCGTCTTTTCTTTGAATAAGTGTTGCTCCACAATAGTCACAAACTCCTTCAACTTTTGGTTTTAGAGTTTCAATATGGAATGGTGCTCCACAAGCTGGACAAACACGTCTTCCAGTAATTCTTTTAACAAGAACTTCTTTATCAGCAGTAATATTTACTACTGCGCTGATTGGTCGATTAATTTCTTTTGTTAGTGTTTCTAATGCTTCTGCTTGAGGAATTGTTCTTGGGAATCCATCAAGTAAGAATCCTTTTGCACAATCATCTTTTGCTAAGCGTTCTTTAACTAATTTAATAGTTACATCATCAGGTACCAACAAACCTTTATTGATGTACTCTGCAGCTAGTAAACCAGCTGGAGTTTTGTTAGCCATTGCTTCTCTAAACATATCACCAGTTGAAATATGTGGGATATCATAAGCAGCAATAATCTTTTTTGCTTGTGTTCCTTTTCCTGCACCAGGTGGGCCCATTAAAATGATATTTAACATTATTCAGCACCCCTTCTTTGAACTTCTTCGAAACTCTTACCAGCGACAAGACCATCAATTTGTGTGCTAACTTCAATAGCAACACCAACAACGATGATTAAACCTGTTCCACCAAGAGCAAGTGATTGAGGAAGTAATCCTGTAAGCACTAATACTACTGGTAAAGCGGCAATAAGCGCTAATGCAATTGCGCCGATAAATGTTACGCGATTAAGTACTCTACGTACATATCTTTCAGTTTCATTACCTGGTCTAATTCCAGGAATGTAAGAACCATTCTTTTGGAAATTTTCTGCCATTTGTTCTGGGTTAATTTGTAAGGACGAATAGAAGAATGTGAAAGCAATAATTAAGGTAATATAGATCACTAATCCGAATGGGAATTGGAAATTACCAATTGTTGTCATTTTGGAGTTAGAGAATATATTTAACCATTCTGCTGACGTATCTGCTCCATCGATAAAGCTTACAATAACTTGTGGTGCCATCATAATTGATGAGGCGAAAATGACAGGGATAACACCAGCGGAGTTAATCTTAATTGGTAAGAAACTCGCTTGGCTGTACTTTTGTCCACCGCCAGATTTACCAGCATGTTGGACAGGGATTTTTCTTTTTGAACTTTCAATGAAAATAACGAATGTAATAATTGCAATATAAGCAAGAATATAAAGTAGGAATCTAAATGATCCACTAAGAATTAAGGCTGCATCTCCAGTTGGAATTGAAGCACTTAAATACATAGAGAATGCTTGAAGAATTTGAGTAGGTAGTGATACAACAATACCAGCAAAGATAATAACTGAAATACCATTTCCGATACCTTTAACTGAGATTTGGTCACCCAACCACATAACTAACATGCCACCTGATACAAGAACTGTAACAATGTAGACATAAGTGAAGAATTCTGAGTTCGCTATAGTAGAAACCTCAATATAATCTGTCGCCTGCATGGTTTTAATAATACCATAGGCTTGTACGGCTCCCAGAAGTAACGTTAGATACCTGGTTGCCATTTCGATTTTTTTACGACCGTATTGGCCTTGCTTATTTAATTCCGATAAAGCAGGCAAAACATCCATTGAAAGTAATTGCACAATAATTTGCGATGTAATATATGGTGAGACACCCAAGGCGAATATGGAGAAACTTGATAATGCTCCACCGCCTAAGAGGTTCATCATAGATAAAGCATCTGAGTCTGACCAGTCGCCAACAACCTTGACGCCTGGAACAGCGATTGATGCACCGATTCTAAATACTAACAGAATCATTAACGTAAAGAATATACGATCAATGATTTCCTTATTTTTGAAGATTTGCCCGAGTTTTTTCATATTATAATACCTCGGTTGTTCCGCCAGCATTCTTAATAGCTTCTTCGGCAGCCTTTGAGAATTTATGAGCAGATACAGCTAACTTAACTTTAAGTTCGCCATTTCCTAAGATTTTAACTCCATCATATTCTTTACGGACTAAACCGACTTCTTTTAATAATGCAGGGGTAACATTTGTGCCCTCTTCGAATCTATTTAACATTTCGACGTTAACAATTGCGTATTCAACGCGAGAAATATTGTTAAATCCACGTTTTGGTAAACGACGATATAGTGGGTTTTGTCCACCTTCAAATCCTAAGCGGACTCCGCCACCACTTCTAGAATTTTGACCTTTGGTACCTTTACCAGCGGTCTTTCCGTTTCCAGATCCAATTCCACGTCCAACGCGAAAATTCTTTTTACGAGATCCTTCTGTGTATTCGAGTTCATGCAGTTTCATATGTTGCACCTCCCTATATAATATTGTTTATTTTGGTTATAAATTATTTACGTAATGTTTTGACTACGTTATATGATTTAACGTTATTTAAACCATTGACTGTTGCACGGATAACGTTAATTGGTGTACGTGAGCCATAAACTTTTGAGTAAATGTTCTTTATACCAGCTAATTCTAAGACAGCACGGACTGGGCCACCAGCAATAATACCGGTACCTTCAGGTGCAGGTTTTAATAAAACTTTACATGCTCCAAATTCACCAATAATTTCATGGGAAATTGTGTCACCTTTAACTAAAGTTACACGGAACATATTTTTCTTAGCTGCTTCAGTTGCTTTCTTGATTGCGTCTGGGACTTCGCCAGCCTTACCAGTTCCATAACCAAAGCGACCTTTTCCATCACCAATAACCATAAGAGCAGCAAATCTCATACGACGTCCACCCTTAACAGTCTTACTAATACGGTTGATAGATACAACGCGTTCTGCAAATTCCTTTTCAGGTTTTTCACGACGGAATTCTTTGCGTCCTCCACGATCTTTACGATCTCCACGTGGGTGACGTTCAGCTCTAGGAGCCTTTGTTTCTGCAGGAGCTGCTTCTGTTTCTTTTACTTCTTCAGTAACTTGTGTTTCTTGTTCTTCTAACATAACTTAACCT
Source organism: Erysipelotrichales bacterium (assembly GCA_022508535.1). Lineage (GTDB taxonomy): Bacteria > Bacillota_I > Bacilli_A > RFN20 > CAG-826 > RUG131. The sequence continues at coordinate 6,545 of JAFLUZ010000014.1, forward strand.
CCTAGAATTCTAAGCCTGCTTCACGAGCGGCTTCTGCAACTGCTTTAATACGTCCATGATATACATAACCGGAACGATCAAAGACAATCTTTTTAATTCCTGCTGCAAGTGCTTTTTCAGCAATGTCTTTACCGACTGCTGCTGCAGCTTCCATATTTCCACCATTTGCTAACTTAAGAGCAACAGATGATGAACTAACTAAGGTAACACCTTTAACATCGTCGATAATTTGAGCATGAATATTTGCGTTAGCACGATAAACACTTAGACGAGGTGTTTCAGCTGTACCACTGATTTTTGCACGTACACGTTTATGACGTCTTGCACGAACAATACTTCTTGATTCTTTATTAATCATGTGTCATTTCCTCCTTATCGACTATTTCTTACCAGCGCGTTTTCCTTCTTTACGAAGAATAAACTCATCGGAATATTTAATACCTTTTCCTTTATAAGGTTCAGGTTTACGAACTGCACGGATTCTAGCTGCTGTTTGACCAACTGCTTGACGATCTGCGCCTTCAACAATAACTTCAGTTGTAGATGGTGTTGAGATTTTAACGCCTGCATCAGGTACGATAACTACTTCGTGAGAATAACCAATGTTTAATACAAGGTTTTCGCCTCTCATAGCTGCACGGTAACCAATACCGACAATATCTAACTTTTTCTTAAATCCTTCTGAAACACCAACGACCATGTTGTGTAACAATGCACGGGTTGTACCATGAATTGTCTTCATAGCGATGGAATCATCTGGACGAACAACTGTAATTGTGTCACCTTCAACTTTATATGTAATATGTGGGTTGAAAGTATTTTCTAAAGTTCCTTTAGGACCTTTAACTGTAACGTGGTTTCCATTGAAATCAACTGTTACCCCAGCAGGTACTGTAATAATTCTGTTTCCAATACGTGACATAATTATTACCTCCTACCATACATAAGCGATAACTTCGCCACCGACGCCTAAAGCGCGGGCTTTCTTATCACTCATAACACCTTTTGATGTTGAAATAATAGCAATACCTAATCCTCTTAATACACGTGGGAGTTTGTCATGAGAGACGTTAACACGTAAACCAGGTTTTGAGATTTTCTTTAAACCAGAGATAACACGAACTCCGCCTTCTGCGTATTTAAGAGTGATTGTTAATTCTTTCTTTACATCTCCAAGAACTACGAAGTCTGCAATGAAGCCTTCTTCTTTTAAGATTTCAGCAATACGGACTTTCATATTTGAACTTGGCATAGTAACTGCTTCGTGATGCATTGCGTTTGCATTACGAATTCTTGTAAGCATATCTGCAATAGGATCTGTCATAACCATAACTATTCTTCCTCCTTTTGCCTACCAGCTTGCCTTTTTCATACCTGGAATTTCGCCTTTATAAGCTAATTCACGGAGGCAGATACGGCATAACTTGAATTTACGAATAACTGCGTGAGGACGTCCACAACGTTCACAACGTGTGTATTCTCTGACTTTGAATTTTTGTGGTCTTGATTGTTTGACCTTAATAGATGTTTTAGCCATTTCTTTCGTCCTCCTTATTTATGGAATGGCATACCCACTAATTCGAGCAATGTGAATGCTTCTTCATCAGTGTTAGCTGTTGTAACAACAACGATATCCATACCACGTACTTTTGAGACTTTTTCATAACTAATTTCTGGGAAAATGATTTGTTCCTTGATACCTAATGTATAGTTACCACGGCCATCAAAAGCATTTTTACTTACACCACGGAAGTCTCTAACACGTGGTAATGAGATGGAGATAAGTTTGTCTAAGAATTCATACATTCTTTCTCCTCTTAAAGTAACTTTACAACCAATTGCTTGGCCTTCACGTAATTTGAAGGAAGCGATTGATTTTCTAGCTTTTGTAATAACAGGTTTTTGACCTGTGATTTGTGCTAATTCAGCAACTGAATCATCCAATAATTTTGCGTTTGTAGTTGCATCACCAACACCGATATTGATAACGATCTTTTCGATGTGTGGAACTTGCATTTTGGAATCATAGTGATATTTTTCCATTAATGCAGGAACAATTTCGGTAACGTATTTTTCTTTTAATCTATTCATAATACTTTTACCTCCTATTTAACTACGCTCTTGCTAGCTTTAGTTACACGGACTTTTTCGCCCTTAACTACTTCATAGCCAACACGAGTTGCTTTCTTTGTTTTTGGATCGACTAATGCTACATTGCTAACATGAATTGGAGCAAAGATATCTAAAATTGCACCCTCTGGGTTAGCTTGTGTAGGTTTTTTATGTTTCTTATGGACGTTTACGCCTTCAACGACAACGCGGTTTAAGCTTGGATATGCTCTTTGAACAATACCAGTCTTACCTTTGTCAGCACCAGCGATAACGATAACCTTATCACCTTTTTTGATTTTCATATTCTTTTCTCCTTTCCACTATAATACTTCGTTAGCTAAAGAGACAATTTTCATGAATTTGTCACCATAGTCACGAAGTTCACGAGCTACAGGTCCGAAGACACGTGTACCACGTGGAGCGCCTTCATCATTGATAATAACAACTGCATTATCATCGAAAGCAATTGTGGAACCATCAGGTCTGTTATAGGCCTTTTTAGTTCTAACGATGACAGCCTTAACGATGTCACCTTTTTTAACTTTTCCGTTTGGAATAGCATCTTTTACAGCACATAAGACGATGTCTCCGACACCAGCACTTTTGCGGTGGGAACCACCATATAGGCGGAAGGCACGGACTGATCTAGCACCTGTATTATCTGCTACAACAAGATTTGTTTCTGTTTGTATCATAATAAATTCTTCCTCCTATTATTTATTTTCTTCTTTATTAACAACTGTAACTAAACGATAACGTTTTCTTGCTGATAGAGGACGAGTTTCCATAATGGTAACTACATCTCCTACTTTTGCAACGTTGTTTTCGTCATGTGCTAAATATTTTTTAGCATACTTAACTCTTTTGCCATATTTTGGGTGTCTTTTGTGAGTTTCGACTAAAACTGTAATTGTTTTGTCCATTTTGTCAGATGTAACAACACCTTGGATTACACGACGTGTATTTCTTTCTTCCATGTTTCAGTCCTCCTATTTAATTCCCAATTCACGTTCTCTTAGAACGGTATTGATACGGGCGATATCCTTACGGATAAAATTCAATTGTTTTGGATGTTCAAGTTGTCCAACAGCTTGTTTACGGCGTAAGTTGAATAACTCTTCCTTCAATTGATAAACTTTTTCATTAAGTTCGCTAGTGCTTAATTCTCTAATTTCACTTAATTTCATGTTTATTCACCCTTTCCTTCCTTTGCGATTACTTTTGTTCTAACTGGAAGTTTATATGCAGCTAAGCGTAATGCTTCACGTGCGATATTTTCAGGAATTCCTCCAATTTCAAACATTACTCGTCCTGTTTTAACAACAGCAACCCAGGACTCTGGACTACCTTTACCGGAACCCATACGAACTTCGGCAGGTTTCTTTGTTTTTGCCATTTGTGGGAAAATACGAATCCATACTTGTCCTTGTCTCTTTGTATATCTTGATAAGACAATACGAGCAGCTTCAATTTGACGAGCAGTTACGTAATTTCCTGAAGTAGCTTGGAGACCGAATTCACCGAATGAAACTTCGTTACCAGCTTTTGATTTTCCTTCGTATTTAAGACTATGAGGTCTTCTATACTTAACTCTCTTTGGTTGTAACATGTGAATTACTCTCCCTTCTTCTCAGCTTTAGTAGGGCGAACTTCACCGCGGCAGATCCAAACTTTGACACCTAAGCGACCATAAGTTGTTGCTGCTTCTGCTAAAGCGTAATCAATATCTGAACGAAGTGTATGTAGAGGAATGATACCTTCTTTATAACCTTCGCCACGAGCAATATCAGCACCACCTAAACGGCCAGATACTAATGTTCTACAACCTTTTGCACCAGCTTTACGAACATCTCTAATAGCCATTTTTTGTGCAGTTCTGAATGAAGCACGTTCTTCTAATTTACGTGCGATAATTTGAGCGACGATATTTGCGTCAAGATTTGGTTCTTTAACATCAACAACTTCAAGATTGAATTTTTGTTTCTTAAGAAGTTTTGATAATTGTTTCTTAACAGCATTGATATTGTCACCATTTTGACCAAGAGCGACGCCTGGACGAGCAACGTGAACCATAATTTTGATAAAGTTGCTTGTTTCAGTTTTTTGTCTTTCAATGTCAATGTGTGATACTAAAGCATCTTTTAATGCTTTCTTTAAGAATTCACGAATTTTGATATCTTCGTTTAAGAAAGTTGCAAATTCTTGGTTGTTTGCATACCATCTTGAATGCCAATCACGATTGACACCAAAACGCATACCATTTGGATTAACTTTTTGACCCATAAACTTGCTTCCTCCTATCTTTCTTTGACCACGACAGTAACGTGGGCAGTTCTTTTAACTAAACCTGATGCAGAGCCTTTAGCACGAGGTAAGTATCTCTTCATGCGTGGGCCTTCATTTGCATAGATTTCAGCGATGTATAATTTATCTTCATCCATTTCGTGATTGTTAATTGCATTTGCTGCTGCAGACTTAATAAGTTTTTCAACAACTGGAGTTGCAGACTTATTAACGTTTGCTAAGATTCCTAATGCTACTTTAACATCTTTACCACGAACTAAATCGATAACTAAACGACATTTTCTAGGAGTAACTCTTACTGATGTAACTGTTGCTTTTGCTTCTGTTGCTTTCATATTTCTCTACTCCTTATTTTCCGGCATGAGCAGCTTTATCTTCTGCTGTATGTCCTGTATGTCCTTTGTAGGTACGTGTAGGTGCAAATTCACCTAATTTGTGGCCTACCATATCTTCAGTTACATAAACTGTGATATGTTCATGACCATTATAAACTGCAAAGGTATGTTCAACGAATTCTGGGTAAATCATAGATCTTCTTGACCATGTTTTAATGATTTCTTTTTTGTTTGCGGCATTAAGTGCTTCGACTTTTTTCATTAAGTGTTCATCACAGAATGCGCCTTTTTTCAAACTACGAGCCATTTTTCATTTCCTCCTTTGCCTATTAACGGTCTCTTCTTCTAACGATTAATTTGTTAGAAGCTTTCTTTGTGTTTCTTGTCTTGACACCAAGAGCTCTCTTACCCCAAGGTGTACGAGGTGCATCACGTCCGACAGGACATTTACCTTCACCACCACCGTGTGGGTGATCACATGGGTTCATAACAGAACCACGAACTGTTGGACGGACACCGTACCAACGATTTTTACCAGCCTTACCGAAGTTAACTAAGTTCCAATCTTCATTACCAACTTCACCAACTGTTGCACGGCATGTTGATAAGACTTTACGAACTTCGCTACTTGCAAGACGAACGATAACATATTTTCCTTCTTTACCAAGGACTTGTGCGCTTGTACCAGCTGCACGGCATAATTGGCCACCTTTGCCTGGGTAAAGTTCAATATTATGAACTAATGTACCTTCAGGGATGTTTCCAATTTGCATTGCGTTACCAACTTTGATATCGACAGCTTCGCCAGATACAACTTTGTCTCCAACTTTTAAACCTTTTGGAGCAATGATGTATGCTTTAGCACCATCTACATAGTTGATTAAGCAAATATTTGCATTTCTGTTTGGATCGTATTCAACAGTTGCTACTGTTGCAACGATACCATCTTTAACTCTCTTGAAGTCAACAAGACGATAACGACGTTTATTACCTCCACCAATGTGGCGAGTAGTAATACGGCCATTGTTGTTACGGCCACCAGTCTTTTTAAGGCTAACTAATAAGCTTTTTTCAGGAGTACTTGTTGTAATTTCTTCAAATGTCGAGTTTGTCATTTGGCGACGACTTGGTGTCGTCGGTTTGTATGTTCTAATTGACATATTTTCTTTCTCCTATATTTAATAATTTTTTATATATCCTTTTATATATAAGGATTATTCTTTGAATAAGTCTAAGGCTTCACCTTCAGCAAGTGTTACAACTGCTTTCTTATATCCTGAGACTGTTCCAGGATAACGGGTGCCTCTTTTGGCTGCCTTAGAGTGAACATTAATAATGTTGACTTCTTTAACTTTGACTTGGAATACTGATTCGAAAGCCAATTTAATTTCAGTACGGCTTGCTGTCTTTAATACTTCGACAACAATCTTGTTTTGGTTTTGTGCCATAGCCATTGTCTTTTCAGTAATTACTGGACGAATGATGACATCAAATTGTTTTACTGTTGGTTTTGCGAAGCGCTTTTCTGTTGCTGCTTCTTTTTTTGTTCTTGCCATTAGTCAAGCGCCTCCTCTACTAACATGATAGCTGCCTTTGTTGTAACGACAGTATCAACATTTAATAAATCGTATACACATACGTTAGTGGTTGGAACAATCATTGTACCTGCAATGTTTCTTGCAGCTTTAATGACGTTTTCATTTGCGTCTTCTAAGACGATAAGAACTTTCTTACCAGCCTTAGCAGCCTTTAAAGCTTCAACCATAGCTTTTGTTTTAGCTTCTGCTAATTCTAACTTGTCAAATACGACGATTGCTTTTTCTGCTACTTTGAGAGATAAAGCACTACGTAATGCTAAGTTATGAGCAGCTTTATTCATTGATAAGCTGTAATTTTGTCTTCCATCTGGTCCAAATACGGTACCACCGCCAACCCAGATTGGGGAACGGTTAGATCCTGAACGAGCACGACCTGTACCTTTTTGTTTCCATGGTTTCTTACCGCCACCGCTTACTTCAGAACGAACTTTAGTTTTTGCAGTAGCTTGACGTTTGTTAGCTTGATAAACTTGGACAGCGTCGAACATAACTGATTTGTTAGGTTCAATGCCGAATACTTCACCTTTAACAGTTACAGTACCAACTTCTTCACCAGCCATTGAGATAACTGGAAGTTTTACACTCTTTACTTTTTCTGCCATAGTTTTAAACCTCACTATTCTGCTGCAGCTTCAGTGTTGTTAACTAATGTCTTAATAACTTTAGCGCCTTTTTGAGCTTTAACAGCACTTCTAACTGTAACGATTGATTTTGTAGGTCCTGGAATTGCACCTTTAACTAATAAGGCATTCTTAGAAGGATCAACTGCGACAACTGTTAAGTTTAAGATTGTTGCTCCTTTTCCACCATGATGACCTGGCATTTTCTTACCTGGGTGAACTCTGTTATTTGTTCTACCTACAGTTGCATAAGAACCAGCGCCTCTGTGATAACCAGAACCGTGTCCCTTTGGTCCAATTGTGTAATGGAAACGTTTAATTGCACCAGAGAAACCTTTTCCTTTGCTTACTCCTGTAACGTCAACGACTTCACCAGCTGCAAAGATATCAACTGTGATGTTGTCGCCAACATTGTATTTCATCATTTCATCACCTTTAAGTTCTCTTAATTCGTACTTAGGTGTTGTGTTGGCTTTTGCGAATATTCCTTTTTCAGGTTTATTGCAACGATTTTCTTTCTTATCTTCGTAGCCAACTTGAATTGCATCATAACCATCGTGTTCGACGGTTTTCTTTTGTGTTACAACATTTGGTAAGACTTCGATAACTGTAACTGGGTACATTGTGCCATCGGTAGCAAAGACTTGTGTCATGCCCATCTTACGTCCGACTATTTGCTTCATAATCTCAGCCTACCTCCTTTATAACTTGATATCGATGTTCACACCACTAGGTAATGAGAGTCTACGTAATGCATCGACTGTTTCCTTAGTTGGGTTTACGATATCGATTAGTCTCTTGTGAGTTCTAATTTCAAATTGTTCACGAGCATCTTTATATTTGTGAACAGCTCTTAAGATTGTATAAACTTGTTTTTCCGTTGGAAGTGGAATAGGACCTACAACCTTGGCCCCAGATCTTGTTGCCGCTTCAATGATCTTTTCGACAGATACGTCTACTAATTTGTGATCATATGCTTGTAAGCGGACTCTAATCTTTTTACTTTTAGCCATGAATAATTTCCTCCTTTGTCTAAATCAGGCTTAGACGTTGCTCCGTGTGAATTCCCCGATACGCTTTATTCATGACAACGGCTTAAGGCGTATCAGCAACCTCGCACATCAATGCAAGCATCAAACATGTAAAGTTTACTATAAAGGACTATTTCAGTCAAGCATTTTTTGTATGTTTTATAATTTATTTATAAATAGCCTTCAGCTATATGAAATATTCTCTTAAAAAATCCATAACATGCAAACAAAAAAACGTTTAACAGATTTCCCTGCTAACGCCATCAAAACTAGTCAATTTTATCAAAAGTTTGCCTCTTTTTTAGTGATTTTTCATAAGAATATTTGCATCCACAATAGAGCTGTTGATACAAATTATAATGAAGCTTCATCTCTCTTGCTTCATCGATTCCCTTGTTCTTTTTAAAGTCAGAATAGAAGTATTTCGTATAGTCGTATTTACTTGATATCTTCTTTCCAATAGCGTTCAACACTTGGCTATTCTTTTGACGAGAAATAGTCATGACCGTTGTAAAATAATCAAATTTATGATTGTTCGCGTACCTATACGCTTCGTCCATGCGTTTCTCATAACAAATAAAACAACGTGTCATTCCTTCACTTTGATCTTTATAAGGTTCTAAATCCAAATTGTAAGTTTCATTATCGTATTTTGTTTCAAGCACTTCTACTTTAACTCCATAATCTTGATAGAAATATTCTAAAAACTTTTTCAATTCATCCTTACGTCGATAATACTCATCGCTTGGATAAATATTCGAGTTATTATAAAAAATAGTCACATCAAAGTATTGAGTTAAAAATTTAAGTGGAAAAGTTGAACATGGGCCACAGCAAGCATGCAAAAGTAATCTAGGCTTTTTACCTAAATCTTTTATTCGCTCAATTTCTTTTAAAGATTCTAAATAGTAGTTAATTTTCTTTTCCATAAATGAACATTGAATCACCAAATGAGAAAAAGCGATACTTTTCCTTAATGGCTTCTTTATAACAATCTAAAATAAACTCTCTTCCTGCAAGTGCAGAGACAAGCATAATTAAAGTTGATTTAGGCAAATGGAAATTAGTAATCAATCCATCAATTGCCAAATATTTGTAACCAGGATAAATATATATTGAAGTATTTCCTGAACAAGCTTTAAATTCACCATATTCTTGCATAACGGTTTCTAAAACACGTGTTGAAGTTGTGCCAATTGAAATAATACGACGATGTTCCTTTTTAGCTTTATTCAAAACATCTGCGGTATCTTTGGTCATGACATAATATTCCGAATGCATGTGGTGTTCTAAAACATCTGTCACTTTAACTGGTCTAAATGTACCTAAACCAATATGCAAAGTTACATCGACAACAGTAACACCTTTTGCTTTTAATTTTTCAAACAATTCCTCAGTAAAATGGAATCCCGCAGTTGGTGCAGCAGCACTTCCTTCAACTTTGGCATAAACGGTTTGATAACGTGAATTATCCTCACATTGTTTTTGAATATATGGTGGCAAAGGCATCTTACCTAATTTATCTAGAATTTCAAGAAAAACGCCATCATACAACATTTGCATATGACGTATTCCTTCATCGCATATTTTCACACATTTTGCGCGTAATTCGCCATTTCCAAATTTAACAATTGTGCCAACTTTCACAGTTTTAGCATTTCCAACCAAACACTCCCAGGTATCATTTTCCATTTGTTTTAAAAGTAAAACCTCAACATGAGCGTGAGTTTCTTCTTTTTCACCTAGTAATCTTGCTGGAATAACTTTCGTGTTATTACGCACCAAAACATCACCTGTATGCAAATAATCCACAATATCAAAGAAATGTTTATGCGCAAAAGTATGGTTATCTTTATCAATAACCATTAAACGAGATTGATCGCGCACCTTAGCAGGAGATTGGGCGATTAATTCTTCAGGTAAATCAAAATCAAATAACTCTATATCCATTAAAATCCCCTCTTATCTCCGTATTTTGCAATAAATTCATCTTTAAAATCACCAAAGCGATCTTCTTGAATAGCAATTCGTGCCTCTTCCATCATCTTAATTAAAAAGCGAATATTATGAATGGAAAGTAATCTCTTTCCAAATGTCTCATCACATTTATACAAGTGTCTTAAATATGCTTTTGTGTAGTTTTTGCAGCAATAACAATCGCAATTTTCATCTAAAGGTGTAAAATCTTCAGCGTATTTCAAATCACGAATATTTACTCTACCTTTTGAAGTCATTAAAGCGCCATGACGTGCAATACGTGTTGGTAAAACGCAGTCGAACATATCAACACCCATTGCTACGCCTTCTAAAATATAGTCAATAGAGCCAATTCCCATTAAATATCTTGGTTTGTCTTTTGGTAAATATGGCACTGAATATTCTACCATCTTAAACATAACATCTTTAGGTTCGCCAATAGATGTTCCACCAATTGAATATCCATCAAAATCCATTTTAACTAATTCTTCTGCACACATTTTTCTTAAATCTGCAAATTCTCCGCCTTGAACAATACCAAATAATGCTTGATCAGCTCTAGTATGAGCATCTTTTCCTCTTTTTGCCCAACGTAATGTTCTTTCTACAGAATTTTTCATATATTCATAACTAACAGGATATGGTGGACACTCATCAAAAGACATTGCGATATCTGCACCTAATTTTTGTTCAATATCTATAGCAATTTCTGGAGAAAAGAACAACTTACTACCATTTAAATGATTTTTAAATGTAACGCCTTCCTCAGTAATTTTACGACGCTCTGCGAGCGAAAACACTTGGAATCCACCAGAATCAGTAAGCATTGGGCCATCATAATTCATGAACTTATGAAGTCCTCCTGCTTTTGCTACAATATCTGCACCAGGTCTTAAAGATAAGTGATATGTGTTCGCTAAAATTACACCTGCTCCACAAGCCTTAACTTCCTCTGGTGATAAAGCTTTTACTGTGGCAAGTGTTCCAACCGGCATAAACATTGGAACCTCTACATCTCCATGTGGGGTATGCAAAATGCCATATCTTGCGCCTGTTTGCTTACATATGTGTTTAATTTCTAACCAAAAGTCTTTCATACAATCACTCACTTCTTTAAAAATCGCTTTATTATAACATTTATAACTTAACTTAAAAATCATTTTATTGATTTTTGGGCATAATAATTTCATGTACTACAATTATCATGGAATCATCAAACAAAAAATAAAAAATGGTCTTTTATTAAAATACGAGTATTTTGAAAACTACCATAACATTAAACCGGCATTAGTGCTTTACTTTAAAGATGGTAGCGTTTATCCGATTCGTGAATATCGTTGGTTTGAATATTACGAACTATTAAAAAAAGAAAGCAATTAAACTGCTTTCTTAATCATTTTTACTAATTTTGCTACTTGTTTTTCGTCTAATCCATCGTTTTTATTGTTGTTAAATACGATATTGCAATCATATTTACTTGGTTCAATAAAATCATAATGGCTAGGTTTAACAGTTGATAAATATTGTGTCACTACTGATTCTGGGGTACGCCCACGCTCTTTAATATCACGAAGCAATCTTCTTGCCAATCTTAAATCGGCATCAGCATCAACAAATATTGATAAATCTATTTCATCTAATAGTTCTTTTACTTGTAAAACTAAAATACCTTCAATAACAATAATCTTTTTAGGATGAATCTTTACAGTTTCTTTGGTCCTAGTGTGCGTAGCAAAGTCAAATGTAGGGCGATCAATAGCTTCTCCGTTTTTTAATGCTTTAATTTGTTTTGAAAATAATTCACTATCGTAAGATGTTGGATGATCATAATTAACTTTTGTACGTTCTTCCATTGTAAGACCACTTCGATCAACACAATAGCTGTCGTAAGTCACTTGTACTAAATCTTCTTTGAAAATTTCTTTTAGGCGATTTGATAATGTTGTTTTACCAGCTCCAGATCCGCCACTTATTGCTATCAAATAGTTCATAATTATAACCACATCCTTCTCAATAGTTCTTTTTTTGTTTCTTCGTCTGTAAAAGATATTTCTACAGCATTTCTTAGAAGTTTTTCTTTTTCTGTTTGCGTTATTTTTAATTGTTCTTCTAATAATTCAAACTCTTTTTTTATAGTAGTTTGAGATACTGTCATATTATCAGTATTGATTGTTACTAACATACCATGATTTAAGAATGTTTTCAAAGGGTATTCATTAATGTTTTGCACGGCTTTTGTTTGAAGATTACTATTAGGGCACATTTCAATTCCTATCTTATTCTTTGAAAGATAATTCATAAATTCTTCATCATCAACAGCGCGAATTCCGTGCCCAATTCTTCTTGCACCAAATTCAATTGCAGTTTTTATCGAATCAATCGAATCAGATTCACCAGCATGAATAGTAAATGGTATTTCTAGTTCTCTAGCAAGTTTAAATTCTTCATTAAATGTATAAGTTTTAAATAATGCTTCTGCGCCTGCCAAATCAATCGCACATACACCTTTATTTAAAAATTCCTTAGCAACTCTAACTGTTTCTAAATTTAATTCATGATTATGTTCTCCGCGCATGCAGCAAAGAATTAATTGTGCTTTAATAGGAAAATCTTTCATTGCTTTATTCATTCCGTCAAGAACCGCTTCTACAACTTCCTTTTGAGTTAATCCCTTTTTCAAATGTAATTGAGGTGCAAATCTAACTTCGGTATAAATAAGTCCTTGTTCATTTAAACGGCTTAATAAATCATACATTATCTCACTTAATCCGTATTTACTTTGCATTACTAATCCAGGCAAATCAAATCTAGTAAGATAATCATTTAAACTTTTACAATCTATTGGACATTCCAAAAACTTAACTAATTCTGATTCATCAAAAGAAGGTATATCGATATTTTCTTTCTTAGCAATCTTAATTAGTGTACTTGGAGAAACTGATCCATCAAGATGCAAATGTAAATCAATCATGTTTTCACCTCTTATTTATTATAACAAATAAATAACAAGTTTTTAATCACTACATTTTTAATAGAAATTATCTTTATTTTATTTTGATAAATTATTATAATAATTTCGTTATGGGGCTATAGCTCAGCTGGGAGAGCGCTTCGTTCGCAACGAAGAGGTCACGGGTTCGATCCCCGCTAGCTCCACCATTTTTGATGAAAATGCTTAATTTAGCACAAAACTAAATATTCTATCTGTGCTAAAAATATGTGTTCTATAAACATATAAGAAAAGTGTATATGACCTTGTAGATAAAAATCTATAAGGTCCTTTTTTGTTATGTATTTATATAAAGCAAGGATTATTTGTATTTAGTATATTAATAGATACATTATTTGGAATATTTATTAATAAGATACATGTTCAAGCAAAGCCTAAGTTTTACTATCTAGTCATTATTTACAAAGGGCAGAACAAACATAGGCATATAGAATACAAAAAAGTATTACAGGGAATAAAAGTTAGGTACTGCTTGAGCAAGCCGAATAGGATTTCTTATTTATGCATGCATTTAAAAATAAAGTGCAAATAACTTGTACCATCTATAATATATGCGATAATTAACGCCATAAAAAAACCATCTATTAGCAATAGATGGTCTTTTAAAATAAATTATTATATATCAATATTTTTTCAAATGAGATCTCTTTTTATTTATATATTCATCTTCGCCTGTAGTTCTATCAAGCTTAAGCGATAACACAAACGATATAATTAAAATAAGAGTAATTAAAGTATATCCTGCATTTACTAGCAATTGATCAATATTTATCATATCAAGAACAAATACAACAATTGTAAGAATGGCGGCCAAAAATGACAACCAAAATTCATAATATTTCTCTCTTATAAGCATAAAAATATCTCTAATATTAAAGATAATGACTACTAGTGATAAAATTTGAAAAGTTGATGCAATAATATGATTATAATCGTAATAGCTAATGGTTTCTCCTGATACTAATTCAATAAAAAGATTATGAGCATTATAGCAATACATAATGCCAACAATTATATGAAATAATGCATGTCTTGTACTTGCAACATCAACGCCTTCGACTACAAATGGTGAACATAGGAAAAATATTCCGCCAATCATAAATACCGCACCATAAACGTACCATAAAGTTGTATTATTGGAATCAATATTTCCCATCCAAATAAAAACATTTAAAAACAATAAAATAAGTGCAAACCCACTATAATAAATCAAATTACAAATCTTTTTCATAATTTGTCCTCCATTAAAAGATGTCCTCTTTGCAGACTGCAATAAGTCTAAATACATGCAATACTGCACCAATTACTATACAAATTACTGACAAAATGGCATTGATTTTAAAAATTGTGAAAACCATAAATAATCCTGCTCCAATTATGTATACAACTGGAACAAGTTTACCTAATAAAATGGTTGAATCAGATAAATTAAAAATACCCTCTTCATTTTCATTAAACATTTTATATCCAATACCAAAGCCACAAATAAGTACTAATATGGAACCAATTGTGTTTGGAAATTCATAAAAATTTAAAGCAGCAAAACAACCAGCGCCAAGCAATAAAAGTACAATCGATATAATAGCCTTCTCTCCTAAATTGGTCGCATACCATTTAATACCAATAGATTCAAATACTCCTGTAACAAAATAGGTGCCACTAAAGAAACTAAGCACTGCAATTAGCATTATTATTACACCAATGATTTTAAATAAAATATCAAGTGCATACATTGTAAATATTGAAACAGCAACAATAAACAAAATTAAAAAGATATGAAAAAATATAAAAGCAAACTTTTTCATTACCATTTCCTCCTTCTAGTTGTATATTATACTTATCAAGTGTTAAAAAAGTGCTAATAATTTAGCACAAAAAGAAATATTCTATCTGTGCTAAAAATATGTATTCTATAAAAAGATAAGAAAAGTGTATATGACCTTGTAGATAAAAGTCTATCGGGTCCTTTTTTGTTATGTATTTATAATGCATGAAACGAAATTTGAAAGTTTTCTAGCAAGAGTTAGAAGTAAAGTCTGTGGTATTAAAATCTCTGGACCCGGATTTG
Source organism: Erysipelotrichales bacterium (assembly GCA_022508535.1). Lineage (GTDB taxonomy): Bacteria > Bacillota_I > Bacilli_A > RFN20 > CAG-826 > RUG131. Next base: position 21,600 of record JAFLUZ010000014.1, read on the forward strand.
AAGAAAATGTCATTGATCTTCAATTCAAAAAAATAAAAAAGAATTGTATTTTAGCTTTGATACTAAATATTTATTTATTTCTGATGAAGATGATAATACTCAATATTTTAAGTACGATAAATATTCATACGGCGAATTAGAAGATTTATTAGTTTCATTAGTCGAGAATTATTTTAAATAGTATTGTGTCAAATCATCTTCTAAGGGTGATAAATTGTATCAAGATTGTGCTCCTTTGCCATTTAATTTGAAAATGCTCCATTAATTTGGACCAAAAAATTGGCACAATAAAAGTGGGGCTTTTATTATGAAAACATCGTAAGACATTTTTGTATATTAAGCAAAAAAATAAAGTGCAAAATAAAGTGCAAAATAAAGTGCAAAGCATCAATTTTGTGTTATAATATATGTGGTGATAAAATAAATGAATTATGATTTATTTGAAAAATATATAGAAGAAAAAGAACCACATAAATATGAGAAAACATATTCGTGGCAAACAGCAATAGGACTTCAAGATGTTGATGGATTAGAACCATCTAATTATTTAATTGAAAAAGCAATTGATAATATTGAGGGAAAAGTGTCTTTTAATGAAGTTGAAAAACTTATTAAATCATATTATCAACAACTTTCAAAAAAGGACAAAAATAATAGAACTGAAGAAGCCGACAAAGTATCAGTAAGAATTGCAGAAATTCTTTCTGAAAAATCATTTACTTTTTCTCCAATTGAATATATCTCTATTCACAAACGTTTATTCAATGAAATATATGATCACGCTGGAGCAATAAGAGATTATAATATTTCTAAATCTGAATGGGTTTTAGATGGTGATACTGTTATTTATGGGAATGCATATAATTTGATGGAAATGCTAGAGTATGACTTTCAGCAAGAAAAAAATTTTTTCTATAATAATCTATCAAACTATGAACTTATAAAACATTTAGCAAAATTTATTGCTGATTTGTGGCAAATTCATATATTTGGAGAAGGAAACACTAGAACAACTGCGGTTTTTCTAATTAAATATTTGAGAAAAATGGGCTTCGATGTTACAAATGATATTTTTGCAAAAAACTCATGGTATTTTAGAAATGCTCTTGTAAGAGCTAATTATAATAACGCAAATAAAAACATTTACGAAACAACCGAATATTTAGAAAAATTCTTGGGCAATTTGCTATTTAATGAAAAAAATATTCTATCAAATAGAAATTTGCATATTAGTGTTGCCAAAGCAGAAACAATACTTGATACAACTTCTGATATCTCAGAAAGCGAACATAAAATATTAAATGCAATTAAGAAAAATCCGAAAATTAAACAAATGGAAATTGCAAATCATATTGGAAAATCTTTGCGTACTGTTAAATCATTAATGCGTAAATTGGAGGAAAAAAACATAATAAGACGAAGTGGAAGCAAAAAAAGCGGATACTGGGAATTTGTTAACAAGTAATATAAAAAGAATTTGTTTTAATTATATAGGAGGCTCTAATGAAAGGAAAAAGTTATTCAATTCCGCAAGGAATGGTTTTTAAGAAATACTATTGTTCTAAATGTGGCACAAGATTAGTAAAAGAAAGAACACATCGAATTGTTAGAAAATACGATAAAGACTATTTCCAATACCAAAGATACAATTATTTTCCAAGGTACGATTATGATGTATATGACAATAGATTTAAATGCCCATCGTGCAATACTAGGATTGCCTTTGTCGAACAATGTAGAATCGAGAGAATCCCAAAAAAATATAAAAAAAAGATATTATCATCTGAGGAAATCAAGAACAATTATAAAGAAGCCACACGTGGAGATAATAGGAGAGTGTTAATTAGAAATATTTCTGTACCTGTTGTTTTTAACATTATATTGTTTACATATATATTTTTCTTTGTGACCGGAAAAACAATTAGAGACTTATTTATAGTAATTATATTGTTTTTAATAGATACTTTGATAATAGTTATTTTGAAAATCAAAGATTATAAAGGAAGCTTTAAATTGAGAATAAATCAAGGATATTCACACGAAAAAGAAGCACAATTAGAAAAATTGCATGCCTATAGTTCAAATAACAAAGAATTAATAGATAGATCGAATAAATGCTATTGTTTTCATTGCAAAAGCGAACTAGATAGCAAAGATGTGCACGATTATATAGATGAAGGTAAAACTGCATTATGTCCAAAATGTGGTATTGATTCTATAATCCCAGATTCAATTGACGAGGAAATAAACGAGATTATTATTGTAGAAATGAATAACTATTGGTTTTAAATTTGTGTCTCAAATATATAAATTAATTATTTTAAAATACAATGAAAATTATAAAAGCACGAAATAAATTCGCCATTATTGTTAAAACATATTAAACAAGCGCTATGCTTATTGAAAGAAAAGTCAATCATTATCGAATAAGCAATAACCAAATTCCAACTATTAAGATACATAAAGGAGAAAAAAATATGGACAAGATAACTTACATACTAATATCTGAACTTTTCAAACTAAAAACACTATTAGAAAACGAATCAAACGCTGATAATAATAAAGTGTCTAATGCTATTAAAGAACTAACTGATGTAGCGAAACTTTTATATGATGGAAACAATAATGCTATAGATAGACTTCATTATTTATTTGTTCAAGGAAATGATATATCAAATATCGCACAATCTAATGAATGGGTTGGAGAATTTGAATCTATTAAAGAAAAAATATCATATCTCATAGGTATTGTCCGAACAGAACAAAAAAGAGATCCTACAAATTTTAATAATGTAAAAAATTATAATAATGGAACATATGCTTCTATGCCTGGCCATCTAGCTGTTTCGCAATACAAACTAGACATAATACAAGAAGAATATAAACTCAATATATTTAAAAAACTAAGAGTCCAATTGGCATTAAGATCAATCGAATATCAATTAAGCTATGGTGATACACAACCAGCGGTAGTGGTATCCATTAATCCATTCATAGTCGCAGCATATTCTGATGAGATGGATGCTGTTGTTCTTTTAAAATTTCCAATCGCACTTGCGAAAAGGAATAACATAAAATTGCATGATAGACTCGTTTCAATTAATTGCTATATGAGATCTGGTATGATTTCTAAAGATATATTTGCAGGTGAGAATTATTTAGGAAACTGGACAAACTTTAGACCATTAATTGGTGATTTACTTTCATATAATATGGGAAAAATAGAACAACACAAGAAAAATATACCTGAATTTTTATGGATTTATGTCCAAACTTTAGGCGAAGAATATTTACGCGATCACAAAGATTTAGTGCGTAATGGCTTTTGGTTTATAAATAAAAAAATATAAATTTAAGGCAAAATGCCATTTATTAAAAAACAATAATATTTTAATATGCCAATTAACAAAAAAACTTTGTAATATAGTGGATATTATTTGTCCCAAATATACATATCAGTTAAATAATCATTTAGTACCATTTGAAAACTATATTTGCTTTCATAATAAGTTAAACTTACGGATCTATATAAAAGATAATCGTGCTTTTGCTCGCTAACATCAATGCCAAAATGATCGGATGTTCCCCGACTATATTCGTCATTTTGAAGTTTATCTTTTACTTCATTAAAATGTGCTTTAAATTCATCTCCTGTCCATAAAAGATTGTAAGCAACAAAATCTGTCACATCCATCATAATGTTCACATAACTTTGCGGCATGGTAATCATTTCCTCTTTTGTTGCAGAATTATATATAAACATACAGTCAACGGAGCTATATTTATTCGACCTAAAGTTATAGTCAACTGAGAATGCAAAATAAATCGTTTCGGAGATGGAGTATTTTGCCGAATAATACTTATCCATATGTTTGCCTTTCCAATCAACAATATAATCATTATAAGTTTTTTCATATTTAATATCGTTTTTATATAATGAATTTTCGATTATATCAAAGTATTTAGGAAAATACTCATCTGCAAGTTCCAAAGTATTAATATGCCAATTATCTTGTGTAATATGATAATCTCCAAAACAAGAAGTCAACAAAATCGAAAGAATGGCTAACAAAATTACTTTTTTCATATTGATATACCTCCATTTATAAATCAGGAAAAACAAATGCTTCTTCCATTATTCTACTAATAAATTTGTTTTCCTGTTTCTCAATTGAATCACCAACATATGAAATTAAATCATAACTATGTTCTTCATAATATAAATAAGCAATAGTTTGTATGCTATTGTTTATTCCAATCATACCGAAATAGTTTGGATAATAAACATCGTCTCTATCATATACTACTCTTATTCTATATTCACAATAAATCATATCTATTGCAGGCATTAATATATCATCATCTCGAATTATTGGTTCTTCAACAAAAGAATATTTTTTATTAACTTCTTCCTTCTTTTCATCAAATATCTCATCTTCATATGAAACAAATACTATTAAACCAATTGGAACAGTATCTTTACCTCCGAATTTATGATCTGACGATGTAAGTGAAACGGAAATATCTTTATAATTAGCAAATGAATCTAAAGATGGCATAAAGTCTCTTGCAAGATAACATTTGTCTAAATATTCATCATATCTATCAATATCAAAAGAAGTATTTATTGTGGTTAAAGTACAGCTCGTTAATAAAGTAGATGCAAGTAATAATGAAACAAGTAATTTTTTATTCATATGTATCCCCCCTCTTTTATCTTTCGTTCATGGAATGTCTAATAATATATTGATTATAATTTGGTTGATCGAATTATTTATTCCAAATATTAGTGTCAGTTAAATAATCCCAAAGTATGAAGTCCAATCTATATTTATCTGTTTTATAATCCATATTTATACCCATACTAGGCAATGTATCAGGATATAATGAACCATAGGTTGCAACGAGTAAATACTCATTTCCCCAGCCAGAACTATGTGTGTCACCATTTAAATATTTTTCTTTTAACTTACTGTACTTATTATTAAACTCATCACCAACACAATTGTTGCCACAAAAATTAGTAATATCTTTCATGACATCTATGTATTTTTGTGGGATATTTAACATATCTTCTTCCGTTGTTACATTATAATATAAATCACATTTAATATCGCTAAACATATACTTACTATTAATTAGATAATTGAGTTCAACTTTCATATAAACTGTTTCTGAAATAGTGTAGGTTGTACGATAACTTTTAACTTTTGCTTGCTTATCCACTTGATTAGAATATTCATTTTCATATTGTATGTCATATTCGTTTAATATTGTTTCAATTTTTTCAAAATATTTTGGAAAGTATTCGTCAGCAAGCTCAAGAGTATTGATATGCCAGTCTTCTTGATAAAGCGGCGGATGGTTGCCACAAGATGTCAATAATAAGGACAATAGTAACGGAAGCATATACTTTGCTTTTTTCATATTAATCTCCTCCTATTAATATTTATTTTTGATAATGTCCATATAATTAAAATAACTATAAAATAGGTTCTCGCCATCATCGTAAAAATATGAATCAGACACTCTTGATTCATAAAAATCTCTATCATCAATCATTTCAACAAAAGATCCATATGGTTCCGCTATATCAACTTCTTTAATTTCTTGGCTATTTCTATATATTTTTCCATCTTTGTAGTAACTATAATCATTTTCATTAAAATTGATTAGATAAGTTCCTTTATCAAATTCATGCAATTTTGCTATACTTTTTGTTTCACAATCAAAGCTCCAAATATAATTTTTACCATAATGACATATACAATCATAACTATTCGTACAATCATCATTGTCCAAATACTCAAAAGATGCAAAAATCACTTTATTACCTATTACATGAACTGGGCAATATATTATATTTTCTTTATCCAAATCTAAATCGTATGTATTATCTCCATAAGTAATCACTAATTTATTGTTTTTCCAGCCGATGTGACCTGAAAAACTATTAACATAGAAGCTTGGCTTATAAACACCAATGAATAAAATTTGATCTTTATAAAAATTATTATAATATGATGTGTACTCTGACTTATCGGTAATATCAATTGTATTCCACGAATCATTTACATATATTAGTTTGTCGTTAAACTTACAAATATTATTTGTTAATTTATTTGCCACAAGAATTTTTTCTTTAGTGTTGAAATTATAGGCATAAAAGTCATTAGATGAATCATAATTATGACTACTATAATATAAATATTCATCATCTACTATAAAAGAAGCAACATTGATTTTAATTGTGTCTACTCGCTCAAGATTCTTATTAAACACCATAATAGAATAATTTGCATTTACATATAATTTGTCATTATGTGCTCTAATATTTCTAATTGGTGCATCTTCAACAACAATCTCGACTTCATAAAACCCATTGTCTTTAAGTTCAAATAACTTGCAATGGATATTACTAAATTTTCTTCCATCTAAATTCACTATTTCTTGAGCCGTATCTATATATGCAGCATGGTGGAATGGTCCTAGTGGTGATGAAGCCATAAAAACAGCCAAAATTAATTGAAGCAGAGGCTTAGCCAAAATTGCACATAGTAAGACAACTAGTCCAATAGTTACAAGTTTTTTCTTCATGCTCTTCTCTCCCTTGATAGTATAAATTCAGCAATCTTTATATAAAGAATACTACATTTGTATACATTTGTCAACGCTGCGCACCCGATGAAAAGAACTCTTTTTTTTTGCACTTTTTTCAAAAATAATTGACTTATTAATATGTGAGGATTATTCTTCTTTATGTGCTAAAATTATTACTTGTCATTTCATTTTAGAAATATAAGTAATATGTTTTGATTAGGGATGTATAAATTGTATGCTTACGACTTCTATTATTGCTATTATTACTTGTATTTTATTAATCGTTTCTGTTTTGTTTCTACCAAAAATAAAAATAAGGACTAGAGAAATTCACACTTATTGGATAGTGTGCTTAATTGGAGCAATATTTATGCTCATTTTTAATGACATATCATTTAAAGATATTTACCAATCATTCACTTCACACTCTAATATCAATCCAATAAAAATACTCATTTTATTCTTTTCTATGACTTTACTATCTATATTTTTGGACGAGGTTGGATTTTTCAAATTATTAGCCACTAATGCGGCCCATTTAGCCAAAAAGAGTCAAATTAAATTATTTATAATACTTTATATATTAACTTCATTATTAACGATTTTTACATCTAACGATATAGTAATTCTAACTTTCACTCCTTTTATTTGTTATTTCTGTAAGAATGCACATATAGATCCTAAACCATATTTAGTGGGAGAATTTGCCGCTGCAAATACGTGGAGCATGATGCTCATAATCGGAAATCCTACCAATATCTATTTAGCAACTGCAGCAAATATTGATTTTATTTCTTATTTAAAAGTCATGCTAGTTCCAACATTATTAGCAGGAATAGTGCAATTAGCGATAATTTATCTATTATTTAGAAAAAAACTCAATATTGCTATGAATTCTGATTTTGAAGAACATATAAGTAATGATAAATTAGAAATTGGTGTTGGCCTTTTTCATTTAATTATATGTTTACTTTTATTAGTGATTTCTAGTTACATCAATATACCAATGTGGATTATATCTTTGGTGTGTGCTATAAGTTTATTTATAATTGCTACAATCATTAGTCTTATTAATAAAAAAGGATTTAAGCACTTAATTTCCACATTAAAAAGAGCCCCATATGAACTTATACCTTTTGTTTTATCAATGTTTGTAATTGTTGCTGCTATTAATAAACAAAACATTTCTGGTCACTTATCAAAATTATTAGAAAATGGAAATCCAATATTTGCATATGGACTATCATCTTTCTTAATGTCAAATGTCATGAATAATATTCCAATGAGTGTGTTATTCTCGACTTTACCAAACATGAGTAATAGCCTTAATAGTCTTCGCGCCACATATGCAACAATTATCGGATCTAATATCGGTGCGTTCTTATCTCCTATTGGCGCATTGGCAGGTATTATGTTTACGCAATTACTCAATAAATATGATGTGGATTATGGTTTTAAAACATTTATTAAATATGGATTTATTGTCGCAATTCCAACATTATTAACTTCTTTGTTAATGTTATTCATAATTTTATAGTAATCTATGCTATACTAATAATCAATTATTCATAAATTAAAGCTTAAAAGGAAGTATTTTATATGGAAAACTACACATCAAAATTGAATCTAGTAGAAACTCAAGTTGCCATAAAATTTGTAAAAGACACGTTTCAACAATTACTTGCTAAAAAACTTAATTTATTAAGAGTATCTGCCCCACTATTTGTTTTATCCACGAGTGGATTAAATGATGGCTTAAGTGGAAAGGAAACCCCAATTGCTTTTAATGTTCAAAAATATGAAGAAAATATTGAAATTGTCCATTCTCTTGCCAAATGGAAAAGAATGGCTTTAGCAAAATATAACTTTGCCCATGATAGTGGACTATATACCGATATGAACGCTATAAGAAAAGATGAATCAGTTGACTTTTATCATTCTATTTATGTCGATCAATGGGATTGGGAAAAGGTCATTCAAGAAAATGAAAGAAATATGACGTATCTTAAAAAAGTAGTGAAAAAAATCTACTCCTGTCTTTACACTTTGAAAAACAAAGTTAACGATCGATATCCAATTTTAAATATTGATTTACCAAAAAATATTTTCTTTATCTCCACAAAACAATTGGAAGCCAAATATCCTAATTTATCTAGAAAAGAAAGAGAAAATGCCATATGCCGCGAACATAAAGCTGTATTCTTATATCAAATAGGTGGAAATCTTAAAGATAAATTACCACATGACGCACGCGCTGCAGACTATGATGATTGGAAATTAAATGGAGATATCCTTTTATATTACGATTTATACGACATGGCTTTTGAAATATCCAGTATGGGTATTAGAGTTAATAAGGATTCATTACTTAAGCAATTAAAAGCAAAAGGCGAAGAATATAAGTTAGAAAATGATTATTGTAAATCTATAATTAATAACACCATACCTCTGTCAATCGGAGGCGGAATTGGACAATCGCGCTTATCAATGTTTATGCTAAAAAAAGCACATATTGGTGAGGTACAAGTATCTATTTGGCCTAAAGAAATGATTGAGCAATTAGAAAAAGAAAATATTCATCTTCTTTAATTTTTAAAAGTTCTAGCAAAACGTGCTAGAGCTTTTTAAACATATAAATATATCGATTATCGATATAAATATATTGTAATTATATATATTCGCAATTATAATAACATTAAGGAGATGCAAATATGAAAAAATCTAGCTGTATAGGATTAACTATTGGAATAACTTTTGCCATAATTATCACATTTTTTATTTCATTTATAATTGCACCATTAATTCTTTCATTAGAATTATTTGGTTTACAAGATGCTGAATTTACGCCAGAATATGTAGCCCGCTTTAATAAAGAAACAATTTTTATCATTATTTTATCTATATTATATATTTTAGTATTGATAACAATGGTTGTAATAGTTTTTAAAACATACAAAAAGGAAACTACTAATCTATCTAAGTTAAAAAATCTTTCGAAAACAATTACAATTATTTCTTTAATTCTAGTTTTAGGATATTTTATTGGAACTATAATAATAAATTATATAAATAATTTCCATAAAATTAATTGGGGAACTTTCGTTTTTATATCCTGCCCTGCTTTTTTATACATTGGTATTATATTTTATTTTTATTTTACTATACTTATTGCCTCCGAGAATAATGAGCTAAAGGACATCGAGGAAAACACAATATGAAAAACGAATCACTTGATATAACTACAAAGTCAAAAAAATGGAAATTCATTTGCATATTTATATTAATTACAAATATTTTATGCACTCTATTTGTAGCGTATTATTTTGGATATTCAAAACCAAATACTATTTCTTTTAACAAATCTATAAGTTCATACAATAGTGATGTAATGAATACTTTGTTATATATAAACGCTTATATAGTTGTAATATCTAGTATAATCCAAACAATTTCATTATTTTGCTTTATTATTATGTTTTTCAAAAACAATAATGACAATCTAAAATATAAAATCGCCAAGAAATTTTTCTTTATTGCCACGATATTTACAATCGCAACATTTATAAGTTATACACTTATTGAATACATGAATTACAATATATCACATTACATCATTACGATTTTAGAATTGCTATTGGTGGTAGGAATCTATATAATGACCTTCGCGTTTATTAATGAACTTAATAGCCATTTCTTAATGAAAAACGAAATGAGGGATTATTTATGATTAGAATTAATTTAGATGTTGTATTAGCCAAAAAGCGAATGAAAGTAACCGAATTAGCAGAAAAAGTTGGTTTAACATATGCAAATATATCAACTTTAAAAAACGAACGTGTAAGAGCCATTCGCATTACTACACTAAATAAAATATGTGAAGTATTAGAATGTCAACCTGGTGATATTTTAGAATACATTAGCGATAAAAACTCTTAATTAAACACACCTTTAAAAATTTACTCTAGCATCAATTACTAGAGTTTTTTTTATATCGCTTTGACAACCGAACTAATTATAAGTATAATTAGTTGGCTATTTATGAGGAGACTTTCATTATGGAAATAGGAATTAAAAATACACTTGAATTAGTTGTAAATCAAAACAATACTGCAAAAAACATGGGAAGTGGAAATTTAGAAGTATTTTCAACTCCAAGTATGATTGCGTTAATTGAAGAAACCGCATGGAAAAGTGTTGAACCATTTTTAAATGATGGAGAAAGCACTGTGGGAACAAAACTTGATATTAATCACCTTTCCGCAACCCCAATAGGTATGAAAGTAACATGCAATACTGAGCTAGTTGAAATTGATAATAGAAAACTCGTATTCCGTGTTGCAGTTTACGATGAAGTTTGTAAAATTGGTGAAGGGATTCACGAACGCTTTATTATAAGTAACGAAAAATTTATGGAAAAAACAAATAAAAAGTTAAATTCGTAAACTAGTATTTTTTAGAAATTATAAATATATCTTATATTGAAAACATAAAACATTTATAATAATCATAGGAGAAAAATTAATATGAAAAAATTATTTACATTATTAGCCTTTGCTACATTACTCACTGGATGTGCATTTGGCTCAAGTACAAGTCAAAACAGTGAAAAATCAGTTTCAGATAATCCGGGTTCAACATCAGATGTAACTTCGCTTACACCATCAGATTCAACATCGGATACCTCTACAGTTACTCCAGATCCTATTGTTGATTTAGATCAACTAAAAGAGCAATATGGTGAATTTAGTATTACTACTGAAAAAGGTGATGAGCCTATTTTATCAAGTGATGGTAAAATATATACAATTACAGTATCAGCAGCAAAAAGCGCTTATACTATTTCCGGTTATTTTGAAGGACAAATTGTCATTAATAATGAAAATGAACTAGACTCTTATAAAGGTGTTGAATTGACGCTTAGTAACGCTTGTTTAGTTTATAATTCTGGATCCACTATCGACTATCAAGTTGATGGCAAAAATGTCGAGGTGAAAGCAAAAAAGAATACTGAAAACTATATTATCAATTTAAGCGAAGTGTCTAGCGATTCTGCAATTAACTCTGGAAAAAATATTGAAGTTGATGGAAAAGGCATTCTTAATATCATAACAGAATCAAGTCATGGTTTAAAAGCCGATGACACAATTAGATTCTATGACGCTCCTACTATTAACATCACTTCTGGACATGACGCAATTCATGCTGCCAAGTTCGTTTCAAATAACGAAGAAGTAGCCGAAGATTTAGAAGAATTTACTGGTACATTAAATGTATTATCTGCACTATCTCAAGCCTTTGATTGCACAACATCAAAAGGCAAAGGAAAGATTACATTATTAACAGGTATATATAATATTAATAATTGTGAATCAGCATTTAAAACTGATGTATCTTTAACTATTGGAAGTACTGTTGTGGTTAGTAACTTAACAAGTGATCCTGTTGTAAGAGGAGATAATTCTACTGGAGTTACTATTGAAATTACTGAAACTGGTTCATTTACTGTCGATGGTGTCGATTATACTGAAACAAATATTTAACCAATTAATAAGATAGAAAGCAAATTATGAAAAAACCTATTCTTAAATTAGCTTTATTTTTGTCGGCTGGTGTTCTCATAAGCTGTGGGCAACTTAAAACGTCAAATCCACATGATAATTCACTACCAGTCACTAACGGCAGTTCAACTTCTATAACAGGCAGCAATTCTGCCACTAAAAATGATGGTAGTGGGATTGATAATAGTATTTACGTTGGTGAAGAAACGACTTCAGACTTTTCAATAACTACTTCAAATGGTATATATTCTAAAGATAACAACATATATACAATTTCTGATTATGGAACTTATACATTAAGTGGTTCATTAAATGGTCAAATATATGTTAATGTTGAAGAAACAAGCGATGGCAAATCAACTGTAGAATTAGAATTAAATAATGTAAGTATAACTTATGGAAATAATTCACCTATATTTGTTGCTTCTGCTGATGAAGTCAAAATTAAAGCATTAAAAAATACTTATAATACCATCAATGATACAAGAAACTCAAAAACAGAAGATCTAGATGAACAAGGCGAAGGAGCTATATATTCAAAATGCGATTTAAAACTTGCTGGAAGTGGTATTTTAATTGTTAATGGTTCTTATAACAATGGCGTTCACACTAGCGATGATTTAGATATTAAAAACATCGCCTTAAAATCTACTGCACCAAATAACGCAATTAAAGGTAATGACTCCATTTCAATCAAAAGCGGTTCAATTACTGCAATATCAACCGGTGGAGATGGATTAAAAACTTCAAATTCCAATATTTCTTCAAAAGGAAATCAAAAAGGAACTATTGAAATATTAGGTGGAAAAATTGATATCAATGCTGCTTGTGATGGCATAGATGCCGCATACGATGTAAACATTTTAGATGATGAATCAGCTAATACATCCCCAGAAATCACTATCTATACAAATAAATATTCAGATTACACTGGTGAGGTTGCAACACCATCTACTGAAAAAATGTATATAAAAACAACTTCAAATAATTATCGATACGCTTGTTATTTTTATGATACCGATCAAAACGATGGAGCATGGGCTGATGCTACGTTTGATAAAAGCACACAAACTGGTGGCGGTGGTCGTACAACTAATTATTATTACTCTGTTAATCGACCAACAAATGCTAAAAGTTTAAAAATATATGCATTTAATTCATCCCAAACTTCAAACTCATTAACCAACTATACAGCGGTATCAAGCGGGAAAACTATAAATACCAACTATGACACAGCAAGTATTACAATAAGTGGATCAACTATTTATCTCGACTGGACAAATTATTCTAGTGGTCAAGGGGGTATGGGAGGCCCTGGCGGCTGGGGTGGCATGGGTCCAGGAGGCGGAAATGATAGTAATAAAGATAAAGCCGACTATTCTGCCAAAGGAATCAAAGCTGCTAACAATATAAATATTTCTGGCGGTTCCACTTATATTAAAGCTTATGATGATGGTATTCATGCAAACTATGGCGAAACATTAGAAAATGGAAGTACTGGAACTGGTGATGTTATTATCACTGGTGGAAATACTACAGTTTATGCCTCAGATGACGGCATTCACGCTGACCGATACTTAAGAATATCTGGTGGCGTTAATACTGTCGAATACTCTTATGAAGCATTCGAAGGAAATCAAATATATATTAGTGGTGGTATTAATAGCGTTTACGCCACCGATGATGCAATTAACGCTAGCAATAATGCAAACACCGCTAGATTAAGTGCAACAATTAATGTAAGCGGTGGCTACACATTTGCTGCTGTCTCTTTATCTGGAGATACCGATTGTATTGATTCAAATGGAACATATGTCCAAACTGGTGGTACGATGATTGCTTGTGGACCAAATAGTAGTATGGCTTCTGCTTTAGATACTGATGGGGCTGTCACTTTATCTGGTGGTTCACTTATTCTCTTTGGTTCATATGAAAAAACACCATCATTATCTAATGGCGTAACAAAAAGTACACAAAGTGGTACATATTCTAATAAGATTTACACAATCAACTATAGTAACGGAGAAAGTATTTCAACGCTAAAACTCCCAAATCAATCTTACCGAAATATTAATTCTTTCTCTGTTAATGGTACGATAACTAGCGTTGCATAAAATTACACAAATTTAAATGGTCGTAAATAACACGACCATTTTTTAGTTGATTACATAAATATTGCAATAATTTTTTTGAATAAAGTATAATCTTGCAATATATAACCATTTTTTTGAAATAGTAGTTTAATTAATTAATTATGTGTAACAACACATCTAATAAAACAATTATAAGTACTGCTGCAATTGCCACAATCCAAGCAAAATGAAAACCCATGAAAATCATTACAATCATCATTGCCGTTAAAACAAGTAAATCAGCAGATAATATGGTCCATATTCTCTTAAACCATAATTTTGTAAATACTATTAGCACAATAGAGGCAAAGGCCAATGCAAATAAATAACTCATATAGGCCATTTTTATATTTCCTAATTTTAAGCCAAAGAAAACTACAGTTGCTATTAAGAAACATAATCCTGATGAGATAAGTGTAACAAGTAATCTATTTTTCGTTTTATTTGACTCTTTTACAACATTCTCTTTTGATATTAATTGATCAATAGTTATATTAAATAAAGAAGCAATACATTTCATAGTAAAAACATCTGGTATTGTATCGCCATTTTCCCATTTACTAATTGCTTTATCACTATATGATAATTTCTCTGCTAATTCTTGTTGATTCCAGTTCTTATCTTTACGCAATCTCAAAAGATTAGTGGCAAAATTCTCTCGAAGTTCTTTTTCATCCATAATACTATTGCCTCCCACTTAAAATATTACATTTTAGGCTTAAAATAGTCAATTCTCTTCGCAAGAGAATTAATTTTTTATATGAGAGAATTTAAAAATCAATGGAGAGAATTTGCTTTTTTTCATTAGCGTGCATTCACTCTCACTTCCTCATAAAATACAACTAAGGCAGGTGATAAAAATGTCGTTAGATGAATTAAAAACTCTTAAATTACCAAATTACACTGAAGGCGAAGAAAAGTTTAATTGGATGTCTCATGCGATAGGAATATGCGCAGGTGTTATTATTCTAATAATTTGTTTAAGTTTAGCAATCTATAATAATCACAATGCTAATAGCATTGTCTCTTTAATTATTTATGGATTAAGCATGTGTGCAGTATATTTTATTTCGACAATTTATCATAGTTCTAAACCATTATCTTTTAATAAGAGGTTAAGAAGAGTTCTTGATCATTGCACAATTTATTTACTTATCGCTGGAACATACACTCCACTTTGTATTATTGCTTTTTCATCAAATATAGAAGGAATTATACTTCTAATATTAGAGTGGGCATTAGCAATCGGAGGAATTATTTTAACTTCTGTATGGTTTAATAGCAAAATTGCCAAAGTCATTTCCTTTATCTTTTATATTATTTTAGGTTGGGCGATTATGTTTTTTCCAAGTCTTATTGAAGTATTATCTCCAACGTCATTCTTATTCATTTTAATAGGAGGAATAACTTATACCCTCGGATCTATTTTATATGGTATAGGGCATTCAAAAACTTACTTTCATTGCATCTTTCATGTGTTTTGTTTATTAGGAACATTAATTCAAGCAATAGGTATTATTGTTTTACTTTAGGAGGAAAATATGGATAACTTTTTAATTTCAATTGATTCTTCATGTGATTGCACAATTGAAGAATTATGTACAAATAATTACGTGCAAATAAAACATCAGTATAATCATGTTTCCTTAAGTCAAATTACTATGACACATTAAGAAAGAATATAATTAGAAAATAATATACGATACTAGATCAAACCTAGTGTCCTTTTTATTTTAAAAAAAATAAAAAATATTAATATTTATTTATTGAATCATATATTTTATGGTGCTAGAATAGTCGCTGGACTATATTAGAAAAGAAGGTTTAAAAATGAATTTTGTATTATTTTTAGGAGTATTATTAATCTTGGGACTAATATCTACCCGAGTAGTAAAAATCTTTAAATTACCAAACGTTACTGGTTATTTGGTTGTAGGTTTAATTGCAGCATTATTATGTATAGTAATTGATATCACTAGTAAACAAACATCCTTTACTCAAGAGATAACTCAACTAAATTCCTTTGTATCTTCAATTGCACTTGGATTTATTGCGTTATCAATTGGCGAAGAATTTAAATTATCTAAGATAAAAGAATATGGAAAAGACATTCTTACTATTACATTTTTCCAAGCATTTGCTGCTATTATATTAGTGGATGCCGCCCTTATTGGTTTATGTTTACTTTTAAAAGTAGACTTAAGTATTGCTATTTGTTTAGGAGCAATTGCTGCTGCTACAGCACCTGCTGCCACATTAATGGTTATCCATCAATATAAAGCCAAAGGACCTCTCGTTGATATTCTTTTACCTGTCGTCGCATTCGATGATGCAATTGGACTTATTGTGTTCGCGGTATCAGTAGCTATTTCTAAAGTTATTGCTACTGGTTCCCCAATTACATTTACTTCCGTTGTTTTAATACCTCTTATTGAAATTCTCGGTTCACTTCTTATTGGGTTTATAATAGGTGCTATAACACACTTTGGTATAAAGTTCTTTAAATCCCGCAATAACCATGCCATAACTATTATTGCCTTTACTCTTCTAGGTGTCGGAGCATGCCAAGCTTTAAATACGATAAAAATTGGTGGCGAAAATCTAGAATTCTCTAATCTATTATGCTGTATGATGATTGGTGCGACATTTGTAAATATGGCTAAAGACTATGAAAGACCTACTGTGTATCGAGATTTTGATCTCATCGATCATTGGACCCCATTTTTATTCATGTTATTCTTTGTGTTATCTGGTGCGCACTTAGCAACTTCTGCACAAGAAATTCTAAACACTAATGATTCATCAATAATTCTTCCAGTTGGATGTATATTTGTCGTATATATTATTATGCGTTCAATTGGCAAATACTTAGGATCTTATGTATCTTGTAAAATTACCAAAAGACCTAAAACAATAACAAACTATTTAGGCATTACATTACTACCTCAAGCTGGTGTTGCTATCGGAATGGCAAATCAAATTTCTAGTATGGAAGCATTTGATAAAAACAATATTGGAAACATCATTGTTACCGTTGTTCTATGCGCTACATTACTTTATGAATTAGTAGGTCCATTACTAACAAAATGGTCTTTAAATAAGGCTGGCGAAATCCCAGATGAAAATGGCGTATATCCTTATGAATTAAAAGAAAAGAAGTAGTGATATAAACTACTTCTTTTTTGTTTCTTGGTATTTATCCTTTTTATGTGGCTCAATTTATTTTATGAGCGAATATTACTTTAAACTAGACATTTTTACTAGTGATTTAAAAAATGTGCAATTACCTAAACCATAAAGAGCTTATGATAATGTAACATAATTAGAAACGACGAATTCTATATTTTCTTCGTTTTCCGTATCATCACTATCATCTTGATTTTGCAACTTTTTACTTATGTCGGATAATAAATCTAAAAACTCTTTAAGTTCATTATCTAATTTATACTCTATATCATCTATAACAAACGCAAATTTACCTTCTACAACTTTATTTAAACCCTCAACATATGGGGCAAGCATCGAATTATATGGATTAAATGCTTCTAATACCATTTGAATATTTGGATTAAACCAACCAACATCTTCGTCATACTTTCTTATACTTTCCATTGCTGGTGAAATATTTGAGAAAGAAATCATGTAAGAAAATACTATTACCATCGTTTGAATAAGTCCCATCAAAGCACCAACCAAACGCAATTTTATTTTTCTTAATCTTTCAGGAATAATTAATCTCATAATTAAGAAATAAAGAATTCCTGATAAGATCCACGATAGTAAATTAATAGAAATTACTACGATAAGCCACGCAATTGATTTACTAATAGATAAAGATAGAGCAGAAATATAATCAGGATTTAAATATTTTTCAGGTAGATCATTTTTCCCCATTTCTACTAAACACTTAACAAACTCTTCCATAGAAGTAGCTTCTAAATTACCAACCTTAAATGTTACACCAAGTAAAGAGAACAATCTTGTATTTACAAATATTGCTAGCGCATCTAATAAAACAAACCAAGACACTAGTAGTAAAATTACACTAATTATTAAATTAAATGTTCCTCTCCAAAATCCTCTTGCGTATCCTATGGATGCACCAACAAATAAGAAGAGAATTATTATGATATCTAGAAAATAAGGAAAAGAAATGATAAATCCAATAATTGAAGAATTATCAGCTAAAACCATATTAATCACTCCTTCCAAATTTAAGTATTATCCAACATTTACTTCGTCAGAATCAATTTTAATATCATCAATTTTATCCATTGCCTTTTTTGTGATATTAAATCTTTTTGTCATTTCATCAGCTTTGTTATTTAATGCTGCATATGTTTTTAAATAATCTTTCCATGCTTCATCTAATTTATTAACTTCATCCATTACTTTCTTAATAGCATCTAAAACATTTTTCAAATCTTTATTTCGTTTATAATCGATGTTTAATGCATAAATTGTTGATAAAAACGGATATAAAGTTGATGGTGATGTAAGAATAACTTTCTTCTGTTCTGCGTAGTTAATTGTTCCTTCCATATTATTAGTCAAATAGACATAAATAGCGTCGTTAGGAATAAACATAAACGCAAATGGCGCAGTATTATCGTTATTAACATATTTTGTTGCAATCTCATTAATATGTTTTTTAACATCTTTATTAAATTCAGATTGCAATTCCTTAATAGATTCATCTTGATCATTATTAATTAGTTTTTCATATTTACTAAAAGGAAACTTTGAATCGATACAAATAATGTTATATGGTTCTGGACAAAATACTACTGCATCAGGTCGATCTCCACTTTTTAAGGTATATTGTTCAGAATATAACTTTGTTTCACCAAACACGTTAGAGAGTATCAAATGAAGTGTTCTTTCGCCAAATTTACCTCTTGTTTGATTGCCACTCAAAACCTTTTGTAAACCAGTAATATCGTTTTGTAAGTTTTCTAATTGATTTTGGGCTTGACTCATTTTACCTAGTTGAAGAGAAAGAGATTCCATTCTTTTTCCAACTTCTTGGTTGTTTTTATACATATTTTCAAGAAATTGGCCGTTGATATAATTTAATTTTTCATTAACTTTTTCATTATTTTGTTCTAATTTTTCATAGACAAGTTTCTCTAAATTATGGATGGTGTTTGCCTGTTCTTTAGTTTGATTATATAAGTTTTCATTTAATTCTTTTAATTTATTATTTATTTCATCAGTATTGCTGTTGCTTTGATTGTTTTTGTTTTTTAAACTTAAGACAATTAAGATTATAACCGCCACCAATAAAACCACTACTAAAGCAATTAATACTCCCATTGTTGCATCTATTAAAAACATTACAATCACCTCTTTTATTTACTCAATATATTTTAACTATAGCATAACAAAATAATTATTCATATAATTATTTTAACTCTATCATTTGAGATTTTAACTAGCACTAAAGGTATCATGCATGCTTATAATTTTATATTTAACGCAATTAAATAAACCTTAAGTTTGGATGGACATCATGGTATTATATATTTACTATATTGTGAGGTGATGAGTTCTATGTCATATAAGCAAAAGTATCGTTCAAAAATTACAATATATCAATTACCACTAATTACTAGAATAATGGTAATTTTATCATCACTAGGTCTAACATTTATTGCTATTTTTGGCATTATTATATCTGATGAAACTCCACTAATATATGTTTATATATTGTTAGTTGCTGCGCCTTTAGATTGCGTCTTGACATTTTTTCTGTGTTTCAAAACTTATATTCAGCTAGATATTAAGAATAAACAATTAATCATTCGGGAATTCCCAGGATTTAAAAAGAACATTATATATATTTATGATATTATTGAAATCTTATTTGTAGATGATAGTCAATACAAATGGTTGTTTACAATTGATATTGTTTGTGTAAATTACGTAAAAATTATAAATTCCTGGTCTATGGGCCCCGGTAGTTGGATACCTGCGTTTAATAGGTATAAAAGGCAAAAAAGAAGATTGCTAAAATTTACTTATGAATGCAATAAAACAATAAAAACAATGAATCCAACGATTAATTTAGATAAAACTCTTAACAAACAAAAAAGGCTGTAAAACTTATATTACAGTCTTTTTTCTTTCTAAAATCTTTATCTATTTTTCGTATCCAAATGGATTCTTACTTTGCCAATTCCATTGGCTAGCACACATGTCATCTAAATTGAATTTTGCAGTCCAATGTAGTTCTTCTTTTGCTCTATCAGCACATGCATAGCATGCATCGATATCGCCAGGTCTTCTTGCAACGATTTCATAAGGTAATGTTTTTCCACATGCTTTTTCAAAAGCATGAATAATATCTAAGACAGAATAACCAATACCAGTACCCAAATTATAGATGTGAACACCAGGTGTTTTAACGTGTTCAATCGCAGCGACATGACCTAATGCAAGATCGACGACATGGATATAATCTCTAACGCCTGTTCCATCGTGAGTGTTATAGTCATTACCAAAAACATTAATCTTGCTAAGTTTTCCCGTTGCAACTTGTGCAACATATGGCATTAAATTGTTTGGTATTCCTTTTGGGTCTTCACCAATAAGACCAGATTCATGTGCTCCTACTGGATTAAAATATCTTAATAAAATTACATTCCATTCATTATCAGATTTATATAAATCAGTAAGAATGTTTTCTAACATTAATTTAGTAGAGCCATATGGATTAGTTGTGGATAATCTACAATTCTCATCAAGCGGTAATCTTTCAGGAGACCCATAAACTGTAGCAGATGAAGAAAAGACAATAGTCTTACAATTATATTTTCTCATTGCTTCTAATAGCACTAAAGTACCATTAATGTTATTTTCATAATATGTTAAAGGAATCTTACAAGATTCACCAACTGCTTTTAACCCTGCAAAATGGATTACTGCTTTGATCTCATTTTCAGTAAAAATTTTATCATAGATTTTAGCGTCTCTTATATCGCCTAAATACAACTTAACTTTTTTACCTGTAATTTTTTCTACTCTTCTTAATGATTCTTCTGAAGCATTACATAAGTTATCTAAAACTGCAACGCTATAACCTTTATTTAATAATTCCACTAAAGTGTGACTTCCAATAAAGCCTGCTCCACCAGTAACTAAAATTGTTTCCATTATTAACTCTCCTTTTGCTTTACTAATTATGCGTTATTTAAAAAACTTTTGCAATAATTCTTATACATAAGAATTAAATCAATTAAAAACCTCCACATTTAGCATATGGAGGTTAATAATTTAATACTTAATTTTAATTAGCACTTTTCAGCAAAGTATTTGATTGTGCGAACCATTTGTGAAGTATAGCTGTTTTCATTATCATACCAAGAAACAACTTGAACTTCATATAAACCATCAGCAATCTTTGTGACCATTGTTTGAGTTGCATCAAATAATGAACCATATGTGATACCGATGATATCAGAAGATACTAATTCTTCTTCTGTGTAACCGAATGATTCTGAAGCTTGTGCTTTCATTGCAGCATTAACTGCTTCTTTTGTGACATCTTCGCCTTTAACAACTGCAACTAAGATAGTTGTTGAACCTGTTGGAACAGGTACACGTTGTGCAGAACCGATTAATTTACCATTTAATTCTGGGATAACTAATCCGATTGCTTTTGCAGCACCAGTTGAGTTAGGAACGATTGAGCATGCAGCTGCTCTTGCTCTTCTTAAATCGCCTTTTCTGTGTGGTCCATCAAGTACCATTTGGTCACCTGTATAAGCGTGAACTGTAGTCATGATACCAGAAAGAATTGGGAATGCATCGTTTAATGCTTTAGTCATTGGTGCTAAGCAGTTTGTTGTACATGAAGCAGCAGAGATGATTTGATCTTCGCTTGTTAATGTTTCATGGTTAACATTGTAAACGATTGTCTTTAAGTCTTTTCCTGCAGGAGCAGAGATAACGACTTTCTTTGCACCAGCATTGATGTGTGCCATTGATTTTTCTTTTGAGCAGTAGAAACCTGTACATTCTAAGACAACATCAACATCTAATGCTTTCCATGGGCAGTTGTTAGCATCTTTTTCAGCATAAATTCTGATCTTTTTGCCATCAACAGCAATCCATCCTTCAGCTTCGTCTTCAGCGGAGCATGTTACTTTATCTGCTAAAGCATATCTTCCTTGAGCTGAATCGTACTTTAATAAGTGAGCTAACATTTTTGGGCTTGTTAAATCGTTAATAGCAACGATTTCATAACCTTCAGCACCAAACATTTGTCTGAATGCTAAACGACCAATACGTCCAAATCCGTTAATTGCAACTTTTACTGACATAAATAAATTTTCCTCCTAAATATATAAGCTTATTTTGTCTACATATATATATTGCCATTTTTTACTAAAAAAATGAATAAAAATCTTAAGAAATTAACCGCTTTCAACTTATAGACTTAATTTTATATAAAATTAAGATTATAAAATACCATTACACAAATAAAAAAGGCCGATACATAAATGTACCGACCATAATAATTACATCTTTTCTTTTGCTTCAATTCCAATTAGGTTTAAAGCATTTTTTAAAGTAACCATTGTAGCTTTTACTAACCCCACTCTTTGATTTGTTAGTTCAGGTTCATTTGGGTTATTAACTTTAAATGATGCGTAATAACTATGGAAATATTGTGCAAGTTTTTGTACATAGTTACAAATTTTATTTGGCATACGTGTAATTGCCGCATCTGCAACAACACTTGGGAATTCATTAATATGTTTCAAAAGTAAAGTTTCTTTTTCTTCTATTAATAAATCATAGTTATCGACTTTTTCAAATGCTTTACAAGATTCAATAATAGAATTCATTCTTGCATAGGCATATTGAGCATAGAAGACTGGGTTATCCGATGTTTGTTTACGTGCTAAGCCTAAATCAAAGTCAAAATGAGTTGCAACATCTTTACAAACGAAGAAATATCTTGCTGCATCTACACCAATATCATCACATAATTCACGAATAGTTACAGCGTTTCCTGTTCTTTTAGACATTTTAACTTCTTCACCATTTTCCACTAATCTAACCATTTGAATTAAATCAACTTCAAGTGTTCCCTTAGGATATCCCATAGCCTCTAAGGCATAAGTCATACGTTTAACATAACCATGGTGATCTGCACCCCAGAAGTTAACAAGCTTCTTATATCCTCTTTCAAGTTTGTAAACGTGATTTGCAATATCTGGTGTTAAATAAGTTAATAAACCATCTGCTTTTCTTAAAACACGATCTTTATCGTCACCATATTCTGTTGATTTAAACCATAAAGCCCCATCTGCTTCATAAGTTAATCCCATATTATCCATACGGTTTAAAATGTTTTTGATTCTTTCACTATCATTTTCATAGAAGAATCGTTCATGAATCCAAGAATCAAAACCAACACGATAATAATCAAGATCTCTTTTAATCTTATTTAATTCAAGTTCAATTCCTTTATCTTTAAAGTATTCTAGACGTTCAACTGGATCTGCTGTTAACCACTTGTCTCCTTCAGTATTTGCCATATCTTGAGCAAGTTTTATAACATCTGGTCCGTGATATCCATCTTCAGGAAGTGGATATTTTTTATTAAAGCAATCAAAATAACGAGAAATTAATGATTCTCCTAACATTTCAATTTGATGACCTGCATCGTTAATATAATATTCTCTTAAGCAATTAAATCCTGAGAAATTCATTAAACGAGTAACACTATCGCCCCATGCCGCTCCACGAGCGTGGCCCAAATGTAAATCACCTGTTGGGTTAGCAGAAACATATTCAACAAGAACTTTTTCTCCTTTACCCTCGTCATTACGCCCATAATTGTCACCTAATTCAAGAACGTTATTAATGATGTTTGCAAGTGTTGCCTTTTTCATTTTAAAGTTGATAAATCCTGGATTTGCAACAGTTATACTTTCAGCGTCTTTAAGAATTTTTTCTAATTCGTTTTTTAAAGCTTCAGCAATGACACGTGGGTTTTGACGTAATATTTTTGTTAATCGCATTGCCGCATTAGTAGAATAATCTCCCCAACTTGGATCACGAGGTATTTCAATCATTACTAAATCATCTGCTAAGTCCATGGCAAATGTATTTTTTATAGCAATTTTTATAGATTCTTTTAAGTTTTCTTCAATTTTCATAAAACCCACTCCTTGCTCGACGTTATCTATCATACAATAAATATTTCATTTAATCTAGATTAAATGATTCATTTTAGAAGTTCTTCTTGAGTTAATTTGGAAAGTAATGTCATATCTTCATCAGAAATTACAAAATCTAGTTCGGAATTTTCTTTCATATATTCTTTATGCGTACTCTTTGGAAGAGGGAGCAAACCTAATTGATAGTCAAACTTAATGCAAAGTTGAGGAACAGTTACACCATATTTGTCTGCAATACCTTTTAAGTATTCACTCTTCAACAATCTTCCAGTTGCAACAGGCGAATATGCTTCAACTAAAATATCATTTTCTTTACAAAATTCGATTGTATCTTTTTCAATATATCCAATAAATGCTGGTATTTGGTTTACCATTGGTTTTATTTCACAGTTATCTAAAATATTCTTAACATCCGCAACATTAAAATTTGAAACACCAATTGCCTTTACTAAATCCTTTTTATAAAATTCTTCCATTGCCTTCCATACTTCTAAATTTTCTTTAAAATATGGCTTTCTATTTGGACCCATTTCTGGCCATGGTGCTGGTGCGTGAATCAATAATAAATCAATATATCCAAGATCCAGTTTTCTTAAAGATTCTTTTATTATTTCTACCGCTTCTTTATAGTTTTTTATACTTGCCGGCACTTTAGTTGTTACAAAAAGTGAATCTCTACTAATATTTAGTTCTTTAATAGCTCTACCTACTCCTTCTTCATTCTGATAGTCAGATGCAGAGTCGATATGGCGATATCCGAGATCATAGGCATCTTTCACACATCTTACTACTGTTTCATTATCAATTTGCCATGTTCCCAAAGCAATCGATGGAATTTCTACTCCATTATTAAGCATCATTTTTTCTTTTAAAATATTCATAACACATTTCTCCTTTATTTATGCATTTTTCTAAATATTATATAAATTTATTCATTATATATAATCTCAAACATTTGCTCTATACTGATTTTATCAGTAGATTCAAGCGTTTTATTACTATTAGGATGTATAGTATATAGTCTATCGTTAACTGCATAAAAAGTTCCAACCGAACTATAACTATTAATGTATACAATAAATCTATAATCCCAGTCATTTTGATCATATAGTTTGACATCATCTACTACTTTATATGTCGTATTAATTATTTCTAAAATTGGTTCATAATTCTTCAAATTTGGCCACCATGTAGTAATCATAGATTTATAACTATATTCTATACCTGTTATTTCTTCTGGTTTATGTTGTGTAACATCTATAAATGTGTATTTTGTTAGATTACAACTACATAATAATCCAAACAATGTAGATAACACCAAAAAGGATTTTATTTTCATAATATCTCCCTCCCATATTTTCGACAGTCTTACCAATTTTCATTTAATAAAAAATCACACAATAAGGTTATTTCTATGCCATCAATAATCCCAACGGAAAACTGATCTAATGTTATTATATACTTCGGATAATTGTCTTTAATTTGCATTAAATTATTTATCTCTCTATCTGAATCATTTGGAATTGATCTTGCCGATTGAATATATACTTTTTTATCTTGCTTTATTCCGACAAAATCAATTTCTTTTGAGTCGAGTTTGCCAACAAAAACATTATATCCTCGTCTTCTCATTTCAAGATAAATAATATTTTCCATCATCGCCGCAACTGATTTTGGATTAAAACCAAATAAAGCATATTTGAATGATTGATCAGCTAAAAAATATTTTTCTTGTGTTTTTAAAACATTTTTTCCTTGTAAATCATATCTTTGACATTTATAAATTATAAATGCTTTTTCTAAATAAGAAATATAGTTGAAGATTGTTTCAATATCAATATTTCTACCTTCGCTCTTTAAAAAATTTTTAATTGAGTTTGCAGAAAAAGTTTTACCAACATTTTCAAATATAAATTTAACAATCCTATCAAATAATTCTTGATTCCTTATTGAATATCTAGCCATTATATCACTCAAAACAACAGAATTATAAATGTCTTTAACAACCGCATAGTTATCTATTTCATTTTCTATATTTATAACTATTCCTGGAAATCCTCCAATTCTAATATATTCATTTAGTGTTGTTTGCCTATTAATTAAGTTATCAGGTAAGTTTCTAAATTCAATAAATTCTTTAAATGATAATGGAAATACCATAATAGAAACATAGCGGCCTGTTAAATATGTCGAGATTTCACTAGACATTAGTTTTGAATTGGACCCTGTCACAATTATATCTACGTTTTTTTCGTTCATCAAAGAGTTAACACATTTTTCCCAGTTATAAACTTCTTGGACTTCATCTAATAATAGATATTTTTTTTCATCATCCCTATCAATTAGATCAACTAAATAATTATAGAAAGAATGCCCATCTTTAATATTTTCATATTGAAATGAATCTAATTGCATATGTATAATTGAATCCTTTTTGATTCCTTTATCATCTATAAGATACTTTTCTATCATATTAAGAATTGTTGATTTTCCCGAACGTCTAACACCACTTAATATTTTTATAAATTTGGTATCGATTAGAGGTATTATTTTTTTTATATATTCATTTCTTTGTATCATATTTATCACCATATATAATATACCGCTAAAAACAACATTCTACAATAGTTTTTATGGTTATATCCCAAAAAAGTTTTAATTTTCATATACTTTTTAGGGTTTTGACACATTTTCTAAGAAAAATTATAACCTTATTTGACCTATCAAAATTAATTAGGTTAGCAATTTAATTATTTGTTTTTTATAAAAAAAGACATTTTAGTATTTACTAAAATGCCAAATTTTTAACATTGGTGGACTATACTCAAGCAAATCCGAACTATTAGGATTTATAGAGATGGTTCTCGCACCATCTCTATAATTAAAGTTGATTATGACTTTATCATC
>JAFLUZ010000015.1 GCA_022508535.1 Erysipelotrichales bacterium
CGATTTCAACGTAATTACCTGTTGCACTCATATAAGCATCAGTAATTTCTTGCAACCATTCTTCACCATAACCACCGTTATAGAACATAATGGATAATGTGCCTGGTTCTCTTTCTTCTCCACAGGCTGCCAATGCACCGGATAAAAGCATTAATCCAACGATTGGTAAAATCTTCTTTGCATTTTTTTTCATTTTGTTTTCCTCCTTTGGAAACCCATTTCTCTAATGATATTATATTAGTGAATGTAAGCGGTGTCAATTAAAATAATAAAATATAATTTTATTAATAGCAAAAAAAAGAACGTTAATTTAATAACGTTCCTTAATTGTTTTGTTTAACAATATTTTATTTAACCAATTTCTTTTTCTTATTTAAAGAGAAATATCCGACAAATGTCAATGCAATTAAGCCAATAACAATAGCAATTGTGTATTTATTTTCTTTTGCAAACGTCAATAATAGTCCTGATGTTGAATTGTTATTACCATTAGTATTTTCACGAGAACTTAGAAGTTCTTTAAAGTATGCAACAGAACTACCAATTGTGTTACCTTGAGCATCTAAGGTTTCATCAACAATTCTTTTATCTTCACTTGGTAATCGATCATACCAACTTAATAATCTAGCCATTTCTTCTGTTTCGACTAAGCCACAAATATCGCCATTTCCTAAAGCACGTAAATCTTTCCAATCATGAATGAATTTTTCGGCTTCACTCAATGTTGTATCAACAAATGCTTCAACTTCCCAAATTGAATATGGATATCCAGCACCTCTTGTAATACATGAAACGATTAAATATCTTCCTGAAACATTGCTAACTTCAAACTCATCTAGATAATTATATTCTGTGCGATTACGAACACTTGCAATAGGAGTCATTTTGCTTGTATCTCCATCAAAGCTTTCAGGAATAATATTTTTAGCTAGGAATACATCATAATCCTTAGCATAAGCACCTTCCCAATATACATTGACCGCAGATAAGAAATATACAGTTCCTAAATCAACCATTAACCAAGCTGATTCATCTTTATCAGTTTGAATCCATCTACTATTATAGTTGCCATCAAATGCTTCTTTTGCAGCACCACTACTTGCATAGGAAGGACAACCTTTGGCAACATTTGCAAGTTCTAAATCCTCTGGTTCATAGGTGAATGCACCTGTTAAAGGATATAAATGGGACTTTTCAAATTTAGATCCTTCTACAGGAATTAATCTTGCAGAGAAGCGATATTCACCTTTTTTCAAATTTGCAAGGGTCAAATAGCGTTCAATATCTGCTTTATATGTAAATCTATCACCAGCATTATAATCAACGATAAATGTAGTGAGTGGTTTGGCGTCATCATCAATAGCAGTTGTAGATCCCGAAAACACTAATACTTCCATATGATCAATTTCAGCTGCTTGAGCATTTGATGTGAATATTTCCCATGCCCAAACAAGTCTTCCTTCAGTATTTACGGAAAGATTACCATATATATTAAGAGAATAATCAAATTCATAATTATAAGAAATATCGTTCATAACATACCAATCAGAATCTGCGTATTCATCTGGGATTTTACTCACGTAACGGAAGGCAGGCGAATAATCAATATTTGGTTCCGCCCAAGCATCTTTTAAAGCATTAATAATTTTACTTGAAGACAAAACACCTGCATTTTCTTGATTAATAACTGCGTATTCCTCTCCTTCAATAAATCCAGTATCAGTTGGGAAAAACGCAATGTCCATTGTAGCAATGTCTTCCACTTTTGGCCCAACACCATTATATTTACCAGTTAACAGTTCCCAAGGATAACGCAAGTTTCCTTCAGCTTCAAAATATGGAGCATGTGGTGCATTTGTTATAGCTTGATCTGGACGTAATAGTTTTTCTTCGGCTTTTGCGATAGTGGTATCATTAGGAGATATTACTAGTCCACCCATAACTAATGACATCGCTATTACTAATAAACTTTTTTTCATAAATTTTACCTCTTTTAGTGACTATATTATTTAACAAATTATTATAACCATTTATTAAACTATATAGTAATTATACTATTTGACACTTATATTATTCAATATAAAATTTGTAGATACATATTAAAAGCCGAGCGTTTGTTCGCTCGGCAATTAATTTAAATATCACCAATATTCAATTAGTTATTGTATTTTCTTTTGCTAATTGTGTAGTAAGCAATTGTGATTGCAGCAATACTTACAAGTGCAACAATTGCAATTATTGAATTTGTATTATTAACTACAGTGTTTAATAATAAATTGTTTGCAGATGCAGCAGCAAGATTGCTTTCTAATGCTCTTGAAGATTTAACATACTCAACTGTATGAGCAATAGTTACACCATGATAATCATATGTTCCATCAACAACTGCTCTATCTTCATCTGATAATTCATCATACCAAGCAAGTAATCTTTCCATTTCATCAGAATTCATAACATCACAAATGTTACCATTTGCAGAAGCACGCAAATCTTTCCAATCGTCAATGAATTTTTCAGCATCAGTTAAATTTGTATTTGGAAAAGCCTCTACTTCCCAAATAGCATAGTTTCCACCATTAGTCTTTGATAAACAAGAAACGATTAAATATCTTCCAGAATTACCAGTTACTGAAAACTCATCTTCTTTAATATATTCAGGGCGATCATGAACACTTCTAATTGCCTTCATACCACTTGTATCACCATCAAAGTTTTCAAAATCTAATGTTTTAGCTAAGAAAACATCATAATCTTTAGTGTAATTATTTGCCCAAGTTATTTTAACAGTTTCTAAATGATATTTTGTACCTAAGTCAATCAATAACCAAGCTGTGTCTCCACCACCAATACTAGCCCATTGAGAACCTAAGTTACCATCAGTTGCTTCATCTGCTCTATAAGAATTACCACCATCTGAACTTGCTCTAACAGCAGCACCTTTTGCAATATTAAATGCGGATAAATCTTTTGGTTCATATACAACATTGTCGTTACCTACTAAAGGGAATAAGTCTGAAGGTTCAAATTTTGAACCAGGGTTTGGAATTAATCTTGCTGAGAATTTGTATTTGCCTTTTTTCAAGTTAGCAAGAGTTAAATAGTTTTCAATATCTGCTTTATAGGTAAATTGGTCATTATTCTTAATATAATCAACTTTGAATGTAGTAAGCGGTTTAACACTTTTATAATTTTCTTCAGTAACAGTATCGTCGTATACTAAAACTTCCATATAATCTATTTCATTTTTTTCAGGATGAGCAGTGAAAATTTCCCAAGCCCATTTAAGTCTCCCTGAGTTCTCAACTGCCCAATCGTTATTTCCATCATATTTAATTTGTAGCCTATAATCAATTGAATAATAATAAGATATATCATCTTTAACATACCAATCAGAATCGCCAAACTCATATTCAGGCATTTTATCATTTCTTATATAACGGAAAGCCGGAGAATAATAACCAGAGTCTGCTAAAATACCTTTTAATGCACTAGTGATTGAAGAACTTGTCGCAGTATTTCGAACTGCATGTGTGACAGTAGCATATGTTCCATCTTCATTAAATCCATCAGAAGTTGGGAAAAAAGCTATTTCTAAAGATACAAAATCGCTTATCCACTTTCCATCTCTATAAGGTGTATTCATATATAGTGCAGGATATATTAAATCACCATTTTCCTGAAACCCTTCATTTTCGCCCCATTCTCCTTTATATACCACATTAGGAGTTTCACATGGTTCGAGTTCAGCTTTAGCTTTAACAGCGGCTTTAGGTGAAGCAACAAGTCCACCCATTACCATAGACATCATAACTAGTAATAGTCCTTTTTTCATAATTTTTTCCTCTCTTTATTAATTGTTATAAATTCGATCACCAATCTCTAAAATCATGCAACGCAAAAGATATTAGAAATCGATTTCACGAATATATTATACAAATGCTTGTAAGCGCTGTCAAATATATTATATATATTTTTAGATGATTCACGACCAAACGAAAAGATATGCATATTTCTATACATATCTTTTTATCTTTAATATCTAACTAGTGTTGGATAAAACCCATCAATAGAACACCATATTTTTTTATCAAAAGAATCATATAGTGAACTTGTTTTTAGTTCTTCGCTTGTTTTCTTACAATTATTAAGCGCGTTAGAATTACCAACAGCTTTTCCAGTTGATACATTGCTACTTAGGAAATAAGTATTAGTGACTTTTCCATATTGTCCAACACATATTCCGCCATCCATACTACTACCATTAATCTTACTGAGTACTATACAATTCTCTATTACTCCACCACCTTGATTTTCACATACGATACCACCAATGTGTCCATCTTGTGTGCTTGAAGATATATCTAAATTGATTAGACAGTTAGAAATTGTACCATAGTTTCTTACGGCTATTGCACCAGCCCATGATCCAGCATTTTCGACTCTACCTTCTAAAACTAAATCTTGAACAACTGCGTTTGCTTTTACTTCTAGGAATAGACCAAATTTTGCATCTAATCCTTGAGTGCTTGAAATATTTTTAATTGTGTGACCATTACCATCTAATGTTCCAAAGAATTCACCAAGATTTTCCCACTCTATACCTGCTAAATCGATATCATTTTCTAAAACGTAGTTACCATATGAATTGTTTTTAATTTCTAAAAATTCTTCAGTACTATGGATAAATATAGTTGTTTCATCATCCGCATTATCGTTATAGATATTAGTAAATGGATAAATATTATTAGATATAGAACTTTTCTTGAGTTCTGATTCTTTATATAACCCACTACGGTCTTCAATTTGTAAGCCAAAGCAGAATCTATTTTTATTTAGAGTTTTATCAAAAGCAGACAATGCCTCTAGTCTTTCTACAATTGTGCTTCCTGTAATGATCATATTTCCCGCATATAAGAAATCACTTACATTGATTTTAGCAATATAATTCGTAGATGTATTACTTTTATAGACATACAAATACATACTTGCCTTATCTTTTAAATCCGAATATGAACCTACACCATATAATGATTTAATATCATCATAGAAATTTGGGGTTTGCGATTGTAACACAACATGCTGAATTGTGTCACCAGAGAAAAGTAATTTTGCGTTCAAAGGAAGGCTGTTAGTCAAATAAGTATTTAATTTTACACGTGCATCTTGAAGCTTGGCATAACTTTCTTTTACTTCATTTCTTGCCAAAGCTTTAAGTGTCAATGAATCATAGTATTTTTCTGCTTCTGCAATACTCTCTCCATCATCTTGTGTGATACTATCAACGCTAGGGATTTCATCAACTAATTCCACAAATCTATCGACAAGTTCTTGCGTATTATCTACTTTAGTTTGAGTTTCTTTTTTGCCATTTACTTCGACATAAAGAGCAAAATAATCATCTAAATAATTCATCATTTTTTCATATGATTCTTTGACATTATTTAGTGCTTTACTTTCAACTTGTAGACTATGATATAAATCTTTAGCTCTAAACAAGATAGAACCATTATTTAAAGTAACATCATCTATAGAATTTATTGCAGAGACGAATGCATTAATTATTGCTTCATCTGCTAATTCGGGATGCTCTAATAATTCTTCATATCTTTCTTTCAATTGATCAATTAGTGTTTTCGCCTCAATAACCCTATTATCTTCTTTAGCTTTAAATGAGATATACTCATAAGCATTTTCTGCCGCAGTTATGAGATCCTTATCATTTAAAGTCAAATTTTCAACTTCTGGGAGTTTTGCCACTACTTCTAAGAAAGAAGCAATTTCTTCTTCAAGAGATTTTTGTTGTGCTTCTAAAAACATACGATCAAATTGTTCACGGAAATTTAATAGTTTTTCATAAGCCTCACTTATTCCAATGATATCTTTGTTAATTATATTTTCATATGCTGCTTCTGCCGCAATAATATATCTCTCATCTTCTAAAGATAAGAAATATGGGATCGCGTCCACTTTTGCGATGAAATCATCCGCAATATTTTTATCGCGAATATATTCAAAATAAATTTGTTCTAACATTTCTAACTTATAAAAGGCCTCTTGCACTTCGGGAAAATTATTCCAAGTGTAGTCATCAATTAAATCATAAAGATTATATGCTTCGTTAATTGCATAATCCATATTGTCATCAAATTTAAGACTATTAACAGCATCAATAAATTCTTTTGCTATTTCTGGTAGCTCTATATCTTGTGTTTCACTTGTGCTTACGCTACCTTGATTTGATGGTAAAGTGCTACTTGGCGTAGATGGAATACCAAATCCACAACTAACAAGAAGGGAAGAACATAATAAGGCAAATAATAATTTCTTTTTCATTTTTGTTCACCCCTTAAAAATTAATTACGGCTCCAACTGAGAAACCACTATAGTCGCTTGAAGCATATAGATCGCATTTTGATTCAATATTGATTGTAAAATTATAACCTTTACCAGAAACCGCCTTAGGATTTCCTTCAGCTTCTAATTCTTGTAATTTTGCAATAAAGTCGTTTATGTTCAAATTGTAATCATCGGTAATATCAAAGCGGTATAATGGGTCATTTTTCATCGCCCCTGCCTCATAGTACATATTAAGATATACAACAGCGTAATCTCTCAAATTATCTTTTGGTAAATTATAGTATCCTGTTAAAACTGAAATTGGATCTTTTCCAGAAGAAAAATTAACTCGTAAATTATAGTTGTTTGTCGTGTTATTAAAAGCACCTAACGAAATTGAAAAGCCAAATTTAGTAATATCGAATGGTTCTTTCAAATTATCAAAAGCTTGTCTTGTTGCGACTAATTCATTATAAGCACTACTAACGCCAGGATATGCTTTTTCTTCTTCAGTTAAAGTTTCATAAGCAATTTCACAAGCTTTAATTTGATTATCTTGGCCACTATCTTTCCATTTTAGTTTATCAAATGTTGGTAAACGATATACAGCATCAATGAAAGATTCTGCATGAGCTTTAATAACTTTTAATTCTTCTGAACGCACAATTAGACTATCTAATTTAACTTTAGCGTTTTGAACATTTTCATTTTCTTTAGATTCATTATCTAATTTTTCATATTTCTTATTTATTTCATTAACTAAATCAATATGACTAAAAGTCAATTCACTGATACTAGGTAAAAGGTTTACTTTAGTCACAAACTCATAAGCAAGATATTCTTTATCACTCATTGCTCCTAACTCTTCCATTTTACTATTTAAAGAATCAAGTTTTGCTTTTGCATTAATAACTACAGTTAATGCTTTAGATGTATCAGATAAAAATCCATACATCCAATTTAACTTTTCAAGGTCATCTTTATCATCTTTAAGAAGCAGATTAATATCTTTCATTTTATTGACTTCATCAGCAAAAGCATACCCAGCTTCTTCTGCTTCTTTTTGGGATAAATAATCATGATATAAAATTAAGAATTCTTCTTTTGCCGCATCAAGCTTTGCCTTTGTTTCAATTACAATTGAAAGTTCCTTACTTTCAGTTGTCAAAGAATTATAAATAATATATGCACTGTCGATTTGATTTTTATGTTCAAGTGTCAATTCATCATCAATCCAAGCATTGACACTATCAACAAATACTTTTGCTTCTAGTGGAAGATTTTCTGTTGGTTTTGAGGAATTTTCGCTTACACTAGTACTTCCAACACTTGGTGGATTTGAACTAACTGGATCTGAAACACTATCTTTACTACCACACGCACTTAAAAGCATTAATGATACAAAGGTTAATATGAATTTCTTTTTTCTCATAATACATTCTCCTTTTTCCATATTGATGATAAATAAGTAACACGTTTTTCAAGCCATCCTTTAAAATAAGAACTTGCCTCAATTTGACTTTTGACACTATAAGCTTCTTCAGAATGATAAGTGTGTTGACGTGTTCCAAGAATTTTCCACTTTTGGAAATTATGCTCAAATTCATCCTTATAAGTTACTGAGATATCATTGATTTGACTATATACGTAATCAATAACTCCACTATTTATAAATAATGTCCAATACTCTTTAACTAATTCTTCAAAGAAATCCGCACGTGATAAGAGAAATAGCCATGGATTCATATGATCAAAGAATGTTGAATTATATCTTCCTTCAGTAGATAAAGTAATATTTCCTGTTGACCAATCAAAATCCCAAGGTGCACCAAAAGTCATTCTATTATGTTTACTTGTCAAAGAAAAATCAACATACATATAGTAACTAGAAAAACCAACATCAACATCTTTCATTATTTCTTGTAAGATATAAGAACGAATTAAAGAATCAACATTTATAACATTATTTATCGCATCATAAGCATTAGTGAAATTTGATGGAATAATATTGTTATTCTCATCAAGTTTACAATATTCGCCTTTAACCGCTGCGCGATAAAATATATTAAATACATTTGCGGTATATTTACCAATATAATTTAATTGTTCATTTGAATAAATATCACTTTTCACTGCATAGGCTTTTGTTGGTAATTTACCAGTTTTTCCATTTGAATCAATCGCAGTATATGGAGAGCCATCGACATAAAATACTGGGCCATCCTTATATTCGTCTAATTCTAATAAATATCCAACATCTACATTCGTTTCATTTTCCTTTGGTTCATAAATATCAATACGGTTTTTATTGGCTTGTTGTTGTTCTGCTAAAAGATATACTCCATTAAAAACGTTATTAACATATAAATTAACATGTTTAAAATCACTAGAGTAATATCCTTTGTTATCCATTAATGACTCTCCTAGCATAAAAGCCGAAGCATTTCTTAACATTGAATAATCATAATACTCTGCAAGTAAAACCCAACTTTTTGTTTTGGCACCATCATTTAAACCTAATAGATTTTGCTTTTCATTAAATTTAATTCGGTATGGTTTTTTAGGCGCTTCCAAAGTCCCATTTCCTCTTAATCGAACCCCTGCATTAACGCCTTCTAATTCATATTTTGATTCACAGTTTGATACTTTTATTGTCGCATCAGTATATGAAGTTTTTGAATCAATCCCCGTTGAAGCATTTATATCAATACGTGGAAATCCAACATTTGAAACTACACTTAAATAAGCTTCTTTTGTTTCAACAATATTTCCATCTTCATCAACAAAATTAGCTTTTGCTAATTTCGGTTTCGTTTCAACATTTGTTTGAGTATTATTCTCATAAACAACATGTATTCCTTTAGGAAGTAACCCACTTATTCTTAATTCTTTTTCTTGACCATTATATTGATAAGTTTTATCTTCAAACTTTACTTCGCTTAAATCATAATATTCCATTGTTTCAGAATAACTATCTTCTAAACAATGTCTCTCTTTTAATCCTTTATTAAATAAATCAGCCTCTTTTACTATTTCCCATTCAGAAAGGGTATGTGTATGAGGACGAGGAGGTTTGGTTGTTGATAAACTTTCGCTAGTTTTTTCACTAATGGATGGTGATTCAGGAGTTGAAGGACTATTAGTGCTTGCTGAAATATTACTAGCACAACTAGTAAGAATAATACTTAGCAATAATACTCCTTTATTTAGTTTCATTTGTTACTCCTTAACTTCTTCTTTTTTTCTAAACCATTCATGTGGCAATTTAAAGTTAAACTTACGCACAATAATGTCTAATAAGAATAACACTAAAGCGATAATCATAAATGTTGGTTGAGGATCAATGATGTATTCATCATAGATATTCTCATTATCAAGTATATCATCATTAATGGTATAAAGTTTTCCTCTACCATTACTTGCTAATTTTTCTAAGAATTGTGCAGAACCACTTGTATCAACAAAACAATTAAATTCATCAGAATATGAGAATGTCACATAACTCACTTCTGTCGTAACTTTTGTTCCAACTGTTTTAGATACTTCTACTTTATATACACCAGCTTGGTTACCAAAATCAGGTATAAGTGTTGAATACACACTTGCCGCAGTTTGCGATAATTCAACAACTTTATTAGATTTATCAGGGTAAGTGATTGATGCTTTAATATTTCCTATACCTTCAACCGAAGGAGTATTAACCGTCAAAACATTTTGGAAGTTTTTAGTATTAAACTGTATTGATACATCAGATCTTGTAGTAGTGGCATTCAATAAGTTATTTATAACATTATTAATGAAAGTAATTCCACGTTCATCGTTAAAATATTCACTACTCCAATTGCCACTTAAATCACTCATAAATGATGCAACTTTTCCACCTTTTATGCGATTTGACTCATATGTCCATTCAACATAAAGTGGATCACTATTTGCTTGTAAAACAACTGTTGCTTGTGGTTTACTTGTAACACCAATATACCCACCCAGATTTGGAAGTGTGGTAATTCCACGCATTACAGCAGTATGTGATTTAATAATTGGTTTTACTGTTCCTTCATTGACATATCCCGATTGTAAACTTTGTGTTTCTTCAATCATAATGTTTGCAAGTTCACTTGGTTGATTGACTGAATAGAAATTACCTCCACCAGTATTGGCAATTCTTTCCAATTCACTAGCATCAAAATCTTTACCTACTGCGATTGTAGAACATGTGATGCCTGCTGAGCGTAAAGCATTTACTTGCACCATATAACCAGTATCATTTGAAACACCATCTGATAAAAAGATTATATGTGTAATTGCTGTTTTATTATAAGTTAATAACTCTTGCTTTGCTAATTCTAAAGCACGGTTATAGTAAGTACCTGTTTCATTTATATTAGTAATTTTATCAACAGCTGCAAGAATTTTATCTTTACTTGTTAAAGGTGTCATTTCAATTTGGCGTGTTGCCACAGAGTTAAAAGATATTACTCCCGCGTAATCATTATTACGCATAGAATTAATAGCTTCTTTTACAGCTGCTTTAGTTGGCTCTAAGCGATTAGCATTACGCATACTACCGCTGGCATCAACCACAAACATTACACCAATTGGTGCCATAGTATCTTTTTCCATAGTAATAGGTAATACTTCTTCAAATCCTGTACCTGCCATTGCACCATTGTAATATGTATTACTTCCACCCGTTGTTAATAAATTACCACCATTTGCGACATATTGTTTAATAACTTGATCAAAGCCATTAGGTAATGTAGTTGTGGATGCATTCATTACAACAACTTCTTTATAATCATCTAATGTTACTTCCATTGCCTTACTTGCTACTTTTACATCAACATCATAGCCACTTGATGATAAAAGGGCATTTAATTGAGTACTTTCATTTCCAGTGCCATCAATAATTAAAAGTTTATTATCTAAGGAAATGTTTACTACTGAATAATAAATATTATTTTCTTCACATGTATCATTTTCTGCTTCGATTGTTGCACAAATATAATATTCCTTTGCCTCAGTAAATGTATGAGTAAAACGAACATTAGTCTCGCGATCACTAATAAATAATTCACGCGAATCAACAACTTCATCATTAATCGAAAATTTAATTTTACAAATAGTATTCGAAGTACTTTCAATTACGATATCAAAATTAGCTGGTTCATTTAATAAAACATTATCTGGCTTTTCAATAGCAGTAATTTGAATTTCATTTTCAAATGGTTCATTATCAAAAAGTAATGTATCAATTTGATAGTAACTATTTGACATTTCACTTGCCTTAAGCAAAGCATTACCATCTGTTTCAATTCCATCTGTTAAAACGACAATTCTTCCACCATTCTCGCCTAAAATGTTTTGAACATAATTTAGAGCACTTTCGATATTTGTTGTGTGATCTTTTATTCCTAATTTGCTATTAATATAGCTATTATAAACAGAATCATAATTCGTACTTAATTTTGAAACATATTGACAATCATTAGCAAATGTAACAATACCAACTCGACTTTTTGAAGTGCTATTTTCAAGTGTTTCTTTAATATAACTATCAATTTTTGCTTTAGAGTTAACACTACTTCTTGAAGCATCAACTAAAATAATTGTGTCATGTGATCTCAAATCATCTTTTTGGATGAGTTTCATATCCGCACAAGTAAGGGCAATTAAAACTAAAATTACCATATGTAACACCAAAGACACTACTTTATTTCTGACTCGTCTTCTATTTTTCTTTAATCTAAAATATGGAATAAGGGCAAGAATAACTGCAGGGATTATAAGTAATAATATCCATGAGTTTGCAAATTCAACACTAATATTGCTCACGGTATTGCACCCCCCATTCCACAATAATTAATAAAAGTAATGCGATAGCGAAATATTTAGTTAATTTAGAATAGTCGAAAACATTGGCACCTGGCATGCCTTCAATACCTAGTTCTAAATTGACGTATTTATCAACTGCTAAAGAATCGACAGTATATCTAAAATTACTTTCGCTTGCTGGCGTTTTTACAAATATTTTATCAATAATAATTTTTCCGTTAGACAATACTTGTTTAATCTCAAAAATTCCTGGTCGATTTAATTCTACTTCCATAGAATCCTTATAACTTATTGAATTCATAATAACTGAATTATCAAAGAATAATTCACTTGTTCTTGTTTTAGCGTTAATTGTTAATTTTTCTCCAACATTATAAATACCTTTATTTGTTGTGGTATTTACACTATACTTCAACATATTTCTAATAAGCATTACAAAGTTCATCGTAATCGGCAAATTAGAATAGTGAAGATTGAGTGCTAAAATAACAATTTTTGCATTATTATATTCACCAACTAAAAGAATTGGATAACCATTACATTCAAGTAGGACATCAAATCCTTCAGTATTTGCTATTACTCTTAATTGAGTTGCTTCAATTTTTGAAGGATTTACATAATCTAAAAGCGACTTAAATTTTGAATTAGTATTGTTTGTAGTAGACATTGTAAAGTCGCCTGTTACAACATTGCCAACAACTAAATCTAAATTTGGGATATCTTCTGTTGGGTTAATAAACCACACTGTTCCATCATCTGGTAATTGTTTTGGAACATAACTATCAAATACATATAATTCTTTGTCAGTAAAAACAATCTCTTTTTCTTCTTTAGGAGTAAAAATATTAACATTTCCATTGGCTTTTAAAGCACTAGACATAAAAGTATTTGTTTTACCTACTAATTCAACCTCATGAATGACATTATCATAGTTTTGCTCAAAATAAATGTTATCACTTTCTAAGCTATCTTTAATAGGGTTACTATTATTATCTAATAACTCAATACGCACATTATTATAACTAAAAATATCTAAGCCATCGAAAGTAATATCAATTTCTTCATTTGACTTTAAAGATAAATTCTTTGTTTCTATAATCTCATCATCAATTGATAACACTAATTTTGCATTAGCGTTTTTGTTATAATTTCCAACGTGCGCAGTAAATATATATTCACCATTTACAAACTCTTTTTGAACATCAGTAATAGCAATATTCCACTCATTGTTTGAAAAATCCATTACTTTGACATAGCCAGTATTTTTGTATTGGCAATCCGTATAATAATAGACCATCGTTGATGGATTTTCATCAATTACAGTATTGGCCAACTTAATAGCTTCATCAAAATTACATTCTTCATAAGTTGCCTCAATAGTAGTTAAAGCATATTTAATTAAAGATACTGATGATTCTCTTCTTACTAAATAAGTTGGTTCTTCTTTTCCTAAAATAATAGTTAATTTATTTTCATCACTAACACTATTTAAATCTTTTTCGAGTTGCTTTATTGCTCGATCAAGACGAGTTTCTTTATTATTAGTGGCTTGCATACTATAAGAAAC
Source organism: Erysipelotrichales bacterium (assembly GCA_022508535.1). Taxonomy (GTDB): domain Bacteria; phylum Bacillota_I; class Bacilli_A; order RFN20; family CAG-826; genus RUG131. The sequence goes on from JAFLUZ010000015.1 coordinate 13,739, forward strand.
ATCTAAAATAATAGCTTTTTCAACTTCACTACTTGAAACTTGCACTGCTGGTTGAATTAAAACAGTAGCAATAAGTCCAATAACGCAAATTTGAATTAATAATAATAATGACTTTTGCAACCATTCTAATGGTATTTTTCTTTTACGATATTTTAGACTTAATTTCCAAATATATGTGGAGGTAATATTTCGCTTTTGATAACGAGGTTTAATAATATAAATAATTATTAATGCTGGTATACCAATTAACGCTAAAAGACCTAAGGGGACTAAAATGTACATTATTTAATAACCCCCTTTGCATATAATTGTTCAAGAAGTAACTTTTCAATATTTGAATCACTAGAAAGTAACAAATAATCTACACCACGTGACTTACAGAAATTTTTAATATCAGCTAAATAGTCTTTTACTGCTTGTTGATAAGCTTCATAAGCACCACGTGTTATATTTATTTTTAAACTCTTATCAACTATAGAATCAGCGCCTTCAGAATCCATTAAAATATTTCTTCCGTTATAACCAGGATTTAGCTCATCTGAGGATAATATTTGAACAAGCATTACTTCTCTTTTGTTATATAAAAGATAATCAACTGCAGATTTAAAATTGCTTTCTGTCAAAAAGTCAGAAACAATAACAGTTAATCCATCATTATGACCAATACTTGGTGAACTTTTAATCGCTTTTTCAATATCAACTTCACCATTAAATTTAATATTTTCTAAATCATCTAATGCACGATAATAGGCATCTTTACCACAAATTACACCAAATTTATCTAATGAACTATCTCCATACATAAACTTGTATGAAATTTTATCCATATTATGAATAGAAATAAACCCAAGAGCCGCCAAAACTTTTAGGGCTGTTTCTCTTTTTTTCGTGCCTTCAACACCCATTGATGAAGAACAGTCAATAAAGAATTGCATGTGCATTTGTCTTTCATCAACGAATAACTTAATGAAATATTTTTCAAAGCGACTGAAAAGATTCCAGTCAATTCTACGGATGTCATCACCAAGAACATATTCTCTAAAGTCCGCGAATTCAACTGTACTTCCATAAGAAGAGGTCTTATGGTTTCCTCCAAAATATCCTTTCATTAATCCCTTCATGTTTAGAGATATAGCCTCTAATTGGGATATAAATTCATCGCTTATAATATTTCTTTTCATAAAAAACTACTTAATTATTTTCCAAATAATCCTTTTCTAGGTTTGCTTTCTTTCTTTTCTTCTACTGTTTCGCTAGATCCAGTATTTAATTCTTTAATAATCATTTGAATTACATCATCAGTTGATACATGTTCAGTAATTGCATCAAAATTCAATTTAATACGATGACGTAAAACAGGTAACGCTAAAGTATTTAAATCTTCATAAGATACATTATATCTTCCGTTCATTAAAGCACGAACTTTAGCAGCAGTAATTAAAGCTTGAGCAGCACGAGGTGATGCACCATATCTTAAATATTTAACACTTGCTTTTGCTGGTTTTTCACTTTCAGGTTGTGTAGCAATAACTAAATCCATAGCGTAATCTAAAACATCATTTGCAACTGGAATAGTTTTAGCGATTTCTCTCATCTCTAATAACTCTTTAGCATTACATGCTGCATCTGCAGTTTCTGCCATTGTCTTTTGTGTCATATTAACAATATCTCTTAATTCTGCTTTATTTGGATAAGAGACTAATAATTTAAACATGAAACGGTCCATTTGTGCTTCTGGAAGTGGATACGTACCATCTTGTTCAATTGGGTTTTGTGTGGCAAGAACAAAGAATGGTTCATCTAATTTTCTTGAAACACCCATAACAGTAACAGTATGCTCTTGCATAGCTTCAAGTAAAGCAGATTGTGTTTTAGGTGTAGCACGGTTAATTTCATCCGCTAAGATAATGCTACTAAATACAGGTCCTGGTTGGAAACTGAACTTAGAATTACCTTTTTCATCTTTAACGATAATATTAGTACCTGTAACATCTGCAGGCATTAAGTCAGGAGTAAATTGAATTCTTGCAAAAGGAAGATCAAATACGCGACCTAATGATCTAACAAGACGGGTTTTACCTACACCAGGCACACCTTCAAGTAATACGTTACCTCCTGCAATCATTGCAATGACTGTGCCATAAACAACTTCTTTTTGACCAATAACATCCTTTTCAATTTGTGCAAAAATATTTTCACATTTTTCTTTGAAATTTAATAATTCTTTTTCACTTACGTTTTTTGCCATGTTTTTTACTCCTTATGCTTTTAACATTTCCAAATATTGTTCAATTGCTTTTCTTACATCTTCAGGAAGATCTTCATGCTCTGCAAGATATTCCAATATTTCTTCATAGCTCTTATCAAAGACATCTAAGTAAGGTGTCTCTCCATCAATGACAGTGTCGCTATCTAAATCATCTTCATCAAACTTTGGTGGTGGATTTTCTCCTCCTTCTCCATCGCCTTCTTTATCACTTGGATCCTTATCATCAGAATTGTTATTATCATTTCCATTTTCTTTGTCTTTATTTGAATCATTAGAATCATCAGATCCATCGCCATTATTATCTGGACGTAATCCTTCCAAACTATCTTGGGCATCTTGCATAGCACCATTCATATCAGACCAAAGATCATCTAAAGCATCGTCATCTCCTTGTTGAGATTCGTGTTCAGAGCCATCTCCTTGATGAGATTCTTTATCTTCATGTATTTTTTCTAGCGCTCTTTGAATCTCATCACTAGCAGAGTCAAATATATCATCCAAATCATTTTTTTCTAATCTTTTAACTTTCTTAATACTTAAAGACTGTTTGGAATCATTGAGTAAGCCATCTCTAAAATATTTGATCGCTTCTACTAATGCTTCATTCTTTTCTTTAGAAGCTGTTTCTATTGCCAAAGTTAATGCATCTATTAATTCTTGTAAATCTTCCTCGTAGTTTTCACTATTTCTTAATTTTTCTTTTAAATTAATCATAGCTATAGCAACGTCAGGAATTTTATCTTCATCTGCGATAGCAGCCAAAATAGCATTGCCTAATTCTTCGGTTAATTCTGATTGCATTAAACTTCTGCCAATCGAGACTCGTAATTTTTCTTCTTCTATTAATTTTTCTATTTCTTTTCTAGTTCTTTCAATTGCATCAATTTTTTCATCAATAGTTTCTAGTTGTTTTAATTCAACTTCCAATTGATCAACGATAACATGTAATTGATCCTTAAATTCTCTATCAACTGCAGACTTTTCAATAAACACTCGAAGTTTTTTTAGTAATTCTTCAATAATATCATCTTCATCTAGAGTTGAATCATCAGGAATTGATGGAGGAAGAGTCGAACTAGGTAAAGAAGGATTTTCAGATGTTGAGCCACTATTTAAATTAGGAAGTGCAAATGAACATAGCCCTAAAACCATTACAACGCCTAATAACACTAATGCTGGTTTTGATAATCTTGTTTTAAGTGATTTTTCACTAACACTATCTAATTTCTCAATTGCATCTTCTCTTTGTTTTTGATAAATATATTCATCTTTATCTAAATAATCCACCATTGTAACAACACGTTCATCTAAACCTAATTCATCAACTCGTTTAGCGGTTGTTTTAATAGTAGGTTTATATTTTAAGTTATAAACAATTATACTTGCTGCTATACAAGATAAAATACCAAGCAAAATGGTTATTAGAACTTGTTTTGTATGCGCGATAAAAAAGATTAGTGAAAACAAAGTAATAGTCGAAAAAGTAATTATTAAACCAAATATAATAGACTTAATAATACCTTCTTTTTTTAGTTTTCGTAGATATTTTTCTAACTTTTCTCTTTCTGGCATAATTAATCCTCCTAATTACGCTTTTTTGCAGTTTACCAATATATAAATACAACAATAAGTCATAGAAATTGATAATCTAATTAAAAAATAAAAATTTTTTATTATTCATAGAAACCGCTTTCTACAACTATACAATTTAATATAACATAATAAGCAAACTTCTTCAATCATTAGGAATAATTATTATTCATATTAATATGAATAATTTGCACATAAAAAGGATTGAGTCTATCTTTAGATCTCAATCCTTAAAATTAAACATTAAATTTATTATTTAACAAATTTCTTTTTTTGTACAAAATAGTAACCAGATATTGCTATTAATGCCATGACTGCAACAATTGCAATTGATGCAGCACTATCACTATTAGCTGTTAATAATACTCCATTTAATCCTGAACCATTTGTACCAAGAGCATCACTTACCCATGATTGCATAGATGCCATATAATCCATAGTTTGTCCAATTGTAATTGTATCAACATCAGCTGCCAATCTAATTGCTTCTTGTTCTTCTGGACTAAATGCCATAAATCGATCTAAGAGAGCTTTTAATGTAGCGTTTTCGCTATCTGTCAAGAATGCACAAATACCATTATCGCCACCATCTTCTCTCATTTTATGCCAATCAGCAATAAATTGTCCGACTGTATCAACAACTTCATTTACAAGCACACCTCTAGCAACAAGAACACCTGCAGCGTTATAGAATAAGAATTCATATGATGCTTGTGAGCCATTGTCCCCAATTTCAAAGTTACCAGCTTTATTTCCTTCTCCACCAAACCATGCAAAGAATCTACTTTCTCGGCCATTAACAGTATAATATCCGCCATCGTGAATTTCATCATAAAGACTAAATTCAGGATCATCCCAATTAAATCCTAAAGTAGCATAATTTTCACCATAGTATGCACGGAGAGTAATTGTCAATTCAACTGGAACAAATTCTACAACGAATTTTCCGTCTGCTTCTACATATTCCGATTGAACGAAGCTTGGATCATCATTCATTGCACAAACTCTAATTGTATATTCTCCAGCTTTTAAATCACTATTTAAAGTATATGGAGATTCATATGCGGTTTCAGTAACCGAATAATCTTCTTTAGAATATTCAACAGAATAATGTGTAGCATTTGCTACTGTATCAAAGTATAATTTATCACCTTCGACTTTTACATTTGTAGGTGTAGCTAATTGTTCTGCTCCCTCAGCAGCAATTTCATATATTTTATCAGCTTCAGCCCATTCGGAATCTGTATATCCTTCGATATGGGCACGAACTTGGACCTTATAACTTCCAGGTTCTAAATCTTTTAAAACATATCCGCTCTCAACACTATACTCAGTATCTACAACTGAATCATCAGATGCTTTTAAATATTGTAAACTGTATCTATCAGCGTATTTGAATGAATCAAAAGTCAATGTTTTCTTATCGCTATCTTCAGCACTATTTATTTTAACTGCAGTTGGAGCAGGAACGTTATTAATGAGTGCGCCATTAGCAATCAATTCACCTGCTGCATTATAGAAACAGAATTCATAATATGCTTGTGAACCATCATCACCTATTTGGAAATTACCAGCTCTATTGTTTTCACCTGCAAACCAGTCAAAAAATCTACTTTCTTTTCCGTTTACAGTGTAATAATCCGTTTCATCTTTAAGACTAACATCGCCTTCCCATTTAAGTCCTACAGTAGCATAACCTGGACCATAGTATGTACGAAGAGTAAACTTTACCAAAATAACGCTAGATTCTATTTCGAATACTTCTGGTGCTTCTGCATAATCTGATGGAATAAAATCTGGATTATCACCATTCATTGCTTTAACTCTAATAGTGTAACTACCAGCTTTTAAACTTTTATTTAATTCATATGGTGATTCTTCCGCATTTTCAGAAGTAAATGTAGAACCATCTTTTACGTACTCAACTAAATAATAAGCCGCATTTTCGACAACATCAAATTCTAATTTGCCATTTGTAACATGAACATTGGTTGGTGCGTCTAATTTTACTGCATCTTTTTTTGCAATAACATAATCTCCAGCATCAATCCATTTAGAAACCTCTTCTTCTAAATGAGAACGAACTTGTACAGCATAAGTTCCAGCTTCTAATCCATCATCTAAACCTTTTAATGTATGTGGACTTGTTACATTAATTTCAGTTGCATTTTCAATTACATTACCATCTTTTAAATATTGGACACTATGATTGTCAGCATTTTTGCCATGTGTAAATGTCAAAATATTACCATCAATGGAAGCATCAGTTGGTTCTCCTAACTTTGTAGGTGCAGCAGTTGTTTCGTAGTATGCATTACTATGGAACCAAACTATGCCAGCATAGTCAATTCCACTTTCACTATACTCAACCTTAAAAGACCAAATCATACCTGAATCATCTGGGAATCCTTGAGGTATCGTGAAATAATATCCACCACCCAAAACAATAGGGTTGTATTCGGCAATTTTTGTTCCCATATTCATAAAGTTATTGTAATAACCTTCGCTATTAAACTCAGGTTTTGTTGCTTCAAAATAATATGGCGTAATTGTAAGACTATCTGTTGAAGGTTTTGACTTGAAATTAATAAGGACTTCGGCTCCATTAATTCTTGTTCTGCCACCTTCACTATCAATCTCACCAATCATTTGTGTAGCTGCATTTGCCACAACAGCTTTGTCATCTTTAGTAGCTTGGACTGCTCCAAATAATCCAAGAGCTAAAAATGGCATTAATAAAAACGACATTTTTCTTTTCATAATTTTTTCCTTTCTGTATTTACCAATGAAAGAAACCCCTTTCATTAAAATTACGCTATTAAAATATCATTTATTACTTCAATTGTCAATAAAATATAATTTTATTGTTTTTATTAACTTTTTTTATATATATTAAACTTGCTATTTTATTGCAATTTTGCATAAAAAAGGCAATAATTATCAAACATTATTGCCTATTATTTTTAAATACTTTCGATAAATAAATTTTTAATTGCAGAAATATCATTACTGGATATTCCAATACTTAATAAATAGTTGTTTATTTTATCTGATAAACTATTTCCATCTGTTCCTTTTATTGTTCCTACATAACTTTTAATATTATTTGTAGTTCTTGCCCCACCAATAAGTCCAAAATTAGAGAACAAATAGTCATAATATAAGTTATCTTCCGATACACCTAATAGTCCATTTAATAAGTAAGCAATTAAGCCTGTTCTATCAGTTCCTATATTACAATGGAAGATAATTGGATAATTCTCTTCTTTTGCTAAGATATCCGAGAAGATATGTTTTATCATCTCAGTGTTATGTGTAAGAATATTACTATTATTCCAATCCATTGGACAACTAAAGTAAGTGACTTCATCTCCTAATACACTAGATGTTATTGAACCAACTTCGTTATTATCGACAAGCCTTAAATCCATTTCTGATTTAATTTTTAGATCATCCAATAAAACCTTTTCGCCTTCACTTGTTACTTCCTTAATAATAGTTTTTGATTCACTAGTGTTAAGTCTTCCACTTCGATAGAATAGTCCTTGTTTTACACGATGCGTTTCATCAATTGGCCAACCACCAACATCACGAACATTTGTTACGCCATCAACATATAAATTGCGAGGTCCGTAGCTTTCTATTTCAAATGTTTCAGTTTCGCTCGTATCACTTGTCGATTCATAATCTGCACGTACATTCCAATAGTATTTAGTGCCTATTTTTAAGTTATATACAGATGCCGATAATTCACTTGTTTTAATAATAATTGGATGATTTAAATCTTTATCTTCACTTATTTTAACTGTGTAATTTGCTTTTTCTTGTTTTTTAACTTTCCAAGATAATTCAACAGGTTTTGGTTTACTTAATTCTGCAACTCCCGATGCGTATACCCCAATCGCTCCATAATTATCATTCAAAAACTCATCTTGCAAATCCGTGTGTATTTTCACTTCTTCTTTGAATTGTTTAAGTTCAATAGAAGTTGATGAGCAAGAAAGTAATACTCCTGTAATTAATAATAAGACTAAATTTTTTGCTAGTTTATTTTTCATGTTTTTTATTCCTTATTTTATTCTTTTAATTGGTAGACTTTAACATAATCGACATACATATCGGCAGAACTAAATGAGCTAGTTGGTGTGACGCCTCCAGTATAATCTCCTCCAACTGCAAGATTTAATAAAATATAGAAATCAACATCAAATGGAGCACTTGGATTATTTGGTGCTTTTGAAGAGTAATAAATATCATTAGTTATTTCATATACCCTGGTCCCATCAATATAAAATGCAATATATTCACTAGTCCATTCTGCACCATACATATGAAACTGATTAATAGTTCCGTTTCCTGGTATTTTATTTGACTTTCCCTCATGCTTATTATTTGGCCAATTTCCACCAAAGTGCAGAGTGTTTCCAACAGTATGTGCATCCATATTTTTACCACCGGCTTCCATAATATCTATTTCGCCTGATGATGCCCAACCACCATAAATATTTTCATTATTTGGTAGTAACCAAAAAGCTGGCCACATTGCTCTATCTGTTGGCATCATAATGCATGCTTCAAAATAGCCATATGTAAAGAATATTTTCTCTTTGGTTTGTATTCTTCCTGAAGTAAAATTCTTGCCACCTTGATATTCTCTTTTTGCAGTGATTTTAAGTAGTCCATTTTCTACACTCACATTATCAGTTTGATAATACTCTAATTCGTTATTTCCCCAACCATTTAAGCCATATTGAGCACCTGTTCCATATTCAATATTCCAATAGTTAGGATTTAGTGATGTGCCATCAAATTGATCTTCAAATTTTAATTCATATCTTTGATCAATATATGATGGTGGTTGATTTAGATTTGTAGAATTATCTTCACTTATAGATGGTTTTTCTACAGATGGCTTACTATCTAAACTTTCACTTATTGAATCAGATGTTGAATTAGGTAAATCGGTTGAACTATAAAATTCAACTGTGCAACTTGATAATAACAAAATAAAAGTATTCAACATTATTAATCTACTCTTTTTAAAAAACTCCATCGTTTTCACCTCTAATCAATTATTTTTAGTCGCAATATTTTATAAAAACAAGGGTGCTATGCACCCTTAATTTTATTTTAGTCAGCTAATGTAGTTCCTAAGAAAGAAACTGTACCTACAAAATAATGAGTTGCATTTTCAATTCTAATTGTAAATGTTATTGAATCAGAATCAACAGGTCCTTTGTCTAAGAGAACATACACTCTAAATCTTACAGCATCTGGATCAGAAGGGAAATAATTATCAATTATGAAATTATCATTATCAATTTGCACATCTGTAACATCTATTTCTGACCAGTTTGAACCATCATATCCAACTGAACTTGATTTAATCCAAATCCATGCGCCAGCACCTTCAATGTGGTTAGCACCATTTCCTGTGCCTTCAGTATATAATTCAAATGATCCACCATCAATTTTATCTGGTGATTCCGCTTCAGTCCAATTCTTACCAATAAATTCAACAGTATTGTCATAGTATTTGCCATTAGGAGCAGTAATCTTTACATAAAATGCTGTTTCATCTCTTGTTCCTGGTGCACCATCTAAAGTTACATATACTCGAACACGGTCTCTAATATTTCCAAATAGCGTTAAAGAACTTTCTTTAATTGATGCATTACCTTTCGTCATTGTGACTTCTAAATCAAAGTCTTCAATTGCATTTACTCCTTCAGCATAACCGATAGAACTTGATTTTACCCAAATCCACGCACCAGCACCTTCAATATGAATTCTTTCATCGCCACTAGTGGCAGAAACTAATTCAAATTTACCTGCGTAGTTAGGATTATCTGGATCAACTGGGTCAACTACTGGTGGTTCAACAACCACATTTTCAGACCAAGTGCCGCCCACGAATCCAACGGTTCCATCATAGTATGTTCCATTAGGATTTGTAATTTTTATATCAAATGCAGTTTCATCATTTGCACCTGGTGCATCATGTAATGTTATATAGACACGGACACGATCTCTTATTTCACCCACTAATGAAATTTCAGTACCATCAATAGTTGTATTACCTTTAGTCATTGTGACTTCTAAATCAAAGTATTCAATTGCATTTGCACCCTCAGCATAACCAATTGAGCTTGATGTAACCCAAATCCATACGCCTGCACCAGCGATATGAATACTTTCATCTCCACTTTCAGCGGATGATAATTCAAATTTTCCTCCATAATTAGGATCAATTACTGGTGGAACATCAGGTTCAACTGAAGTACTTGGAGTAGATGTTGAAGTTGGTGGTACAACAGATGGATCTGATGCACTTTCAGATGGGCTTGATGGATTAATCGATGGGGTTGATTGTCCAACTGATGGATTCTCTGATGGTAATCCTGTACTTGGTGAAGTAGGTTCAACAGAGTTAGGTTCAGAAACACTTGGTTCTGATGGACTTTCTGACATAGATGCATCGCTATCACCACATCCCACTAATGACATCATAAATGGCAATGCAAGAAGCGTAATTAATTTATTTTTTTTCATATTAAAAACTTCTCCTATTATATTTAAAATAATTATATCATTAAAGAAAGCACTTTCAAAGTATTTTTGAAACCGATTTCCAGCATTTGGTTAAATTGGCGATAACTGTTTAAAAAACAAACTTTACTATTCAATATTATATACAACTCATTAGTTGCACAAAAATTAATAAAAAAGCACTCTTTCGAGTGCGATAGTAGCAATACGCGGGACAGCTTTCCCCCGCTTTCTCCGACTTGATTATCTTTCGATAACTCGATGTGGTCCTATGCTGATTTCCATCCTTTATTGCTACATAATTAGTATATGATAATTTGTGAAAAATTTCAATATTCATTCGGCAATTTATTTGTTGGATGGGCTGTAATAATTACCTTATTATTTTTATTATTTTTATCATATCCGACACTAACATGCAGATACTTTTTGTCTTTGTTAATTCCAAATGTTCCTTCAAGATAGTATTCATCTCTTTTTTTACCTGCACCAAATATAAATTTATTGGGATACAATAATGCTTCTTTAATAAATTTGATATCTTCTGTAGCAAAAGCATGTTTTGCAGCAGCTATATGTTCTGCACCTGTATTTCCATTCGAATCTTGTTCCCTAATTTTAACATTCTCACCATTAAATGTTTCAAATACTTCATTGCCATTTATAACATCCAATATTCTTTGATCGACATCATATTGTTTCTTATAGTTTTTTGAAGAACTTTTTATTATAACTTGATATTCTTCAATGTATTTGCGTCTAATTGCAGTTTCAACATTAGATTTAAAATACACAAATCTATTTTTTTGTCTAGCCATTATTTAATCATTTCTTTCTATTTATTATTTCAAAAACAAAAAATTGAGTAATAATGCAAAACAACTCATCGAAAGATGAAATATTCAATTTTGCATATTTTACTCAATCATTTTTTATCAAATGATTCAAAGAAATGACTTACTTTCTTCTATCAAATTTTAACATATATTTGTTATGGCATAAAGAATAATGTATGATATTTCGATTAAAAATGACTTAATATATTAGTATTTACTTAATAAAAAGGTGAGTCACTAACAAACTCACCAATTTTCATAATTTATTTTGTGGACCAAAGGCCATGTAAATTGCAATAACTAATTACACGTACTACTTCATCACCAGGAAGAATAGCAAATTCTACAACTGGTTCATCACCAGGTTTAAGAACTCTTCTTTGATTTCCAAATTTTGTTTGAAGCATTACCCAACCAATATAATGAGCTTCCGTCATTGGATGTAAGACTTCACCAACAGAAACTTTAACAATATTTCCTTCCACTTTAACAACAGGAATATGTTTTTCTACTGCAGCTTCTGTAGTATTTGGCATTACTTCAACAAAATCAGCACATCTAGCACTTAAATCAACATCTTCTGCGATAGGTAAGATAGTGCCACATTTAATACATTTAAAAAATTTCATATTAATAATTTTCTTTTCTTACTTCAAAGTATGATTGTGGATGTGCACATACTGGGCAAACTTGAGGTGCTTTCTTACCAATTACTAAATGACCACAGTTACGGCATTCCCACATTGTTTCTTCGCTCTTTTCAAATACTGCTTGCATTTCGACATTTTTTAATAATTTCAAATATCTTTCTTCGTGAGCCTTTTCTATTTTTGCTACAGCTCTAAATTTAAATGCGAGTGCAACAAATCCTTCTTCTTCAGCTTCTTTAGCGAATGTTTCATACATATCTGTCCATTCGTAGTTTTCGCCACTAGCAGCTGCTTTTAAGTTTGCCATTGTATCACCAATGCCACCTAATTCTTTAAGCCACATTTTTGCATGTTCTTTTTCATTGTTTGCAGTTGCTTCAAAAATTGCAGCGATTTGTTCATAACCTTCTTTTTTAGCAACACTTGCAAAATAAGTATACTTATTTCTTGCTTGTGATTCACCCGCAAATGCTGCCATTAAGTTCTTTTCAGTTTTTGATCCTTTTAATTCCATAATTATATCTCCTTTTTAACTATTTGAATTATAGAAATATTATATAATATTTAAAAATTTTTTAAAATAGAAATATGCATTGTTTTTCTGAATGAAAATATAGCATTAACAATTGATCGAAACATCTATAATTATTAAATAAAAAGCGCAACATTAGTGCGCTTCATCCATCTATATTTTATATTTAAAATATAATTATTTTCCCTTTTTCTTTTCTTTACTTCTTTTATCATTAATCTCATTCATTTCAATTGGAGTAATGACTTTTACATTATTTTCATTTGCCCAATTAACACATCCTTGAAGAACTAGTTTTAAGAATGGACGAGGAACTTTAACGAGCATTTTTAATGCATCATCAGTAAATGTCACGTCTGTATTTAATCGATTAGCGGCATACTTAATTGAAGTCAAATCAACTTCTTTATTAGGAATACATTCGGCATGAGATTTTCTAAATGGTGAACACCAGAAATTTTTTGAATCACGATATCCCCAGTTGCTAGGTAATGGGCAGAAATTACTGCGTGTGACTCCATTAACAATTGAGTTATAATACTTTTCTTTTAGTAATATGTGGTCAATTTTCAAAATGAAATGTGCACCATATTTTGATGTAATACCATTAAAATCGTGATAAGGTCCATTATATTCTTCTTCGACTTTATCATTTTCTGCATGATCTAATTCTTTAACCCACGTACATTCAAAAACTTGTAAAGCTTCTTTAATAATTTTAGGATAAATTTCACCATCATTATTTTCCATAGATTTTCCATCAGCAACAGTGAATTTAAAATTCTTCATTTTTTCTTCTGGAGTATCGCCTGGAAATCCTAAACGAACATGTTCTTTAAATATTTTATTACTATATGGTAAAAAATTAATTGTACATTTTCCATGTCTTAATAGTCCTTTACAAGTATTAGAATTATTTCGACATTCTAAAACCATCGCATAAAAATCTTTTCCGGCAATATAATATGGAAATACCAAAGAATAGGCCCCAAAAGACGTCATATCTCCTTTTTCATTTAATGTTCCAATTAGACATAATGGCATTGGAAAAAATGCAGAACTTTGATAAAAATTGTCCACTATTCTTATTTCTTTAAAACTTTTTTCCATAATATCATCTCCAAATATTATCCTAACACATTTTGATAAATATATTTTAAATTATTTTGTTTTATATGCTTTTCTTAATATCTCTTTCATATCTTCCACTAAAGGAAGACGAGGATTTGCAGGTGAGCATTGATCTTCATAAGCAAGAACTGCAATTTCATCCAACTTATCTTCCCATTCTTTTTCATTTATACCAAGCGATGAGAAGTCTATTTCTAATCCAATTGTTTTAGTCAAGTTTGTAACAGCAACCGCCAAAGATTCCACCCCTTCTTCCGGAGTAGAAGCTTTTAAGCCAAGAAGTTGTGCTATTTCTTGATATTTCTTATTTGCACAATAAGTATTATACTTTGGCCAAACTGATAACTTAGTTGGGATTTCTCCATTATAGCGAATACAATGTGGTAGTAATATTGCACAAGTATAGCCATGAATTGTATGGAATTCTCCTCCAACTTTATGTGCTAAGGAATGGGTAATACCTAAGAAAGCGTTAGCAAAAGCCATTCCAGCAATAGTCGCAGCGTTATGCATTTTCTCTCTTGCTTCTAAATCATGACTTCCATCATATACAGCGCGAGGTAAATAATCAAATACTAATTTAATAGCTTTTAAACATAATCCATCTGTATAATCATTTGCCATTACCGAGACATATGCTTCAATTGCATGAGTTAATACATCCATACCTGTCATTGCCGTAACTTTAGGTGGAAGATTTGTCGTAAATTCTGGATCGATAATCGCTACAGTTGGCGTCAATGAATAATCCGTGAGCGGATATTTTTTATTATTATGTTTATCAGAAATAACCGCAAATGGAGTAACTTCGCTACCTGTTCCTGAAGTAGTAGGAATACAAATTAAACGTGACTTCTTTCCTAATTCAGGATATTTAAAAGCACGTTTACGAATATCCATAAATTTTTGTTTTAAATCATCAAAATTTACTTCTGGATGCTCATAGAAAAGCCACATGCCTTTGGCTGCATCCATGACAGATCCACCACCAAGAGCAATAATTGCATCTGGTTCAAATACCGACATCATTCTTGCACCTTTTTCAACGGTAGTAATATCTGGATCTGGTTCTACATCGCAAAACAACTGAATAGTTACCTCATTTCTTCTCAAACGAAGTTGTTCTTCAATTTTTGCTAAGAAGCCTAATTCAACCATCGACATATCAGTGACAATTAACACTTTATTTAAGTCACGGCACGAACGCAAATATTGAATTGAGTTTCTTTCAAAATATATTTTTGAAGGTACTTTGAACCATTGCACAGTATTTCGCCTCTTTCCCACTTTCTTAATATTTAATAAATTTATCGCTGATACATTTCCACCAACTGAATTATGGCCATAAGAACCACATCCTAATGTTAAAGATGGGAGAAATGAATTATAAACATTTCCAATTCCACCAAAGGTTGCTGGGGAATTCCAAATAATTCGCATTGCAAGAACTCGTTCACCAAATTTATCAGCTAGTTTTTGCTCTTTACAATGGATAACAGCACTATGACCCAATCCATTAAATTCAACCATTTCTTCTGCTTTTCTTATACCGTCCTCTTCGCTATTTACTTTATAAAACGCAAGAACTGGAGAAAGCTTTTCTCTACTCATTGGTTCACCAACACCAACACTTTCACATTCTACAGCAAGTATTGAAGTATTTTCCGGCACTTCAAATCCCGCATGAGTTGCAATGAAATGTGCCGATTTACCAACAATTTCAGAATTTAGTTTGGCACCCGAGCAATCTTTAGCGTTACATACACCAAACATATAATTCTCTAGCATTTGCTTTTCTTCTTTATTTACAAAATAGACTCTGAACTTTTTAAACAATTTAATTGTCTCGTCATATATTTCTTTATCAATAATTACCGCTTGTTCAGAGGCACAAATCATGCCATTATCAAATGATTTTGAAAGAACGATATCATTAACTGCTTGTTCAATATTAGCACTCTTATTTATATAAGCTGGAACATTACCTGCTCCAACACCCATTGCAGGTTTTCCACATGAATATGCCGCTTTTACCATAGCATTTCCGCCAGTCGCCAAAATTGTAGCAACTCCATCATGATTCATTAAAGCAGATGTGGCATCCATAGAAGGATTTTCAATCCATTGTATGCAATATTCTGGTGCACCAGCTTTAATAGCAGCATCTCTTATAATTTTTGCGGCAAGTTTCGAACATTCTTGAGCACTTGGATGAAATGCAAATATAATTGGATTACGAGTTTTTAAACATATCAAAGATTTAAAAATAACAGTGCTAGTTGGATTAGTAACTGGAGTAATTCCAGCGATTACACCTATTGGTTCTGCAATTTCAGTAATACCTGTTACTGGATCTTCGTTAATAATACCAACTGTTTTCAAGTGTCTCATATTATTGACAACATATTCACAAGCAAATAAATTCTTAGTTGCTTTGTCTTCAAATACCCCACGTCCTGTTTCATCAATAGCAGCTTTTGCCAAAGTTCCATGATGATCAAGACCTGCAACCGAACATTTTGCAACAATATAATCTATTTGTTTTTGATTAAGTTTTAAAAACTCTTCTAATGCAACACTAGCGTTTTTAACTAACATATTTACTTCTTCATTATTTAGAGATCTATTATCTTCCATTTAAGATATCTCCTTTCAAATATTATTTTATTTAAATAATTTGTTATTTGTGCAAAAAAAGCAATTACAAATTGCTTTTTTAGTAATGTAATTTATAAGACTATTTTAATCTTTTTTATAATTTATTAATCATATCAACCAAATTATTCAACGAAATCTCAATGTTATCAAGATCAAGAGTAAACTGCAATATATGATCTATAGGGATTTGAATTTCGCAACTACCTTTTATATTAATCGCAATAATCGTTGCATTTTTTTCTAAAGCATATCTGATTTCTGCCATGACAAAAGAATTTTTCACTGAATTTTCAGTTAAAATAGGCAAAAACAAACCATCATTGTTAATATATTTTTGAATTGTTTTGTATATTGATTCCGAAAAATTATCACCATCCAGGATATCGTTAGCATTCCAAACACTATATCCCCTATTTGTGAACCAATTATATAACATGAGTGCTATATCATTATCTCGGTATGAATATGAAAGAAAAATTTTTGTTTTTTTAATTTCATGTGAAATTTGTTTTCTAATATATTCATAGCAATTATCATCCCAAATTTCAAACTTATCAAGTTCAACATTTAAAATTTTTTTAACTTTCCCGTTTTTTGTCAAATAATCAATATATTTTCGTTCTTCTTGAACATATTTAGATTTTTCTGCATTATCACTTTTACAATATACAAACCATATTCGCTCGAATATTTCTCGTTGCACTAAGTCCGTTATTTCATCATCTTCAGAAAGGCACTTTAAAAAAAATAAAATTGGTTCATAAAAGAATGTCTCTTCTATAATATTACGAATAATTCTAACTTTTTCTATGTCCAAATGTGAGTGAGATATGAAAAAATATTGTTTAGGATATTCATATCCACAATCCAGACAAATATATGCATCTTTTTCTTTACAATATTTTAGTTTATTAGATTTACAATTGTAGCACTGCATAAAACTACTCCACAATCACAATTTTAATTTGCATTTTTTCACATCGATCAATAATACTTCTTTTAACTTGAACAAAATTACTTTGTTAAGAATGCCACATAGCTTAAGTAAGCTTCATAGACATCAGCCTTTGAGGAAATTTCCATTGGTGCATGCATATTTAAAACGCCAACACCAGCATCAATGACATTCATATTGTAGTTTCCTAAGATGTATGCGATAGTGCCACCGCCACCAGCATCAACTCTACCTAATTCAGCAGTTTGGTAATGGATGTTTTCATCATCAAGAATTTTACGTAACCATGCGATAAATTCAGGGTTAGTATCATTACATCCGCTCTTTCCTCTAGAACCAGTATATTTGTTAAATACAATACCTTCACCCATAAATGCAGCGTTTTTCATTTCATTTACACTTTCAAATAATGGATCAACGCCAGCAGAAACATCACTAGATAACATATATGAATTTTCCATTGTTTCGCGAACTGAAAGGAAATCATGATCTCCTAATTTTGCAAGTAGTCTTGCAACAGTGTTTTCAAAGAATAAAGAATGAGCACCAGTTGCACCAACTGAGCCAATTTCTTCTTTATCAACTAAAATACAGCAAGAAGTATATTCCGGATCTTTAACATCAAGAATTGCTCTTAAAGAAGTATAAGCACAAACACGGTCATCTTGACCATAGCTTGCAACCATACTACGATCTAGACCATAGTCACGAGCGTTACCTGCTGGAACAACTTCGATTTCACTAGAAACGAAATCGTCTTCTTCCATTCCATATTTTTCTTTTAACAATTTTAAAACGTTAGCCTTAACACTAAATTTTTCATCTTCTTTTAATGGGATACTACCAATAGTGACATCCAAATTTTCGCCTTCAATTACTTTAGCAGCAGTTTTAGCTAATTGATCTTGAGATAAGTGGATTAATAAATCACCAATTCCTAATACTGGATCATCTTCATTATCACCAATATTAACCATAACTGTTGTTCCATCTTTTTTACATACAACGCCATGTAAAGCAAGAGGAATAGTTACCCATTGATATTTTTTTACACCACCATAGTAGTGGGTATCTAATAAAGCAAAACCATCTTTTTCGTATAATGGGTTTTGTTTTAAATCAAGACGTGGTGAATCAATATGTGCACCTAAAATTCTCATACCTTCTTTTAATGGCTTTTTACCAATAATAAATAAGGCAATATTTTTATTTTTATTAAGAACATAAACTCGATCTCCTGCTTTTAATTCTTTAAAGCTATCGAGTGGTTTAAAACCAGCAATTTCTGCGAGAGCAATGCTTTGAACAACACATTCTCTTTCAGTCTTCCCCTTACTTAAAAATTCAATGTAAGGTTTATTAAATTCCATAATTGCGGTCATTTTTTTACTATCTGCAGATTCCCAAATGTTTTTTCTATACATAATAACAACCTCTTTTCATTGACTATATTATAAAATAATTTATTCCTTTTTCAAGTAAAATAAACTTATAAAGTTTATAATTAACATAATAAATAATTATTTCAATATTTCTAAATAGTTCGCTATAATATTAAACGGGAAACAAAGTTATGGAAATAAATTATCAACAAATCAAATTAAATAGTGATAGTTCAAGAGAGCAATTAACAATTGCACTTGGTAATTTTTCATGTTTTCACTTAGGGCATTTCGAACTACTCAAATCAGTAATAAACGTTGCAAATAGCACTAATACAATTCCGAGTGTTTTATGTTTTTCTAGCCAAATAAGCAATAAAAATATAATGACACTAAAAGATAAAAAGACTTTCTTAAAAAAAATCGGCATTTCTCAGTTAATTGAAATAGAGTTTAATGATAGTTTTAAAAAAACATCTTATATAGATTTTATGTTATTTTTGAAAGAAACATTAAATGTTAATAATGTCATTGTTGGAGAAGATTATCGCTTTGGTTATAATCGACTAGGTTCAACAAACGATTTAAAAAAGATGTTTAATGTCAATATTATAGAACTTAAAACAGCAAATGGGGTCAAAATTTCTACAAGCGATATTATCCAAAAAATAGAAAATGGAGAAATAATGTCTGCCAATAAATTACTAGGATTTAATTATTCAATTACCGGTATTGTGCAAAAAGGAAAGCAAAACGGGCGTAAAATCAATTTTCCAACAATAAATATCTCACTTAATGAATACATCATACCAAAATCAGGTGTTTATGCAGCCTATTTAGATTATAATGGCTTAAAATATTTAGGAATGGCATATGTTGGTACACATCGCACAATTGATACCCTGGCTACTCCAATATTGGAACTTAATGTTTTTAATTTTAATGAAAATTTATATGAAAAAACTGTTACTATAGAATTACTTGAAAGAATCAGCGATGATTTCAAATTTTCTAATATTAATGAATTACAAATTGCATTAGAAAAATATAAAAGCACTATCTTAAAAAAGTATAGTGCAAATTAATTAAAGTATAATGTGCTCAAGAAAATATGCTTTCTTGTATAGTTTTTTGTGAATTGATTTTGTGATTTCTAATGCGTTTTCTAAGCCAAATTTACTCATTGCTAAAATCTTTGTCAAATCATCTAAGTTACTTCTTGAACCGATTAGAGTTTCTAAATCATGCTCATAGCGATATTTTATTAGTGGCAATAAGAACTGATCTCTTAAAATATTATTAATAATAATTTCTTTGTCAAAGCCATCTAATATTAATAATTGTACATTTGATAAAGTGTCTAAATAGTCCATTACTTCTTCACTATTTTTATAAAAATTATCTTTAACAAATTCTAAAGTATCTTTAATATTAATAAACGCTATTTCCCCATACTTGTTTTTTGCATATTCATTCGCATACGCGACTAAAAATTCTGTCTTAGAAGAATCTTTTGGTCCATACACATAAATCCAATCTTTGTTTTTGTCTTTTATTTTTTCTTTTAAAGCAATCTTTATTTGTTGTCTATTTCCATTTTTATAGTGTTTTAAATCTTTCAAAAATAAGTCATTAAAATTATCATCAAAATCTTTATAGATATAACGTGATAATCTATCGCGTTCTTCACTAAAAAGTTCACACATATCATATTTTTTATCGATGTATTTTTCTTTGACTATTGGAAGAACTTTCATTCCTCTAACATTATTAGGACACTCATTTAATCCTTTACAATTTTTACAGTTGTTATATTCTCTTTGAGCATCAACAAAAATATATAGATAATCTACAAATAAATCACGTGATACTTTTAAAGGGCGTAAAACATCTTCAACAAATTCTTTATCACTCTTTATTTGTTCAACAAACTCTTTTTCTAATTCTAGATCTTCCTTTGTTTTATCAACAGTTTCAAAATACTTATTACTCATCGTCGTCTTCATCCTCTAAATTTGGATTAAATTCAACAACTTCTTCTTTACTATCAAAGTATGAATTTTCATTTTTAGTTTTATAAGTAGATTTTTTTTCTTTTAAATCTTTATTACTCTTGTTAACTTTATTTAAATAATTTAATGCTTCAATAACACTTGTTACTCCTTCTCTTACTAAAGAAGCCGCAACTTTTTCGACATATTTTCTTGGCAAAGTATTATTTTTAACTTCCAATGTATAACTAATAAGTGCATTAATTATTCCATTAGGCAAGTTAAAATTTGTCGCTAATGATTCAATTAATTCCAAATCAGCTTGCGATGGGGTAGTATTATTTTGTAAATAGCTTAAATACTTTGTTGCCGGTGTTTGTTCCATTAATTTAATCAGATCAGCATATTTTCCATTGCTCATATCTTTTGTTGATTTCTTTGTTTTTTTCGGCATTACTTTACTATATTCATTTAAGTTTTTAAATGTTTCAGTTAATTTATAAACATCAACTCTTGATCCGCGTTTCAAAGTATAATCGCAATAATATTCAATGTATTTTGCCGCAGTCTCTTCGTCAATTCCATAAATTGATGCAATTTTAGATAGATAGTTAACTTCATCTTTAGATAAGAATTCATTGGAAAGATGATATTGATTTACTAAGATAGCAATGAACTTATCACCATCAAATTGCGTATAAATATTTCCTGTTGTTCGTCCTTTTAAATTTCCTAATTTTGTTGAACTGGCGGAATTTAAAGAATTAATTTCATTTAAATAAACTTCACCAAAAGACGCAGTAACTTCTTTATAATCTTTTGTATCAATTTTCATTTTGTATAATGAAGCAATTTTTTGAACTTCTTTTTCGCCTATATATTTCGTTAAAATTCCGTTAAAAAATGGGTCGGCAAAAAATTCTCTTGGTTGTTTAGGTGCAAAAAGACAAAACATAAAGCAACGTTTTTGTTCGTCCAATTCTTTTTGATACGTTTTAATTAATCCTAAAGCTTCAAGGTGTCTTCTTTGTAAAAGTAATTCACTAGATGTTACTTGCATATTATTCAACAATCTATCTATAGAATAAAATCCTTTTTCGCGATCATTTTCAGCATCTGACCATAGCTTAAAAAATAACGCTATTGCTCCAGCGCCAACAATAGGCTGATATAAATCAATTAAAACTTTACGATCAGAATCGGATAGAATACTTCCAAAACGGATTTCATAAAAATCATAGTTATTAATATATTCCATCCTCACACCTTCTTTTTATGTATTATAACATGTCTAAATATTTTTTTAACTAAATACTTTAACTCTTAGAACTTTTATTTATATGTAGAAGTTTGCAATAAGTATAAACAATAGGTTATTACTTACATTTCATCGTGTCAAAAGTAAAATAAGGGCATAAAAATATATTTGCAAGCACTTGTAAGCATTTTTTTATAATAATAAAATTATTATTTAATTTTATTTATAAGAGTGCTATAATCATAACGAATATTGAATTTTTTCGGAGGTCGTATTTTTATGAAAAAAGTTGGAATATTAACATCTGGCGGAGACGCCCCAGGAATGAACGCTGCTCTTCGTGCAGTTGTGCGTGCGGGCTTAGCTAATGGATTAGAGATGTTTGTTATTTATGATGGATACAAAGGACTAATTGAAGGAAATATTAAACAAGTAGATCGTACTTTTGTTAGTGATATCATTAACCGTGGTGGCACAATTATTCGTTCTGCCCGTTTACCAGAATTTGCTGATGTGGAAGTTCGTAAAGCTGGTATTGAACAATTAAAGAAATTTGGAATTGAAGCTTTAGTTTGTATTGGTGGAGATGGTACTTATCAAGGTGCCAAAGCACTCTCTGATATGGGAATTAATTGTATTGGTTTACCTGGCACAATTGATAACGATATTGCATCAACTGATTATACTATTGGCTTTGATACTGCTTTGAATACTATTACTAATGCTGTTGGAATGTTAAGAGACACATCATCTTCACATCAACGTTGCTCAGTTGTTGAAGTAATGGGTAGATATTGTGGAGATCTTGCTTTATATGGTGGCATCGCTAGTGGATCAGATATTATCGTTACATCAGATCACCCACTTGTACGTGATGAAATTATTGAAAAAATCATAAAAATGCGTAAAGAAGGAAAACAACATATTATTGTTATCATCACTGAAAAATTATGTGATGTACACGAATTAGCTCGTGATATTGAACGTCGTACAAACATTGAATGTCGTGCAGAAATTTTAGGCCGCATTCAAAGAGGTGGTTCACCTACTGCTCGTGACCGCGTTTTAGCTGGTAGAATGGGTGTAAGAGCTATTGAACTTCTATTAGAAGGAAAAGGTGGCCGATGCGTTGGGTTAAGAGGTAGCGATTTAGTTGATTATGATATCAACGAGGCTTTAAAAATGCCAAAACGCAACAATGAACAATTAATTAAAGTTGCAAGAACTATTAGCTAGGGGATAGAACTATGAATATTTCTAAGAATACTAAAATTGTCTGTACCATTGGTCCTGCTAGTGATAATTATGATACATTATCACAACTCATCGATGCTGGAATGAATATTATGCGTCTAAACTTTTCTCATGGTGAATATAAAGATCATTTAGCAAAAATTGAACTTATTCGCCAACTTGAGAAAGATAAGGGATACATCATTCCTATCATATTAGACACCAAAGGACCTGAAGTACGTTGTCATTTATTTAAAGATGGAAAAGCCGAAATCCAACGCGATTCCATTGTTCGTATTTCCATGGAAGAAATTTTAGGTGATGAAACAAAATTCTCTGTTACTTATAGCAATCTATTTGATGATGTTGAGATAGGAAATAAAATTCGTATTGATGATGGCAATCTTGAATTAGATATTATTGAAAAAGATTTTGAGAAACGTGAATTAGTGACAAAAGCACGTAATACACACACAATTACTAATCGCAAAGGCGTTAATGCTCCTTTTACAAGACTTTCAATGCCTTTTATTTCAAAAAAGGATGAGGAAGATTTAAAGTTCGGCTGTGAAAATGGTATTGACTATGTTGCTGCTTCTTTTACACGTCGTCCAGAAGATATCTTAGAAATTAAAAAAGTATTAGCAAAATATGGTCGTCCTGATATTGGTGTAATCGCTAAAATTGAAAATCAAGAAGGCGTAGACAAAATTAACGAAATCATTGATGTTTCCGATGGCATTATGGTTGCTCGTGGTGATCTAGGTGTTGAAGTTCCTTCTGAAGTTGTTCCTGTTATTCAAAGTAGAATTATCGAACAATGCCGTATTAAAGGAAAACCTGTTATTACCGCTACTCAGATGTTAGATTCAATGCAAAAAAGACCAGTCCCAACTCGCGCTGAAGTTAGTGACGTTGCTAATGCAATACATGAAGGCACAGACTGTGTTATGCTTTCTGCCGAGTCTGCTTCAGGAGAATATCCAGTCCTTGCAACAGAAATGCAAGCAAAGATATCAAAAACAATGGAGAAGTATCTTGATTATGAAAAATTAGCCCACGAAGCATACGATACATCTGAGAAAAATAATTCTGATGCTATTTCTAACTCCGTTGCAAATACTGCTTTGTTAATTGGAGCAAAACTTATTGTTACCATTTCTGGTAGAGGAACCACACCAAGAAGAATTTCTAAAGCTCGTCCTTGTTGTCCAATTGTCTGTATTTCGTCTTCAAGAGAAACACTTTTGAAACTCGGCTTATTCTGGGGAGTATACGGAATACTTGTTCCAAAAGTTCCAAATCTTATTGAAGAAATGGAAGTTCTCGCAATTATAAAAGCCCGAGATTTAGGCGTTGATACAGGTGATACTGTCATCTTAACTGGTGGAACACCAGCTGGTGCAAAAGGCACAAACTTTATGAAAATTTTAACTTTAAAAAATTTAGCAGAAGATTAAAATCTTTTGCTTTTTTTATCATTATAGATTTTATAAATCTATAAATTGAAAAGTTGACAAAATATACTCATAGATTATAATTAAGAAAAAAAACGGAGATGAATATATGATTAAAACTATTGTAACTTGTGACTCTACTATCGCTATCTCTCCTGAAAAGGCTAAAGAATACGATTTAAGAGTCTTACCATTAAACGTTATTGTTGATAATGTTGAGTATCACGATGGCGTTGATATTAACTATATTGAACTTGCAAAAATGATGCGTGATGGAAAAGTAATTAAAACTT
Source organism: Erysipelotrichales bacterium (assembly GCA_022508535.1). Taxonomy (GTDB): domain Bacteria; phylum Bacillota_I; class Bacilli_A; order RFN20; family CAG-826; genus RUG131. The sequence goes on from JAFLUZ010000015.1 coordinate 38,523, forward strand.
CCACTCCTACACCATACGAAATAGAACAATTCTTTGACAAATTATTTGAAGAAGGTTATGAAAAAATCGTTCACTTTACTATTTCTAGTAAATTATCCTCAATGTTTGACTTATTCACTAACACTTGCCAAAACAAATATGGTGATAAAGTTGTCATTGTTGACTCATTAAGTGTAATGTCATTCATGTTAACTTCTGTACTTACTGCAAAGAAACTTATCGAAAAAGATAATATGCCAATAGAAAAAGCTTTAGAAATTGTAAAGGCAAATATTAGTGATTTTGAAGTTGTATTTATTCCTGAATCATTGACTTTCTTGAAACGTGGTGGAAGAATTAGTCCTGCAGTTGCCTTCTTTGGTAATTTAATTGGACTAAAACCAGTTCTTGGCTTTGTCGATGGTGCAATTACAAAAATTGGCACAACAAGAAATATTAAAGTAACTTTAAAAGAAACTGCATTGCGTTACGCTGAAATGAAAAAAGATCCAGAAATTTATAAAGTTGCTATTGCTTCAGTTGATGCAAATCCTGCATTGATCGAATTTATTGAGAAACTTGTTAAAGAATACTTACCAGAATATGAATGTACAACTGATGGTTTCTCAGTTAATGTTGAAGCACATGCTGGTCCAGGAACAATTGCCTTAATTATGGAAAGAAAACCTGGTAAATAAATTATATTTATTTGACAATAATATTTAAGTAGATTATTATATTAATGCGTTGAAAAAGACATGTTCTTAACCAAATTTTATTTAGAGAGGAAATAGTTTGGTGCAATATTTCTATAAAATAGTTAAGAAAACCACTTTGGAGCATTTTACGAAATAAGTAAAACGTTGCTGGCGTTAACAGAACTTAAGAGTACATTTATGTTAAATGTAAATTAAGGTGGTACCGCGCGTATTAGCGTCCTTATATTAGGACGCTTTTTTATTTTTTTAGGAGGTAAAATTATGATTAAAGTAACATTAAAAGATGGAAGTATGATTGATATTGAAAAAGGAACTTTAATTATTGAAGTTGCTAAAAACATATCATCAGGACTTGCAAAAAAATCTGTTGTGGCAAAACTAAATGGCGAATTAGTGGATCTAAAATCACCAATTGAAGAAGACTCAACATTAGAATTAGTACTATTAGAAGATAGTGAATCATTCGAAGTGTTAAACCACTCTTGTGCTCACTTACTTGCTCAAGCTATGAATCGTTTATATCCTGGCACTAAATTTGGTGTTGGTCCTGCGATTGAAGAAGGTTTTTATTACGATTTCAAAGTTCCAGGCGTAATTACTGCTGAAGATTTCCCAAAAATTGAAGCTGAAATGAAAAAAATAGTTAAAGAAAATATTTCAGTTAATCACTACTTCTTAAGCAAAGATGAGGCTAAAGCAAAATTCGCTAATGATGAATTCAAATGCGAATTAATTGATGCTGTCGAAGGAACAGATTTAGTAGGAATTTATGAACAAGGCGATTACGCTGATGTATGTCGTGGCCCTCACGTTATTTCAACTGGCGTTCTTAAAAACTTTAAACTTCTTTCAGTTGCTGGTGCTTATTGGCGTGGAGATTCTAAAAACGAAATGTTAACAAGAATTTATGGTACTTGTTACCCAACTGAAGAGTCTTTGAATAAGCACTTAAATGACTTAGAAGAAAGAAAGAAAAGAGACCATCGTAAATTAGGTAAGGAATTAGGATTATTCATGATTTCTGAATTTGGTCCTGGTCTTCCATTCTGGCTACCTAAAGGTTATCAATTGCGTAGAACTTTAGAAGATTTTTGGCTTGATTTACATCGTAAAAATGGATATGTCATTGTTGAAACACCAATTATGCTTTCTAAACAATTATGGGAAATTTCTGGTCACTGGGATCATTATAAAGAAGATATGTTCATTACAAACGCTGATGAAGAAGAATACGCAATCAAACCAATGAACTGTCCAGGTGCAATCTTAGTTTATAAGAACGATTTACATTCTTATAAAGATTTACCACTTCGCATTTCCGAATTAGGCCATGTCCATCGTTACGAAGCATCTGGTGCTTTAAATGGCCTATTCCGCGTTAGAACTTTCACCCAAGATGATGCTCATATTCTTCTTACTGAAAGTCAAATTAGTGATGAAATTGAACGCATAATTAAAATTTATGACCAAGTATATTCTAAATTCGGATTAAACTATCACATCGAATTATCTACTCGCCCATTTGATAACTTTATTGGTGATATAAAAGTTTGGGATAAAGCTGAAGAAGTTTTAGAAAAAGTATGTCGTGCAACTGGAAAAGAATTCAAGATTAACCCAGGCGATGGTGCGTTCTATGGTCCAAAACTCGATTTCAAATTAAGAGATTCTATGAATCGTATTTGGCAATGTGGTACAATCCAACTTGATTTCCAACTTCCAGGAAGATTTGAATGTACTTATATTGATGAAAATGGCGAAAAGAAAACTCCAGTTATGATTCACCGCGCATGTTTTGGATCAATTGAAAGATTCATTGCAATTATTACAGAAAACTATGCTGGCGCTTTTCCAACATGGTTATCACCAGTTCAAATTAATTTGCTTCCAGTTCTTGCAAGCGTACAAGGTGAATACGCGCATGAATTAAAGAAAGAATTTGAAAATCATGGTTTACGTGTTAAAGTCGATGACAGAAATGAAAAACTTGGTTATCGTTTAAGAGAATCACAAATGCAAAAGATTCCTTACACTTTAGTACTTGGTGATAATGAAGTTAAAGATCACACAGTTACTTATCGTAAATATGGCACACAAGCTCAAATCACTGTAACAGTTGATGAGTTTATAAAGATGATTGATGAAGAAATCAAAAATAACTAAATAAACTAGCCAAGATTGATTCTTGGCTTTTTTTTCGCTTTGATTAAATTTTATTATTTTTTTGCAAAATATTTAGTATTTGTTATATACTATTAATAGGAGAGGTCCCAGATCAATCTAGTGACTAACTCCAAATGCTCGAATTAGCCGCGTTGATTGTGAGTTTTCAGCGGCTTTTTCTTTCTATCGATCTCTGTTATTTTTAACGTTCACGATAATTGTAGTTATAATGCTTATTAAATTCACAATTATACTTGCAATATTGATAAGATTACTCACCAATGAAATCTCCTT
>JAFLUZ010000016.1 GCA_022508535.1 Erysipelotrichales bacterium
ATGAAAGCTGCACCTCTTGCTGCAATTGCTGTTTATATATTTCTTGTTGTAAGAGGAGAAGTAGGAAAACCATTGCAACCATATTTAGTTACCTATCTTGTGGCATTACCAATTATCTTAGAAGGCTTTATTGGTGCGATTGACAATATGCCTGATAGTATTATTAATGAGTTAAAACTCGTTAGTGGTCCTAAGATATTTAAATATCTTAAGATATATTTGCCACTTATGTTTCCAAATATTATCATTACTTTACTTCAAACTGTTGGTTTAGGCTTTAAAGTCATGATTATGGCCGAATATCTATGTTATACAAAAAATAGTGTTGGTGTATTAATCTATAATGCCTTCAGTATCCTTGATATGTCTCAATTAATAGCAGTTATCATGGAGATAGTTATAATAGTCCTTATTGGTGAATTTATCATTAAACATCTTAAAAAGAAAATATCAACATATTAAAATTAGCGATTGCCAAATCGTTAATTTTTTTTTACGTTTTTTTTGATTTGCCAGACTATAAGTAAAATGGAGGAACTTATATGTCAAAGCTAAAATATCGATTTAAATCAGACGAAGAAGAATATATGAGTGAAGACGCTAGAAAGAACTATCGCATAATGAACAGTCTAAAGCTTCAACTCGAATGGGTCAAAAGGCAATTAGAGTATGTTTCATATCAAGAAAGATATACACCGAGATTAGATCTAAAAGTTGGCGAGGTTTACGAATTCGATTTCGGAGTAAATGTGAATTGTGAATTTTCCAATCGACACTATGGAGTAGTAGTTGCAAATAGTTATGAAAATAATCCACTCGTAATTGTCTGCCCACTTAAATCAAATAGGAATGGAGCAAATCCATCAAGTGATATAAATCTAGGATTCATAGAAGGACTCATAACCGATCGTGAGACCTTAGCAGTGGTAAATCAAATTAGGTCATTAGATAAAATGAGACTCTATGTAAATCCCATAATTAATGAGAAAACTAATGAATCGCAGACAATAAAACTAAATAGCAAACAAATACAATTGCTTAAGAATGGAATAAAGAAAGTATTAATATAAAATATGCCTTTTAGTAGTTATTTAGTATATATCTAGTAAACAACTAGTTTTTTTGAAATTATGTGGAAAAGTAAGATATATAACGATACTATCAAAAAAAAGCATTTTTTAAAAGTGCGATTACATCGGCATTTTATACGTTTTTAGTTTACATAATATTCATTATGCGAAGTTACTATGCGTAAAAAAAATAATTGTGCACATAGCAAAATAATGCTAATTAACCTATTCTTGTACTCATACTAATAGGTATAATTTCATTCGCTATCTTCATACACAAAATTAAAAAGTGGTAACCCCATAAAAGCCACCACTAGTTATTTAACACTAAGACACTACTTCATATATAAATGACCTAGTCAATTGTTCACACTTCATCAATGCACTAACAGGTAATAGCACCATTCATCACGTTTATGTTTCTTCGTCTTCTACTACTTCTTCAGTGAGACAATTAGACTATTATGTCATGTCAGTGTAATCTACATACTTTTTAAACTTCTTCTATTATTTGATGTTTAGATATTGCTTCATGCAAGCATAAGTCAACCTATTATTTATATCTCCTCGATGTTCTAATAAGAATTCTCGATTAGCATCAAGCACTTTTACGAAACCTGTTTCCAAGTCTTCCACTACCTCTTTGATTAGTTCACTTGAATCGAACCCTCGAGTTGGTTCAATCTTATCTGCAGCGTATATAATTTTTGCAATTCTACTCATATTAGAATTTCCTGTCGCATGATATTTGATTGCCTCTACTACTTCTTTTGATTTAATTTCGAAATCATGTTTAGCAAGGTAGGACCCTACAAATTGATGATTAGAAAATTTAGGTAGATCACAATACTCCTTAAAGTACTTATTCATGATTTTATTATTGAACTCTACATCTACTTCTTTTCCAATGTCATGCAGCAAGGCTGCTTTAAATGTCTTTAATCTATTTACCTTATTATTTTTAGCAATTATCAAGGCGAGTAATGCCACTTCAACACTATGAGCGTATCTTTGCTCACTCATATACTTTTGCACTTTAGAAGCAAAATAAAGACGATTATTTAAAATATAACTTAATACATTGCTATCGACATCAATCGAATTAAAGTTTCGAACATCTGTTGATGATACATCATAGAATGGTCCGCTTATAATTGTGACATTATATTTTTTGATGTTTTTAGTATTAAGCTCTTCCTTTTCTTTTCGATTATAAGCAACGATATTCACTAACTTTGATAATTTATCGACTTCATACCAGTCATGTAGTTTATTTACTTGATCATAGCCAATAAGCATAAACAATTTGTCTTTAGGGTACTTCTCCTTAAAATACAATGCTGTATGATACGAATAGTTAATTTCTTCTTTTGAATTATATTCAAATAAATCGTATTCAAAGTCTTTGTATGGTTCTAAAGCCATTTTAAGCATGTTTAAGCGATGTTTAGAATCGACTATTGGGGATTTCCATCTGGGTGAGGAAGCAAGCTCAAAAACGACTTTATCAATACCTAAAGCCGTTTTTACTCTTTGTGCAACCTTAATATGTCCATTATGTATTGGATCAAATGATCCGCCATATATGAGAATCTTTTTCATTTTATTTTACTAACTTAATTTTTGGTTCTTTCTCGTTTTTACGATATAAGACAATAACGCGTCCAATCATTTGTACTACGTCAGCGTGTAAAGCACTAGATAAATCAAGTGCAAGTTCACGTATTGATACAGTTTGTGATTTTAAGACACTTATTTTGATAAGTTCACGCGCTGTCAAGGCCTTATCAAGCATATCAAGCATTGATTCACCTATTTCATTTTTCCCTATTTGATAAAGGGCACTTTCTTGCATAGCTAAACCCTTTAATTGTCTTTTTTGTTTTGAATTTAACATGTACTTCTACCCCTGAAATTTTGCATCATGATGAGCGACTGTAACGCCTTTTGGTGCATATACTCTAAATGTCTGACCATTACCTTTATATGATATCCAACATAAGCCAGCAATGATTATATCTTGTTTTGTATCTTTATCTTCCACGATTGTGTGAATTTCATAACCATTAATCTTTTGACTAATAGGCTTAATCTTCTTACGATCAATGAGATTCTTCTTTAAATATTCAAAGTTTGCAATTTTACCGCGATGTACTTCTACTGATGGCGATACAAAGACTGTAACACCTGTACGAGGACCATCAACAAACTCAATACGAGCCAAATTACCAAACATCAACATATTACCCTTACGCATTTGGTAAGTAATAGGTTTAATCTCTTTTTTTGGAGTAATTGCTTTAATAACTTCTTTTTCAACATGCATAATAAGCGAGCGTTTTGAATCAATGCCCGGAGTATCATATATTGTTTCATTATCAAAGACTGGAATACGAAGTAATTTCGTTGTTGTTCCAGGATAACATGAAGTTGTAATTGGTCGGTCAGTATAATTTGTGTAATTCTTTAGGAATCTATTAATTAAAGTTGACTTACCAGCACTTGTTGCCCCGATAACATAGATATCTTTTCCACGAGCATACTTTTTAAATGACGCAGACATCTCATCAAAGTTATAATTCTTTTTCGCAGAGACAATGATAATATCTTTTACTTCTAAACCCTCTTCTGAAGCTCTTTTTGCGATGTATTCTTTTATTTTATTATCATTAAATGATTTGCAAAGGATATCGCGCTTATTAGCAATTAAGATAACTGTAGATCCACGTATTGCAGCATTTACTTCTTTATCAAATGTTGCTTCAAAATTGAAAAGATCGATGATATAGGCAAATACTGCTTTTTTCTTTTTTGCATCGTAAAGAATTTTAGTCAATGTGTCCGCAGGCATATATTCTAGCTTATCTTCATTATAATGTTGAAGACGAAAACAACGACGGCATAAGTCGACATTGTTACGCTTATAAACTTCTTCAGGAATATATCCTGGTGCTTTAGGATTACTAAATTGGAGTGTTTCTCCACATCCTAAACAAATCCTCAATTTTTCTTTTGCCATTTTACATCTTCTCCTTCCAATCCACTAGCTTATTCTTTTTTCTTAAGTGGCGTCTTATTGGACGATCAATTAGGCGATTAAAATGTGTTGTCCATTGATCTTCTTTAACAATTTTTTCAGTTAACATAATTTTTATATGGGCGTTATTGGCCATAACGACATCTGTCAGTAACTGATCACCAACAAATAAAACAAAGTTTTTATCTATATCATTTGACTCTAAGAAATTAAGCAAGCGTTTTTTGAAAGGTTTACGTGTACTATATAAATAACGAACTGATAATTCACTCGCATAAGGTTTAACTCTTTTTTCTTTATTGTTAGATATAACAATAAGTTCAATTCCTTCTTCTTCTAATCGCTTTTTTAATTCCATAACTCTTAAAGAAGGCCTCATTGCCTTATAGCTATCAAGTGTATTATCTAGGTCAGCGAGAACTGTTTTAATTTTTTCTTTCTTAAAAAAGGCGATATCGACATCAAAAATACTTGTCGCATGGCAATAAGGTATAAAGTTAATAGCCATATTATCACCTTCTCATTTTTTATTTTAGTTTATTTAAACTAATAATAAAAGATTTTTCTACTTATTTTCAATATATTAAAAAAATTTCCTTTAATTATTATTTGCAAGTGGCATAATTCGACATATTTCTAAATAAATTGTATAGGTGAAACTATGAATTTTTTATTTAACTTATTATTTGATTTAAAGTTTTTTGTTGGCTTTATTAATAATGGCGTGTTTAAAAGCAAATTATCCGATGAGGAGGAAGAATTTTGGATTGAACGTCTCTTTAATAAAGACACACATGAAGAGGCGCGTGTCGTATTAATCGAACATAATTTAAGACTTGTCGCGCATATCACAAAAAAATACGATAACGTTGATGAGTCAAGCGACGATTTGATTTCCATTGGAACAATTGGACTCATTAAGGCCATTGATACTTATTCTCCTGATAAAAAGGTTAAGTTAGCCACTTACGCTGCTAGATGCATCGAAAACGAGGTTTTAATGTGTATTAGAGCCAATAAAAAATATTCTCGTGATGTTTCAATTTATGAACCAATTGGTACTGATAAAGATGGTACCGAAATTACGATGATTGAAACTTTAGGGGATGAAAACTACTCTATCCCTGATGATTTAGATAAAGCCCATAATATTGAATGTTTAAAAGAATATTTAAAAGTTCTTGATGAACGGGAATTAATGATTATAACTTTACGTTATGGTTTAGAAGGTAACAAAGAACTAACACAAAGAGAGATAGCTAAGCAATATAAAATATCACGTTCCTATGTCTCTCGCATTGAAAAACGTGCTTTAACAAAATTACTTACAGAATTTAAACTAAGAAGCAAATAAAAAGGGGAATTAAATTCCCCTTTTAATCACCTAAATCATCGAAGATTGATATTTGTTCGTATCCTTTTTCTTCTACTTCTTCCTCTTCGGCTTTTGATATTTTCATTTTTGGCAATTTATCTTCACCTTTTAAAGCTTTGAAGTCACTATTTACGAATTCAAAATCATCTTCATAAGCCCCAATAATTGTGCGTCGTCCTTTTAAGCTATCTAAGTTTTTCTTTGCATACTTATCAGCAGGTGTTGGCTTGAAATCTGTTATTTCAATATTTAATAAGTCTTTATCATCAAGCATTAAGATAACGCTTTCTCTTTCGGAATTTCGTTTAATCTTACGCATGAATACTAAATCATGTGGATCAGATTTAAAGCTCTTGAAAGCGTATTGTTGACGTCCTAATCGTGGAGTAAGTGTCAAGTAGCTTGACTCACAAATTCTTTCGCAACCATTATCAGTTATCATAATGAATTTTGCTCTTTCTTCAGGTAATAACGTAAACATACGAACAACTTCATTATCAGCCTTAATTGCCATAGCTTTAACACCACTTGTTCTGATGCCAGTATCTATGAATTCATTTTCATTAAAGAACGTTGCAAGGCCATTTTTTGTAAAGATTGCAATATTAGAGTTACCTGATAACACTACTGCATCTACTACTTCGTCTCCACCTAATAGTCTCATGCAACCAAGAGGTCTTACGTATCGAGTTGTAAAGAATTCACTTAAAACAGTCTTTTTAATTTGACCTTTCTTTGTAATAAGACAAATTGATAAGTCATCACGGAATTCACTAACGGCAATTACGCGGATTATTTTTTCATCCGAACCAAGATTTACAACATAAGAAATATGTTTTCCTTCATCTTTCCATTTACCTTCTTGAAGCTCGTGGACTGGGACAAAGCAATAATTACCTTTATTTGTGAAAGCAAGAACATAATCCATGGTATTTAAGATCTTACTTCCGATCATAATGTCGCCATTTTTGATACCAGGAAGCGCTCCATCACTAGATTTTTGTGATTTAAGTGTTGAACGCTTTGCATACCCGTCTCTCGTTAAGACAACATAGACGTCTTCTTTAGCAATTAAATCACGTTTATCAATTGTGATAGTTTCGCCTTTTTCTTCAATCACAGTTCTTCTAACATCACCATACTTATCAGCGATTGCTTTTAAGTCTTTAATAATTACTTTATGAAGTTTCTTTTCATCAGCAAGAATTTCTTTCAATTCATGAATTGAGGCTTCTAAAGCTGCTTTTTCATTCATAAATGTGGTGATATCGGTATTAGATAATTTATATAATTGTAAGTTAACGATTGCTTCAGCTTGAATTTCAGAGAAAGCAAATCTTTCAATTAAGTTCTTCTTTGAATCAGCCTTATCTTTAGATCTACGAATAATACGTACAACTTCATCAACCACTGATACAGCTTTAATTAAACCTTCTAAAATGTGTAAGCGATGCAATTGCTTTTCTAAATCAAATTTTGACTTACGGGTCACTACATCAACTTGATGGTTAACATAAGCTTGAACGAATGATTTTAAGTCTAATGTCTTTGGTCTATCATCAACAATTGCAACCATATTTGCTGTATATGATGACTTTAGTTTTGTCTTAGCCATTAAGTAATTTAAGACAACATCAGTCTTAGCATCTTTTCTTAAATCAATAGCAATTCTTAAACCTGTTCTATCAGATTCATCGCGGACTTCTAGCATACCATCGACAGAGCGATCATGACATATTTTGTCTATTTCATAGACAATTTCACTTTTTAATGTGCCATATGGAATCTCACTAACAATGATTTGATTAATATTTTTTCCTTCGACAACTTCAGTTTTAGAAACGACTTCAATTCTGCCTCTACCAGTTGTATAAATAGATTTTAATCCTTCACCATCATAGATTATGCCACCAGTTGGGAAATCTGGTCCTTTAACAAATTCCATTAAGTCTTCGTTAGTAGCGTTTTTATGCCCTAAAGCATAAATTGTAGCATCGATTACTTCACGTAAATTGTGTGGTGGAATATCTGTGGCAACTGCAACAGCGATACCTTCACTACCATTGACTAATAAATTTGGGAAACGCGATGGTAAGACAACTGGTTCTAGCATCGTGTCATCGAATGTTAGTTGCATATCAACAGTTTCTTTATTTAAATCACGAATCATTTCTTCTGCCGCTTCTGATAGTCTTGCTTCCGTATAACGATAAGCAGCAGGTCCATCACCATCAATTGAGCCGTTATTACCTTGGAAATCAATTAAAGGTAGACGTACTTTCCAATCTTGTGACATACGGGCAAGCGCATTATAAATAGATGTATCACCATGAGGGTGAAATTTACCCATAACTGCACCAACAGTATGTGCACATTTTCTTGTAGGCTTACTCGAAACATTACCATCAAGATACATTGCGTAAATTATACGACGTTGAACTGGCTTTAAACCATCTCTAACATCAGGAATTGCACGATCTTGAATGACGTATTTAGCGTAAGTTGCGAATCTATCGCCCATAATGTATTCAAGAGGTGAGGTTTGAATATTTTCGTTAATTACTTCTTCTTCAACTACTTTTTTCTTAGCCATTAACGTTTAACCTCCTTCATGAATTCATCTTTGGTATTGAAGTCAACATTTTCTTCAACCCATTTTTTACGTAATGAAGTATCACTACCCATTAAAACACCTACACGGTATTCAACAAGTAATGGATCTTCAATATTTACTTGGATGAGTAAACGTGTTTTAGGGTTCATAGTGGTATCCCAGAGTTGCTCTGCAGACATTTCACCAAGACCTTTATAACGAGAAATCAAATAACCAGGGCCAACTTTAGCCTTAGCCTTTTCTAGTCCCTCATCATCCCAAGCATATTCAAAAATTTCTTTCTTATCTTTATATTTATAAACACGATATAAAGGTGGAACGGCAATATAAACTTTGCCAGATGTAATTAATCCACGCATATAGTGATAAAAGAATGTTAAAAGAAGGGTTTGAATGTGTGCACCATCAGTATCAGCATCGGTCATGATGATGATTTTTCCATATTTTGCATCTTCAGGATCAAAGTTTGCACCATATCCTGCACCAATTGTATTGATGAGTGTCGCAAATTCTTCATTTTTAAGCATTCTATCAAGAGTTACGTTATCGGTATTAAGTGGTTTACCACGAAGTGGTAATATACCTTGATAAATACGGTCTCTACCTGTTCTTGCAGTACCACCAGCAGAATCCCCCTCAACGATGAAGAGTTCGTTTTTCGCAAAATCTTTTGATTGAGGTGGAGTTAATTTACCAGATAAAATAACTTCATTTTTTATTTTCTTATTTGTATTACGCGCTTCTTCTTTTGCCTTACGTGCCGCAACACGAGCAGCTTGAGCATCGACACATTTCTTAATTAATTTAAGCGCAAATTCTTTATTCTCATTTAAGTAATATGTGAACTGCGAATACATAAAGTTGTTAACAAGTGGTGTCGCTTCAGGTGTACCAAGTTTTCCTTTAGTTTGACCTTCAAACTCCAAAGCATCTTCAGGTATTTTTAAAGCAATAATTGCAGTTAATCCCTCACGGATATCGCTACCTTCTAACTTAACACCTTTTTTAAGTAAGTTATTCGTAGTTGCAAAATCATTTACTGCACGAGTAATACCCATTCTAAAGCCAGTTTCGTGTGTACCACCATCACGAGTACGGACATTATTAACATATGAATATATAGTTTCACCATAATCTTCTAAACAATATTGGAATGCTAAATCAATCTTAATATGTGAAACAGGATCTTCAAAATAAATAACTGGGCTTAACCCCTTCTTATTAGCGTTTAATGTCGCTACATACTCTTGTAAACCATTCTCGTAATGGAATTCAACAGATTCTCCTGTTCTTTCATCTTTTAAGTAATAATGCATTCCTTTAAGTAAGAACGCTGATTCTTGAAGGCGATTATAAATGGTATCCCATTTAAATTCGACAGTTGAGAATACATTTGCATCTGGTTTAAATCTTACGTATGTTCCATGTCGGTTAGTTTTTCCTGTTACTGATAATGGCTCAATAATTTTTCCACCATTAGCAAATTTGATATGATGAATCTCTCCATCACGATAAACATAACATTCTAACCATTCACTCAAAGCATTGGTGACTGATGCACCAACACCATGTAATCCAGCACTTGTAGTGTATGCTTTATCAGAGAACTTACCACCGGCGTGTAATTCTGTGAATACTAATTCTACTGCTGACTTTCCAGTCGCACTATTAATACCAGTAGGAATACCACGACCTTCATCTTGAACACTTAAAGAACCATCCTTATGGATAGTTACACTTATGCTTTTTCCAAAACCGGACAAAGCTTCATCAACAGCATTATCTACTATTTCCCAAACTAGGTGATGGAGACCCATTGAATTGGTGGAACCAATATACATAGCAGGTCTTTTTTTGACACCCTCTAGTCCTTTTAGTAACACTATGTCATTTTCATCATAAACATGATTACTTTTTGCTGGCATAATATCAACTCCTTATTAATTTTTACTAACTTTAATATTATAGCAAACATTTTATTGCAATTGTAATATTTTATTAATAAAATAATACAAGTTAGGAGTTGATTATTTTGACAACTTTTGAAATTGTCATAATTTATATTGCAACTTTATTAATTTGTTATTTAATTGGTGCGATACCAAACGGACTTATACTTGGAAAAATTTTTAAACACGTCGATATTCGAGAGTCTGGTTCACACAATACTGGAGGCACAAATGCCGGAAGAGTGCTAGGTGCTAAATTTGGTATTATAACTATAATTCTCGATGCATTAAAAATTGTTATTCCATTTTGGTTAATCAAATTAATCTTAGGCAATGTACAAGGACTTGAAAACCATGTGACGAATTTACAATATATAGCCCTTATGATCGCTTGTTTAGCGCATTGTTTCTCTGTTTACATCCGCTTTAGAGGTGGCAAAGCTGTTGCAACATTCTTAGGATGTTTACTTGCCACAAATTATATCTTACTTATTGCATTCGCACTAATATTTGCAATTGTACTTCTTATATCAAAATATGTATCACTTAGCTCTATGATTGGAGCAGTATGCACTGCAGTTCTTGCATTCATCTTATTTATAATTAATCATGATATATTCGGTACTTGGCCACATTTAGAGTCTTCTCCACTTCTTGTACTCGCTATTGCATTTAATTCAATACTTCTTATTGTGCGACATAAAGAAAATATTAAACGTTTAGCAAATAAGAGTGAATCTAAAGTCAAATGGTTAAAATAGTAGATATTTAGTAAAGATTTAGTAGTTATTTAGTTTTTAGCAATATTTTTATCAAAAAAATGACAAATTCAAAACTTGTCATTTTCTTTTTCTTCTCATAATAAAAAATGCCCAGACACAAAGCGGTGTCCAGGTCGGTTTGCCAACGATGGCTACATTTATTATATTAATATAATAATAAATAATCAATAATAATTATTATTAATAAAAAAGATTTGGCTTTCACCAAATCTAATTTATTTGTTTTTGTTCATTTGACGCATAACCTCGCGAATTTGTTTTTCTGAAGGTTTACGTCCCATTTGCATAAACATCGCACGAATCATATTTTCATTGATAGGTGGATTCTTTTCTAATTCTTTCTTTAATAACTTACGTGCGACTAAAAAACCACCGATTGCACCGACAACAAGGCCAATTACTAGATAAAGGATAGTTTCTAATGCTCCTGCTAAAATAATCATTATTTTCACCTCATCTAGTATTGTATCTTATTTATTTATTTAATACAAATAAAATTATCTAAAGTGCACGTATACTTGGCGGAACGCTCCATCAATAAAGAATGAATCAATACACTCCATGATAGTCAAGGCTTCTGCTTTGGATTTTGTTTCGCTTAGTGCCAAAACATCAATAGATCTGTCTTTAATTTCCACAAATGCCGAAATAAAGCCTCTTTCCTTAACTGATGTACGCATGTCTTCTTCAACATTTAAGATGTTTTCAATATATTCAATTCTTTCTGCTGCTAGAGCTTTTTCAGTAGCTGAATACTCTGAACTTGCCATTATATCGAGTTGAACATCTAATTCTTCTTGTAATGATGCTTTTCTTTCTAGAATTATGCCTTCAATATAAGGATCATCAGCGTTTGTGATGACATTAGTAACCGGTGAAGATCCTTCTCCTGGACTTGTCACACCACTAGGTAACATGACATAATAAATAGATAAAACCATCACTAAAGAAAATAAAGACAAGAACGTTACAACACGTTTGTTCATACTTTTTCCTCCTACTCATTAGATTTTACGCAAGCAAAATATAAAAAAGAACAATAATATTATTAAATAGTTATACTGTCGAAACTTAGGGAATTATATAAATTATTGGATTATAATAAAAATATAATTTATGAAACTTTTTTCAAAAAGTAATTGTCTTATTAATAAAAAATTAAAGGAGCAATAAATATGAAAAAGAAATATAAGTTACTTAGTTTATTTACAAGTTTGTGCTTAGCATCATGTGGAGACATCACTTCTAATTTTGTACCTAGCATTCCACAAAGTACACTTTTAAACGGCGATGTTACAAAAGCATTAAGAAATGCTAAAGATCCAATGGAGTTTGACTATAATACAATAAAAAGCGACGATTTCAAGGCGTTTTTAGAGAAATTTACTGATTTCTCATTGAAGTTTAACGATGCATATTTAAATCGCTATGATAATAAATATTCTAATGTCGCAATTTCACCACTTTCTGTCTTTTTCGCACTCGCGATGACTAGCGAATGCGCAGCTAATAACAGCAAAGCTGAAGTTTTAAATGCCTTAAATATGACCACTTCGGAATTAAGAAAAAATCTTCCAATTCTATATAGTATAGAAAACACTTCTACTTATTCTTATGATGATGAAAAACAAGAAAAAGTTTTAGAATCTGTAAAAGATCTTAATAACTCAATTTGGTTTAGTAAGGAAGTAAGTAAAAAACAAAGCACTTTAGAAAACTTAGCAAACTATTATTTTGTCGATAGCTATGAGACAGATTTCCTTAACAAAAACAGTGAGGCAAACAAAGACTTTAAAGACTATGTTAAAGATAAAACACGCGGATTAATCGATCCAAGTTTTGAATTAGATACTAATACTCTACTAGTTCTTCTTAACACTTTTTATCTAAAAGATATATGGAACGATATTGGACGTGATTTACCTCTTACTGACGATTATTATGCCTTTAACTCCCGTGTTAATGATTGTAATGTTGGATTAACTAAATTAATGATGGGTGAATATTTTAAGGGTCGCGTGCTTAACACTGATACATATTCATCTTTCTTTACTAAGACACAAAATGGATTTAAAATTCATTTCTTAAAGCCAAATAACGATTATAAGTTAGAGGATGTATTTACAAAAGAAAATATTAATAACATCCTTGATCTTACAAATTATGAATATAAGAACGATGAACTCAAAACTGAATATTTTACAGAAACTTATTTTCCAAGTTTTGAAGCATCTTGTGATACAGATATAACTCCTATTCTAAGTCAAGACTTTGAAATTAAAGAAATTTTTAATTCTTATAAAGCAGATTTTTCAAATATTAGCACTAATGATATGTATGTATCACAAGTTATGCATCAAACAAAACTTAAGGTTGAACGAAAAGGGATTGAGGGAGCTGCAATCACGGCACTAATAGACACAGGAACTTCAGCTCCAGATTATGAATATAAGAAAGTTTATGAAACATTTATTGTAGACAAAGCATTCGGATACGTAATTACTGATTCATACGGTGTTACACTATTCTCTGGCGTTGTAAACGATATTTAATATTTCAAAATATAGGAACAAAATTATGAAAAAAATAAGCAAAGTATGTTGTCTATTTATGTGCACATGTTTAAGTGCATGTGGCGATATTAATTCAACTTTTCAGCCAACAAAAAATGTAACCAATTTATTAAAGACAGCAAATAATCCAATTGAAATAAATAACGAAAAAATAGAAACTGCTGATTTTAAGGGTTTTTTAAGTAAATTTACAGATTTTTCATTAAGATTTAATGATTCATTTATGAAAAAATATGATGATAAATCTACTAATAGCGCTGTTTCACCTCTTTCACTATTTTTTGCCCTTGCTATGACAAGTGAATGTACAGCAAATAATAGTAAAGAAGAAATATTAAATGCTTTAAACATGACTGGCAGTGAATTAAAAAATAATCTTCCTATTTTATATGCTTTAGAAAATTCTACTACTTATTCTTATGACGATATGGAAGGTAAAGAAGTTATTTCATCTATTAAGGATTTAAATAACTCAATCTGGCTAAGTAAAAGATTAAATAAATCGGAAGACACTTTAAATGCTTTAGCGAATTACTATTACGCGGATAGTTATGAATCAGACTTTTTATATAAAAATGAAGCAGCAAATAAAGATTTTAGGCAATATATCAAAGACAAAACTCGAGGACTTATTGATCGAAATTTTGATATAGATGCAAATACACTTCTTATTTTATTAAATACGCTCTATCTAAAAGATATTTGGAGTAAATCGACAGATAAATTATCTTTTACAAATGATACATATGATTTTATAAATCGCAATAAATCAGTAACAAAAAGCAAGTTACTTAAAGGAAAATATATTAAAGGACGTGCTTTACACACTGATACATATTCATCATTTTTCACTACTACAGAAAATGGTTTGAGAATATATTTCATATTACCAAACAATAGTAATTTAGAAAATGTATTTATCAAAGAAAACATCGATCAAATCACTAATTTTGACTATAATAATGAAAATTTAGACGCTGATTATTTTACATCTACTTATTTTCCAAAATTTGAGGCTTCATCTGATGAAGATTTAGTTGAACTTTTAAATGATGATTTCAAAATACATGATATTTTCAATTCTTCTAAAGCTGATTTTTCAAGCATCAGTTCAGACGACATGTATGTTAAGCAAGTTATTCACTCCACTAAACTAAAGGTAGATGAAAAGGGCATTGAGGGTGTGGCAATTACTGCAATTATGGCACCTGAAAGTGCAGGTCCATCAGAGCGAGAAATTATATATGAAGAATTTATAATTGATAAAGCATTTGGATATGTCTTAACTGATAAATATGGAGTAACATTATTTTCAGGAATTGTTAATAAAATATAAAAACAAAAAAGGATTTGGACTCACCAAATCCTTTTTTATCAATTAAATTAATGAATTACTTTTGTTGACGACCATCATATTCGCCATTATCTGTACGAACAAGAATGACTTCGCCTTCAGAAATAAATAATGGGACACGGACTCTAAAGCCAGTTTCTGTTACTGCTTCTTTCATAGCTTTGTTAACTGTATCACCTTTAACTGCTGGTTCACATTCAGTTACTTCTAAAGCAACTGTAGTAGGAAGAGAAATACCCATAATTTCTTCTCCATAGAAAACTACTTGAACTTCTTCATTTCCCTTTAAGAAATTAGATTCCCATTCCATACGTGATTTAGCAATTTCAATTTGATCATAAGTAACTTGATCCATGAATACTAAAGTTTCGCCTGCATCGTATAAATATTGCATTTTCTTTTTATCAAGGTGGATAACTTCTACTTTATCTCCACCGATAAATGAAAGTTCTAATACTGCACCAGTACGAAGATTTTTTGATTTAACTTTAACCTTCATTTTTGCCATAGCAGTCTTGTTTAAGGCAATATCAATACAAGTATAAACGTTTCCTTCATATTCGAAAGCATTACCAGGTCTTAATTCTGTAATATTAATCATAAATACAACTCCTTTTGTTAATTTCTTTGATATTTTATCAAATTTATGTAGAATATGGAATATAAATCAATACATTTTAAGATAATAAATGAAGAAATTAGGCATAATTGCGTTGTAAAATACTGATAATTAGGTAAAATATTAAAAATTTTTAATAATCCTACTAATAAAAAATAATCAACTAATCCAAAAATAATATAGGTATAAATGTGATTATAAAGACGATAAATTTTACTCGTGAAATAGTTATAAATGATGAATATAAAAAATAAAACAACAAACTCAATAATTAGTGATAACACCATCGACTTTATTAAATATTTATTTAATAATATTGAAAACGAAAAAATCGTAAAATTAAAGAAATACGCTAATTCGAATAAAACAAAACTTATTATAGTGAGATAAATACTTAAAATAATATTTTCTTTAATTGACAAAAAAATCACCCAAATTATTTTAGGTGATATTTTATTTTATATTCTTGAAATAAAAATTCCTTTCTATTTCTTGTTTTAAAGTTGTATTCTCGTCGTGTCCAGGATAAACATTCATATCGCCATATTTTAGATATAAATCTAAAATTTTTCTTAAAGAACTATTGATAAGTCTTGGTGATGAGGAAGGTAAGTCACTTCTTCCAATCGAACCTTTAAAAAGTGTATCTCCACTTATTAAAGCTGCATTATTGATTAAATATACCGATGAACCATTAGTATGAAAAGGCGTATTAATTATTTTAATTTTATAGTCTTTGATTTCAACTATATCATTATCCTCTAACGGTATTACTTCTCTTTTGCACTCAACAGGTATATCTAAAGCTACTGAGCAATTTTTATATGCATTAGAAATTAGTTCTACATCATCTTTATGAATGTAGACCGGAATATTTCTATCAATTTTATCGATATATCGGATATGATCAAAATGTCCGTGCGTTAGAAATACCGCAATAAGCGTAAGATTGCGCTTTTTTAAATAACGACTAAATGAGTCAGTTGACTGACCCAAATCAAATGCAACTACTTCATGTTCGTTTAAATATAAGACATGAGTGTTCGCACAAAATTCATTTTCATATACTAAAGTTGAGATCTTCATAACTAAAAAAAGCGAGTATCAACTCGCTTATATAAACTATTTCTTTTCCTTATGTACTGTCATCTTATTGCATTTTGGACAGAACTTTTTAATCTCCATACGATCTGGATGATTACGTTTATTCTTTGTTCCAATATAATTTTCATTTTGACATTCTGTACAACGATAGATAATGTTATCTCTCATGAGTTACACCTCCAATAGAAACTTACGCTATGTAATAATACCATATTAGAATTATTAATTCTATATTTTTTTTAAATAAATCGTAGTTTTTATCACGATTTAAATATTTACATTTTTTATTATGCCATTTTTTAATTAATATTTAATTTTCTTCGTAAGCATCTTTCAATAATGATTTTGCCAATTCTACTTCTTTTTCGGATTTAATTGTCAATTGCAAATCCCCACATCCCCAATGCCCAATATTTGTAACGTCACGAAGCATTTCTGTAAGTGCATAATTCTTAGGATCTAATCTAAAATTCACTAATATCTTAGATTGATATATTTCCATCGTAGCGAAATTTTTTATCTTTTTAAAAGCTTTATATAATTTTAATGTATTTTCTGATACATCATCACCAAGAGATAGCGCGTAATCCTTTACATCTTCAAAAATACTTTTCATCTCTTCTGGTGCATTTTCATATTGTTCTGTAAATGTTTTATCACTATACTTTTTATCTTGCGCATTTTCACTTTCTAATGGAGCAACAGTGTTGGTATTTAAAAGCTCAAAGAGAAGTAAATCATTATCGTATTTTTTGTATCTAATTAGGGATACATTTCTATTTATTTGTTTAATTGCCTCTTCATCATACTTATTAAAATCATTAGCGATACAAATTACTCTTGGCATCGACCAATCAATTTTATTTGCTTCTTTTATTCCTAATTTTTCAATAACTAATAATTTGAAATTTGCCTTATGTTCTAAAAGCCAGTTTAAATAAAATAAACCTTGGTTTATTACGTTTTCATTTGAATGGCACTTATATTCAAATATTACTGGACAGTTATTTTCATCAATTCCTATCGAATCCATGCGGCCGTTATCAATTCGATATTCGCTTTGTAAAAATCTAACACCAAAAAATTCAAACATGTTTTTTTCAATGATATTTTGTAATTCTCTTTCAATAGTTGTGCTGCCAGACTTCAATTCTTTTACTTCATTTCCTATTTTAAACAATTTCAATTCTGCCATACATGACCCTCCACTACACTAAAATCAATTTAACAAAATATCTAAACGCATACAATATATTTCTAATATAAACAAAAATAAATACTTTATTTTTATCATTTTGCTATAATAGATTTGGTGATAGTTATGAAAAGAACAGAAACACGATTAGTGAAAATTGGAAATACTCAAATTGGTCATACTAACGAAATTAAGATTCAATCAATGTGTAATATTAAAACTTCTAAATATGATGAAGTTATCAAACAAATTTTAGATTTAGAAAAATTAGGATGCGATATCATCCGTGTTTCTGTTATGGATGAAGATGACGCTAAAGCTATAAAATTTATTAAAGAAGAAATTCATATTCCATTAGTTGCAGACATCCATTTCGATTATCGTCTTGCGCTTCTTTCTATTGAAAATGGTATTGATAAAATAAGAATTAATCCAGGAAATATTGGAAGTATTGAAAACGTTAAAAAAGTTGTTGATGCTTGTAAAGAAAAACATATTCCAATTCGAATTGGGGTTAACTCTGGGTCTCTTGATAAAGAGATTCATGATTACTCTACCCACTATACAGCTCAGGCTCTTGTAAATTCCGCAAAAAAGCATGTTAAGATTCTTGAAGACTTAGAATTTTATGATATTGTTATTTCTTTAAAAGCTAGTGATGTCTTAACTGCAATTGAAGCATATCGCATTGCAAGTGAAACATTCCCATATCCATTACACTTAGGAATAACCGAAGCCGGAACAAAAGAAATTGGAGTTATTCGCTCAGTTTCAGGTCTTGCTCCACTTCTTCTTGATGGAATTGGAGATACTATTAGAATTTCATTAAGTGGAGATCCTAAAGATGAGGTAATAACAGCAAAAAGGATGTTACATGATTTAGGATTATATCCTAATTATCCAACACTTGTTGCTTGTCCAACATGTGGGAGAACACGCGTTAATGTCGAATTAGTCGCAAATAAGGTTTTAAGCGCGTTAGAGGCGATAAATAGACCAATCACAGTTGCAGTTATGGGATGTGTCGTAAACGGCCCTGGAGAGGCTAAAAACGCCGATATTGGAATTGCTGGCGGAAATGGCGAATGGGTTTTAATAAAAAAAGGTCAAGTTATTGATAAACTTAAAAGCGATGAAGAAGCAATTGAGAGATTAATAAACGAAATAAAACAATAACCAAAATCATAAAATGTAATATGCTAAATAGAGGGATGACTATGAATCAAAATATTATTGTATATTACATTAATCAAATGACTTTGGGAGATGTAAAAAAACTAGCGAATCAATATCGCGTAAAACTTGATGATAATGAAGCCAAAGTTATTTTAAATTTCCTTAAAAAAAATAAAATGCGTATTAGTAAAGAAAATAAAAATGTGCTCCTAAAAGAAGCAAAGCCACTTCTTAAAAAGAGCACATATGATACGTTAGTGTTAACGATTGATAAGTTTCTATAATTTACTTTAAAGTGTTATTAAAAATATTATCACGAAGTGCCTTAATTTCTTCTTTATAAGGCGCTTTTTCATTGATATATGGTGTTTCTAAAATCTTAGGAATATTTTCAAATGCCTTATGATGAGCAAATTTTGATAAAGTATCAAAGCCAATCATGCCATAACCGATATTCTCATGACGATCTTTATGAGCGCCTTGTGGATTTTTAGAATCATTAATGTGAATAGCCATTACGTAATTTAAACCGATGATTTCATCGATTTTTTGTACCATTCCATCAGTATCACTTAAGTCATACCCAGCATCTGATAAATGGCAAGTATCTAAGCAAACGCCAATACGAGATTTATCATATACTCCATCAATAATGTGACGCACTTGCTCTAAAGTGATACCAATTTCTGATCCCTTACCAGCCATAGTTTCAATTAGAATAATTACTTTAGAATCTTTTGTTTCTTCAATTACTTTATTTAAGCCTTCGATGAGTTTACTAATACCAATATCTGCTCCCATGTTGACATGACTTCCAGGATGAAGCACTAATTTATGGTAACCTAAATAATCAACACGCCTAATTTCATCAATTAAGACACGAAGAGAAACATCAAAAATATCAGGTTTTACAGCGTTAGCAAGATTAATAATATATGGTGCATGGACAATAACATTATCTAGAGAAATATTATTTTCTTTAAGCAAAGCCAATGCTTCTTCTCCTTTTAGTTCACTAACTGGTCGACGATAACTATTTTGTGGAGCGCCAGTATAAAACATTAAAGCATTTGCTCCATAAGACAAAGCTTCTTTTACAGAGCCTAAAACAAAGTTTGGTGCTTTATTGTCAACGTGACTTCCAATATAAAATTTATCCATTCTTTCTCGCCTCCTCGATGTAGCGTTTTGTACGTTCTTTTCGAATGCTTTCACGAATCATTTTACGATGATGTTTTCTTTTCACCTTTTCAACTGCAACTTTAACAGCTTTCTTGTAGCCAGGTTTTACTTTAGTTTTTTTAGTTTCACTTATTGCGCGTTTAATATCGCGTTCAAGCTCTTGATCCTTATTTTTCTTAAAGTGTTTAGGTTTAGCGTTAATTTCTTTTCCATCTTTCATTTCATCATTTTTTAAAACTTTATAAATGAAATTTACACCAATTTCTTTGAGTTTAATAATGTTATTGGTCTCATCATCATTATAGAAGGTGAAACACTTTCCATCTTTATAAAATCTACCAGTTCTACCAGCGCGATGGAAATAGAACGATAAATCGCGAGGTAAATCAACATTTAAGACATCACTTACGTTTTCAATATCTAGGCCTCTCGCGGCCATATCTGAGCAAACAACGATTTGGAATTCCATATCTTTAATGCGGCGCATAACATTTTTACGTTCTCTTTTTTCTAAATCACCATGAATCATTGCAACATTATATCCATGACTCTTTAAATGATCATAAATCTTATTTACGTCTTCTTTTTTAGAAGCAAAAAGAAGTAAGAAATATGGTTGCACGACTTTAACAAATGATTCGATTGCATCAGTCATTTTTTGATGTCTTATGTCTATAGCGTAGTGTTCAACTTTGCTATTTGTCATATTATCAAGAGTAATGACATGATCTGCGCCGACAAAGCGTTCAATAAGCCTTGCTAGTTTTGGATTAATTGTAGCCGAAAACACTAATTTACTAGCCTCTGGAACACTTTCTAACATTTCATTGATATCATTTACAAACCCTGAATCCATCAGCATATCTGCTTCATCAAGAACAATAAATTTAGTCGTAGATAGATTAGTTTCATTTTTATTTACACCTAAATCCAGTAGTCTTCCTGGCGTTGCTACAATGATGTGAGGAATATTTTCTAATTTGTTTTCACTACGTGACTTTTCAACTTGTGAAGTTAAAAGTTGTATTTTTAAATTGGGATAGTTTTTTAAAAACTCACGGGCAAAATCATAGGTTTGACGAGCGAGTTCACGAGTTGGCGAGACGATAATTGCTTGTATATGATTATCATCTAAATCTATTGATTGAATAATTGGAATCAAAAAAGAATGCGTTTTACCAGATCCTGTTTCACTTGTTACAACGAGCGATTCTCTTTTTAAAACACGTGGTATTACTAGTTCTTGCACTTTTGATGGCGCAATATATCCAATTTCTTCAATTGTCTTTAACATGTTACTTGTTAAATTAAAACTCTTAAATGAACTCATACTAATCAACTCCATGCAAATTATACTACATTTTCTTATGCTTTGCATAATACTTAATTTAACAGGGGCAAAAGACTAAAAAAAACATATATATTATTAAGGAGTGATTTCTATGCCTTTTAATCAATTTGGTCAATTTGGTCCAAATTACTATGGACAACAAAGTATGAATCCTTTCTCAAGGGGTCTCAATAACCCCATTAATACACCTATTAATCGTATGCCTATAAAACCTCCTGTACGTGCTGCTGCTCCAAAATTTACTTTTTCAAAATTCTTAAATGGCACTCAACAAGTAATTGAAACAGTAAGTAGTGCAATTCCTCTTTATACACAAGTAAAGCCACTTTTTTCTGGTATGCATGGTGTGACAAAATCGATTAAGAATTCATTATTTAGTAAGAAATCGACAAAAAAAGAATATATTGATAATCCAGAAATAATAACGCCAAAAAAAAGCATGAAAAAAGACGATATACACGAAGACCTCCATGAAGAAACTGGTCCAAATAGACCGTTTTTCTAAAATGTGTTAAAATATATACGGTGAAATTATGAAAGTAGAAATTTTAGAACCATCTGGTTGTTGTGCAGGCGTAAATAGAGCAATTTCAATGGCTATCCAAGCGCGTAAAGAAAATCCAAGTTTACCAATCTATGTCTTAGGAATGCTTGTGCATAATGAATCAGTAATAAGTAGTTTAAATGAATTAAATATTATCACCTTAAAAGATGCACCGATTCTTGATTTGTTAAATAAAATCAATGAAGGTGTCGTCATTTTTACTGCGCATGGACATGACGAGTCTCTTGATAAACTTGCTAAAAATAAGGGATTAACTATTTATGATACAACTTGTGGATTTGTGAAATATAACCATGGTTTAATTAAAGATGCATTAAATAATGACCACCAGGTAATATTTATTGGAAAAAAAGGGCATCCAGAAACTGAAGCTTCTTTATCTCTTTCAAATGATGTCGTCTTATATGATATAAAAGATGGTGTTGATTATGAAAAAATAAGAGATAATGCCCCTATTGTAATATGTCAAACAACTCTTTCAATTTACGAGGTCGAAAATATCAAAAAAGATATTTTAAACCATTTTAAAGAGGCAAAAATAACTAAATCGATATGTAATGCCACAACTGATCGTCAAACAGCTTTAAATAATATTAATCAAGCTTCTGATTTAATTTTAATTGTAGGCTCAGCAATGTCTTCAAACACTTCTAAATTATTTGATATATCGAAAAAATTATATCCAAATAAAGAAATTAAACAAATAAAAACTGTTAACGAACTTGTTAACAGTAATTTATCAAAATTTAAATATGCGACAATTGTTGGAGGTGCTTCTACTCCTTCAAATGTCTTAAATGAAATTAAGAAATATTTAGAAGCTATTTAATAACAATCGGCATTTTTTCATGATCCAAGATTATGCATTCCACGCTTGGATCTATTTTTTTAATAATATCATGCATTCTTTCCATGAATACTCGTTCAACTTCATGAGGAACATCTAAATAATTAAATTTTTCTGCGATTACATCTCTTCTTACGTAATGTGGTGCATCACCCGATATATAAATATCTGCACCTTCTTTTTTGGCGATGCGGAAAGATCTACTTCCTCCACCACCAATAATTCCAACTTTCTTAATAATGTCTTTTCCAGCTTTAACAAGCAACGCATAATCAACATTTAAAGCTTCTTTTGCATACTTTGCAAATTCATCAACAGACATTTCATTTTCTAGATTTCCTATACGCATCATATTATCAAATTCGGGCGTATAAACGTCTTTTAAGCCTAATTTACTTACCAAAGCATCATTCATTCCACCGACACCTTCATCAAAGTTTGTATGCATAGAAACAAGAGGAATGCCATTTTCAATAAGTTTATCTGTTATATATTTTTTGAGTTCATCGTATTTTAATATTTTTCTTTTTG
Organism: Erysipelotrichales bacterium; assembly: GCA_022508535.1. Lineage (GTDB taxonomy): Bacteria > Bacillota_I > Bacilli_A > RFN20 > CAG-826 > RUG131. The sequence continues at coordinate 23,325 of JAFLUZ010000016.1, forward strand.
ATCCATAAAAGAAAGGATGATGTGTGATGATTAAATCCGGCTTTAATTTTATTGCTTCATCCAAAATTTCAGCATCGAAATCCAAACATAACAATATTCTATTTGTCTGTTCTTTTAATGGTCCAATCATTAGACCAACATGATCATGATGTTTTTTTGCTATTCGTTTAGGAAAATATTTAGCAAGTTTTAGTAAGAGTGATTTTGTTTTCACAAAGATTCAATCCTTTCAATTTTATTTAATAATTCTTTCTTTTTATTTGACGGTAAGTCTTTTTTTAATAATGCTTTTAATTTATCGAGTTCTTCATTGTATTTATTTTGAAAAATAACACAATTTTCTTTTCGTAAAATTGGACCAAATTCATAATCTAGATCACTATAAGATTCGTTTCCTTTTACAAATTTTATTATTTCATAATAATGTTTCTCAAAAACAATTCTCTCTTCTACGATTTTAAAGCCGAGATTTACTACTGACATACGCACTTCTTTTTCACATGTATTAGGTGCTAAAATGAGCGTTTTAACATATGAAAGTTTCTCTTTATGGGTAGTTAAAATATCTACGATTAATTCTCCACCCATACCTGCAATGACAACAGTGTCAATATAATTTGGTAAGTTAGATATTCCATCTGATAAAGACACCTCAACATTATTAAAATCATAGTTTTCAATAGCAGTTCTTAAAATATTAAATGGACCCTTTTTATTATCGTTGCAAAATATTTTATTACACTTATTATTTTTAGCAAGTTCAATGACTAGTTGACCATGATCTGCACCAATATCAGCAAGATTTGAACCAATATCCACAAGTGCATATATTTCACTTAATCTCTTCGACAAACTCATTTATTTTGTATCGCGATAGTCACCGAAACGTTTAGCACGTGTTGGATGGCGTAACTTTCTAATGGCTTTTGCTTCAATTTGTCTAATACGTTCACGAGTAACACCAAATTCTCTTCCAACTTCTTCTAAGGTGTGTGGACGATTATCATCAAGTCCATAACGTAAGCGTAATACTCTTTCTTCACGGTCTGTTAAATCTTTCATAACCGCATATAATTCATCTTTTAATAAAGATTTTGTAGCATATTCAGTTGGTGATTCTGTGTCTTTATCTTCGATAAAGTCTCCTAGACGAGAATCGTCTTCTTCACCAATTGGAGTTTCAAGTGACACTGGATCAATAGCGATACTTTGAATCTCACGAATTTTATCAGGAGATAGCATTCCGTCCATTTTTTCAGAAATTTCTTCTGCAGTAGGTTCACGTCCTAATTCTTGTACAAGTTGACGTTGAACACGTGTCATTTTATTGATAGTTTCAACCATATGAACAGGAATTCTAATTGTTCTAGCCTGATCAGCGATTGCTCTTGTAATTGATTGTCTAATCCACCATGTTGCATAAGTTGAGAATTTAAATCCTTTGGTGTAATCAAATTTAGAAACGGCCTTAATCAATCCCAAATTACCTTCTTGAATTAAATCAAGGAGAAACATACCACGTCCAACATAGTTTTTTGCAATATTAATTACCAAACGTAAATTGGCAGTAATAAGTCTATTTTTTGCTTCTTCATCACCTTCAGCACAGCGACGGGCAACTTCTTGTTCTTCATCACCTAATAATTTTACTTTTCCAATTTCTTTTAAATATAGTTTTACAGAATCGTTGACCTTGACGTCAGAACTTGCATATTTATCGATGTCTTCAATATCATCATCAAGGCTTTCTTTGACATAAGATTCACCTAAAAATTCATCGTCATCGATAATTGAACTACTATCATTGAGTGTTTCTTCACTTAAATCTATATTATCAACATCATCTTCTTCATCCATGTCTTCATCTTCATCTGTAATTACTTCGACTTTTTTTGATGCAAAAAACTCAAGCAAGCTTTCTAAATCAGCATCAGATAATTCAAGATGTGATGTTGCATCAAATATTTCCTCTTGTCGAAGAGAACCATTTTCTTGACCTTTTTTTAGTAATTTGGCCTTTACTTCATCTAATCCTTCGATGTCCGACTCTAACATTTTCTTTTTACGTCCCATAATTTAATTCTCCCCTTTTTTTACTTTATTTAATCGCTCATTTTTTTTGCGATTGTGCTCTAATAAAATCTGTAATTTTTCTTTTTCACTTTTACCTTCACTTGATTTTTCAAAAATAAATCGGTCATATTCCTTTGCACGTTCCTCGTTTATAATTTGTAAATATTCATTGAGTAATTCAATGCTACAAATAGGATATCGTTTTTCTAGTGATAAATCTGTAACTTCAGCAATTATTTTATCTTTTAATTCATCATCAGATTGCGATATAGCACTTATTATTTCACTCAAATTAAGTGCTTCGTGATTTCTATTATAATCAACTAAATAACTAGCCAGCTTTGCAAATATTTCATCTGTAAATGGCACATTCTTGTCATTATAGAAATTTATTGCATCTTTTGAATTTAACATTTGATATACAAATGCTTTTTCTGTTAATTGTAAACGACGAAGTATCTTGCGCTCTGGATGAATATCAACAAATGAAGTTGTTATTGCATCATCTCTATGTTTTTTATACCTTTCTAAAGTGTTTGCAATTATTTTTCGATCAAATTTAGTTAGTTTAGCAATGTTTACTATATAATCTTCTAATTCTAATTCATTATTTACATTTTTTAAGAAAGGTAAGAAATCAATAATAAATTTCTTTCTTTCATCAATCGTTGCAAGACTATTTGTGCTTGAGAAATAATTTAGAGCAAATTGTACTTTATCGATTAAAATATTTAACCATTTTATTAATTTATCATCACCAAATTTTTCAAGAATCTCGTCCGCGTCTTTTGGTCCAGTAGACCTACGAACAATACGATACTTAATTCCTGCCTTATCAAACATCTCTATTGCCTTTAATGTGGCCATTTGACCTGGATTATCAGAATCTAAACACAATCTTATTTCGACGTTTAGTCGCTTTAATAAAGATACTTGATTATTAGTTAAAGCAGTTCCCATTAGAGCAACTGCAGATTTAATGCCCGCTCTATATAAAGCAATAACATCCATAAATCCTTCTAATACATAGCAATACCCATCAAGACGCGATGTCTTTTTTGCTTCATGATAGTTATAAATGATATTTCCTTTTTGAAATAATACTGTTTCTTGTGTATTAACGTATTTTGCTTCATCACTATTTTTGATGCGACGTGCAGAATATCCTATTACCCGGCCATTAATGTCTTTAAGTGGAAATATGACACGCCCAAAATTTTTATCTATATATTGTCCATTGCTATGACCAGCAACACCAACTGTTTCAATATCCTTTAACGAATGATTTTTTGCCGATAAATATTGAATTGATAGATTTGGGTTATTCGGACAATAACCTATATTAAAATGCTTAATTACATCATCTTTAATATTTCTATCTTTTAAATAATTACGGCCTTCTTCGCCTTCTTTTGCAAGTAATGACATTTGATAAAATGAAGTCAAATCAGCGAGTGTATTATAAAGTCTTTCATTTTCTTCATCGATTTTGGCACTTCTTTTATCTTTAATTAATGCATCATTAGTATAGCCTACCAACTCCGCTAATTTTCTAACAGCATCATCGTAAGAAATATTTTCAAATTTTTGAATAAACGTTATGGCATTTCCACCAGTACCACAAACAAAACATTTAAATATTTGTTTGTCTTTTGAAATCATCATTGATGGATTTTTATCGTCATGAAATGGACATATTGCCGTATAATTTCGTCCTTTTTTTATGACGTTGATGTATGACGAAATGACATCAACAATATCAGCACGATTTAATACTTCATCGATAACATTTTGCGGTAACATTGATGTCACTCCTTCCTTATTTTTTTAGAAAAATACTTTTTCTTGGATATAATTTATTAATTCATCTATTTTTAAACGTGTTTGTTGCATGGAATCACGTTCACGAATAGTAACCATTTGATCATTATCAGTATCAAAGTCAATTGTGATACAGAATGGTGTACCAATTGCATCTTGTCTACGATATCTCTTACCAATACTTCCTGCTTCATCATAGGTGACAGGGAAATATTTAGAAAGCATCGCATAAATTTCTTTTGCTTTTGTTGATAGTTGCTTTGATAAAGGCAAAATACATGCTTTATATGGTGCAACTGCGTAATTTAAATGCATTACTATTCTTGTATCATTTTCTAGTTGTTCTTCTTCATAAGCATTGCATAAAAGCGCCAATACTAGACGATCACAACCAAGAGATGGTTCTACACAATATGGAATAAATTTTGTATTTGTCTCTTGATCTAAATATTCTAATGATTCCTTTGAATATTCCATATGACGTTTTAAATCATAATCTGTGCGGTCTGCAATACCCCACAATTCGCCCCAACCAAATGGGAAAAGGAATTCAATATCAGTAGTTGCTTTAGAATAGAAAGCAAGTTCTTCTTTTTCATGATCTCTAAATCTTAAAACATCATCACTTAAACCTAAATCATTTAAGAAATGTTTAGCGTAGTCTTTCCAATAATTAAACCATTCTAAATCTGTTCCTGGTTTACAGAAAAATTCCATTTCCATTTGTTCGAATTCTCTTGTTCTGAATGTAAAATTACCTGGAGTAATTTCGTTTCTAAATGATTTACCAATAT
>JAFLUZ010000017.1 GCA_022508535.1 Erysipelotrichales bacterium
ATTGTAGTTATAATGCTTATTAAATTCACAATTATACTTGCAATATTGATAAGATTACTCACCAATGAAATCTCCTTTCTATCCAGAGATTCCATCAGTGAGCTTTTTAGTTCTCATAGACATCATCTCCTTTTAGCATAGGAGTTTTGCACGCCTAGACTTTTCTAGTTCCTTCATTATACTTATAGTTGAGACAAATTATTAAATCGTAAAAAATACGCACTTTGAAACAACTTTGAGATTCTTATGAGAATAATTAAAAAATTGTCTTTAATCTAAAATACGAAATCCACTACTTCTATTTATGTTTAACAATAAATTAAATTTAAATTTTGCCAAATAATAAAAGGCTATATAATTTTTTTATTGACATATAATATTAACTAGTGTTAATATAATTAAGCGAACAAAATACGTGGAAAGAAGAGGCGCCCGCTTCTCACCTGATTCACAAAGTGGATAGGTAAATGTCACATATCTTATTTGATATTTTTACGGGCGCATCCTGCGTCCGTTTTTTAGTTCAAAGGAGGAATTATTATTTACAACCCAAATTTCGTCAACCCACAACAAAGACCAGAAAAAACAAACACAGATTTAGTTAATGAAGCAATCCGTTTTGCTTCCGTTCTCGTCATTGGACCTAATGGTGAGCAATTAGGAATCATGTCTTCAAGCGATGCTTTATATAAGGCACGTGGTTATAATCTTGATTTACTCTGTGTTGCACCACAAGCGCAACCACCAGTATGTAAGATTTTAAACTATGGTAAATATCGTTTTGAGGCTCAAAAGAAACAAAAGCTTAACAAAAAGAAACAAACAGTCGTTGAGACCAAGGAAGTTCGCTTAACACCACAAATTGGTATGCACGATTTAGAAACAAAAGCACGTCAAGCAACTAAGTTTTTCCAAGCTGGAAACAAAGTTAAAGTTTCAGTTAGATTCCGTGGCCGTCAATTAAGTCACGTTGAAGTTGGTGAAGAAGTTTTAAATAAATTCTTTGAACTTGTAAATGAATATGCAGTAATCGAGAAAAAGCCAAATTTAGATGGCAAATTCTTATGTGCAGTTTTAGCATCAAAGGTTAAAAAATAGGAGGAACGTAGTATGCCAAAAATGAAAACAAAACGTGCTTTAGCAAAACGTGTTAAAAAAGTTGGAAATGGCAAATTAAAAATTCATTCAGCTTACACATCACACTTAGCACACAACAAAACACACAAACAAAAAAGACAATTAAGAAAGGCTTCATATGTATCTAAGGGCGATTACAAGCGCATTAAATACTTATTGCAATAATAGGAGGTAAAGTAACATGAGAGTTAAGAATAGTGTCGCAACACGCGCAAGACGTAAAAAAGTACTCAAAAGAGCAAAAGGTTACTTTGGAAGTAAACACCGCTTATTTAAATCTGCTAAAGAGCAAGTAATGCACTCATTACGTTATGCTTATAGAGATCGTAAACAAGTAAAACGTGATTATCGCAAACTTTGGATTAAACGTATTAATGCCGCTTGCAGAATGAATGAAATTTCTTATTCAAAATTCATGAACGGCTTAAAATTAGCTAATATTGAAATCAACCGTAAAATGCTTTCTGAATTAGCTATCAATGATGCAGCAGCATTTGCTGAAATCGTCGAAAAAGCAAAAAAAGCTTTAGCAAAGTAATTAATTAGGTTCGCTTATGCGGACCTTTTTTGTTGCTCTTTTTCATAAGCTCTGCCACATCTTTATAAATTTCAAATAATCGATCATAAAGTGTTTTGTTTTCCTTCATACGAATTAAATCTACTTTACCTCTATTTATATAAATAAAAGCTTCTGGACTAATTGTTAATCCGCCCAAACTTCCGCCTAAAAGTGGCAAATCTGAGGCATACTCAAATAATAAATTATTATTTTTTTCATTATTCTTAAGCTCGCTTCCTCCAACACCAAATCCAAAAGTTAGACGTGATATAGGAATTATTACCTCTTCTTCACTTATGTTAATTGGACTACCCATTATGTTTGTAGAATCTACTACATTTTTGACACCACTTAGCGATGATAAAACAAATTCTTTAACTGACTTTTCCATTATTTTTCTCCTTTAACTAGCAAATTGACTCATAATTATATTTAAAAGTCGAACCTTTATTATTGCTTGAATTTCAACTTTACTTTCTCCAATCATTCTTTGATATTTAAAACTATTAATGCGTTTGATATTTAGCATTGAAAACAAATTTAACAAGCCATAAAGATAAGCATCTATATGATCGACATATTCTTTTTGATATTTGACATTTATTCCCACATATAAAATACTATTGATCAATGGTAAAATTTTGATTTTAATTTTCACCTTTTCATTTTGTAATATTTGTGCGATTAGATGTGCATAGTCTACACTATAAACATTAATATTAAGAAAATACACTTTTAATTTATTATTATCTAAAAGCACTGACACTTTTATCGTCACTGTTAATAAAAAAATAATAAGTGCAACAAGAATAAGAATAATAAGGAGAATAATTGAGAGAGCATTCATAACATAATTAGTATGCGTAATAATTTAAAAAAAAATTAAAAAGGCAGATTTTTTCTGCCTTTTAATTATTTTCCACAAGCTGATTTACCATTTGAGCGTGTGCCTTTTGCACTTTTACGAGGTTGAGATTTGCCAGATGCAGATTTAGCTGTTCTTGTTGAACTTGCTGATCTAGTTGTTCTAGTTGATCTTGCTTCGCTTACACCATAATCTTCACCGTATTCATACTTAGTCTTAGTATTACGTGTATTTGCAGATTTTTTTGCACTACTCTTTCTTGTAGTTGATTTGTTTGAGTGACTTTGTCTCACAAAAATTCACCTCCTCATTTAAGGTTAGTTTCTGTAAGTTTTAAAATTTTATAAATAATTTTTATCTTTATCTTCTAAATCACTAGTTACAACAATCGTTTCGACGTTTTTAACACATTCTTCAATATCACTTTCAAAATCCCATTTTTTCTCAAACGCAAGAACTTCTTCTAGTCCTGGTGCAGTTTTAGGATTTTTAGGTGCAAAAATTGTACAACAATCTTCATAAGGACGAATTGATATATCATATGTTTTAATCTTTTTCGCAATCTTAATAATTTCTGTCTTATCAAATATCGCAACTGGGCGAATAATTGGCATTGTTGTAACATCATTAATTACTTTCATTGATGCTAAAGTTTGTGAAGCAACTTGTCCTACTGATTCACCATTTGCGATAGCTAAACACTTATACTTATCAGCTAATCTTTCGGAAATGCGATACATCATTCGACGCATAATAGTAATTGCGTATGATTCATTAGAATACTTATAAATGTTTTCTTGTAATTTTGTAAAAGGAACAATATGTACTTTGATTTTTGCTTGATAACGATTAAGTTCTTTACATAAATCTTTAATTTTATCAATGACCGCCGCATTTGTGTATGGAGGTGCCGCAAAGTGAACGCATTCTAAGGCCACACCACGTTTCATAAGTAAATATGAAGCAACAGGTGAGTCAATTCCTCCTGACATCATCATTATGGCTTTGCCGCCTACTCCAAGAGGATATCCACCAGCACCCATAATATCTTCAGTAAAGATATAAGCCGCATCTTCTCTTATAGTAATTGACACTAAAACATCTGGATTATGTACATCAACTTTATAGGAAGAATTTTTTAAGACATGACTTGCGATTTGGCGATTAATATCATCACTTATAATTGGATAAAGTTTATCTGCTCTTTTTGCACGCATTTTGAAGGTCTTTTTGTTTTCTTTATTTAAAATATCTAAAGTCAAAGATTTTAAGTTTTCAATATCGGTATTTGTTTTTAAAACGAGCGAAAAAGAATAAATACCAGAAACATCTTTTAATCTTTCGACAATTGGCGTTGGATCAAGACCATTTAAATTAATATAAATGTGGTCCATACGCACATTATAAGTTAATCCATTAAATTCCTTTAAAGCATTTCTTATATTGTCACCTAAGCGAAAAATAAAATCTTTTTTGTTTTTTCCTTTAGTAGATAGTTCACCAAAGCGAACCATAATGTGATCATACATTGCAGCGTTCATAATTTTTACTCCTAACGTAATTCATTTAAAATATTTTTAAATATTTGTATAAATTGCTTTGCTTCTTCAATAGTATTCGCCTCATCAAAACTCAAACGAATCGTATTGCTTGAAATAGTTATATTTTTATTCATAGCGGTTAAAACATGCGATTTTTCGTTCTTTTTGGAAGAACATGCCGAGATTGTTGAAACCATGATATCATGAAGAGAAAGTGCCTCAACAACGACACTTGCTTTATGTTTTGTCAACGAGAAATTCAAGATATATGGTGATGCATCATTAGGAGAATTAATTACAACCTCTTCAATTTCAAGTAATTCTTTTCTTAGATAATTATTTATCTCTTTAACATGTTCATAATTACTATTAGTTTTTTCCATTTCAAGTCGCATTGTTTTGGCTAACACAACATCGCGTGGAACATCATTTGTCCCACTTCGAATATTATCTTCTTGTCCACCACCAGAAAATAGAGGTAATGGACGAATATTTTTCTTTAAAATCAGCATTCCTGATCCCTTTAATCCATGAAGTTTATGACTTGAAGCAATAAACATATCTAAAGATTTATAGTTTAAAGGTATTTTTGTTATTCCTTGTGTTGTATCACTATGAAAAAAACATTTTGGATAACAATGGATTATTTCTGACATCTTTTCAATATCATTAACACTTCCTACTTCATTATTAACATGCATTATCGAAACTAAAATCGTGTCATTTCGCATTGCGTTTTTTAAATCATCAAGGTTAACACAGCCAGATTCATTAACTGGCAAAATTGTCAATGAAAAACCAAATTCTTCTTCTAATTGTTTAAAGGCATTAAGGACAGAAGGATGTTCAACACTTGTTGTAATTAAATGTTTTCCACGATTTTGATAAGCTAGAGCCACACCTTTTATCGCAATATTGTTTGATTCTGTCGCACCACTAGTAAAAATAACTTGATAGTCATTATCAAGATTGAAGAGTTTTAAGATTTGATCTCTTGCCATATTAAGCAAGCGATTTGAATCTTGTCCATACTTATGATTACTTGCTGCATTTCCATAATGTTTAACACACAAATCATTAAAGGCATTGAGGACTTCTCTATTCACACTAGTAGTTGCCGCATTGTCAAAATAAATCAATTTAAAAACCTCCACAAATTAATTTATGCATAATCAAGTTTGTTTGTTTGAGTTAAAGCCTATTAATCAGCTGACTCTGCTGTATTTCTTATTTTCTTTGTAGCATTTCCTGCATCCATGTATGCACGTTCAAATTCACCATCGAAAAACGACATTTCAATTTGGGTAAAGAGATTAGCGATTTCACTTGAATGGTGGCGATATCTATTAGCGTACACAACTAAACTTTCTGTAACTGTTGCGAAATTGTTGTTATTTTCAATAATTTTAATTAATTCATCTTTATCATCTTCAAAACGCAAAATCAACTCATTAATTTCTTTTACATTAATAGGTTGAATTTTCAACAACAAATTAATTTCATCAATTCTTTTAAATAATTCATCAAACTTTTCTTCTTGAGCCAATTCATAATTAACTAAATGAAATTCGTGCACGAGACTTTTAGCTTTTTTTAATGCCACATAACCATTTTTTATAGCATCAACAGCGTCATTATAATCATCTTCTAGAGACAATAAATATGTTGAGAATTCATTTAACTTCATTGATGCAAATTTTGTTAATTCTTTTAATTCGCTACATTTGCTATCTAAAAGAGAGTATGGTTGCTTAGATAGTGAATGAATATAATTATCTAATGTTCTTTTTACATTTCCAATTTTTGAAATATTAAATTGAATTACATCAACTTCATTTAAATACTTTTCTTCAATGATATAATGAGCACTAATATCTGGTATCACATTATAAATTTTTATAAATTTATCCTCTAAGACTTTTACTTGCTTTGTGACATTATCAATGTTACTTTCATAGCTTTCTTTAGCGTATTTTTCTTGAGAAATCTTATCCATTATATCTGTAATGGCAGCGATTATATTATCAATTTCCTCATCACAACCAGAAATATTTAAAGCCTTCAAATGATTTTTAACGTTTTCAATTCTTGCTTCAAAACTTTCGATTGACTGATTAATATGTAAATGATTTAAAGGATATCCCTCACTAACCATTTCATCACTTTTATCTTTTAATACTGCTATCTTATTTGGTAAAACATCATTAAGCTTTGCACAAAGTAAAGGCAATGTTTCAATAATTGGTCGTAGTTCTTTTAGTGCACCATCAATGCGTTTTAAAATTGTATTTACTGATTCATAGTCGGCATGATCAATTGCATCATCATATCTTCTAAATGCTTCATCAATATTTTCAAATAAAACAGTAAATGAGTCTTCTACTAATCTCAATTCAGATTGGTGTTGATAATACAAATTTTTAATATTGCGAATAGCTTCTTTTTGGCTTAATGACTTTTCTTTAGCTTCTTCTTCTTTTACTAAAAGTTTTTTCAAATTGTTAGAAAAGTTTTCAACATGGGTAAAATATTTAAGAAGAATTTCTTTGTTGCGTTTGAAATTTTCACGACTATGTTTCGTCTTACTACGATCTAAACTAGTTTTAAGCATACTTAATGCATTACGAGCTTGTTCATCTTCAGTTTGGGTCAATTCTTCGTATTCTTTTAGATGTTTTGTATAAACCTCACTATATAACAAATTATAATTTGAAATAGCGTATATTCTTTTTAAGAATGCAGAATCTTGTCCAATCAATAAAGTATGAATATTCTCATATTTCTTTTCTAATTCACGTACTTGTTTCACGACACGATGACGTTTAATAAAAGTAGTAAAAAATGCAAAAGCAATAAATAAAACGACAATTACAGCTATAACAATAAACAATAATGAACCTTGTAGTCCTTTACTTCCTTCAAGTGTAATTAAATACATAGAAATCACCAAACCTTTGCATTAAAAATAGTATAGCATAAATAAATTTATATTTTTATTTTAAAAATAAAAATAATTTATTTTTTTTATAATTGGTAAAAAAACAAATGGTAATACGACAAATTATTCATTAAAATGTTTGCTTTACCGCAATCTTTTATTTAATCTATAGGTGATAATAGTATAATTATTCTTATCTAATTGGAGGAAGAAATATGAAAAAATCGCTCATAATTTTGCCATTATTACTAATGTCATTAGCTGGATGTAGTCAAAAAAATGTAGTTGAAATACAAATATTAAGCTTTAATGATTTCCATGGTGCAATAAATGAATCTGAGAACCAAAAAGGACTATTGAATTTTGCAAGTACAATAAAAGAACAAATATCTAAAAATAAAAAGCACACCGTTCTTCTAAGTGCTGGAGATATGTATCAAGGTAGCGCGCAATCAAACATAAATCGTGGAAAACTTATGATTGATGTTATGAATGAACTTGGTCTAGAAGCAATGACTATTGGTAATCATGAGTTTGACTGGGGTATTGATACTATAAAAGCTCATCATGATGGCATTGAAGAAAATGGTGAAGCAAACTTTGATTACTTAGGATGTAATATTTATAGCGAAACATTTGACGAAAATCTTGGTATAGCTGTAGCAAATAGAGTAGATTGGGCAAAGGACTATAAAATAGTTGAACGAGATGGAATAAAAATTGGAATTGTTGGATGGATATCAAGTTCATGTAAAGATGACATATCTACACCAATCATTAAAAATCATATATTTCAAACACCAACTAGTAGTGTTATAAATATTGCAAAAAAACTTCGATCAGAAGAAAAATGCGATTTAGTTATTGCTATGGGACATGATGATAATAATTATGTAAATTCTGATATCGGACTTGATGAAACATCTAAAGTTAATTTAATTATTAATGGTCATACACATAAAGCGTATATAAATAATAATGGTGATTATAATATCATCCAATCTAGTAGCTATGGAGAATATCTAGGAATAACTAAAATAAAATATGACAAAGTTAATAAAATTGTTAAATCATTAACTTCTGAGAACAAATTGATAGAAAATGTAAAAAATCCCGATAATACAATTAAAAAAATTATTGATGATAGTTTGAAGGAAATCAATCCACTTATTGAAGAAAAAATAGGTGTTTCTGGTGAAAATATTGATAGAACATTAGGTGCCCGTTGGACAGCGAATGCTATTAAAAGTGCAACAAACGCGGATATTGGTGTGGTAAACTGGGGTGGGATTCGTTCTGGTGCGTTCCCAATTAAGGCAAATGATGATATAAAAGTTTCCAAACTATGGGAATTAATGCCGTTTGAAAATATGGTGGAGTTAACAACATTGACAGGAAGCCAAGTAAAATCACTAGAATTTAACGACGATTCATTTGTGTTCTCATCAGGTCTAAACTTTAATAATATTGAGGATGATGCGAAATATCGTGTTGCGGCATGTGACTTTATTTTTGATAAAAAACAATATTGTTTTATGTCTGGTGAAGATGTTACTAGTACTAATCTCTATGTTCGAGACGCCCTAATTGAAGATGTAAAAGCTTGGACAAAAGAAGGATTAAAAGTCACGCCATCAAAAGGAACTAAAGTAGGAGTTTTAATTTAAGAAAAAATACAATCAAAAAAATAAAATTTATAAATTTTTCATTGACTTAGATAGCGAGTTTGGGTAGAATAATATCGCATATTTATGCAGCATGTAAATACTGCTCGTCTGACGTTTCATAAGTATTTGTTTAAAGTAACCTAGCTGAAAGGTGAAATAATTAGTTGAAACATCCGGAGTAAGGGATTTGCACCTATTGCTTTATTTATGCAAATAATAAAGGAAAGGAAGGAAATAATAATGTCAAGATACACAGGACCAAGTTGGAAAATTTCACGTCGTTTAGGTTTCTCAACATTAGAAACTGGCGTCGAATTAAAGAAACGTAATTATGCTCCTGGTAAAGCACCTACAGACAAGAGAAAGAAACTTACTGAATATGGTAAGCAATTAGCTGAAAAGCAAAAACTCCGTGAAATGTATGGTGTCAATGAACGTCAATTCCAACGTTTATTCATGATCGCTTCAAATTCAAATGAAGTTACAGGTTTAGCATTTATGCGTATTCTTGAATCTCGTTTAGATAACTTAGTTTATCGTATGGGATTTGCTCGTACACGTCGTGCAGCTCGTCAATTAGTTAACCATGGACATATCTTAGTTAATGGTAAGAAAGTTGATATTCCATCATACTTATGCTCAGTCAACGATGTTATCGCTGTTAAAGAATCATCAAGAGAACTCAAAGTTATCAATGAATCTTTAGAATCAATGGCAATGGTTGTTCCTTACGTCACTGTCGACAAAACTAAAAAGGAAGGTACATTCCTCCGCGAACCAGAACGTAAAGAATTAGCACAAGATATTCAAGAAGCACAAATCGTTGAATTCTATAACCGTAAGCTCTAATATTACGATTATCAAATTAAAAAAAATAGGATCACATTTCTTAGATGTGATCCTTTTTGTTTGTATTTACCAAATCTTATAATGTGACTTTTATAAAATTCTTTTTACCTTTCTTCAAGACAAATGTATTCTTAACTTCTTCTTTAGAAATTAATTTTTTAATATCAGTCACTTTATCACTTTCAATCATAATTCCGCCTTGTTCCACTGCGCGACGTGCTTCAGATTTTGAAGTAACTAGTCCTGTTTTAACAAGTAGTGTTAAGATATCAATAAATCCTTCAACAAAATCTTCATCGCTTAATTGGACAGAAGGCATATTTGCGGCATCGCCTTTATTAAAAAGTGATTTTGCAACTTCTTCGACTTTATGTGCCTCATCTTCTCCATGAACCATTTTAGTTAACTCAAAAGCAAGAACTCTTTTTGCTTCATTTAATTCAGCACCAACCCAGTTTTCCATCTTCTTAATTTCTTCAAGAGGAACAAATGTTAACATCTTTAAGCATTTGATAACATCGGCATCATCGATATTACGCCAGTATTGATAAAAATCAAATGGACTAGTTTTATTTGGATCAAGCCATACTGCACCTGATTGAGTCTTACCCATCTTTTTACCTTCACTATTTAAAAGTAAGTTAATAGTTAAAGCCGAAGCATTTTTTCCTAGTTTTCTTCTAATTAGTTCAGTTCCGGCAAGCATATTTGACCATTGATCATCGCCACCAAATTGTAAATTACATCCGTAAAGTTGGAATAACTTGTAGAAGTCATAGCTTTGCATAATCATGTAATTAAATTCTAAGAAACTTAATCCACGCTCCATACGAGATTTATAGCATTCTGCTGTTAACATTCTATTAACTGAAAAATGCGCTCCAACATCACGTAATAACTCAACATAATTAAGTCCTAATAACCAATCAGCGTTATTAACCATAAGAGCCTTACCATCCGAGAAATCAATAAATCTTTCCATTTGTTTTTTGAAACACGCACAATTATGATTAATATCTTCAATAGTTAACATTTGACGCATATCTGTTCTTCCTGATGGGTCACCAACCATGCCAGTTCCTCCACCAATAAGTGCGATTGGTTTATTACCTGCAAGTTGTAATCTCTTCATTAAAACGAGTGTCATAAAATGACCAACATGAAGACTGTCCGCAGTTGGATCAAAGCCAATATAAAATGTCGCTTTTCCATTATTAATTAAATCTTTAATAATTTCTTCATCAGTAACTTGAGCGATCAAGCCACGCTCTTTTAACTCTTCATATAATTCCATATACTTTTCCTCCTAAAAAAATAAAAAGTCATCCTTAGCAAAGGACGACTTTATCGTGGTACCACCTTTATTCGTAGATAATAATCTACCTCATTTATGTTTAACGCACATTAACGATATGACTTTTCATCATATAGCTCCAAAGTGTATTCATATCGATTCATTTTTCTCTTTGCACCAACCAGAGACTCTCTAATAAACTTATCGATACTACTTGTCTTTTTCTTTGCTTTAAATTAATTATAAATTAATAAGTTATTTAGTCAACTATAAAGTTGTACTTCTTTTAATAAATTCTGATGCGATTTTAAGATGTTTTTCACATTCTGTTTGATTCATGATATTTGCCAACATTTCCACTGCTCTTGCACCAATATTATATAAATCAATATGCATCGAAGAAATTTGTGGTCGCATAATTTGCGCATACTTTGTACCAATTAAAGATAAAACTTCGACATCTTCTGGTACTCTTAAACCCGAATCAATTGCAGCATTCATAATAGCGGCTGCAAGTGAATCACGATAAGTTAAGAAATATCCTTTTTTCGTAGATTCAAAGAATACTTTAAAATCTGAATACGTTTTAGAATATGAATCATCACAAGATAAAATTCCATAATTGGCGTTATTTTGAACATGTGTTTCTACAAACGCTTTCTCAATTCTTGCAAGTAATTTACCAGCATTATGAGAATGTAAGAAATACATTTCTTTATCAGGATGTTTTAAATATTCATTAACAATATTACGGATATTATGTTCATAGCCAAAGTGAATACATCCCACATTTGAAGCTTCAATATCATTGTTGATAGCGACAAGAGGAACTGCATATGAAGCAATTTGCATTAACTCTCCATTTCCTAACTCATCATCAAAGATAATTGCTCCATCAACGTGCGAAGTAATAACATCATCCATAACTTTTAAGGCTTCTTCACGGTTATGTGAAGTTGTAAATAATCTTAAATCATAACCTAATTCTTTGGCCTTATCAGTCATACCACTTAACATATTAGAGATGTAAACATAGTTTGCACTAGGAACGACAATACCAATACAAGTTGATTTTGATGTAGCAAGACCTTGGGCTAATGCTGAAGGCTTATATCCTAATTTTTTAATTACAGCGTTTACTTTATCTTTGGTTTTTTGAGAAACGATATCGCTATTATTAATAACTCTTGATACGGTAGCAAGTGATACTCCTGCCACTTTTGCAACCTCATATATAGTAACTCTGTTCTTTAAGTTTTCCATAATTCCACCTTCTTTTCATCACGTTTTCATTTTAAATGAAAATATTTTCATAGTCAAGATTCAAAAATCGAAAATCACGCGATTATATCGCTATGAAACCATATGTAAAAAGTTTTGAAATAGATAATTAAAAAGCGCCCTAGAAGCGCCTTATCGAGATGTATGACAAATGTTATTTCTTTTTTTTCTTTTTTGATGAAAGAGATTTTTCCATTTTATGTACAACTTTGTTAACAGCATCGTTAACATCATCGCCTAAATCCGAAAATTCTTCTTTTATATCATCTTTAATCTTTTTGACATTTATAGATCCATGATTTTCTTGGTCATCGTCAACTGATTTCATTTCCTTAACTTTCATCATGAAATACGGAACTGAAATGGTGAGTGCTGCTCCAGTAATTACGCCGAATCCAAATGCCATCTTACGTAAATGCATAAACCCTCCTTAGTAAGTTAACTCCTTACTAGTAGCTAATCCATATAGCCAAGAATCAATGTTCTTTGAGCTCATGAATAGATAGACAGTGTTTTCCATAAGTTTTTCTTCAGTAATTAACTGATCTAACGTATCTATATAGCTTATTCGAGTATTTGCCTTTAGCAAAATAGAGTTTTCACTTGTACTTTCATAAAGAGGTAAGATATATGCTTTTTCAAAATTGAGCAATACACGCTTAAATTCTTTTTGAAACTCTACAAGTCTTGAATAACGATCTGGTTTAAATATGGCTACAACTCTATGTCTAGGATACATCAATCTAACGTTATCAAGACTTGCTTGAATTTCATTAGGATGATGTGCATAGTCATCAATAAACACATCTCTTGCTATTATCTTTTGCTGTAATCTTCTTTTTATACAAGGAATTTTATTAAATTCATCTAAAGCATTTGTTAAATCAAAATTATTATGGTGCAAAAAGGCGATTACCGCTAAAATGTGTAAAGCATTGTATTTACCAAAAATTGGAACTTCAACTTGCTTAATAAGTTTATCTTTGTAATAAATTTCACCTTTGATGCCATTAGACAATTCTAAATTCTTATAATAATAATCAGCTTTAATATTTTCACCAAATGTTATTAGATTTTTATGATGTATTTTATTTCTATCCTCATAATTTATAAATACTGTTTTGGCATTTTTAGCAAATTTATTAAATGAAGAGTTATATTGCTTTTTTGTTTTAAAATAATCAACATGGTCATAATCAATATTGGTAATGATAATAGTGTTTGGATGATAGACCAAATAGTGATCCTTATATTCACACGCTTCATAAACAAAAAAGTTATTTTGAAAGCCACCAATACCTGTTCCATCTCCTCTTAACATTGATGTATTTACATACTTTTTTAAGCCATAGTAAAAATATCCTGTTGTTGTAGTTTTACCATGAGTTCCTGTAATTGCCACTTGATACAAATTTTTAAAATACATCGCAATAAATTCGTGATATTCTTTATATGGTTTGTTTTTTTCCTTTATTTTCAAAATAACTTCATCCTTCATAAAATTATGTCCAATGATAAAATAATCGACATCATTTGGGTATTCAAATTCATCATTAAACTCTTGATAACTTATATCTCTTTTTAATAACTCTCCTTCTGTAAATACTTTATGGTCAATATCAACTCCACTCACCTCATGTCCATCATCTTTTAAAATCCCTGCAAGTGCAGCCATTCCTGATCCTTTAATTCCAATAAGAAAAAATTTCATATAATCACCAATGAATTATATGAAATTAGTTAATACTTATATTCAAATATAAAAAAATAAAAGGACCATTTTCAATGATCCTTTATATTATGCTCTATTTTCTAATTTTACCTTTTAATGAGTGAATACGAATTGATCCGCCTTGAGTTTCAACCAAACTGTTTGCATAATCAATTGCTTCTTTTTGTGTCTTAAATAATTTGATAGCTTTTTCTCCACCAGCTAATTTAACTTGCCAATTTTCATCATTTTTAGAAATGTGATAAACACGTGCTTTGTCTTTATATTTAGCAGGTGCAACTTCCTTTTTTGTAGCTACTTTCTTAGCAGGTGCAGCTTCTTTTTTCACTACTTCCTTTTTGACTGTTTCTTTCTTAACAGTTTTCTTTGGTTCTTTTTTTACTTCTTTCTTTACGACGGTCTTTTTTGTTTCTTTCATTTTTTATTCCCCTTTATTTTGTTAGATTTTTACAGTAGTTTTAACATACACATTATTTTTATGTCATTAGTAATATATTCTTTAAAATATTTTAATATTACAATACTACTGTCACCTTTTTATATTTTAATTATCAACTATTCCAAACTTTTTTTCAACATTTAGAAAATAATTTTTTAATTATTTTGGTATTTTTAATTAAATTTGCTATTTTCTTTTAGCATTTCTCTTCTTTTTTTGTTATGTTTTATAATTTCATGTAGTCAATGAAAATTGAGTTTTCAAATGTATGTTTATTTTAGAAATGTATTTTATTTTTTGCAATAAAAAAACTGCAAAGAATAGATTAAACTATTACTTTACAGTTTAACTATGAATTATAACAATGTAACTTTATGCCTCATCTTGAAATTCATCTTGATATGCATTTAATACTTCTTCAACTTCATCTAATTCATCATCATCAGTAACTTCTGTTAAATTATGTTCATCATCATATCTAAATGCATAAATATCATCTGGTGCATCATGATCATATACTAAAACATATTTCGCACATCTTTCATCATTTTCATATGTAAAAAGAATTTCCATTGCATATTCTACACCATCTTCATCTACTACAATAATTTGATTTTCTTTTGCTTCCATAAATTCTCCTTAGCGCATAGATAGGTAAGTTTCAAGAATCACAACTGCTGCCATTTTATCAATAACTTTCTTTCTTTTATTCCTTGATAAATCTGCTTCTAATAATCGACGATTTGCAAGCATTGTCGACATCCTTTCATCCACAAGTGCAATTTTTAAATTTGAATTTAATTCTAATAGTTGATCTTTAAATCGCATCGCAGATTGAGCATGATCTCCAACATCTCCATTCATATGAAGCGGAAGGCCTAAAGCAATTTCATTAACATTTTCTTTTTCACATAATTCAATGACATGATTTAATGCTGCTTTATAGTTACCTTGTTCAAAGCGAAATGTTTCTCGACCATAGGCAATCATTCCAAGTGAATCAGAAATTGCAATTCCTAGAGTTCTTGTACCTAAATCTAATCCAATTACTTTTCCCATATTAGTTTTTTCCTTGCATTTATTTTTTATACACTAATCAATTAATTTTTTTACTAAATTTATTGCTTCATTTAATTTTGAAATATCTTTTCCTGCACCTGAAGCAAGATCTGGTCTTCCTCCACCAGATCCGAGCATTAAATTAGAAACTTCTTTAATAATTACACCAGCTTTAATTCCATCATTAATTGCAGCTTGAGAAACTGCACAGACAAGTGGATAATTTCCATTTTCTTCACCAACTAAAAGAACGATAGAATTTTCATGTACCACTTTCAATTCATCAATTAATTTCATTAAAGAACTACGATTAGTGCCTTCTAAATATTTCACCATAAAGTGATGTCCATTATATAAAGAAAATTCTTCTTTTAAGGATTTAGACATTAACACTGCTTGTTTTTCAAGAAGAATCTTAACATCACTCTTTAATCCTTCTTTTTCATTTATTAATGATTTTAAACGCATATTATTTTCATTAATAGAATTTGTACCTAATAATGTTTTTTGTTCATTCAATATCAATTCTCTTTGTTTTAAGAGTTTATAAGCATTAATACCTGTTCTTACTTGAATTCTACGAATACCCGAAGCAATAGACTCTTCAAATTCGATAGCAAAAGCACCAATGTCTTCGGTATTTGAAACGTGTGTTCCACCACAGAATTCTTTTGAAACATCAGAGAAGCAAACAACACGTACAACATCACCGTATTTTTCATTAAATAACGCCGTTGCATTTAATTTCTTTGCTTCTTCAATTGGTAACACTAATGTCTTTTCTTCAATTCGTGCATCAATCATTTCATTAACTAATTTTTCAATTTCATTAATTTGACTATCTTTTAATTTTTCAAAATGATTAAAATCAAAACGAGCATAATCCGGAGCAACATAACTTCCTTCTTGATGGACATGATCTCCCAATACTTTAATTAATGCACTTTGAAGCAAGTGTAAAGATGAGTGGTTACGCATAATGGCGTATCTTCTTTTTTCATCTACAGTTAAAGTAAATTCATCACCAATATGAACTTTTCCATAATCTAGAGTAACGTGATGTAAGTGTTGTCCATGTGGTGCTTTACTAACATTTACGACTTTCATAGAAGTTTCTTCGTTACTTATTACACCTGTATCTGCAACTTGTCCACCCATTTCAGCATAGAAAACAGTTTCATCAAAAGCAATGTCACCTTCATCATCAATGGTATCAACTTTTTCGCCATTAACAAATAAACCAATAACTTTACCTTTAATAACTAATTTGTCGTAATGGAATTCTGATTTTGCTTCAAAATCCATTAAATCTTTGGCTTGTTTATTCATGCTTTGTAAATTTCCACGCGCATTTCTTGCACGATCTTTTTGTTTTTGCATTTCTTCTTTAAAACCAATTTCATCAACTGTGACTTTATTCTCTAAACAAATTTCTTTAGTTAATTCAACTGGGAATCCATAAGTATCATATAGTTTAAAAGCATCTTCTCCTGTTAATTCAACTTTACCTTCAATCATTTTTCTTAACATTGCTTCACCAGTTGATAAAGTGGAAAGGAATTTTTCTTCTTCTGCTTTAACAATTTTAGAAACAAAATCGACTTTTTCTTCTAAATAAGGATAGAAATCTTTCATATTATCCGCACAAACTTTAACAAGATGATACATAAATGGTTCGTTAATGCCTAATTTGATACCATAACGCACCGCACGACGTAAAATACGACGTAAGACATATCCTCTTCCTTCATTTGAGAAAGATGCACCATCAGAAAGTGCAAATGTACATGTACGAATGTGATCAGCGATTACACGGTACGCCATTTTGTGTTCGTCATCATATGGGAATTTTGCAATTTTTTCTGTTGCCTTAATAATTGGCATAAATAAATCAGTTTCAAAGTTTGTTTCTACTTCTTGTAAAATACATGCAAATCGCTCTAAACCTGCACCTGTATCAATATTTTTATTTGGAAGTTCTTTATAGTCTTTTCTATCTACTCCATCAACTGCATTAAATTGAGAGAAAACAATATTCCATATTTCAATATAACGATCATTTTCAATATCTTCCTTAAGCATTTTTATGCCTAAATGTTCTGGATCATATTTTTCTCCACGATCATAAAACATTTCAGTATCTGGGCCACATGGTCCTTCTCCAATACACCAGAAATTATCTTGAAGTGCAATTAAGTGATCTGGACTCATTCCAAGTTTGATCCATAAATCACGAGTGGCAATATCATCTGGATGATGAGTGATATATAATTTATCTTTATCTAAACCAAAGTATTTTTCACTTGTTAATAATTCATAAGCCCAAGGAATAACTTCATTTCTAAAGTAATCACCAATTGAAAAGTTACCCATCATTTCAAAGAATGTGTGGTGACGGGCAGTCATTCCTACATTTTCGATATCATTAGTTCTTAATGATTTTTGAACATTTGTAATACGACGATTACTTGGTATTTCTCTTCCATCAAAATATTTCTTTAAAGCTGCAACACCTGCATTAATCCAAAGTAATGTTGGATCATTATTTGGAATTAAAGAAGCACTAGGTTCAATATAGTGTCCTTTACTTTTCCAGAAATTTAACCAAGTCATTCTAATTTCATTTGCGCTCATTTTTTTCATAAATATCACTCCTAAACATAAAAAAACGTTCCTTAAAAAATTATAAGGAACGAAATAATCGCGGTACCATCCTATTTCACTTAATAGTGCACTTAATTTACTTTAACGCAGTTAACGTCGAGTTTTGCTCGCTCTTAGAAGTGGCTCATTTAAGGGGAAGTTAGTCTTTTTCACCACTAGACTATCTCTAATAAATCCTGAACTTAAATTTCTTCTTCCGCTCTGATTTAGATGTATTATAACACACTTTACTTTTTTTAAACATACTTTTTATTATAAAAAAGTATATACTCATTATTTTTATAATAAAAAACCACCGCTCAATTTGAGGGTGGGTGTCAAAGGCCTTATCGGCGTTCTTGTTTATCTCGGCTATGTGTAGCCGAGTGTGAGGAGTGATTACCTCGTTGTTGTTATTATACACAATAATTTTAAAATGTAAACGTCAAGACGCATAATTCATTTAATAAAAAAAGGAAGTTAAGCACCATTCGTAAATGGTTCATTAGCGACTTCCCATATTCATTATACACTCTGATGCTAAAGAATCAATATCAATAGGTGAATGTGTCATATTCTATAAAAAAAAAGCCCACTCTTATTAGGTTGTGGGGTCGAGAATTATACATCTCTGAATCTAGCACTAATCAATGGATTAGAGCCTTAGCGTTCGGCATTACACCTTGTGAACACGATAATTAATGTATACTTAAAAAGTATAATTGTCAATTATTCTTAAATTAAAGTGTCAATTAAAATAGATAAAGTGCTTCTCTCTATCTTTAATAACTTCATCACTCAAATAAGCGCGTTTAGCATATTTGCTCCAATTTAATACAACGTCATTTACTTCTTTAATTATTTTCTTAGCACTTGATTCATCAATACCCATAGATTTTGCAGAGCAAAGCAAATCTTCTAAAGTAATATCAATAGTTTTTCCATTTATTATCATTTGATGTTCTTTTGTCCAAAAACCATTCGGATTATAAGAAAATGTGACATCATATGCTGGTGATAAAGTCCAATTTCCATCATCATCCATCACGAAAGACATATTTTTTAGATGATCGTCTTGATTTCTAGCTATTACATTAAAAACCATTCTACGATAAAATTGTTCAATATTTTTATGAGATTTTTCTAATTTAATTATGAGATTTGCAACTTCTTCATAACTAACAATACGAGGTCTATTAAAATCATAATGCATCATATCACATAGTGTTTGCATATGTCTTTTTTGCATTTTTCCATCTTTGACATAACGATCAAATCTTTTAGTCATGAAGTGATAGTAATCTCCATCCTTATAGAGTTTACATTCCATCATATTAATTCCAGCATCTAGTGCCATAAGATAATAAGCATATTCAATTCTTGTGAACTCTGATTTATCAGCATCTTCTTTATCTTTGTTATTTTTAATTCCATCTAGTTTAAGAATATAGTATTCATAACCTTCACCTGCATCAATATATCCAGGTTTAAATTCATTTTTTTCTTTGCTATAGGCTACTATTGCTTTCGCGCGTGCTCCACCTGCAAAACAACATGCGTTAATGATGTTTTCCATTTCTTCTTCATCATTTTTTATTAGAGCCTTTTCTTTGTCATTTAAAATTTTATTTGCAAACTCTACTAAATCATTTAACATTATTTTTTTAGATGATGAAGAAACATTATCTAGAGTTGGATAATATTCTAATGCACCCATTCCACGATCCCCAATGAAGCTAAGCCAATCTAATATATTAAAGCCATCTTTGTCTATTTTTTTCATTTTAAGCCATTCATCAAATGCTAAACTTCCAAATTTATCTGGTAGAGAGCCATCAAATAAACCTGGTAAACCTTTAAAAGTTTCATAACTCGAATCATTAAAAGAATACATAGTATCTGAAAGAGGCATCATAATAGGAGATAATTCAATGTCATTATTTATAAAATTCTTATCGTATTGAAAATAGCATACTTTAGAACTACTCTCTAAAGATATTACTCCTATTTTTTTGTTTTTAAATCTTACTTTTAGTGATGCCATCTTTATATCTCCGCTTAATATGTACCTATTACAAATTGTGTATTTATTATAGCATAGCTGCATTAAATTTTATAAATTTATATGTTTTTTTCATTAAAGACGGATAAAAAACATTTTCGATTTGACCAAAAGATAATTATGAACAATCGTTTTATCAAAAAAACACATAGTTATGTACTAAATTGCAGCCCACCAATTATTACCATCCAATAAATGTAATTAATCCAAAAAATACTTTATCACATTTTCTATCCTATCTATTTATAATGTCGATTTATATTTTCTTAAATAATCCATTATCATATTTTGATCAATTACTTCTATCTTGTATCCCCGATTTTTAATTATATTTTTAGAATCATTCGATACACCTTTTAAACACACTATAACACCTTTGTTGCTTTGCGAATATTTAACATCTTCATTTAGTGCTTTAACAATTGTTGAATCGATTTTGGATTTCCATCGTTTGCACTGAATTATTATTATTTTTTTATTTTTAGAGGCTATGATATCTACTCCATCATCATTTCTCCCAGGACCAATTTTAACTGAATAACCATCGTTCTTAAAAAACTGTGCAGTTAGTTCTTCAAATTTTCGCCAGTGAATGGACTGTATATCATCAATGTTTTTATATAAATAATCAATGTAACGTTGATCGAAAAAATCACCAATAACTGAGTTTTTTTCTTCTTTATCATACAAATCATCTAAAGATATAGACTCTATGCCATTATACTTTGACGCCTTGTAAAAAGGCGAAGAAAATAAATGCTCAAAAAATGATGAAATCATATCAGAAACAAATCCTAGATATTTGATGTCATATTTACCAATGCATTGCTCAATAAATATATCAAGTCTGACGACTTTTGATTGTTTTATTTCGTCACTTAAAAACAATGAAAATTCTTCTATAATTGATTTTAGTTTAGGATCAAAAAAATTATATTTTTCATATAGTGAAGAAAAAATTAGTCCCGAATTATTTTTTTCTGAAACATATCCAACAGAAGAAAGAATAATGCGAGAAAACTCCTCATACTCAATTTCATCAACTGTTACAGAATCAATATCATTTAGCAAAAGCTTGTTTTTTAATGGCTCATGTTTAATTACTTCAAAAAGTTTATCCCTTGATATGTCAAGTTTTGCTTTATCTTTAACAATAGAAATCGCCCAATCAATTAATGCTTGCTTTTCAAACGATTGATAATTCATAAATCCATCTCCTTTGAAAGTTATTAATATAATTTTATCAAATATTGAATGATTATCATTCAATCTAATACAACAAAATCTTTGTTTCTTTTTTTCTGCAAATGGTTAAAACCTTCTATCAATACTTTATGTGCTAGATACTTATTTTGAAGCTCATAAGCCAACTCGAATTGAAATTGTGTTCCGATTTGAAAAATGCTATTTTTATTCCCAAATTTACTCTATAGAAAATTTCATATTATCTTGTATTGCTCTCTTAATTACACCATTGTAGAATTTCTTTTATTTTGTGATATATTCTTTTTTAATGTAGTATATTCCATTCTTTCTATGATACACAATTTCGATTCCAGTATTAAAATTCGTGCAAAAAGCCCTTATTTCCTGCATGTATCTATAAAAATCTAAGTCGCCTATCTCCAGTTCACTAATTATTGTTTGCTTTTCAATTAATCCATCTTGAAATAATAAAAACAATATAAACAATACACTTTGTGATTTATTTACTTTCATAACAAATTCACTACCTTTAAACAATTACAAAAGTAAACTATCACCATATCAATTTTTGATAGTCAAGATAATTATTTGTTAAATTCACTAGTTGGAATATCGATAGAAACATTCCCATAAAATGCTTCATAGCTCATCTCAAATCGAGTATTACTACTGAAATAAGAAAGCTCAATTGATTCCAGTTTATTAAAATCTGATGATACTTCAATTTTAAGAGAAACACTATTTATGCTAATAGTATCAACGTTAAAGAATGAATTGACTTTTTCATCTAAAACATCTGCGCTTATAGTGAAATTTGTCCCATTATTTTCTTTAATTGAAGTAAGATATTCTTTTTCGATTTTTATATTTGATATAGATGTTGCAAAAAAATCAGATTTTTTGCAATTTGACCAAACCCACTTATTATCTTTGTATTCTCCAACAGTATTATTAAAAAAGTAGGTTATTACTTCTGTTTCCGTATATTGCTCGCCTTTCCCATATTCATTTAATCTCTTACTAGTTTCAATTTTTTCTGCTCTTACATCATTAGAAAAATCCGCTCTTAAACTTATGCTATTGGAATTAACAATATCTTTTCCTAAATATTGAATTAGAGAGTAGTCATATCCATTTGTAAATTCAATATTATAATTTGAAATCGCATCTAGCACTTTGTCAAAATTAGATTTTTCTGGAGTTACTGAGCCATTATTTGATGATTCAATATTACTTGGTAACGATTCACTATTCCCTGATGATATTTCTGTACTTGATAAACTATTACCAGCACTACTTTTAGCACTTGAGCATGCTCCAAGAATAAATAATGAAGCAATAGTAGTTAATAATAAGGTTGTTTTTTTCATAATTATATTCTCCTCTTTAGTAAGAAGGCTAAAGCACCTAATAAGTTAATAGAAGCAACTATCGAACCAAAAATCCAATTACTAGTCAAATTAACGCTTTCTTCAAATTCAGTATTAATAGACGAGACAAACAAATTATATTCTCCAATCAATTCATTAAGTTTAGATTCAACAATAGCTCTATCAGATTCAATCAACTCATTTAATTTCGATTCAACATATGAAATTGTAGAATATGTAGATAGTCCTATTTCTCCTTCTTCTTCAATTTCACTAAGTAATTCATCTCTTAAAATGCCACTTAAATATTCTTTTGAATACTCTGCACTATATGTAGCTGTAAATGTCATATTTCCTGTAC
>JAFLUZ010000018.1 GCA_022508535.1 Erysipelotrichales bacterium
TATGATGAAAACACCTCGTGTAAATGCAAGTAGTGATTACTATAACTTCATGGTAGGCTTTGGTGACTCAATGATCGTTCCAAAGAACTCACCAAACGTTGATATTGCTAAAGACTTCTTGAAATTTATGGCTTCCAAAGAGGCTTGTAAGATTTTCGTTGAAAAAGCACAAGGACCATTCTTAGCATTTGATTATAGTGGCATTGATATGTCTGCAATCCGTGCAAAAGATTCATATGTTGATAGTATGTATGAAATCTTAACAACATGTAAGAATTTCACACTTTCAAGTAACTCACCACTCATTGTTGCAAATGGTGATATTGAAATTCAACCTTGGATTGGAAATAATCGTTATTATTCAAGCTGTATGGCAAATCCAGCAGATTGTGATCCTGATACAGTATTTGATATGATTTATACATCAGCTCAAGGATCTTGGAGACGTTATTGTAATTCCGCTGAGGTCGATTAATTTTTATGGCAGCAGCAGTAGTTAATAATAGAAAGGATAATAAGGTTAAACGTAGATTTATTAAGCCTACGACAATATTTATCTTCTTAATGTTATTCTACCCTTGCTTACAATTCGCAATTATGTGGTTTGGGGTAAACATTAACTCCATTCTCTTGACATTTAAAGATAAATATATGGGTTGGCTACCAATGGAAAGCTTATTTAAAAACTATATAAATGTTTTTGATAATATGCGAGATCCATCGATTCAAAAAATGTATTTAAACAGTTTGGTTTATTTGGTATTAAACTGCTTTATTACATTACCAATCTCATTATTCTTTGCTTACTTTATATTTAAGAAAATTTATATGGGCGGAGTATTTAAAGTTATTTATTACCTCCCATCAGTATTACCAACTGTTATTTTAACTCTCGTGTATCAATCGATGTTTAATACAGGGGGCTTGCTGTATCCAGTATTTAATGCACTGGGATTAAACTCCGCGAATTTCTTCTTAGGAGGAACTGAGCGGTGGATGGTCTGGATATTCTGTTTCTGGACTGGTATTGGCTATGATGTAATGTTGCTCACAGCTGGTATGGCAAGAATTCCGAGTGATTTACTTGAATCAGCGAAAATGGATGGAGTACCACCATTAAAGGAATTCGTCCATATTATCATTCCATTAACTTGGCCAACAATTACTACCTTATTTATATTTGGTATGATGGGCGTTTTTGGAACTTACTTACAACCAATGTTATTAACGGGAACAACACCTTCAACTATAACTATTGGTTTACAAATCTTTAATGATTCACAAGGTGCGGCCTTAAACAATCCAGCAACAATGGGTATGGTTTGTACTCTTATTGCTACACCAATTGTTCTAGGAATACGTGCATTATTAAATAGTTTCTTTAAGGAGGTAAATTTCTAATGAGCGCAATGACTTCAATTAAAAGATACTTCCGTAAAAAACGTGATGCAGTGCGTCAAAGTGATTATGAACGTAAAAATAACATTTTATACAAACGCCATGCAGGAGAAAAAGTATTATATATTGCAATGTTTATAATATTCTTTATCTTCATGGTAAGTTATATCTTCCCGTTTGTTTGGGTTTTCTTTAATTCATTTAAAACGGCGTCTGAATATACGAAAGACTTTATATCCATTCCAAAACAATGGACGCTTGAAAATTTCATAGATGCTTGGAAATTCGCCAGTTCAGAAACAAACTGGACAACAATTTCTCAAATGTTAGGAATGTCAGTTATTATAGCATTCACAGGAACATTAGTTACCGTATTTGTTTCAAGCTGTGCTGCATATGTTGTGGCAAAATATGAATTTCCAGGAAGAAACATTATATTTGGTGTAGTAATATTCACAATGATTATTCCAATTGTTGGTTCATTACCTTCTCAAATTCAATTAATGAAAGGATTAGGACTAGATAATACAGTAATTGGTATGATCTTCCTCTATAGTGGAGGATTTGGTATGAACTTCATGCTTCTATATTCGTTCTTTAAGAATCTCTCTTGGACTTATATCGAAGCAGCAAAAATTGATGGAGCAAGTGATACAAGAATTTTCTTCTCAATTAGTCTTCCGATGGCTAAAGGTCCAATAGTGGCTGTTGCTGTCATTACCTTAATTGGATTATGGAATGACTATATGACACCAAGAATATTCTTACCAAGTAAACCAACTATCGCAGTTGGTCTTGCCTTAATGAAAGAAAGTTTAGTCAATTCGCAAACAGTATTATTTGCGGCAATTATATTAACAATTATACCTATCGTTGTGCTCTTCAGCATTTTCTCAAAAACAATTATGGAGAACACATCTGTCGGTGGATTAAAAGGATAATAAAAAAGAAAGAGGAAAACAAAATATGAAAAAATCATTAATTTTACTTGCTGGTGCAGTATTTATGCTTACTGGCGCATTATCATTGACTTCATGTGGAGGCGAAAAAGATTCCACACAAACAAGTAGTAAAAGTGGTATTAAAGTTACAATTTCCGGTGCAAGCACTATGGAAGTTGGTGAACAACTTACCCTTATTATTAATTTAGAAAACGATTCAAATAGAATGGGATATTCAGTTACATCATCAGATGAAACAGTAGCAACAGTCACTAATGGTGGTATAGTTACAGCACTTAAAGAAGGAAGCGTAACAATTACAGTTACGTCTCGTGAAGATGAAACTGCTAAAGCAACACATTCAATTACTGTTAATGCTTCAACTCAACCTACATTAAAAATTAATGCTAGTGCTGATACAATGAAATTAGGTAGTACATTGACACTTTCAGCAGAAGTGACTAATGCAAATAACGCAAATATTCTTTATGAATGGTCATTAAAAAATGGAAGAGGTAGTTTTATGGGTGGTACAGAAGGCTCTTCAGCCACATATCGTCCATTAACTGAATGTTCAGAAACAATTGTACTTAATGCCTATGTTGGTCAATATCGTCTTAAGGCTGAATTTAAAATCTTTGTAGATGCAG
Organism: Erysipelotrichales bacterium; assembly: GCA_022508535.1. GTDB lineage: Bacteria > Bacillota_I > Bacilli_A > RFN20 > CAG-826 > RUG131. The sequence goes on from JAFLUZ010000018.1 coordinate 2,990, forward strand.
ATATTACCGGATGGACTGCTATTTCTACTAAAGATGAATTACTTGATTTAGTATATGGTGTCAGTAGTCAAACAGCTAACTATTACTTAGCAAATGATATTGATATGGAAGGAATGTATGTTGAATCAGGTTCAAAAAATGAAGATGCTACCACATTTAAAGGTAAATTAGATGGACGTGGACATGCAATTAAAAATTATAAAATTCAAGGTGTTTCTGATGGCAATGCTTATAATAACGGATCACTATTCCACAAACTTGCTAAAGGTGCTGCACTTAGAAATTTAGTTATCGAAGCTGAAATGGATCAAATGGGTTCTGGTTGGGGTTCATCTGCTCTTGTTGGTACTGGTGTTGCAGGATGTATTATTGATAACTGCTTAATAAATGTTAACCACTCATACAATAATGGAGAAAATAGTGATAGTAATGGTTGGTTTGCATTTAATGCTGCAGTCATTGGTACAGGTGCCGCAGAAATTTATGACACTGTCGTAAATATTTTGGATACTGTTGAAGGCGGAAAAGATACAATTTATGCCGACTATGGATATCCAAATAGAGATACAAAGATTGCTAAAAACTTCTATACTAACGCTACTCAAATTGGTGGCCAAGGTTGGGAATGGGGAGATGCAGTCACAGATTTCAATGGTTATAATCCTGGCGTTGCTTTCGATTTAAAAACAAAAGATTTCTATGATTTAAATGAACACGCTTGGAATTTAGTTGATAACCAAATGCCTACATTAAAAGTTTTAGACTAAGGAGAAGAACTATGAATAAACGTATTACAAAAATACTAAGCGTTTCATCAATTCTTCTATCAAGTTTATTTACACTTGCGTCATGTGGTGGTATCAAAAAAGGAGAAGTTATTTTTAACAATACTGCTTATGTTGATTTAAATGATATCCCTGCTCATATAAATATTAAGATTGATTTGCCAAATAGCAAAATCGATTACATTAATATTGGCACTAGAATTCGTATTAAAAGTGGACAAGCTACATATAAAGACGGCATTTTGTCTATTGATACCAAAGCACTTTATAGTGACGAGGGTGTATTACAATTAAACTCTGGTGACCGTGTTGCTAAAATTAAATGTCAAAATGTAAACAAACTTGAAGAAGTTAATATCTTATTCGTTGATAAAATTATTAAAACAGCGGAAGATTTACAAAAAATAAATGAAAATCCAAGTGGATCATATATTTTAGGTAATGATATTGATTGTTCTTCAATCGGAAATTTTGAACCGCTTGGATATGCTACAACATCGACATCAACTACAGTTAATAAAGAATTCTTAGGAGTATTTGATGGTAATGGTTATGCGATTAAAAATTTAACTTCTCGCTATTCAATGAATATGGGAAGTGAAGAATCTTCACGTAAAAGTGGCACATATTTATTTGATAATGAAAGTCACAAAATGGGCAATATGTTTGGTGTATTCCAACATATTGGTCCAAGTGGAATTGTCCGTAATACAGCATTTAAAAATGTTAAGGTTTACGGAAGAACAATAAGCGGCGTTATTGCTGGACAAAACTCTGGTCTAATTGAAAACTGCTTTATCGATGAAGATTGTTCTGCAACAATTTCAACTCATTTCTATGATGAGTCTTGTAATGTTGGTGCAATTTGTGGATTAAATGACGCAGATGGTGCTAATCAATGTGTTCGTAATGTTATTTCATTAGCAAAATGTTATATTGAAGGAACATTTACAGGATATGGCGAAGAATATATTGAAGGTAATACAAGTAGATTACGTGAAACATTTAGAAAAGAATATGGTGGAGATGTAGTTGTTGATGAAGAAACAGGAGAAGAAGTATATGATCCTGAATTTGAAGCTGCATTCCAAGAATATTTGGCAAGCTTTAGTAGTGATGAACTTATGAGATGGACATTCTATGGTGGAACAAAAGGAGACAACAAAAAGGATTCTAATGGCGTAGAAACTAATGGTGTCTATGCTGGTGTTGGTATTAGTTATGGGGCAGTAATGAATAGCTATTGCCTAAACTTTAATATTGAAACTTATGGTGCTGGAAATGATCTAATGTTCTCTGGAAAAGCAAATTTTGGTCAAACTCACGTATTTGACAATAAAAATGGCGATGGTCCAGATGCTGGTGTTTTACAAAATTGTTTAATGAAGAGTATGGAAGAATTAAAAGATGCTTCAATCTATGATACTTTCTCAAAAAGTGCATGGAATATTTATGATGGAGAAATCCCATCTTTAAGAGCTTTCTATTCATACTATACATATTAGTAGGTAGTATTTATGAAAAATAAATTCAGTAAATCAATAGTAGCATTATTAGCATTATCTATGATGAGTGGATGTAACGAATCTGGAAAAAATCCAGAACTAATTATTGACACTAGCTGTCCAACAACTGTTGAATGTGGTAAAGAAGTTCAATTACTTGCTAAGATGGAAAATACTAAAGAAAAAGGTATTGTTTGGTCAGTTGATGATGATTTAATTGCGACTGTTACAGAAGACGGAAAATTATCCGCGCTAAGAAAAGGTCATGTATTAGCTAAGGCTACTAGCGTATATGATCCAGATATTCATAAAGAAATTGATATTGAAGTTAAGAAAAATACACTTATTGCTGTTGAAATTACTAATAAAGTTTCAAGTATGAAAGTAGGAGAAACTAAAAAGTTTAGTGCTTCAATTAATGGTGATAATACAAATTCAGGTATTGGATGGCAAGTTAATAACGAAGCTCTAGCTACTATTGATCAAGATGGTAATTTAACTGTTCATCAAATAGGAATTGAGAAAAAAGTTATTGTAACAGCTTTTTCAAAAATTAATCCTGATGCTTTCGCAGAATGCGAAGTTACACTATCTCCTAAAGATAACGGAGATAAATCAGAAGGAAATATTGAAGAAATTAATGGATATAAACTAATTTTTGAAGATAATTTCTCTTCTGAGCGTTTAAATAAAAACAACTGGGATGTCATGATTGGCGATGGTGCAGCTTATGGCGTCGGTAATGGTTGGGGTAATGAAGAAAAACAATATTACGCAGAAGATAATTTAAAAGTTGTTGATGGTAATTTGATCATTACTGCAAAAGATGAAACACATCGTAAAGAAGTTTTACGTAATATGGAGTATACTTCAGGTAGAATTAGATCACGTGCAAAAGTTGCCTATACATATGGACGAATCGAAGCAAGAATTTCTTGTCCGTATGGTAGTGGTATATGGCCTGCATTCTGGATGTTACCTGAAACAACAGATTCAGATTATGGCGGATGGCCAAATAGTGGTGAAATCGATATTATGGAAGTGAAAGGACGCCAAAAACGTCAAATGTTTGGTACTTTACACTTTGCAAAAGAAGATGGAACTCATACATATGAAAATGTTACTAAGTTCTTTGAAACAGGCGAAGGTGATATTAAAGATTTCCATGACTACGCTGTCGAATGGGATGAAAATGAAATTAGATTCTATGCTGATGGTAAACTTTATGGAACGATTACTTCTTCACAATGGTCAATGAAAAAAGAGCCTGGTAAGAATCGTCCGTCATCTGCACCATTTGATAAAAAATTCCATATTTTAATCAATATGGCTGTCGGTGGAAACTTTGATGGATATCGTTTACCTGATTTAGAAGATTTGCCTGCAAGAATGCAAATTGACTATGTTAAATGGTATCAAAAATAGGAGGTAAATTTATGCTTTCAAAAGAAGAAAAACTCGAACTCAAAGAAAAGAAAAAATTAAAGAGAGAGCAAGAAAAATTACAAGAAAAAGAAGAAGCGCGTTTACAAAGAGAACGTGAAGAAATTTATCGTAAGACTATTGCTTTTCAAAAAGAAAGTCAAAAGCAAGAAAAGATTGCTCCAAAAGATTCCTTCATTTCTTTACAACATATTAATAAGATTTATGGAAATCGCGTGCAAGCAGTTTTTGATTTCAACTTAGAAATTCAAGAGCATGAATTTATCGTCTTTGTTGGACCATCTGGTTGTGGTAAATCAACAACACTTCGTATGATTGCTGGACTTGAATCTATCACATCTGGTGATTTATATATTGATGGTGTTTACTCAAATGAATTAGAACCAAAAGATCGTAACGTATCAATGGTTTTCCAAAACTATGCTCTATATCCACATATGTCAGTATATGCCAATATGGCATTTGGTTTAAAAATGCGTAAAGTTCCAAAAGCGGAAATTGATGAACGTGTGAAAAAAGTTGCAAAAATTTTGCAACTTGAAGAATATTTAGATCGTAAACCACGTGCTCTTTCTGGTGGACAATGTCAACGTGTAGCGTTAGGTAGAGCTATTGTTCGTGATACAAAAGTTTTCTTAATGGATGAACCATTAAGTAACCTTGATGCTAAGCTTCGTGTACAAATGCGTAGTGAAATTGTTAATTTACATGAATCATTAGGTTCGACAACAATTTACGTTACTCATGACCAAACTGAAGCTATGACTATGGCAACAAGAATTGTTGTTATGAGTAAAGGTGTTATTCAACAAATTGGTACACCAAGAGAAGTTTATAATCACCCAAGCAACTTATTTGTTGCAACATTTATTGGTTCACCTTCAATGAACATAGTAAGTGCAACTTATAACAATGGAAAAGTTATTTTACCTAACGGATATGAGGTTAAACTTCCAGCTTCAGCTAAAAAAGCTCATGATGCCTTCTACAATAATCGCATTGATGAACTCAATAACTTAATTAAAGAAGCTCAAAATAAGATTGAGACTTTAAAAGTGGAAGACGATAAAGAATATTGGAGTAAAGAAATTGTCAAATACACTGATGAAATTTCTGAAATTACAAAAATCTTAAAAGAACAAGTTCATGAAATTAAAATGGGTATTAGACCTGAAAATATTCATAAAGTTGGATTATCAAGTAATGCAAAAGTATTATCAAAACCATTTAAAATTGAAGTTGTTAATACCGAATTACTTGGACAAGAATATTATATCCACACTATGATTGGTGAAGATCGTGTTATTTCAAAAGTAAATGCGATAGAAGAAATTAAAAATCACTCAATGATAGAATTACAATTTGATGTCGACCAAATTCATTTGTTTGATGTCAAAACAACTCGTTATATTTTATAAATATGGAAATTAATTTAAGTGAAGAAATTAATGCAATTAAGAAACGTTTAAAAAAACAGTACTTGATTGTGGGAGTTTTAGGTGTCTTTATTGTATTGACTATTGTATTGACCTTACTTTTACAAACAAGAGATACCCAAACACTATTTATTATTGGTGGATCAATTGTTTTATGGCTTTTAGTTGTCACAATTTGGTTTATGATATTTTCTTTCATTAAACCTGAGAAAAAGTGGTTAAAAGTTGTACAAAAAGCGCAAACCAGTGGATTAAAAGAAATAATATGTCAGATAAAAGAAGATTTATCAAAATCTTTTGAAGATGGATTTTTCGTTCGTCGATATGAAACACAAAGTGAAGCAGGAATATTAATTTTAAAAGTTGAAGATAGTTTAGACTTTAATCTAGAAGTTGGTAAAATCTATAAATTAAGAATTAATTCCCGTTTTGTCTTTGGAGTTGAGGAGCAGTTATGAAGTTGAAATTTTCAAAAAAACTGTTTAATCATTTCTTAGAGTATCGATGGGCTCCGCTTATTGGGTGTTTCCTTATATCTTACATTCTCTTTTATTTCTCTCTTCACAAAATTAATGCCTATAAAGATTATGAAAAAATTGTAATATTCTCCGCGGGAGGATATTTAGAAGATCAAAATTTAAAGGACTATATTTTAACGAATTGTCCTAATGTTTTAAGTGTCGATATTTATGCATATTCATCAAATGATGATATGTTAGTTAATTTATATCAAGCTTATGGTAAGAATGCCGATTTCTTAGTATTGAGTACTGATGATTTAAAAGCGATGGAGGATATTATTCCTGAATATTGGATTCCATATGATGAGAATTTAATATCCTCCGTACTCTTACAAAAGTTTGAGTATTACACTTATAATGATATTAATTATGGCTTAAAATTGTTTGATTCTTCAAATGAAGACTATAATTCAAAATATCATTTCAATGATTTTATTTCCTTTGATGGGAAACAAGATTATTATTTACTTTGTAACTTAAATAGTGTTAATTTCTCTAAAGAAGAAGTTAAAAATAAAACGGATAATGGTTACGAAGTACTAAATTATTTATTAAGTAGGTATAGCAATGAATAAAGTTAAGTTCGGAAAAGGTGAAAAACCAACCAGTAGAAGTGAACAATGGAAACAAATATTTAAAGAACACTATGCAGAAATAATTTCTGCAAGTTTATATACTTTTGTATTTTGGATTCCTTTATTTGCGTGGGTGCTTTTTGCTTTTAATTTTGAAATTTTTCAAGAAAATTCTATTTTAAATGTTCTTGTTTTATACTCAGGCATTGCTTTAACGCTTATTATTGCTGGTTTAGGTTTGGCAGGCGGTTTTTACGTATTCCGTAAATTCTTATGGAATGAAGGATGTAATGTTCATCTTGACTTCTTTAAAGGAATCAAACAAAACGGAAAACAGTTTGCTCAAATCTATTTATTTATTGGAATTATGTATTTGTTGTTACATGTTGTAAGTCAAGCAATTATGGTAACCGAATGGAGCGATATAAGTATTATTGCATTCCTTGCAATAGAATATGTTGTATTTATTTGTTTATTAATTGTGGCTTTCTTCATGCAAACACAAACAATATTTTATGAAAATAGTTTTAAACAATCGTTTAAAAATGGTATACGATTCTTAGTTGGTACAGTTCTAAAATCATTAGGGCTATTTGTTGTATTATTTTTACCATTTATCCTTTATGAATTTGTGCCTAATGGTACAGTTAAATTAATTGCCATTCTTATTAGTGCAATAATTTATTTTGGAATATTAGAGCTCACTTTTATGTGCCACTCCCTTGAATTATTTGATAAATATATTAATAAAAAACAACATCCAGATTATTATTTGAAAGGATTAGATAAAGTTGAAAAAGTGGACTTCTAGTTTTAACAATTATTTTAAAGAAGCGGTGTTAGATGAAGTTGATGCAAAGATTTCAAATATCACTATTAAAAAAGTCAAGCAATATCAAACAATGCTTGGTTTTGGTGGTGCTTTTACCGATTCGGCTTGTGGCATTTATAATGTTTTAAGCGAAGAACAAAAAAAAGAAGTACTTGAGGCATTATTTTCTGAAAATGGTCTCAATTATAATTTAGGAAGACTAACAATTGGATCTTGTGATTTTTCACGCTCATCTTATGACTATGCAGAAAAAAGAGATTCATCAGATTTCTCATTGATTCATGATATTGAAAACATCGAACCATTTGTGAAAGCTGCGCAAAGTTATCATCCTTTAACTCTTTTTGCTGCACCGTGGACTCCACCTCTACAATTTAAAACAACTGATGATAAATCTCATGGTGGTAAATTAAGAGAAGATTCTTATGAAGAATATGCAAATTATATGTGTACATATTTAAAAGAACAAAATAAACGTGAGATACCTATTAGTTATATCACAACCCAAAATGAACCTGAGGCAACACAACCTTGGGAGTCATGTCGATATACTTCAGAAGAAGAAATTAAATTTGTTGAGGTTTTAAATAGGCATATTAAGAAAAATAATCTTAATACAGAAATTTTATTATGGGATCATAACCGTGATGCACTAGTTCGAAAAATGGAAGAATATGAAAAGGCTAAGCCTCACTATGAAGATTTAGTCGCTGGTTTTGCCTATCACTGGTATGACTCAGGCGATTGGAAAAATATATCTAAGGTGCATGAAAAACATCCACAATTTTTAAAAGTATTTACAGAAGGATGTATTGAATTATTAAATCTCAATAGAGATGATCCTGATTCTGCTCTTGGCACCATGAATAATGCTTTCCGTTATGCGAAAAACTACATTAACGATAGCCTTAATTATTCAAATGGTTTTATTGATTGGAATTTACTTTTAGATGAACACGGCGGACCAAACCATGTAGGAAATTTCTGTGAAGCCTTAATTCAATATCACACACAAAAGAAAGAACTTATCTATAATCCTAGTTATTACGTTGTTAAACACTTTGCACATTTTATTAAAAGTGGTGCAAAAAGAATTGAAACTATCCAAGATAATAGCGATTTATTAATGGTTAGTTTCTTAAATCCAAATGATGAAATTATTGTCATAATACTTAATGAAGGGGAAGAAAATACACAAATTATTGAAGTGAATAATAAGAAGTATAAATTAGACTTATCATCTCACTCAATCACAACTTGTGTATTTGGTGATTAGTATGGTAACGATTTATGATATTGCTAAACATTGTAACTGTGCACCTTCCACAGTTTCAAAAGTATTAAATGGCTATGAAGGAATAACTCCATCAACTAAAGAAAAAGTAAAAAAAGCTATTAAAGAATTGAATTATATTCCTAATGTTGGTGCAATTTCTCTTTCTAAAGCTAAATCACATAATATTGGAATATTATCCTATTACGATAGTAATATTTCAACATTAAATCACGCATTTTTTGTTGATATTTCTCATCACTTTCAAGATGCTTTGAATGCAAAAAAATATGACATCTTGTTCGTATCTCGTAACGTTTTAGGAAAAGAAGAAACATATTATCGTAATGCTAAAAGTAGAAATATTGCAGGTGTATTATTATATGGAGATATGAATCAAAAAGAAATGATTGAAATGATGGAAGGCGATGTTCCATGTGTTTCATTTGACTATTTAGGTGATTTACCTGTCAGTAGTGTATCTTCTGATAACGCAAAATTAATGGAAGATTTAACAGAGTATGTTTTAGAAAATGGACATACCAACATTGCTTATATTTCTGGTGGTAAAACAAGTGCTGTTAGTGATGTTCGTTATATGGCATTTTATAACACATTAAAAAGACATAACATTCCTTGGGATGAAAGTAGATATTACGAGTCAAAGTTTAAAGATGAAGAAAGTATGCGTGCTTTAGTAAAAAACATTTTGACAAGTGTTAATCGTCCAACAGTTATTATGTGTCAAGATGACTATGATGCAGCGACTGCTATTCAAGTCATTAATGAAATGGGGCTACGTTGCCCAGAAGATGTTTCAGTTACTGGTTTTGATGGAGTAGAAATATCAAAATATACATCACCAGTTTTAACAACTGCAAAACAAGATAGTGAAAAAATTGGTCAAGCACTATCTGACTTGTTGCTAGAAAAATTAAATAATTCTTCAACAAGCATTAAAAGAATAGTAATTCCCGGAACAATCGTGAAAGGAAAATCAGTTTATAATTTAAAAAAATAGGGGGTAGACAATTATGTCAGATTACTCATTTGAAAATAACTTCTTTGTCATAAAGGATTTTGCTAAGAAGAAAATATTTACTAACTTTACACCTGCTATTGCAGGAGAAAAGGGTAAACCTCTTTGGCTATTTTATACAAATAGAGGTCAATGTATAACTAGTTTTGGAATTAGAGATAAAGATAGTTGTATGTTAGAATTTTCACCAGCTTTTATTGCCTATGAAAGAGTGCAATACCAAGGTTTCCGTACTTTTATTAAAATTGGTAAAAAGATATACGAACCATTTAAGGTTGGTCAAACTAGCAAAACAAAAATGATGATGAACAATGAAGAGTTGATTATCGAAGAAACAAATACTAAAGATAAACTTCATGTTGAAGTTCATTACTTTACGATGCCTGAAGAAAATTATCCAGCATTAATTCGTGATGTTCGTATTAAAAATATTTCAGATAAGGCTAGAACACTTGAAATTTATGATGGTTTAGCATCATTAATTCCATATGGTTTATCTTTAGGAGAATTAAAAAGCACAGGTAATTTATTCCGTGCTTGGATGAGTGTAGAGAATTTAGAAAATGGTATTCCATTTTATCGATTACTTTCTTCTACAAACGATTCGTCACTCGTAGAAGATGTTAAATCTTCATTCTTCTTTAAAGCGTATTCTTCAAAAGGTGATACAACTCGTATTGTTGATCAAAATATCATTTTTGGTTATGACACATCTTTAAGCGTTCCAGTTGGAGTAGAAACAAATAACTTTGAAAAGATTAAAGAAAAAGAACAAATTACGCATAACCAACTTCCATGTGCATTCTTAGCTAATAAGGTAGAACTACAACCTGGTGAAGAAGTGCGTTTAATGGAAATATATGGTTGGAATGAAAAAGGCGAGGCAATGGCTTTAACAAGTGAGGATTTTGACTTTGTCGATGAAAAGAAAAAGAGAAACCATGAAATCTTAAATAACATTGTTAGTGAAATTTCAACTAAAACAAACAATTCTTTATTTGATCAATATATTAAACAATGTTATTTAGATAACTTATTACGTGGTGGATATCCAATTAAAAAAGGAAATCAAATACATTATATTTATTCTCGAAAACATGGTGATCCAGAAAGAGACTATAACTGGTTTATCATAAAACCTGAATATTATTCACACGGGGAAGGAAACTTCCGAGATGTCTTACAAAATAGACGTAATGATTTATTCTTCCATCTAGAAGTTGAAGACTATAACATTCGTTATTTCATGTCTTTAGTGCAACTAGATGGTTTTAATCCATTAGTAGTAGGTGGAGTAAACTTTACATATGTGGGAGAAAAAAGTGTAGTTGCAGGTATTTCAAAAGATAAGTTAAAGAATTACTCATTAGGAGATTTATATCTTTTAAATGAAAAAATTACTGAAGAGGAAGTAAATGAAATCTTACATAACTCTATTGAATGTTATACTGCAAAAACTGGTGAAGGATATTGGTGTGACCACTTTATCTATTTACTAGATTTATTAGAAAATTATGAAATGGTGTATCCAGATAAATTAAAAGATATTTGGAACAATAGAAACATTTCTTATTTCCATACACCACTTGTTACAAGATCTTATAAAAATCGTTATATTTTAACAAGTAGAGGTGTTAGAAGATGGGATTTAGTAGATGATGAAAAGAATAAAGATTTAGGTTTATTAGGATACTTAAATGATCCATGGTTTAAACAAAATGGTAAAACATATCTTACAACTTTAGCAAGTAAAGCATTTGTTCTTATTATGATGAAAGCAGCCACTCTTGATCCATATGGTATGGGTTTAGATATTGATGGTGGTAAACCAGGTTGGAACGATGCTTTAAATGGTCTTCCAGGAATATTTGGCTCAAGTGTTACTGATTTAATTGAATTATACCGTTTGACAAGCTATGTTTATGAAAAACAAAAAGAATTTGGAAAAGGTGTCATCCTTTTAAAAGAGCAAAAAGAATTCTTAGATGGATTTGTTAAGGCATATAAGGGAAAAGAAGAAGATCGCTATTTCGCATTAGTAGACTTAAAAGAAACATTGAGAAGTAAGATGCGTAATAATCCAGAAACTAGTGAAGTTGAACTTACAAATGATGAAGTTTTAAAAGTTCTTGAATTGATTTTAAAAACTTTAAAACGTGGATTAAATAAGGCAATTTCTTATGATGAAAAGCAAATGGTTCCAACATATTTCTATTATAGTGTTGAAAAATATGAAGAAATTGGAAAAGATGATAAATATACCTATGTCATGCCAAAAGAGTTTAAAGTACATACTTTACCTCATTTTGCAGAAGGTATTGCAAAATCATTTGAAATTCCATTATTCAATAATAAATCCCAATATAATAAGTATGTCGCAACCGATGGTTATGATCATAAATTAAAACTATTTAAGACATCAGAGTCATTACTAAATGAAACTAATCAAATCGGAAGAATTAGAACATTTGCTTCGGGTTGGTTAGAAAGAGAATCTTGTTTCTTACATATGGATTATAAATTCCTTCTTGGAATGCTAAAAGGTGGCTTATATAAAGAATTCTTTAAGCAAATTAAAACAAATATGGTGCCTTTCTTCTCTCCTGAACGCTATGGAAGATCAACTATTGAAAACTGTTCATTTATTGCAACAAGTAACTTTAAGAATCAATCCTTAGTTGGACAAGGTTTCCAAGCAAGATTATCAGGTGCAAATGCTGAATTTATCAGTATGTGGTACATGTTATTTGTAGGTAATAAATCCTTCAATATGCAAAACGATGAATTATGTTTCACCTTTAATCCTTTAGTGGATAAATCATTCTTTGATGAAAATGGTGAAATTAGTTATAAGTTACTTACAAGTGTCGATGTTACTTTGAAAAACCCTGCAAAACTCAATTGTTATGAAGCAAAAGTTTTAGAATTAGAAGTACATAGTGATGGAAAAGTAATTAAAGTAGCTGGTGATACCTTAAGAGGCGATTTGGCTCACAAATTAAGAAACAGAGAAATCCAAAACATTGTTGTTTTGATTGGATAATTTTTGCTAGAAACTATATAAAGCGAATGTTATGTGTTACATTCGCTTTTTTTGTTATTAATGTGTTTCTAATAGATTTGTAAAATCTATTGTTATTTGATATATTTATTTATGGTGAACAAATATGGAACAAACAAAATTAAAACTTAATTATAAACGCACTTTTATTTTAGGAATTACATTCTTCACAATTTTGATGTTGTGGCAAATGTATAACTATTATTGCCCATTGTTTTTAAATGATTTATTAGAAGCAACATATGGAAAAGGTGATTACAACTACATTGTTGGTATCATTATGGCGATGGATAATGTGTTAGCGTTATTCTTACTTCCTTTTTTTGGAAAACTATCTGATAAAACAAATAGTAAACTTGGAAAAAGAACTCCATTTATTTTAGTTGGTACAATTGCGTCATTATTGATTTTTCCATTTATTCCATATTTCTACGCCACAAACTCTTTAGTTGGTGTCATTATTACAATGGGACTAATTCTTGTCTTTATGCAAATGTTTAGAAATCCTGCAGTAAGTTTAATGCCTGATGTTACACCAAAACCTTTACGTGCAACTGCAAATGGAATTATTAATTTTGTTGGCTATATTGGTGCAATATTTGCTGGTGCTTTACAAATGATTAGTATATTTACTATTAAAGGTGCACCAAATTCAATGTATTTAATTATACCTTTTGCTTTCACCTCTGTTTTAATGATTATTTCACTTGTAATACTTATCTTAAAGATTAAAGAAAATAAGATTGCAAAAGAAATGAAAGAAGAAATGGAACTTGGCGAAAAACTTGCAGAAACCGAAGCTGCTACAAGTGAAGATCATAAATTAACAAAGCAAGATAAAACTAATTTACTTTTACTTATTGCTTCTATATTTTTATGGTTTATGGCATTTAATGCAGTTGAAACATTCTGGTCTACGTATGGAAAAGAAGTAATGGATGTTGAATCAAATTCTATCGCTACAATTGTTTTAACTGTTGTATCGATGATTACTTTTATTCCTGGTGGAAAACTTGCAAATAAAATTGGTCGCAAGTGGTCAATTGTTATTGGACTTGCTTGCATGATTATAGCTCTTGGTGGATGCTATATTATTTCTTTAACTTCTTTAAAAACAATTCTTCCAGTATATATTGCTTTCTTTGCAATTGCTGGTATTGGATGGGCTTTGATAAATTTATCTTCATATCCAATGGTTGTTGAAATGTCTGATTCTAATAGTGTTGGAAAATATACAGGTTATTATTATACATCTTCAATGCTAGCTCAATCTATTACACCAATTTGTGTGGGATTTTTAATGGATTTTTTAGGATATGAATCCTTATTTATTTACTCAACTTTATTTATGGTTTTAGCCTTAATAGTGTTTGTATTTATCAAAAATGTGCGTAAAGCACCTATTGAGAATAAAAAAGGTTTTGAAAATTTTGACAATTAATTTTAAGGAGTAGTAAGTATGCCAGCAACAATTACCCATTATGAATTTATAAAAAGTTTGGCTAAGCATGATAAGTATTTTGATGTTCTTGCATTAGCAGGTCAAGGACCAGATCCATTTTTCTTTTTTGGCTATAATTTTAAGAAGCGAGAAGATACAAAGGAAATTAGAGACTTTGGTACTCTTTTACATCATATTGATATCGCACCAATTTATAATTTTATGATTAAATACGCTATAAGTAAAAGCGGAGAAGAAAAGGAAGTATTATTAGCATATGTAAGAGGGTTTATGTATCATTATTGTCTTGATCGAAACACGCACCCATATATCTTTTATATATCTGGATTTTCTGATGACGAAAAAGAAAAAAGAAAATATTTCTTAGAGCATGCAAAAGTAGAAGCATCAATAGATGCACTAGTGTATAAGAAATGTAAAGAAACTAAATCTCTAAAACATATGATAAATGTGAAAGATTCTCATTTGAAAATTATTTCTAAAATGTTTTATTTCTTAGGAAAAAAGCATTTTAGTATTGATTATGTTAAAGAAGATAGTTTTTATCTTGCAGTTAAAGATATGTGTTTAGTCAATCGTATACTTAACTCACCTTTAAAAGTTAAGAAATTATTTTTTATGATTTTCTTTAAAAATCATGAATTGAATATAATGTCTGGACCATTAAAATTAAATAGTCTAAAAAAATATGATTTATTTAATTCTTCAAAACAAAAATGGCTCAACTGTGTGAATGGAAATATTCGTTTTGAATCTTTTTATGAACTATTTGATAATGCAAAAAGTGATGCTGCAGTTGTTAACGAAATTATGACAAAAGCTCATGATGGAGAAGATGTGTTTAAAGATTTAGAAAAATTCACTCATAATATTGATCATGATGGATTCACTGTTGGTGCACATAAGAAATACTTTAAACTTATTATGTCAAAATAAAAGAAGGTAAAAATATATGAGAATAGAATTAGAAGGATTACCAAATACTCGAGATTTGGGTGGATTAAAAACAAAAGATGGTAGAACAATAAAACATAAAAAGTTACTTCGTAGTGGACAACTTCATTTTGCTACTGAAAAAGATAAGGAAATTTTATTAAATGATTATAATTTAGGTATAATTGTCGATTTTCGTTCACTTGATGAAAAGGAAGAAAAGCCTGATCCTACTTTGTCAGGTGTAAAATATTTTTATAATCCTGTGATGCGAGAAATAACAAAAGGAATTACTCGTGATGAAAAAAGTGACAAAGACACGATTAAGATGATTATTATTGATATGGCTGATGACTTAGAACGTGCTGAAAAGTACATGGAAGAAATTTATGAATCACTTATTAATGATGATTATGCATTATCGCAATATGGAAAATTTATTGATTTATTAATAGAAAATAAAAACAAGGCTTCCCTTTGGCATTGTACCGCAGGAAAAGACCGCGCAGGTTTTGCAACATTCTTAGTCCTAGAATGTCTAGGTGTTGATAAAGAAACAATTATTGAAGATTATTTGTTAACTAATAAATACGTGCAAAAAGATGTGGAAACAATGGTGAATGTTATTAACAAGGAATATAATTTGCATGTTGATGATGTTGTAAAAGCGTTATTTGGAATTAAACGAATCTATTTAGAAAATATTTATGATACGATAGAAAAGAAGTATGGCAATATGCGTGAATTTCTAAAAGAAAAAATAAATGTTACTGATGAGAAAATAAAAATCTTGCAAGATTTATTTTTAGAATAATGTTTTATTTGAATTGGCACTAAATATAGTGTCAATTCTATTAAATAGTTCTTTACTTTTATAAATAATATCGTTAAAATAATTAAGTATGGCGGTTATGGTGAAGTGGTTAACACATCTGGCTGTGAACCAGACATTCGTCAGTTCGATTCTGATTAACCGCCCCATTTGTAAAAGATAGCAAACTATACTTATGCATATAGTTTGCTTTTTTTATACTTTGAGTGGCGTTTCGTGGTAGTTGCTTAACTCTATGAACCTATGCAAAAACTATGAATCTATAGAAAAAGTATGTTTTTTAATAAGAAATAAAATTTTTATAATTTTCAAGAAAAAAATTCAAGGGTATGTTAGTGGTGGGAGTCGACTCCCACTAGCCTTTCCAGAGTCGAACTCACTAAACTTAAATAATGGCATGAAAAAAAATAAGTCGAGACTGCAGTTAGGTGAAAATTATTTTTTTCTTTTGTTTTTATAGCATATAGGACAACCAGTTCCATAGAATCTATTATGTATCGTAGTTTTCCATTCATGACCATTTTTGCATCTCCACCATACACTTTTCCCTGATTGGCATGTCACTTCTTTAGGAGAAATGTCTATGTTTTTTACA
>JAFLUZ010000019.1 GCA_022508535.1 Erysipelotrichales bacterium
ATTATTCCATACTTAAGAAAAGATTTTACTTCTAGTGATGATGAAGAATTAACCAATGTTATGAATAACTACTTAGGTATTGAAGCATGGCCTAATACGTTAAGATTTAATCAAGATAATTTCAATAAACTAATTGAGATTGTTAAAATGGCTGGTCAACTTAATGAAAATGTAGTTGTGCCTTATGATAAGTTAGTTACTAATGCGTATATTAGTTAATTAAGTTTAAACATTATTTGTTAAGCCCTAATCCAAACAAGGAAATGGGCTTTTTACGTTGCTGTTAATTCTAAATTATTAAAGTTTTGTGGGAAGGATTGTTTTGCATTAATCTTATTTTCTAAAACAACAGTTAGATTAAAGCGAAGATCTTGTCCTTTTCTTGTTACGATAGTTAGTAACGCGACTACATTTACTTGTTTCATAAGTTTCTCTTTTTATGCGTAGGACAAAAAGACCGATTTAACATAGTAATTTCTGGATCCTTAATGCAATAAATCACTAAATGATAAATCGGTTAGAAAGTTGGATAACAATTTTACCTTTAAGTATATTTCTTAATATGCGATAAAAATCTCTGTATTTGCCTTCAATCATAAGCTTTAAGTCTTTTTGTTTAATGATATCTTAAAGGTTTCTTTATTAGTCTTTGGCATATATTCATACCATTTCTATCATTAGGTGTCCCTCACTAATGACGGAATAAGTATTTATTATTGAATGATGCAGCGAACGCATATGAAAAACACTTTTGAAAAGCGAGTTACCGCTAAACAAAAGTGTTACCTCACAAAAAATTATATCCATTAAATAAATCTAATTTAAATGTGTGAATAAATACTTATAAACATTATCAAATTAATTTAATGATTTTCAAATGTATTAAGATAATTTTGACTATAAAAATATTTTGCTATAAACTATTCCTTTAATATTTCTAGATTTAAGTCATTCTTAATAATGTTTCTATTCTTTTTAGTTGAATCTATTCCATAAAAACCATTTTCAAATTCGGATTTTTCATCTATAAATGCAAGCACACAGCCTCTAAACATTTGAACTTCTTTCACATTAACTGATTCAATATTAAAAGTTCTAAAAACTCTTGAGAATTTTGAAAATTCAATCCTATCTTTATAAAATGTTACCTTATAAATCGTTTTATGCAAGATGACTATTCCACAAATAATCGGAACTAAACTTAGCAAACTTATAATCACTAGTTTCATCGTTTGAAAAATAATGCATCCCAATATAGATAATATTAGAAATAAGAGTCCAAAAGATATACAAAATAACCCAATTATAAAATAAGTGTGCAAATAGTTTATAATACTTTTTTTCATAATTATCTCCTTTGCTTATATTTAGTTTGATAACAATAAATATTGTTTTTTGGCACTATTATTATTTTCTGTTGCTTTTCCCCTTATTGCATCGATAATCAAACCAATTCCACCATACAATAAATTGGTCATTGTATCTAGCAAAAACTCTACACCACCAGAAAGTCCAGGTGCCAGACCACATGTTAAAGCATTAAATGTATTTAATACTGTCCATTGTGCCCCACTAATGCAAGCACTTTCAAAATTAACTTTACTGAAATCCCAATCATTATTAGCTAATTGCAATGTTACATCCGAACCAGTTGCAACAATAAAACTTCCAACCATTGTAACAGATAAACCTAATGCAAATGAAGCTGTCGCACCAAGTCCAAATACTGCAGGAGTCCCCAATAAAAGTGGTGCCATGCAAATTGCACCGAAAGCACTTAGTACACCGAGTAATCCACCAGCGACTCCTCCTATAATCGCTCCAGCTAGAATATTTTGTCCATTAGCAGCCGCAGTAACTGCTCCATAGGCAGTACCAATAATCATTCCGGCAACTAGACCAACTAACAACGATACAACAAGATATCCACTAGGATCAGTATTCATCACAGGATTATCTTTACAATACATATAAAGATTCACCCCATTAACTTGTACCATTGTTTTATCTAAAATCGAAAATTCATCTGGCGAGATAAACCTTCCCATCTTTGGTGAATAATAGCGACTATTGAGATAGTAAAGATTTGTTTCAGCATCGTAGTAGTAACCGCGATATCTAAATGGATTGACATTACCAATTGATTGCGGATTCAAATCTTCATTGCCATTTGCATCTAATACTTTATGATTTCCCCAAGCATCATAAATATATTCAGCGACCAACGAAACATCTTTAGCATCAAATATTCTTAAAATATCTCCTTGAATATTCCTTTCATAGAAATATTTTGTTCCATTATAAATAAAACCAACTAATTTGTCCATAGCGTACTCGAAGACTATTTCATGATTTCTTTCATAAGATTTTTCTTTAATAATCTTGTTTCCCAAGTGGAAATATTGAATGTCATTTTTATTTTTTCTTATACCATTTAAATCATATTTATAACTACTATCTCCAAATGATGTCATTCTACCTTTTGTATTCCAATAAATATAATCAGAACCAATTTGTACTGGTCTGCCCATTTCATCATATTTAATTTCTTTTCCATCAAATTTGACTAACTGATCTCTCCAACCATCAGATCTATATGTGTAATTTGTGACAACACCTCCTATTAATTGTTCATCTAAAGTATATGGATATTCTTTCTTTAATAGAATGTTACCACCATTATCATATTTATAAACATTAGTTTTATTAAGTCTAGGATTGTCTTCTCTAACTAATCGGTTAAGTTTATCATATCCATATCTTGTTTTAAACTCATCACGTTCTTCAGATATAATATTACCTGCCACATCATATTTATAACTAACTATGTCTAATACTTCGCCATTAACTTTAATTATATGCTCGTTAATTAAATCAATTGTATTTTCACCATATTGTAAAAAGTCAAATTCGTCTTCTAATATAATATGGTTATCATTTAATACTTTCTTTGAAACAACTCGTCCGAGAGCATCGTAATCGACTTTTAATTGAGTGCCAGATGAAATATCAACACCAATAATGCGATTATCATGTGCATTATCATAATTAAAATAAGTTTGAAATTCCAAGTTATCACTATCACTGTAACGTGTCATATTTAAAAGTTCTAATGAATTATAAGTATAATCTTCAGCAACATATAGTCCATCATATTTATGGGCATTATGCTCAACTTTTTTATTTTTTAAGTAATGTGTTTCAACAACTTCACCAGTTAAAGTATCAATATATACTAAATTATCATCTTCGTCATAATAGTAACGAATCTTGTCCTCTGAATCAAGCATCATTAATAATTTGCCTTTTTTATCTTTAATTGTGGAAATTTCGTATCCATCAATTGTCTTTTTAGTGACAATTGAGCAGTGGTTTTTATCTTCAAAAGAGTAATCATCATCGTATTCATAGGAAATTAATTTCTGACCTTGTACAAACACCGCAATCTTTCTACCCTGACTATCTAAAACATAATGTATTCTAAACCCATGATGTGCTAAAGATGTCAATAATCCGAATCGATATACCATTCGTGTACTATTTCCTTGCCCCATAGAATCAGAGGAAATTTCTAATAAATCATCCGTGTTAAAATCATATCCATAACATGTTACTTGTCCGCCAGGATATTTAATTGAACTTAGTTTAGAGGTGTTTGGTAAATAGGTACAACTTTCTTGTGGGAATTCACCATTTTCATCACGCATTACACCATCAATTTTGCTAACATTACCGAATTCATCAAAGCTATATTTTATAATTCTAGCCAGAGTTGGTGCTTCTTTATTATATTGTCTTTCTTCAATTACATTTCCTTTTTCATCATAAAAAGTTTCTTTGCAATTATGTAAGTGATCTTCGAAAAATACTATTCTGCCGAACGAATCAAATAATTGATGAGAAATGCGCTTGATTCCAAATTTATCAACTCTAGTAATTATAGTAGGCTTATCATCTACAAAATCATCATAATTAATTTCTTCAAATCCTATGATTTCACGAATCAAATGTTCTTTTTCATCATATTCACAAATTGATCCTTCCGCTCCATAAATAGTTACATTATCCATATTTGATAGGTTAATTTCTTTTGTTGTTGAAATTATAAATTCTAAAGTTTCATCATTCTCGCCCAAAATAATTGGCAATCCAATTATGTTGCAAGTTAAATCATTAAATTTTTGTGAATAATTTCTTATTTTGCCATTCTTATCTTTGACATTAGCATACAAAGTAAATTCATTCATTTCAAGCATATCTTTATGTAAAGTAATTTGGGCAAAAATAAAGCCATTAGATGGTAGGTTTGTGCTCACAATATCTTTTGCTACATTTAAT
This sequence comes from Erysipelotrichales bacterium, assembly GCA_022508535.1. Lineage (GTDB taxonomy): Bacteria > Bacillota_I > Bacilli_A > RFN20 > CAG-826 > RUG131. The sequence goes on from JAFLUZ010000019.1 coordinate 4,339, forward strand.
TCTACGCCTTGCTTAGTAGTCATGCCAATTCCCATATTAAAAGAATGAATTTTATCTTTTGTAGTAAGAGAGACATTGTACAGCATTTTCCTTTCATCAAAATGAAAGAATTGTCTTGTTTCATCTCTGTCCGTTTTGTCAACATTAGTTGAAAACACTAATCGCCCAAGATGATCAAAATGATAATACGTAACATCTTCACTTATTAAATTTGTGACTTTTACTCCACCTTCAATTTCTAAAATTTTATTGTCTTTAGTAGTTTTTCTACTTGGTATTTTATATATCACATTATCAGAAAACTGTGAATTTGTAACTGATTGAATAACACGCGTTAAACAATTATTTTCCCAAATAAAATCTGTACATATAATATTTAGGTCATCAATTGTTCCGATTCTATCGCCATCAAATTTAAAGATAATTGACTGCTTTTCATTGAATTCAGCGAGAAATGAAACTTTGTACAAATTTTCTTCAACCATTTCAAAGATCTTTCTTCTGCCTTGTGTATCAATAATATAATCAAGCATATTATTATCACCATAATGAAATACCATTTTTTGCTCTTTCGATGCCACTTCCATTATTTTATTATCATCATAAGTTATAATTATTTCGTTTTCATTTTGGTCTGAAATGTAAACTAATTTACCAAAATAATCGAATCCTAAAATGCTTCCTGAAGTATCCATAATATAATCTTGGATGCCTTCTTTTTGACTTTTAACAAGTACTTCTTTTCTTTCGTTTAAATGTAATAATTGCGACTCAAATTTTGATAAATTTTCTAATAGTATTTGTAATGATCTCTGTTGCTCCAATAATTGCGATTCGAATGAGCTAATTTGATGTTTATAATTTTTAGTCTGACATTCATCACTAAGTATTGTTTGATCTTGGCTTGCATTACGATAGCATTCATTATAGTATGTTTTTGTTTCATCAACTTCAGTGGCAGATCCTGCCTTATATATTGTAGTGTCATACGCGTTATTATAAGCTTTAGTTGCATCATCACGTATAGAATTAACTTCAATAGTAAATTGCTGATTTAATCTTTGCTGATCTAGTTCATTTTCTAATCTTATTATTCCATTAGAAGCACTTTCGATTTGTTGCTTTAATGATTTTATTTGTTCTTCATGTTGTAAAATTTGTGAATTCACATTTGTTATGTCTTCGTTTTCATAATAATCGGCAATAGGAACATTACGATTAACATAATATTCATTTGTAACTTCAAGCTCTACATCTATGCCTTCATTTTCATAATTAACAAATTCTTGTATTAATTCTTTAGAACTAGTTACCTGTAAGTATTTATTTGATAAGCAGCGTACATAATATTTATTATTCTTAAATACTAGTGGTCTTTTAATTTCTTCTACTTGTAAAGAATTGTCATCTAAATCATAAAAGCAATTATCTTTAAACTTTACTCTTGAATACTTTTCGTATTCCCGTCTATTAAATAACCTCGAAAGCGTATCCTTCGATGAGAGCCATTCTGGTAATTTATTTTCATAATATCTAGATATATCTGTAAAGTATACGTGAGGGATACTAATCATTCCACCATCGTCCACAAATACCTCATATTTATTATCAAAAAGTTTAATAAAGAAATGCTTATGAACTTTCAAGTCACTTTTTTTAATATAATTTAATTTGCTATTAGTCGATATTAAAGTCAAACCATCTTCATTTGAAGCTTCATATTCAACTTCAAAAACGTCGCCCTCAGGATTACGATATTTTAATTTTTGATCATTTCCGATGTATACTAAATCTTTTTGAATATAGTGTCTTGCACCATCTTTTTCGTAATACCATTTTTCACTTAAAGTATGTGGATTATTTTCTCCATCATAGTAAATTATATCTTTGCAACCTAGAAGTTTACTATAATTGTCGTTTTTAACTAATCTTTGACTAACATTAAGTAACCAACCTTTTCCAAAAAAATTACTTAGACCTTTTTTAATTTGTTCTTTTAAAAATCTAGTATCATAGAAAAGTTTAATTCCAATATTAAGTGCTTTAGCTGATACACTTCCCAATTCAAAACAATGGGATATCTCATTATTAAATAGATTTATTCTTGTCTTTCCAGCACGACCTGTCTCATATTCTAAGAATGGTGTACCTGCGACAACTTCGCCATCTCTTACACCATTAAGATGAATTTCTGGTCTAAATATTTCTTCTTTAAATAATCTATCTTTTACAATGACATAATCATCTTTAATATTTCTAGAATTTACTGCCCCAGTTGACATAGTACTACCAATAATACTATTTTTGTCGCCATAGATTAAATCGATGGTCAAATTTGAAATTTTCATGCCAGATTTGTACTTTTGAATCTCTTTTTTAATAATTTCAGTTATATCAATCAAGATATTTTTTTCAGTTGATTTTAAAAGATTTTCAGAAAGCAGTTCTGAACCATAGAAAATTAAAATTCCTTTGCTATCATCTCTACGTGAGTCCTCATCTTCTTCGTAATGCAATTCTAAACTTACATTGTACTTTTTCATACCCGTTCTAACTAATTCAGAAATAATTTGTTGTGTAATAATAGTTGCTCTAATGGAATATGATTTGTAATTTTTCACACCCAAAATCAATTCATCTGAAATATTAACAAATTTTTTTGAATCAATGTAATTTGTTAATGTAACAACTGGTTGATCTATAATTTCAATTCTCGGTGAAACGATAATAGGTAATTGCCTAAACGTGTCCTCAAGCCAATCCTTAGATAGTTTTAATTCCCATTCATGTTCATTCTCAGTGATATTATAATAATTTGATTCAATCGCACTTGAAACTGCATCTTTTTTATCCATCATAAAAGGATTTGCAATAATAAACACTTTATCTTTTGTATTTTGATCAACAAAAACAATAGCTTTCATATCATTGCAATATGATGCATATAAATTTGTTGTTAAAATTTTAAAATTATATGAATATTGTTCCTCTTTAATTTCTGAAACAACTATATTCATTTGCAACCCATTATTTTTGACAATTAGCTCTAGATTGTCTGATCCATTAAATTTTTCAAATATAACTTTACTATCGTCATCACTTGAAACTTTACCAATTAATCCTGATTTTCCATTTGGTATAAGTTTAATAGTGTGAACTCCGTCATCCAACAAAATTCCCTTTGTTACACCACTTGTTTCATCAATTGTTATACCAAAAAGATTGTCTTCATTATAAAAAGCATCTTCTTTTTTCAAAAGACGTGTAAGAATTGGTTTTATAGTTCCAGTTTTATCAGTAAAAGTATTCCTTGCCGACTTAAAAATGGTTCCATCTTCAATTGTATCAACAAAATCTGTTAATGCTGGTTTTAATTCAACTAAATCTTTAGATACAATTGTTTCATCCACTTTAATAATATTTTTATTTTGTCTGATTATTTTTTTAGCATCCAAACTCATTTTTATTCCTCCTTATTATGCCATAAAAATTTTTTTAAGATATCGCTGCATATCTTTTTTTAAGCCATTTTTTTTAAATGTAATGTCATCTACTTGTCCATCAATAGAAATGCCTATTTGTTCTTCCAAGAAATCAAGCAATAAATGTTTATTTTCTATATCTTTTCTTTTTTTGCTAGTTACTTTAATGAAGAGATCAAGGTCGCTATATTCGTTATAAGTTCCTTTAGAGTACGAACCATACATATAAATTACTTGTACCCCATACTTAGTTGTCAAAATATCTCTTAATTTATTTATTTTGTCAATAATTGCCTCAACAGGAATTAATGCATGTTTTGTATTGAAATGACGTGTTCTTTGATAAGCATTCTTTATTTCTAAAATTGCACCTTCTATTTCGTTTTCTTCTACTAGTTTAATTAACCGGTTAGTCTGAAAGTGATAAAGAATCGTTGGAACTAATCCATGTTTTATTTGAATAAAATTATGGATTATTTTGCTCATTTCTACATTCCATTCCTTTGGAAATACTTGTTCTTGTAAGATTATAACTAAGCATTTTGCAGATAAATCAATTGAAGAATCACATTTAAACATTTTAACAATTTCTTTTAGAACCTTTTGTGAATAAGACGATAGCTCAATATTCTCTTCACTAAGAATTTCAAAACATTTAATGACCGTAGGTAAAGTGAATTTTGTACTTCTTTTTTTAATAAAAGAAAGAATTATCTTTGCTCTTACCATAATTATTTGATCTCGTGTCTCTGGCTCTATCACTCCGTTATAAATATCTTTCCATAACTGTTCATCTAATATTTCGATGTTCGAATCAGAAAGATACTTACAAATTAAATAATCGATTTTAGGATTATATAATTCATTCATTGCTATTTTCCTCTTTCTTGAATAATTGTTTTATTATTTGATTTGCTCCAGTTGATGAAGCACCACTAACGATTCCTATCCCTAACGCTATCCATATGTTATCTGCATTAAAAATACTATTAGGGGTTGTTAAGTGAATTAAAATTCCCAATAATCCTCCAATTACAGAAAGAAAAACAGGAATGTATTTGTATGCTTCTTTATGCTTTTTTAATAAAGCTTTATAAATTTCACCGAAAATATAGCAACATACGACTATAACCGGTACACCTACGAATTCCATAGCTAACCTCCCTTTTTATATGCCATTTCTTCTAAGCGTTTTTGAACATGCATCAAATCTTCTTCGACCTTTGTCAAACGTTCAATCATTTTTCGATATCTTTCATCAACACTTGTGAGATTTTTCTCCATTCGATCAACACAGGCTTTGATATAACCAATATCAGCTAAGATTAAGCCTTCGTTTTTCCCTTCCTTTTTATGATCGTGCCTTTCGCTTCTTTTGAATGCCAATATAGCAAAAACAATGCTTGATACTGAAGCAAATAATCCTATTAGTGTTATGATTGTTTCTTGATTCATATATTTCATCACCTCCTATCTTTCTAATTTTTGAATGTACCGTTTTACTTGACTAACCATTTTGATAGTCGAATAAATCATCATTCATAAAGTACTGGGAAGTTCACCTCCATTTTTGAGAGGGATTATTCTGCAAAAATTTGTAATTTTTTTCTTAATGTCTTAAGTGCAGAATGAAAACTTTCTCTAATCGTAGAAATCGAAACATTATTCTCACGTGCAATTTGTCTTAATGATTTATCATTGTAAAAAAATTCGAGAATAACTTGTTTTTGTCTCATAGGTAAAGCACGTATAGCTTTCATTATTTCATTATTTCTAAACTCATTATTAAAAAACTCTTCAGGCGAATCACTTGAATCAGCGTATTCAAAATTACACTTCTCCTCAAGCATGTTTAAAGAAATAGTATTTTTTTTATAAGTTTTTTCTTTTTTTCTTTCCTTATCAAATTCATTATTTAGGTGTTTAATAAGTTTTAGCTCTTCGTTTGTAGCAGTAGCAACCCAAATAAATCTAGTTTTAGAAATTTGATATTTAATCATACCAGCCATATATAGATACCCCTCATTGCTATAATCATTTCTACCCTTCATTAATAACTGGGAAGTTTGCCCTCTCTTTTGAGAGGGTGTAAAATAAAAAAACGAGCAGCCGAATTAAAATATCGAGTTGCCCGTAGAGTGTTTATGACTATTTATTAATATTAAAAACGAAAATGGATTATTACCACTGATTTCTGATTATGCAAAAAGAATAAGAATTATATAAACATTTGTCACCCTCCTTCCTACTACCATTTTCACTGCTATAAATAATTCAACAAAGTGGTCTAAAAATTTATAATGAAATAAAATTAAAAACATTA
>JAFLUZ010000002.1 GCA_022508535.1 Erysipelotrichales bacterium
TACCACTTAGCATCAAATCCCAAAAATCAAAAGAACTTAGTTTTGTCATTGTAGTAGAATAATTAATCGTATATAATTCAGTATTTTTTAGTAAGAAATATGCTATGTAGCCGACAATAGTTGCTCCTACTAAATTTCCAAAGAACATTAAAATAAAATCTAAAGCACTAAATTTTTTATCGAATACATATCCAATTTTCCCAGTAAAAAGCCAAAGTCCAAAAATAAGGACTATAATTAATCCTATACTAAAAGAATATGAAGCAATTGTTGAAACAACAACTGAGGTACTTAATGATTTAATTAATAAGAAAACAAGTCCACCACCCGCTATTGCGGCACCTGCTAAAAATGATATTAAAATTTTTTTTAATATTTTCATCATTAACACCTCTTAAAATATTTTACCATAGAGAAAAAATATTTCTACATATTCGATTTGGTTTATTGTAAAATATTATCAAATAAAAAGAGGCGATGTTTTATGAAAAAACGAACTATCTTGTTTGCTTTGTTATTAGCACTAACTGGATGTACTACATCCCCATCAGTGTCTTCAAATAATTCTCTTGGCCCTGATTCAGTTAATCAAGAAAATTCCAGTCCAAGTGTATCTATAGATAGTGTAACTTCTACTTCACCTTCACAAACACCAAGTTCGCAAAGTCAACAAAGCTCATCAAGTAATGTTTCTAATAGCACTAGCACATCATCTTCTCCGGAAGAATTAAAACTATCAACTATTAAAGAAATACGTACTCTAGGTAAAAAACTAAACGCTAACGAAGTTGGACAATTAGTTAAATTTAAAGCCACTTATTTAAGAGCAATTACAATGAGTAGATCAAATGAAGACTTAATGTATTTTGCCGATAGTGAATCTTACATATATTTACGTGTTGCTTACGCAAATTATAGTGGATATCTTGCTAACCGTTATACAAATCAAGAATATATCGTCACTGCAAATGTTGCTAAAGTTGATGGAGTAATTGAACTTGCTTTTAATAAAGAAATTGGAAGTCAAGAAACAGTTGTTAATTGCGGCCAAAACGTTCAAACAAGTGTTAACTTAGAAAAAATCTCAGAAAAGAAAGAATCCATTTTATCAATGGTAGATGACTTTGATAATATTCCATTAAACAAGAAAAAATATGGAACAGGAAAAATTGTTACTTTCACTGGGCAATTAATCGCGACTGATAGAGAAGACGCTAATAAGAAAGCAGTGTTTAGTGATGGAACAGGTGTTATATCTGTAATTGCCAATGGCCAAAAATTTATCAACGCTGAAGATGTTGGTAAATATTACGAAATTACTGGAATTCTTAATGTTGAAGTCACCAGCCCTGCTATCTTGCATTTAAGTAGTAAATATGTAGAAATGTCCGATGATTTAGAAAACTCTATTGACGCAGAGCAGGCTAAAACAGTTGAACCAGATTTCTTAAAATCAAAATATGTTTTGGGTGATGATTTTAAATCACCATCAGTAAAAGAATATATGACTCTATATAAAACAACTGGATATGTTGTGCAAAATAGTAAACATACGACAAATTACTATTTAGGTATCGCTAAAGAAAACAAAGGAAGTTTAATATCTGATTCTTCTTCTGGTAACAATAAATCCGTATCTGGTTTATTTTTAATGAATCATTACAATATTAACGAAAGAAGCTTTAGTTACTCGGTATTTTATGACTACTACTATTCGGATACTGAGGTCGAATTATACTTCACAATACATCAATTCTACTCACAAGATCATGGATGGAAAATATTCCCGATTGAAGCATTAGTGGAACCACTTTCCGAATAAGAAAATTAAAATCCAAACTCATAATGAATTTGGATTTTTTATTATTTTTTTGATGTATCAATACAATACCATAGAATCAAAGATATTTGCATTGGAATACCTACGATAAATATAGGCCAAGGTGTATATCTAAGAAATTGACAGAAGAATGATGCAATAGTGGACCAAGCAAATATTGAACTTGTATAAAAGAATATACTTTTATTTTTAAAATAATGTTTGTTCAACCAAATAAGGAGAGCACACGATAATGGTATTGCCCAAACAAATGCCACCCAATTAGGAGTATTTGGATGATTCATTAAAGAATAAACAAACACTATTGTCGCTACCATCCAGATAATAGAAATAAGCAAACATGAAATAGCTATTCTATTTTTGAGTAATACTTTATTTGAATCCTTAACGTATTGTCCTTTGTTTTCTTTATGAGTAAGATAGTCTAAGCTCACATCATAAAATTCACAAAGTTGATAAAGTGTTTCAATATCAGGAAGCGTTGACCCATTTTCCCACTTTGAAATAGCCTTATCAGAATAATTAAATTTTTCTGCTAATTCGTATTGAGTTAACCCCTTTTTCTTTCGTAACTCGGCTAAGTTTTCACCAATAGTTTCTCTAATATTTTCCATAATTTCGTTTAAAACCTCTAAAAATATGTAAATGTTTAAGAATTGTTTATTACAATAAAATTATAACATAGTAGAGTTAAAATGCAACTTTTCATTCACGAAATGAGTTAGTTTTATTCACTTATCTCTTTAAAAGAGAGTGATTTTTTTAATATATTTTTAAGAGATTTATATATCTTAATAATTCTTTTTCAAAGAGGTAGTATTTGACTTTGAAAAAATTAGAATTATGTTGTATGGAAACGAAAGTAAAGAAAACTTCAATATTACTTATTGTCTCTACGCTAGTCGTAGTAGGTAGTGGTGCACTGCTCGGCCTAATCTTAGGACGAAAGTTTTTTGCTCAAGACTTATCAAATTGGAATGTTGAAGTTGATGAAAAAGATGATGAACTTTACGAGAAGTTTATTAAGCTCAATAACTCGAAAGTTAATTCAGCAAAATATCTTAGCGAGTTTCGCCCATATCAATTAGTGAAAATAGGACTTATGAATTTTGATAAAGCTTCTAACGCTCAAATTACCACAACTGGCACTGTCAATGCGTCAATTGCAAATCAAACTATAAATTCAAAATATATCAAAACCAACAATTCCTATTTTTCCGAAAGTTTATCTTCGGGATTGATGAAAATCGGATGGAGATTTTATCAAACTGATGATGAAATTAAAGTCTACAAGAGCAGTAAACTTAAAAACACTGAATCAGCCGAATGGATAAGCGAAGTTAAAGAGACATATAATTCTGATACTTTCAAAGAAACTTGGGGAAAGAGTATGAAGATTCCATTTATTTATACTCTTAACTATCTCACTATTGATAAGGAAAGTAGCAAGATTGAAAATGAGAATATTATTGTTAATCTTTCGCTTAAACCTGACTTATCTACAATTAATTATGGAAAGCAAATGAAAAAAACATCAGACCTTTCTGATGTACCAACATTTAGCTTAGTTAATCTCAAGTTAACTCTATCAAGTAATCTTACAATTTTAAAAAATGATATTTATGAAGAATATGGTGTACCTTACGGATTCACTGTTCAAACGAAAGGTACAATCACTGAAAATTACACATACTTAGAAAACATTAGCATCCCTAGTTTATCAGAGGATGTCGAGTATAAATAATAGGAGGAAAAAATTATGAAGAAAAAGGCTATTAAAACTGGCGGTATATTGTTATCACTATTTGGTATAAGCTTCGGTATTGCTTTTATGTCTCAATATCAAGAGCGCAAAACACCTAGCTTACCTAGCACTCCTAGCAATGAAACACCAGCTCAAACAAACCAACAAAAATTATTAAACAATTTAATGGAGATTAAAGCTTTCGATGTTAAAGCTGAAGTTGAAGCTATGACACCCGAAAGTAACAAAGTTGGTATCTCATTTGATGGAAAAGGCGATATAACCGATTTAGAAAACATTAAATTAGAAGGTAAAGCTAATGCAAACCTTGATGGAAATAAAATTCCTATTGAATTATCTTATGTCGATTCTACTACTTACTTTGCCTATCGTGATTCAAAATTTAGAATTGATACTGATTCAATCTTCGAATTCATTGAAAAACTACCAACAGTATACGGCATTGAATTAGAAGTTCCTGAAGAAATCAAAAACCTTGATCTTAATGATTTAGTAGATCGCGTAAATAATATGGAAGATAAACAAATAACACCTCTTGGTGATTTATGTTTCAAATTAAATTTAAGTGATGCAGTGGAAATATTTATTAAAACTGATGCTGATAATAACTTTAAAGGTATTAGAACTAACCACTTCTACTATAATAAAACGTTATTCTATCTAAACATTGATTTAGTAACTGCAGAGTCTGTAGAAATACTTGCTCCTGATTATCGAAACTATCAAGATTTTAAACCAGTATTTACAATCTTTGATGGAATATATAATTTAACAAAGAAAAGACAAAATACAATTAATGTCGCACTAGATTTAAAGAAGCAATATCAAGACACTACAACTGATGAAGAAGGACAAACAATTGTTACTAAAACTGAAATCAAAAATTTAGTAGGGGCAAATCTTGATTTGACTTATGACTTTGATAATAAGTTATATTCTTTAGATGGTAAAATCTTAGCTAACGAAAAAGAAGCACCATTTAACTTTGCTTTATATAATAAAAAAATATATGCTAAATATTCTGATTTAAAAGTATCTGTGCAACTAGATTCTATTACTGCTTTAATTGATTACGCATTATCTAAGATTGGCGAAAATAAAATTGAAGAAGTCATCAATAGTGCAATGGATAAAATGAAAGATGTTAATATTCTTGACTACATCAATAACGCTGACAAAATGATTGGAGATATTGTCTTAACAGATACCAACTTAGATGTTGATATTGCACCTGGTGAAGCAGGATTTGATAATATTTCCGATTTCAAATTAACATTAAGTTTTGATACAAATGGTCTAAAGTCATTATCTATTATTAATTTATCTGTTAAAGATTATTTTGCAAATTTAGTATTAACATTTGGCGAATATAAACCATTTACCTTAGTTGAAGATGATTATGCTGAACTTGAACCTGTTCTTGGTTTAGTAGATGCTTATGAAAATTATTTAGCTATGCCAGAACACAAATTCCAAATCGAATTTGATGGTAACGTAGTAAATAGCGATGAAACAATTAAGCCAATCAACATCGATGGCAATATCCAATTTGAAATTGATCCTGAAAGAAGCGAAGAAACAAATATTGGATATGGCTATGGTTATGTTAACGTCATTGATAGAAATGAATATAAGCACAATATTAAAGCTGATATGAAATCAGTCGATGAAATATTATTCACTTATAATGATACAATGAACGGAAAAGCTAAAATCCGTACATTAAAAGAATTACTTGCTATGGTAATGGATATCATTCAAAACCCTGATGAACACTTTGAAGAATTATTCGGTGAAATTATTGAAAAAATAAATAATATGCCAATCAAACAAGTTATTGATGGTGATTATCTCCAATTATTAACTACTAATATTATTAATCGATTTGAAACAGGTCATGAAGGTAATGTTTACTTCATAGAAATTGATATCGCTCTTGATGTTATTAATTTCTCTGATTATGGATTTACTTTAAGACTTGAATACGAAAACAAAGAAGTCGAAGTTAGTGATGAAAGTGGAACATATATGATGCCAAATCCAGTTATTAACTCATTAAAGGTTTATAACTGTCAAATTGGAGAAGAAAACGTTGAGTTTAATATTTATCTCCATGATTATGATAACGCTAAAGATATCACTCGTTTAGATCCTTATGTTGAATACATTGATTTCTCTGATATTAAAGTATTATTACAACTTGGTATTAACACATCAAAATTTAATTACTATCACTTCACTGCTACAGCAAAATTAAATATTGCAGCATTAGGAGGAATTAACTTTGATATACCACTTGATGTCAAATTACATTCACAAAATGGTGACATCAAACTTGCAATAGACTTTGTTGATATTCCTCTAATCTCACTTGTCAATAAAGGAACATCAATTCTTTACGGAACTGATACAAGTAGAAAAGCATCTCTTTATTATCATGATAAAATGTTCTATCTTGATCGAACCGATACATCTGAAAGTGGACTTTTCTTTAAAACAAAATATACAACAACAATTACTAGACGCTTTGATTTAGATTATATGAAAGAAAACATTCTTAATATCTTACTTCAAGATGTCATGGGTGCAAACGATACTCTTATGAATCTTATTGAAAGATCTGCTAATAACAAAGAAGATCGTCAAATGCAATATGAAAAGATTTTAAAGAATTTCATTTATAACGCTAATGAGAATTACTTCTTCTTCGATATTGATATTGGAGAATTAGCAAAGAGTGATCAATTAACAAGTTTAACTTTAAAAGTAAGAACTGATGATAGCGATGAACAATTAGTAAGCTTAGATGCTCACTTAGGCATTGCTGTTGGTATTACAATTAATATTGACTTATCACTTGATATAGCAGATCGTGCTGAAGTAGCTGATAGTTCTAATGCAATAACAAATTTAGAAACATTTATTGCTGCTCATGCAAATGACGAATTAAACAAATTAATTTCTAAAACAAGTCGTGTTTAATCAAAACAAAGTAGAGCTTTCAACGCTCTACTTTTTTTGATGTTTTATAAAGTATATTTATATCAATCATCCTATAAAATATTGGAAAATGTGTAAAATTCAACACTTTTAATGTTGGAAAATATGTAATCAATGCGAAAAAAATCCGATTATATCCCGCTTTTTTCATCAATCAAATTAAAACACACCTTAGCGTTAAGACTAAAGTGTGCTTTTTAATTTTTATTCTAACTCAAATGCCCCAGTATATAGTTGATAGTATTTACCTTTTTGTTTAATTAAATCATCGTGACTACCGCGCTCAATGATTCTACCATGTTCTAATACCATAATAGCGTCAGAGTTCATAACTGTAGATAAGCGATGAGCAATAACAAATACAGTTCTACCTTTCATCAACATATCTGTACCTTGTTGAACAAGTTTTTCAGTACGGGTATCAATACTTGATGTAGCTTCGTCTAAGATCATAACAGGAGCGTCTGCAACCGCAGCACGGGCAATTGATAATAATTGTCTTTGACCTTGTGATAGGTTTGCGCCATCTCCACTTAGCATTGTATTAAATCCTTGTGGTAAGCGAGTAATAAAGTCATAAGCATTAGCAATCTTTGCAGCTTCATATACTTCTTCATCGGTCGCATCAAGTCTTCCATAACGGATATTATCCATAACTGTGCCAGTAAATAAGTTTGTGTCTTGTAAGACAATACCAAGTGATCTTCTTAAATCACTCTTTTTAATTTTATTAATATTAATTCCATCATATCTAATCTTTCCATCAGCAATATCATAGAATCTATTAATTAAATTTGTAATTGTTGTTTTACCAGCACCTGTTGCACCAACAAAGGCAATTTTTTGTCCAGGATGCGCGTAAATTGAGACATCTTTTAAAACTATCTTTTCTGGAACATAACCAAAATCTACTTTATCAAGTATAATATCACCTTTAAGTTCAGTGTAGGTAACCTGTCCACAATCTTTATGAGGATGTTTCCAAGCATAAAATCTTGTTCTTTCATCGGTTTCTACAAATGAACCATCTTCATTATATTTAATGTTAACTAATGTGACGTAGCCATCATCTACTTCGCTCTTTTCATCTAATAATTCAAATACACGAGATGCACCAGCCATACCCATAACGATAAAGGCAACTTGTTGAGAGAATTGGTTAATATTATTAGAGAACATTCTTGCCATCATAAGGAATGAAAGAATAATTCCAATCAATTCACTAACTTCAGTAACTTGGCCAAAAATATTAATATTATGAATACTATTTGGGAACATTATGAATAATCCACCAATAACAGCAATTAAGACATAAAGAATGTTTCCGATATTACCGATAATTGGTCCTAATACGTTACCGTTGATATTACCAACTGTCGCAACTTCACATAAGTGATCATTTAATTTATTAAAATCTTCAATAGATTTTTCTTCGTGACAGAATACTTTAATAACCTTTAAACCATTAATTGATTCTTCGATTGAACCTTCAACTTTACCTAGTGCTTTTTGTTGTTTAACGAAGAATTTAGCAGATTTTCCACCAATTGTTTTGGTGCAAAACACCATAAATATCGAACCAAATAGTACTACTATAGTTAACCATAGTGAGTAATAAAGCATAATGCAAAGTAAAGCAATAAGCGTGAACGATGTTTGGAATAAACTAGGGAGTGATTGACTCACTAATTGACGGATGGTATCAGTATCATTTGTGTAAATGGACATGATATCGCCATGTGCGTGAGTATCAAAGTATTTAATAGGTAATGTCTCCATATGTCCAAACATTTCTTTACGAATAGTGTTTAAGAACTTTTGAGTAGTAATACCCATTGTTAAGTTATAGACAAATGAAGCAATCATACCAACTATATAAATTGATCCCATAATAATTAGGAGTTGGATTAGTTGAGTAAAGTCTGCTTCTTTTCCATCCATAACTTTATCATTTACAATAGAGGTTACAGTATTTGAAATATTTTTAACAAATATTGAGGAAGTAAAGTTACTTACTGCTACAAGGACAATACAAATTAAAGCAAGTAGCATTTGCCATTTATAGTTTTTAAATAGCATTTTAAGAAGTCTAGGCAAGGTGCCTTTTTTAGCTCTTGCATGGCTTCCATTTTTCGGCATACGCATTGGTGGCATTATTTATTACCTCCATTCTTTGTTTGAGTTGTATAAACCTCTTGATAAATCCTATTTGTTTTTAATAACTCTTCATGAGTTCCGATTTGATCAATATGTCCATCATCCATAACAATAATTTGATCTGCTTCTTCAATAGATGATATTCTTTGTGCAATAACAATCTTTGTTGTTTCTGGCATTTGAGATTTTAAACCAAGATTGATTAATTTATCAGTTTTAGTATCAACTGCTGATGTTGAGTCATCAAGAATTAAAATCTTTGGTTTTTTAAGTAAAGCACGAGCAATACAAAGTCTTTGTTTTTGTCCACCTGAGACGTTTGTACCGCCTTGTTCAATATGAGTGTTATAACCATCTGGGAAAGATGAAACGAATTCATCTGCCTGGGCAACTTTACTTGCATTAATGATTTCTTCCATAGATGCATTTAAATCGCCCCAACGAAGATTCTCTTCAATTGTTCCGGAGAATAAAACGTTCTTTTGTAATACAACTGCGACATTATTTCTTAAAGTATCTAAATCGTATTCTTTAACGTTTCTTCCACCGACAAGGATTTCTCCTTCTTTAATGTCATAAAGGCGAGAAATCAAATTAACAAGTGAGGTTTTACCAGAACCGGTTGAGCCAATTATTCCAATAAACTCACCACTTTTTATCTTTAAATTAATATTTTCTAAAGTATACTTTTCTGATCCTTCTTTATATTTAAAGTTAACGTTATCAAAAACAACTGATCCATCTTCAACTTCAAATACTGGATTTTCTGGATTTTTAATTGTTGATTCTTCTTCTAGCACTTCAGAAATACGACGTATAGATTCAATTGACATTGTTAGCATAACAATAATCATAGAAATCATCATTAAGGACATTAATACTTGAACGCCATAAGTTAAAAGTGCAGATAATGCAGGTAGTCCTAATTCACTAACAATCTTTCCATCCACTAGTTGTGCAGAATTAATAATAATCAGCGCACCAATCGAACAAACTAAAATGTTTGATAGATGAATGGCGAAATTCATAATTGGGTTATTAAAGGCCAAAATCTTTTCTGCCGATATAAACTCATTACTAATTTTATCACTAGCAGCATTAAATTTTTCTTTCTCATAATCTTCTCTTACATATGATTTAACAACACGAATACCAGAAATGTTTTCTTGAACTGATTGGTTTAAAGCATCGTAACGCTTAAATACTCGTTTAAATATTGGCATAGCAAGTCGAATAATCATAATTAATCCAAATGATACAAGCGGAATAATTCCAATAAAGATAAAGGCCATACTACCACCACTAATAAAGGCCATAACGATTGAGAATAGTAACATTAATGGTGCACGTACAACGATTCTTATACACATTGCAAATGAGTTTTGGGTATTAGTAATATCTGTTGTCATACGTGTAACAAGCGACGAATTAGAGAATTTATCAATATTCTCAAATGAGAATGATTGTAATTTCTTATACATATCCGAACGCAAGTTTTTCGCAAGCCCAGTTGAGGCAATTGCTGCTGTTCTTCCTCCAAGTATTCCACAAGTGAGCGAGAACATCGCCATAAGAATTAAACCAATAATATAAGGCAATAAAGCAACAAAGTCAAAATTAACGCCTATATCCATTGATTCAATTTTAGATAGAAATAGTTGCATAACAAATGGAATTGCACATTCCATCGCTGCTTCACCAATCATTAGAATTGGAGTCAATATCGCGTATTTTTTATATTCGCGAACACTAGCTAAAATAAGTTTTATTTTCTTAAACATTACTTATCCTCCTCCTTAAATAAATTTTGCATCGCTTTACAGATTTTTTCATCATCTACCTCTTTTTGCTCACATAAATTCATGAGCATTTTATCGAGTAATCTTTTTAGTTCAATGATTTCTTCATCTTTAAAATCTTTAAACGATTTATCATCAAGCATCTTAAAATGAACATCTGCACTTTCTAATGCTTTCTTTCCCTCTTCAGTAATATAGATAAGATTGGCTCGTTTATTTGTCTTATCTTCTTTCTTCTTGATGAGCTTTGCCTTTGCTAAACGATTAATAGTTTTAGTAATCGCTGCTGCAGAGATATTAAACTCTTTTGACATCGATATTTGGCTACACCCATCGTTCATTGAAATATACTTTAAAATCGGAAACTGTCCACGAAAAACGCCAGAATCTGATTTCTTTAAAGAAAACTTACGATATAGATCGATCATCTTTAAACGAAAGATAATTTGTTTCTTTTCTTCTTCCATATACTCACCTTAATTCCTGCTAATAAATCTAAATTGTTAACTAGTTAATAGTTTACTTATTTATATATAAATAGTCAACAAAAAAATGACTAAAAACATATGAAAAAATCATGTAAGTGTTTCCATTAATAATTTGAGTTAAAGCCAAAAAAAGCATAGCGTTCACTATGCTTAGATCTCTTCAATGTTTTTCCAAGATGAGGTAATCTTTTTAACCTCTAACTTTGCCCCATCACTACTTATTTTTTTGCTTAATACTTTATGAATGATTGTGGCAATTGTTTTGGCGTCATCTTTAGTACATCCTCTTGTGGTACTTGCCGCAAAGCCAATACGCAAACCACTTGTTTCTTTAGGCGATAATGTATCATTTGGAATCATATTTTTATTTGTCGTAATTCCAATATCTTCTAATGTAATTTGTGCTTCTAAACCAGTTAAATGATAACTATCTAAAGTATTAAGTAAGAATAAATGGTTATCAGTATCACTAGTTATTGCCCCTAACTCTTTTAGTGTCTCTTGGCAAGTTTTAGTATTTTCTACCACTCTTTTAGCGTAATCTTTAAATTCATCACTCATTGCTTCTTTAAAGCAAATTGCTTTACCTGCAATGATGTGCTCTAATGGTCCACCTTGATAATATGGGAAAACCGCACTATTGATTTTCTTAATAAGATTTTCGTCATTAGTAAGAATTAAGCCTCCTCTTGGTCCTCTAAGTGTTTTATGAGTCGTTGATGTTACAACATCTGCATAACCCACAGGATTTTGATGAATTCCCGCAGCAATTAATCCCGCAATATGCGCCATATCTACAATAAATTTAGCGCTTACTTTATCGGCAATTTCTTTAATCTTTTTAAAGTCAATGCAATAAGGATAAGCACTATATCCTGCTAAGATTAAATCTGGTTTTTCATTCTCTGCAATAGCTAAAATACTATCATAATCTAACTTACCATTCTTATCTAACGGATAATGAACAAAGTTATATAAGTGAGATGAAAAACTTACTGGAGAGCCATGAGTTAAATGTCCCCCATCATTTAATACTAAACTTAATATTTTACCACTATTAGGAAGTAATGCACGATACGCAGCAGCATTAGCTTGAGATCCGCTATGAGGTTGAACATTTGCAAATTTTGCATTAAAGAGTTTACATGCTCTATCAATAGCAATTTGTTCTACTTCATCAACATAAAGGCATCCTCCATAATATCTTTTACCAGGATATCCTTCTGCGTATTTATTAGTTAGAATTGAGCCACATGCAAGACGTACATCTTTACTTGTATAGTTTTCTGACGCAATTAATTCAATTCCATCATTTTGTCTAACTGTTTCTTTTTCAATAAGATCAAATATTTCTTTATCCATATTTTCAATCTCCTTGCTATTATTTTATTCAATACATTGAATAAAGAAAAGGCAAAAGTTTATAAATAAAAAACAATGCAACTTAGTGCATTGCCTTTTTTCCTTTCTTTTCAATATATAATTCTTCAAGAATTGGGAATGTAACAGTTGTTAATAATTCAAAACATAATAATATGACATGAATTCCTGCATGATGTTCTCCTGGTTCAAGAATTAAAGTAATTGAGAAAACAATTACAATAATTGATTCTAAGAAACCAAATAATCTAGGAACTCCGTGCATTAGTTTATGAGCATATTCTTCTATTTCATGTGCTTCTCTTAAGATTGACCATACTGCCCATAATACACATATTGTAGCGTAGTCATGAACTAATAGTAACACGATAAATCCTAATATGACTTCTACTGCACCCCAGAAGAAAGTATTATGTTCATCAAATCTTTTTTTAGTAAATAGGTGCACTAAAACTTGTTCTAAACCATACACAATCATAAGTGTACCAATTAGATATTTTAGATTCTCCACTAATGTCTCACGCATTGCGAATATCGCAATAGCGGATAAAATATAAGTTATTAATTTAATAATTCTCCATTTTTTCATAATTGTCGCTGCCTCCTACACTTTCAACACAAATCGAATATCTTTATAGCTGTATTTTACATAAATTTAGTTATTAATAATACTATCAATATCTACAATTGCATCAAATATTTGTTCCAATACATTTACAACAATACTGTTACCAGCCAATTTATACATTTTGTCTCTAGAAAAAAACAATGCATTAGAACGACTTTTGATGTTATTTGAAATTATTTTATTATAATCACTTTCATCAAATCCCATTAATAAAAAGCACTCACGCGGTGTTAGAAATCTATATTTTGATTTTTTATTATTTTCGTAATCAAAATAAATATTTCCTGAATTCGGATGACGATCTTGCTTAGTTGTTATTGTTTGAGAATTATTTGCTACAATATTATCCTCATTTATAATTTTTAAATTGTCATCCCATATTTTTAATCTAGACGGCGTTGCATTCGGTTGGGATAACAAAGCTTCTGCAAAATAGACTTTATTGTCATAATTTGTTTTCAAGATATCAACCAAAGGCTTAACTGGAAGTCTTTTGTCTTCAATTTTATGTTCTTTTATTTCGAAATAATTATTTAGTAAATTTTCTTTTTCTTTATCACTACCAACATAAACACTTAGCATTAATAATCTCTTTCTATGCTGTGGGATACCTAAATCAAGTGAGTCAAGTTTAAAAATTTTATTTACATATCCAAATGATTCTAATTGATTCTTCCACTCACTAAAATTGTCTTTATGTCTATCTGCCTCAAGAGCCGTAACATTTTCCAAAATCAAAAATTTCGGCATATCTAATCCATCTCGTTGTCTATCTTTGAGAACACGTTCGACTTCCCAAAGCAATCCACTTCTTGAATGTGCGTCTCTATCAATTCCTTTATTATAACCATGCAATGCACCAACATTAGATAAATCCTGGCATGGAAAAGAATAAGTCAAAACATCTAAATTGTCGGGAATATCTGTTGATTTTAAATCAGTAACACTAATTAAATTATTTGTTTTTTTAATAGCAGTACAGATTAGGCGTAAAAGTTCTAAATTAAGATTAGCTATAGTAGCAAAATTTGCTTTTTCTTTGCCATTATTACTCAAATTAAATTTTTCTAAATATTCGATACATTTTTCTCTATCCCATTTATATATGTATTTGTCTTTTCTATGAATTAAATAATACGCAACAATGGCATGAATATCCCACTCGCAAGTATTTACAGTTGTAAATGTAACATTTCTTCTTTTAGAAACACGCGAAAAAGCTTTGGCTTGTGCGCCAATACCACTAAATAATTCTACCATTGTGAAATTTTTTGTCATACTAATACACCTGCATTTTCCAATTTTTCTCTAATCTTCCAAATTAATTTTGCTTGCTTAGGTGAAGCAATTCGTGGTCTAGAAGTATCAATTGAAGCAGCAATATTTAAAAGTGATATTTCATCAGGAGATAATAATTTTCGTTTTAATCCTTCTTGAATAATATTCCTCCAATATGGACCACCTAAGTTGATAATTTCTGTTTCAATATTTATAGAGGCTGACATTTTATTATCTCTTTCTTCTGCTCGTGCTCTTTCTTCAATCAACTCTTTTTTTATTAAATCCAATAAAAATTCATTAGAAAGTTGATATTTATAATCAATAAATTTTTTCCAAGTGTCTTCTTTTTTACAATATTCAGTAACAATAACGCCATTAGACTTTTGAATAAATTCATTGGTTACGCGCGCCAATCTCTCAATTTCATAATTTAGAGATGGATAAAGTTCTTGTTTTCTCCAAATCCTATCAAAATCAAGACAATATTCTGAAGGTATTGAAGAAATTAATTTAGAAATAGTATAAGGAACTATATTTAGCTTATAACCACCGATATTATACCACTCCGCTTTATTAACAATTCTATCTACAGTTCTAAAAAGTATTGTGTAACATATGCAATTTTTAAAAAATTGATCGTTAAATGTTTCTGGCTTTTTTTGATATAATCCATCGATATATTCAGCGAAGAAAGACATACACTTTTCTGACCCTTTACTAACTAAATCTGGTCTTAATAATTCAGCACATGTAAAATACTTTGAAAGTTCTTCTTTCTTTATTACTTGAGATTTCGGGAATTTTTTTAGGAAATTATCTTTTTCACTCTTTTTAGTAAACTTGAATTGCTCTTGTTCATATTTGCCTCTAGATCTTTCGTAATACCACAATGTATTATTAATTGAATCACCATGAGCAGGAGCTTGAATTTTCTTTGCTAACGCCTCAAAAGTACGATGGAATGGATGATTGGAAAACAAATCAGAATCCTTAACTTTGTTTTGACTATTTGCATATTTAGAAATATTTTGAATCATCGTATCGTAATCGTCATTCTTAACGACTGTCAATTTCATAGGAACGAAAATATTGTCTAATAATAATTTATCTTTTAAAACAGCAGATGTTAGTGATGCAGTTGTTTGACCACCATTAATAATCTGTAAATCTTCCATTGAAATTATATCATGTCCATCTTCTGACAGAACAACTTTAGAAGCTGTGCAAGCTATTCCATTATTATATGAGAAAAATTTAGTAGGCTCTTTTCTTATTGTATCTCTAATACCTTTGTTAATTTTTCCGCGATTACTTAAAAATGCACGAACATTACCTTCCAATAATCTTGAACCATGCTCGTAATATATTGAGTGAAGAAAACTACCCGGAACAATTGCAAGATAAGCATCATAATCTAGATTCCCACTCATTTCTGCTTTAATACATGGAATACCTTTTACGCCAAATTTTTCTGTTTCAATTAATATTGGTTCTCTTTCTCTTCCCGACTCATAAAGCTCATAAAATCTAAAAAGCGACCAAATATTAATCTCCAATTTTTTTCCTAAAAAGCTTTCAGATGGCAAGGTCTTAATTCTTTCGCTTAATTTTTTGTTGGTAATAATTATAAGCTTAATTTTATCTAATGAAGAATCTTGTTCTAGATTGACATAATCAATTTTTAATCTTTTGCCAATTTCTTGCCCTACAACCAATAATTCATCTGTAAAATCAAAAAATTGCTGTAATTTGCAATCATATGCTTCTTGCATAAAATTAAGCATTCTTTGTTTATGTTGTTCGATTTCTGTTTTAGTTAATACAGCGTCTACATCATCTACAAAATCATTTGAAACAAGAACAATAGACTTATCTGTTTCATCGAAGGAATATGCATCAAACGACATAATCTTACCGTTTCTGCATTTTTTTTGCATAGGGCGAACTTGAGGATCTATTATTTCGCCCATTGAACTCAATCTATTGAGAACATCATTAAGAAAATAATCATCTGGCGTTGTTCCATCAATTTGAGCATTTATTCTTATATCATCTAGAAATTCTTTCTCGAACTCCGCATATGTTTGATTCATCTTAATCCTCCTTGTTTTTTTCAATCCAAGACAGTAGAATTTCATATTCTACTTTAACTATTCCTTTAGGCAAATCACTTGCTTTAATTCTAGGAAATTCTCTATCAACTAAATACGAATTTACTTTGATAAAATTGTACACATAGTTATCATAAATATCATTATATGAATAACCCGCTTGCTTAAGTTTAGATAAGAAAATATCTCTATCAGTTTCATATTGTAACATTTTTGCAATGTCTGCAACTAGAGAATTTAAAGTGATTCCAGAAAAACTCGGACTCATTTTTTCAAAAGTATAAATTATTAAATGCCCATCTATATCGCTATCAAGTTGTTCTAAAGATGAAATTGAAACTGAACTTTTATGAGTATTAATTGATTTAATTTCAAACCATTCATGTTCATATGAAAAATCCTTATGTGTTGGTTCTGGGCCACTCCAACCATTTAATCCCTTTGTAATTCCATAAATACTAAAAGAATGTCTCTGCAAAAAAAGGAGCTCCCCAATTAATCCAAGCACTTCACTTTCTGATAATATTTTACTATCACCAGAAAACATTTTTTTCCATTGTGAAAATCTATTAACTATTTCAGTATATCCATCTTGGCCCTCATATGCTTCTGTTTGAGTAATGATATCTTCACAAAAATGATAAAAAAGAGAGGTGTTATCGTTTGATACTAGTGAAAAGAGTATAGAATTATATTCTTTTGCTTTCACTTGCTTTATTTCTATAACTGCAGTACCTAAAACTTTAACTGGAGTAAAATCTCCATTAAATCTCAAAGTTAAAAAACCTTTTTCATTTTTTCCAATATATAATTCAAGAGGATGTGTTGCACTTACACGAAAATATTGAGAATTTGATCTAATTGAATCTATTTTTTGTTTTATTTCTTCAAAATGCATATTTAAATTTCCTCTGATTCGTTATCGTGATTTTTATCATAATAATTCACACTCTTATTTACAGTATACATAATTGCCTTTGAATTTTCACCGACTTTTTTAGGAAAACCTATTGCATAGCCAACAAGGAAATTATATTTTCTTGCAAATAACTCAATATTAAACTTAAACTCACTGGTTGACGAAGAAATAGATGTGAATCTTTCCTCTTCATCAGTTTCTTCATTATTATTTGGATTAATAAAATAAATTATTAATAATGGCTTTCTATCTTCAATTAAATAATCTTGCGCCTTACTTGCATTTTGCGGTATTTCGTCTTCTTTTAAACCGTATTTTGGATCTGAAGACCCCCACAAATGAGCACGAGTTCCACTCATTCTAATTAAAGTATCGCTAGGAATATCAAAGCCTCTACTAACTAAAGGAATATTAATATCTAATTCGTGCAATACAAATCTTCTTGGATTGTCTTCCCCATTTATTTTTTTCTTTCCACCAATCACTAAAACATCAAACACGTTAAGTTGATTTTCATTTTTCTTTAAAAAAGACGATATTTGCCTTGTATCAAAATTCTCATTTGCATCTAAAATTTTCAAATTATCTAGTAATTCTTCAACCAACAATGTTGGAACGCCTCTAAAATAAGGATGTTGCGTAACTTCATAATCTCTTTGATTTAATGTGATTTTGTTCAAAAAAATTAAAGTATGATCAATATTATGCTCTACATCATCTAGATTTCTAGAAATGTAAGGAGTCTCAAAAATACTTCCAAAATATGATTTTATATCTGCTTTATTTTTAGTATTACGCATCTTATTTGCAGCAGTAATGCCCAAATCGATAGAATCGTTTCTAACACGAATACCGTAATCTTCTGGACGTTTATTTTGCTCTCCCATTCTTCTAATATCTTGCTTAAGTTCTTCAGTTGATTCATATATATCTTTATAATAACGATATGATGTTTTTGTAAGCCAAATTTTACATAAATCAGCATAGCCGTCTCTATATCCAAACCATCTGCCCATTTGCATTAAAACATCAAATGTCGCAGTATTTCGATAAAAATAACTTATTAATAATCCTTCCAAGGTGAGACCTCTCGATAAAGCCAATCCGCCAACTGCAATTACTCTTAATCCATCGTTAGAATCTTCGTAATTTAATTTAGAGGAATTTTTTCCGGAGTTTACGACTACAACATTAATTTTAGAAATAGCATTGTATAAATTTAAAAATACTTCTTCCCATGTAATCTTTAATATACTATTAGACATGTCAGCAAAATATTTATCAAAAGTGTTTTTCAAAGATTTCACAACAGGATTTGTCAAAGCAATGTTCATATTCAACTTATGCGTTTGTTTTATGTTTTTCTTAACTTTTTCGTAATAAGCTTCTATAATATCTCTTATCCTTGATTGAACCTTTGTAAATCTAGACATATTTATCAACATTGACCGATGAGTTTTTTTATCCACATCTCTTATATCTCGTATGGCATTGGCAATAAAAAATGAATTTACCGCATCATAGAGTGAATTAAATAATTTCTCACCATACCAATCTTTCTTATGCTTCATAGGAAATAGATTTTCATCAAAATCTTCTATAAATTTTATATTATCGTTTTTATCAACAAAATATTTTTTAGCCCCGTAGTAATTACTAGGAGAATTTAACGCATATATAAAATCACGCGGAAACAAATCATCTTTAAGCATCTCATCTTCTTTGTCATAGCTGATAAAAACATTTGCAAAAGGCGTAGCAGTAAATCCAACATAAGTACTTCTTGTAAATAACGACAATAGACTTCTTATATATTTATTAATTTTTGTTGGGTCATTGTCAGGCTTATTTGTATTAATTGATGCGTTATCCGCCTCATCATCAATAATCAAAGCCGGATAGTCAATCTTTGATTTAATCGCTGAAGTATTTATTGTTTTTAGAGAAGAATATACTTTTTTTAGAACAGAAACATTTTTCTTTAGTACAAATATCATTGGTTCTTTTGAGTAATCACTTAATCTATAAGTAGTATTTTGATCGTCACCAGCAACGAAATCTTTAGCTCTACTTGTAAATGCTTTAGGAAGCTTATCACCACGTCCAACCCCAACATCTATCCCATTAAACGAATCATATCCAATAAAACCTTCTTCAACGCGTTGTTGAGTCTGTTTTCTTAAACTTTCAATAGTACCAGTTAAAATAAAAATAACTTTATATCCTGCATCTGCTGCTTTTGCTATTAATCCTAAGTAATTTGAAGTTTTTCCAGATTGAACATCACCAACAACTAAACCTCGTATAGAAAATGGCGCGTTATCATTTGGATTACCCATATATGACATTATTTTATAAAGCGTATCATTTTCAAGCGTTTTTACTATTTCGCTCGGGAAATGTTTGGTATTTAATAAATAGTTTTTATATCTATCCCAATAATAAGTTGATGCTTCTTTAGAATCCAAAAAATTTTTATACCATTCATAATCATGCTCATAATCTCCTAAAAGCGCATATCCTTCATCTTGAAATACTGAATGAATTGTTTTAATTTTATTAATTACAAATTTTTCTTCAGCCTCATCTAAAACAATATCGGGCAACTCACTAATGAAAGTGTTTTTTGTTTCTTCTATTGATTTTTTTATAAATTCTCCTGTTATGAAAAAGCTAGGATTCGTAAGTTCTTGTCTTTTTTTAAAAAAATTAAAATAAGACAAATATATATCATAAATTTTATTTCTATTTTTCATTATTAATCCTCTCTTTCACTGCATTGAATATTTCATCGTTGTTATATGGCTCATAAGATCTTATTTTTTCAAAAGCTTTTTCATTGTTGCACTGCAATATTTGTTTAAAGAAATTAAACTGTTTTACTCCTTCGAGAACAAAAGCATCCAATTTATCTTGCGAAACATTTTTATTTAAAGCACTATTACACATTGAGTTATAAATATCATCATATGGTATGGATGAGGAGAGAATATCTATAAAATTTAAAATTTTAGTTTTATCTGAATCTTCAAACTCATTTAAAAAATTCTTTAAAAATTGTGAATTTGGATTTATAAAATACTCTTCTTTGCCACTTCTATTTAAACATTTATTCCAAATTTTCGTGTCGTCTTTTTCAAGTGTCAATTTACTTCTCTTGGATGTCTTCTTTTTTGAGCGATCCCTTACATTAACCACTGCCCTTTTCAAGCTATTTAGTATTGATCTAGGAATTGCAGCATTTTGTTTTTTTATATCAATTTCCCATATATCATCCAAGGTATTAGGAATATCTACTTTTATTCTTCCATACTTGTATAATTCTGAATTTACATACGTTGAAGCAAGCCTAAACCAAGTTCCATAAATTATTAATCTATCATTTCTATAAATATAAAATCCTTGTCCGTTTCTTAGAGAATCAATTCCACCTAACTTATCAATATCAGAATTACTCAAATCGCTTTGATGTGGAAGTATAAATTGTTGAATAGTTATATTAGAACCTTCACAATTAATTGGATTAGGCTTCTGCGAATCAGTTTTCGGATGATTTTCTAAAAATGGATCAAGTCCTATCAATCTATCATCATTAATAAAAATGCTAATAGGATTTGTTTTACTATTGAGATAACGATGAAATACCAATGATAAATGTTTTTCCGTCTCATCGACTTCTTCAACTATCATTTCTCTCACATGACCATCTGATTTTTTGAATATCATATCAAAATTTTGCCAAACCACAAGTGTTCCACGTTCTTGATTTTTTAATTTTTCAATTGTTGGCAATGTACTTATTTCTTCATCGCTAAGCTCAAGACATTCCCATTTATTAGAACTACACACACTATCTAAATCCCAGCTAAATCCACTAATCAAATTCTCTTTTTTCGAAACAACAGTAAGAACTTTACATTGTGATAGTGACGCTGATTTTAACCCTAAACCAAATCTCCCCAAATCATTAATACCATAACCATCGCGATTTGAGCCATATTTCATAGCATTTAGTAATTCGCCGCGATCCATACCTTCTCCATTATCTAAAATTGATACAAATATGTTATCATCATTTATAGGAGTATAAATTCTTATTTCTGTTGCATGCGCAGATATTGAATTATCTAAAATGTCGGCAATTGCAGTTTTAAAACTGTACCCAATCGAACGCATCGATTTCATCAAAATATCTGGCGCAGGACTATTTTCAATTTTTTTAGACATATAATTACCACCTTAATTGCATTAAAATTTAACTAAAAATAAATCATCGATAAAACAATGAAATTTCATTTATGATTTTAAATAATAAAAATTTTTCATATACTGCCCCCACACTCTATAAATTTATTTTATCATAGATTTAACAAAGTGAGAATAAAAACGACAACAGAAAAGCGCTAAAAAATGCTCGTATATATTTAGTTATCAATTAGTGACATTTATTTTATTAGTATCCTATTATCAATATACCTTTTAATGGTACTTCCATTCTTTTGCTAGCGTATAACGAATCAAAAAATTTGTAAACTTTATCAAAATCCTTTGATTTTCGGTAATGATTTCTAACTGCAATACACAAATAATTAACATCAAACATCATACACGCTTCATAAAAATCCTTTAAAAACTGATAATTTTGAACTGCGCGTCCAGCTTCTACTTCTATTACATAACTCGCTTGCTTATTGTATGCGTCAGCCTCAAATGATAGCTGTGGTTTTCCATTAATACCATACAAAACCGGGACTTTTATTTTGTCTTGTGTAGCTTTGCTATGTTCAACACGAAAAGACAAACCAACAAATCCTTTCTCAACTATTTTAAGAACCTCGTCACTTTTATATTTGTGATTTTCAGAAGAAATATCTTTTTCAAAATCTTGAAATACTTTTATAATTTCAAAAGAAATACTGTCTGGCTCAACTGTTTTTGGAAAATATGCCCAATTTATCATATTTAATTCCTCCACATCAATATTATAAACATAATAACATTTTGATACTAATTGTTAAACAACTTAATGATATGTTTTTTCTAATTTACTTCATTAGCGAATCAACAAATCCATATTGTTCTAGATACTCATTTAATTTATATAAATCATATATTTTATTTTCAATACAATATCGAATAATGCACGAATATTTGGACGATGATGGTAAAGTATAACCGGCTTTCTTTAATAAATATTTACAATCATGATTATCTAGTTTCATCGCAAAAGCAATCTTTACACATGTATTTAAAGATGGATTGCATTTTCCAGAAATAATACTTGAGAATGCTTGCTTTGTAATATTCGCTTTATTATAAATATCTGATGTTTTAGTAATATTATATTTATCCATCAAGTCATATAAAAAACTAACAAAGTCTTTTGACTTTTCTTTATTTGATTGTTTCTTATTTATATACTCTTCTAAACTCATCATACTTTTATCCTCTTATTTATTAAGTATAACACAAAAGTCAATTGCAAGTTGACCATTTCACTAACAATTAGTTGCATAATGTTTGTGTAAAAAGGAGGACATAATTATGTCAAAGTTATTAGATGAAATTAGTAAATATTTAAAAAAGAATAAAAAACTGTGCGAAGCGGCAACAAGACAAATATATTTAAGTTCCGCTTATACCGCAATGATAATATCAATGTATGCACACCGAAATCAAAAAAGAGAAAATGGTGAGAAATATTATTTGCATCCTACACGTGTTTTATGGTTATATCGTGTTGCAATTGGAATTGATGATGATTATCCGCGTTTCTATGATATAGATTTAATGCATGAATGTAATATTCCATTTGAAGGAGTTCAAGAAGTTTGTTTATTACATGATGTAATCGAAGATACAAATATTACAATTGAAGATATTGAAAACATATTTATTGAATCATTTTTAGGAGATTATTTTAATAATTACATAAAAGAGCCACTTCTTCTTATAACTCATGATAAGAGTGATGATTATGATACATATATAGAAAAAGTCATGAAGCATCCAATATCATCTTTAGTTAAATTAATGGATCTAGTGGATAATTCAAAAGTGTCGACACTCAAAACATTCGGTGAAAAAGAATACAATAGAACATTAGGATATATAAGATATGCTAAAAAGATAAATGATTCTTATCACTACATTGAAAATTTTGAAAAATATAGAAGACTTTTCAAGATGAAAAAAGAAAATAAGAAAAGAGATTAGATTCTAATCATAATCTCTGTCTTATTAGTTTTAATTTCAACCACATCAAAATGACCATTTGACCTGATGTAAGTTATTAAACTTCTATATGCTTTTTTAGCTATTCTTCTATACTTTCTTATTTCTTCTTTATCAACAAATCTTTTAATAAAGAATCTAGACTTAATAACACTAGTGGGTAAATATAGTTTTATATTTTTATGGTTTTTAGTTTTTATTACAATTCTCATATTACTCTATTTTAATAATAACTGTCTCACCGTCTGCAGTTTCAATATTCAATAGTTCACCAAATACACCTTGTTCCACTAGTTCAATTAGTTTATTAAAATCTATCCCATTAAGTGCCTTGTTTCTATAACTAACATTAGAAAGTTTTCCATCTTCATCTAAAAATACTTTAACAACCGCTAAAGGAAGATTAAGATTTACTTTATCTCCATCATCATCTACTATTGATATCTTAAAAATCATTTTATTAATATCTTTTCTTTCTTCTTTTTCTAAATACATAGTAGTGTTTACTTCTCTTCCCATTAATTCATCTAAGCTAATATTAAAGATATCCGCTAATCTGATCAATGAATCAATATCAGGGGATGTTAAATCATTTTCCCATTTACTTATTGCTTGTGCAGATATATTCAATCTTTCTGCTATATCATTTTGTGTTAGTTCATGTTCTTTGCGTAATCTTGATAATCTTTGTCCAAATGTTTCCATAACTATTTTCTCCTTATTGGTACACTACTATTTTAAAGAAAAGTATTGCAAAAATACATCGCTAAGAGGTTGATTTACTAACTAATATGTTGAATATTCACTAAACAAAATGTTGAATGACAAAAAGATAAATCAATTGTTAGTATACATGGTATAATTAACAATAAGTGCAATGGAGGGCATGCGAATGAAGAAATCAACAACTATCATTGAAAATGAAGGAAAAATTTATTTGTGCAGTATTCTAAATAATACAAATTTAATAGATACAAGCCACATAAAATCTGGTGAAAAATATCCATTATGGGATGGCGACATAATATTATATAATAATATGAATTTTAAAAATTCTAATTTGGTTGGTAGAATACCAATACAACTTAAGTCTATGTACTCAAATTTAACCAACAAGATTAGTGTAGATGTGATTTCACTAAAAAGATATTTTGATGAATTGGGAATTTTATATTTCGTCTACAAGAGCAATGGAACACACAAAAAGTTATACTATGCAAATTTGCAAAGATTTACCTTGAATCAATATATAGTGAAAGCAGGGTCTTCTAAAACTATATCTATAAATTTAACTGAATTTCCACTTGAGGCAAGTGAAATAATTCAACTGTTAAACTCAATTATTAATGATAGAAATCTTCAAAGAGATATTGAAAAGGATATATTGTGTTTTGAGGACGCCGCCAAAAAATATTCTATAGACAAAATGCCATTATTAATAAATTTGCCTATTACCGATTTGTTTGATTTAGTTAATGGTCTTAGCACACAAAAACCATATTTATATTTAAAAAAGGAAAACCAAAAGCTAATTGCTATCGACAAATTAGATACTAACGTCAATTTTTTTACTACTTCAAAATATATGAATAGCATTTATACTGGAGATAAAAAGTATTTTGACAGTTTCGAAATAAAGCACATAAGAAATAACTGCACATTAGTTATCGATGATTTTTTATCTATTACATTACAAGCAAACGCAAAATGCAAAATAAAATATAAATTAAATGGGGCCATCGAAAAGCGCATTATTGACTTAGAATTTTTAATAAACTTTTTAAAAAACAAGGAAATACACTTTGAAAACGGAAAACCGCTCATTAGTTTTAAAGATTATTCTAACGAGATAAATATTAATAAACTAACTTTATTATTGGATTTAATGAATAAACTATTTAAAATTAAGACATTTCTTAATATTAATAAAGATTTTGATTTTAGTTTATTGAACCAAAGCAACTATACACTAATTGAGCGATTTTATAATACATTATTTAAAGATGGATATATTGTTATTAATAATCTAGATAGAAACATTTTTCTTTTTGATTTTTTTAATTGGAGAATATGTGTTTACGCCATCAAAAATGACAATAATAAAAATGAATACAAACTCTATGATTTATTTCAAAATAAAGAACTTCTTTTCACCTATAAAACTCCAGAATCAAATAGAGTGATACTTAATATTATATATATTGTTATACATGATTATCCACTTAAAAATCCTCTATTACAAATTGATAATGTTGACTATGACTACTTTACAAGCGTTGTATTAAGAGACTGTCAAGACAAAAGCAAACTAGACCCCTGCAACCAAATTGGGTTACAATTGATAGATTGCTTTGATAAAACAGGAGACAATCTATTTTTGTCAATTGCAAAAAAGATATTTACAAATTTGCACGCAAATAATGAAGAGAATGACACAATATTTTTAAATATGGCTCAAATTCAATATAGATTGAAAGAACTCGATAACGAATCAAAGAAAAGTATAATTATACTTAAAAATAAAACAGACGATATTGCAATAAAATTTGCTTGCTCGATTTTATTAGATTATGCTGAAGAGGCAGATTATTATTATTCATGTTTGGATGACAAATTAAAAAATAGCATCGAATTATATCCAATATTTACTTGTTATAAAATACAAAAAATGCTGAAATAATTTAAATCCAATGGGAGAAATCGATATGACTGGATTAGACAAAAAAATACTTGATGATGAAACAATTGAAATGCTAATATCAAAAAATCTTTTGAATAGAAATGAAGAACTATGTTCAGTATTAAAAATACTTCAGGACAAAAATGTATTTAATATCATTGGTCTATGTGGCGAATGGGGTTCTGGAAAAACGATTTTTTGTAAACAATTGAATTATCTTATAAATAATGACAAAAAACAGCAAATACTATTGAGTGGCAATTTCACAAATTTAATGAGAAGTATATATATAAATGCCTGGGAATTTGATCAAAACATAGACCCTATATTATCATTGGTATCGGCTATTACAAAACAAATTGCCGGATTGAGTCCCTCAAAAGAAATAAAAGGATTCATACAGGCAATAATAAATAGTATTGTAAAAAAAGTAAGTTCTGGGATTGTCTCTTTAGAAAATATAAAATTTGAGGATTTTTTAGAAATTGTTAAGGACACAGACGTTTTAAAAAAACATATACAAAATTATTTAAATGAAATTATAGATGAAAACTGTAATAGATTGCTTATTGTTATTGATGAATTAGACAGATGTAATGCAAAATATATAATTACATTCTTAGAAAGATTGAATTGCTATTTTAATGATTATAGAGTAACTTTTTTAATTTCTATGAATGAAAAAGAGATAATTCACTCTTTAGATACTGTATACGGTTCAAATTATAATTCTGGTGAATATCTTGATAAAATAATAGATTCTAAAATTTCTTTAAGAAAGATTACTTTTAGAGAATATATTGCAGTTTTGGGTGTCGAATGCTACATAAGCACTTATTGGTATACGTTAATATTTGAATATCTATCAAATGCTTTTAATTTTTCATTGCGAAACATAAATAGAATGACAGATTATGTTTTAAAACATTATGGAAAAGAATACGGTATGAGCGATATTGAAGTTAATATAGTTGATTTTGTAGTAATTCCATATCTTTTTTGTTTGAAACTAAAAAAGCCACTAGATTTCTATGATTTTTCTAGTAAGCGTGGAAAAAATTTATTTGTAGACACTTTATTAGGTTTTGATAGAATTGGTAGATTATTAAGCGCTACACTCAAAAACAATATTACTGGAAAAGAAAAAGAAGCCCTTGAGCAAATACATGATGTAATAAATAATTCTGAAAATGATGATAGATTACAATTGCTAAATATAAGTTTTAAAAACGACTTAATTAAATATTATAATAAAAAAACAAGAACATTTTAAATGTCCTCGTGATGGCTTGTACTTTATTTATAACAAAGCGATTCAAGTCTTTACTTTTATATCCATTCAGTTGTTTACAATAATTTATTTTGTACATTTTTTAATCTTCTTAAAAATGTATATCTACTAACACCTAATTCTCTTGCGGCTCTCTCTGCGCTAATTATATGATTTATGTAATCTTCCATTACTTCCTTAAATTTCAAAGGATCAATACTAATTTCAGCACGTCCAGTATATTTATTTTCTTGTTTTGCCCTTTCAATGCCTCTAGCCTGTAATCCCCTTTTAATGCGAAAATCATGTATACACATAGGCATTAATAAACGATAGTAATCAAGTCTATTTATATCATTTATACTTATTTCTCTAGTATCTAAATAATCACCATGACATATGATTTTCAAAAGTTCTCTTTTTATTTCTTTCCCACTGTTTATTAAATCAAACATTGAATCAATACTAATAACTGGCTTATCATCAATTTCTAAATACTCATCAACATAGAGTCTATCACCAGAATAAACTGGTTTTTCTCTTATTAACCACTCTAATCTATTTAATGAACACATATTGTGTTTCATTAATAAATCATATAAATCTTCACGATTTTCTCCTGGTGTTCTTTCAGATATAAAAACAGGTACAACATTTTCTCTAATGTAACATTCTTTTCTTAAATGCAGATCTAATCCAGGAATACCTTGAAACAAGTCTGGTCTATCTTCAAGTAAATCTATTACATTATATAATGGATAAAAGTGATAGAAAAAATTTCCATCTTCCCATTCTTTATATTCGATTCTAGCTGTTTTATAAATAAAGTTATAATCATCTTTTAAACATATTATACCATTTGTGCTAATGCAATTATTACTCATGATTTCTTCCACGTACTAGCATTATATGGCACTAAAAAAGAGTGTCAATAGGGTTAAATATGTATTTTGACACTCATGATTAATAAACTTAAATATTTTTAAATGCTATATTTTGAACAAATCTGCATACTTCTCTACAGCGATCTGACACATCTTCTAAAAGCGTATATATTGTTTCTGCTTTATGGATAATTAATGGATCTTTTTCGTTTAAATACAAGTTATGCGTATTTTCAATATAAATTGTGTCACTTTCTTCTTCTAAGCGAATTACTTTTTCCACTAATGGGCGATAAGTTTCATAATTTAGATATTCATGAAAGTTCTGTAAACAGTTTTCAGTTTCTTTAATACACTCAAGAGTAACTCTCATAAACTCTACTGTATTCTCTGGTAATTTCTTATAATCGTATAGATATAATTTAAGAGATATTTCTTCTACTGCATCAGTAACTTCATCAATTAATCTAAGCAATTCAAAAATATCTTCGCGATCAATTGGAGTCATAAACTCTGTTAATAACTTGTTTGTCACTTCATGTTTATGTTCATCTGCTTTATGTTCAATTTCGTGTACTGAGGTTTTAAATTCTTCAAGTTTTTCATGATCAAAGTTTTCCATAAAATTTAAAATCATTTCACCACATTCAACTGAGAAATGCGCCAAAACTGGAAATGAATCAAAATAATAATTAGATTTTTTCTTTTTAGATTTAAACATAAGTTTATCCTCCTATTATGCTAACCAAATAAATATTAAAGTTGCTAAGAATCCAACAAGAGCAGATATTGGAAACGCTAACGCACCCCACATAATAACTTCTCCTGCTTTTTTCCATCTAACACGACGGAACGATCTTGCTGACCCTCCACCCATAATCGCAGTATTTTTAATAGATCCTGTTGATAATGGTAGACCTAATAATGTCGCAGATATTAATCCTAATCCCGCAGCAAGGTCTGTTGCAAACGCTTGATATTTTTTTAAATTGGCCATTCCTTTACCAATGGTTTTTAGAATTCTTGTTCCACCAATTGCAGAACCAGCAAATAAAACTAATCCAACTGGAAGATAAATCCACCAAGTACCTGCAAGAGTAGGAATTATTGCTTCTGTTGTACTTCCTTTGTCGCTTGCCACTAATGTCGCAGTAATTAAAATAAATATGCCAATAAATTTACCACCATCTTGGATGCCATGAGCGTAACTCATTAATGCACTACTAGCAATTTGCCCCTTATTAAAGAATCTTGTAGTTTTAGCCTTATTCATATTTCTACATATTAATTGAATTAATTTTACAAATGCAAATCCTAAAATGAACCCAACGATTAAAGATCCAATAAAACCAATTATAACCTTAATCCAAGGCCCGCTTCCGATGGTGCCTCCACTACCTAAAACAATTAAGGCAAGACCAGCACCAGTAACTCCACCAATTAAAGAGTTTGATTCACTTGATGGTAAACCAAGACGAGTACAAATTTGAGAAACAATTACAATTGCTGCTAAACCACACGCAATTGCACATAATATTTGATCAGTACTAGCGTTTCCCCATGACACAAGATTTGCAATAGTTTGTGAGACATCGCCACCAGCAAATCTTGAGATTGCACTTGAAAATATACCAATAGTTAGCGTACCCAATAAATTAAATATTGCGCACATTAAAAAAGCTACACGAGGTTTAATAGCTCTTGTTGTTACCGATGTTGCAATTGCACTAGGACCATCTGTGTATCCATTTACAAATACAACACCGAAGTTTATTAAGAGGGCAACATATGCCCAAGGATGTTCATTACATAATCTAAAAAAATCGTTAATTGAAATCATGGGAGTATTATAACATGATTGTTATAATAAAAAATAAAAAAAATTAGTGTTGTACATAGAAAACGTTTTCAATCATCACAAAAGAAAGGCTGATTTTATAATCAATCAGCCTTAGTTTTGTATCAAACCGTTATTAAATTCACTAATCTTCCACATTGCTGAATAAATAAGGAACTTCTTCGTATTTCTTTTTATAGTAATCATATAACACTTTTGTCATTTTTGACAATATTCTAAACTGTGGTGGCATCATTGTTATCTCATATAAAGTAGAGTTATGATGACTATCGCCAATTTTTTTCATACCAAATAGTTTACAAAATTTTTCTCCACTTGGCGTTACAGCATCAGCTAGTATTCGTTTTACAAAAACTTCTTGTTCTCCTAAATGAATGAACTTTTCTATAACCGCATTGAACAAATTCATAAATACTTCTGTGTTTTGGTACTCTGGATCAATTACAATTGAAGTAAAATAAACACTATATGGATAAGGCATATCATAACTAAGAATCATGTCTGGTGATAATTCCGAATCCAACGATTCTCCCTTTTTAATTTCTTCATAATACTCATCATTTATAGGAGCAATATTGATATAAGCAATAACTCTACCAGTGTTTTTTTCTTTCGCCATCAAATAAATGTCATGATTTGCCTCAAACCAACGCTTGCAAAGATCTAAGTCTACTAAGCAATATTCTTTAAAAACTTTTCTATCAAGCATAATAGCTTGTTCAATATCGTTCAAATTCACTTGTTTTCCAGAAATTATTTCTATTTTATTGTCTTTTGATTCTTCAATAATGTTTTCCTTATTTTCTTTTGGCACAATATTTGAAATATAATCACAAATAGATTCAAAACCATTGCTAAAATTAAAATTTTGGATGTTACGTAAAGTCCGTGGTAAGTCTTGAATATTAATATTTTCCGTTAAAGTAAAGAGATTGGCATCTTTCCTTACACCTGAAAGATAATCATTATAAAAACTGTCCCATTCATACTGAACCCATTGACTAGTTGCATATTCTGCTTTAGTTAAAACAACTATCATTATATTTGATTCATCAAGTGCCTTATCGATATCCGCTTTATATCGAGAACTTCCAATTTTTTCTAACGAACTAGAGGAAAAGAAAACAGGATATCCTTGATTTGTCAATAGTTCGTAAAGTTTACTAGCAATTTCAAAATCTCTCGTTGGATTCCCAAGATGATCAGAGTATTTATAAGAAATAAAAATTTTATTTTTCATTGCATTATTTCTCCAAATTTTTTTATTATTTTATCATATCTCTTTTTGTTTGACAATCAGAACAGCCTCCTGTAATCGCGTTAAAACATTGTGGGTAACAAAATAAAAAAGGAAAGCTTATACTTTAAGCGAATAAACTAAAAGAGAAGCTTTTACAGCAACTAGAAATACAGATGATTTAATTATCATTAAAAAAGTGTCTAAAACTATTCTTACATCCATCGGTAAAATAATTTAAGCGAAGATATTGTCTTGATATAAGCTTTAATAAACATCTATATATTTTGGATTAAAAACTTAAAATATATAGTATTTTAGATTATCTTCAGAATAAAAAAATATTATTATTCTTAATCATCTATTTTTTGAACAAGCAGGTATAGATAATCCGCCTTATTTTGAGGATTATACTTGCATTATTAGAAATGTTTTATGTGATTTATCTGGTTTATAATTATTAATATTTTCTAAAAAAGAGATAGAAGGGAACATATTTTCCATTCATACCACTTTGCTTATTATTTCTATTAACTTTTATTTCTTTTTAGTCTATCATTTATTTAATCGCTTATGGCTATTTCCTTAACATACAAAATATAATGCATACTGTTTATTTTTTACTACGATTAATGAAAATGTTTTTTATAAAAATAGCTTTAAATTATTGTTAATAGTTATTATATGTCTCCTTGCAAACTTCATTATTGTACTTTAAAATAATTATGAATTCTCTTTTGAAAGGAACTAATATATGGATAGCTTAATGAAATTAAACAATGAATTCTTTAAACTTCTCAAATTAAAAATAAAAGAAAACTCTAGCAAAGAAGAAACAGATACTGACAAATTATGTTTTCAAACATCTTTGCAAACATTTTTAAAACGTGGAAGAAAAGATGATGCATTTTCTGTATATTTTTGTTACGCTGAAATATTTAATTTATTCGGGAGCGGCTATGAAAACACCAAGAAGTTATTAGAAACTCTTTCCGATCATGAATACCATTCTGGAGAATTGCTATCAAAACATCGTGATCATTATTCACATTCTGTTTATGTCTTTTCATTAGGATTGGCAATATATGCAAACGATAAGATTTTCCGTGATACATTTAATAATTTTTATAACTTAAAAAACGATATGGCTAGTTATCATTTCTTAAAAATGTGGGGGATGGTCTCTTTATTCCATGATATTGGTTACCCTTTCCAACTTGCCCAGGAGCAAATACAAACATACACAAAAGAACTATGGGGTGATCAATATGATGAAAATCCATTCGTATCCTATGGAAATTTAGATAAATTTTTAGCAATTGATAATGACACAAAATTAAAGTTGCAAAATGGTTTAAATACCTCCTATGAATTCAATTCTATTGATGATATTTTTGCTTATGGTCTAAAACTACGTGAAGGCTATGATGATGAATATATGAAGTTTTATCTCCGTAAAAGAGCAATAAATTCTCAAAGATATGTTGATCACGCATATTATAGTGCGATTATATTAGTAAAGCAGCTTTTTTCTGTTCATGACTTTGAATTCAATTTACAAACATTAGATATTTTAACCGCTATCTTATTGCATAATAGCATTAATAAATACAAATTTGATAAAAACACAGATATACCTAATCGCCATCCTATTAGCATTGACGAGCATCCTTTATCTTACTTATTACTTTTATGTGATGAATTACAAGATTGGGATCGCTTTGCTTATGGTAAAGTAAGTAAGCATAATCCTCTTGCTTGGGACATTGATATAAAAATTAGCGATAACTACATCTGGATAGAATATTTTTTCGACAAAGAAAACATCATTGCAAGTGGCAAAATAGATATTAATAAACACATTCGAGACATTCAAGATGGTGTATTTGTTTCAAACATATATTCTTTCATTAATTCTTCTTTGAGACTTGAAGTTAAATTTGATTCAAAGCAAAAAGTTAAGAAAACACATATGTATGCATCTGATGACAACTTTATAAATTTATGCGATTTTGCTCAAGCTATTCATGAATCTTATGGAGATAAATTTAAAAATATGTCATGCTCTAGCATTAATGAGAAATTCGGAAATCTTTCTTTACAATTCAAATTATCCAATATTGAACAGGCTAAATCTTATGCTGAAAAACTTGAACTTGTAAATTGTTTTTATAGCAATAAGGATTTAGATTATGATTGCATTGATAGTTTTAATGATGTATCGCTTAATAAGCATGGCACAAAAGCTATTGACTTCTTAGCTCGTGAAGAACATATGCGCTGGGTCAAAGAAAAAATTAATTTAGGTTGGATTTATGGTGTTGAAGGTATTGATTATCATACAATAGAAGAACG
This sequence comes from Erysipelotrichales bacterium, assembly GCA_022508535.1. Classification (GTDB taxonomy): domain Bacteria; phylum Bacillota_I; class Bacilli_A; order RFN20; family CAG-826; genus RUG131. Next base: position 33,887 of record JAFLUZ010000002.1, read on the forward strand.
CAACAAGAAAAAAATGCATAAATGTATTGCTCCATACGATGCACTTAGCGAAGAAGATCAAAACAAAGACAAATTAGCAATAAATAATATTGTTAAGATATTACAAAAATTTGATAGTGGTATTAAAATTTATAATTATCGTGATGGTGGAAAAGAATCATTACAAATTGCTGTAATTGGTCAAAGAAATTACAACAAAAATGAACTAAAATTATTAAAAAATAAAATTAAGGAAAAATTAAAAGATAAGTGTGATTCTTATCGTGTCATAGTTAGAAGCACATTCGATATTGGTGGTGACCAATTATTCGCGGAATGCGCAAATGAATTGGGATTGACAACCAAAGCATATCTCCCATTACCTTATGAAAAATATATTATTTCTTTAAGGGAAAACTCCTTAAAAGAAGGATATAGTTTTAATAAAGAAGACGAATTAAAGATGCGACATCTTCTAGCGCAAACCGCAGTTTGCCGACAAGATACAACTTTTAAAACCACAAGGGAATATATCATATCAAAGTGTGATTTATTAATTCTACTTTGGGATGGAGAAACAAACAAAAGCACTTTCAATAAGTATATTGAAAAAGCAAAAGATTATGGTCTATATGATGAGGATATCATAATTATAAAATGTCATAGTTAATTCTATGACATTTTTTATAACGGAAATGTTATATTATTTTCTTTATTATAAGCAATCCAGGCACCATTTTCTATTAATGCCTCTAACGCCACTTTTTTAAAGTATGATTCAAACATTTTTCTCTTTTGATCATTGTTCAATTTTTCATCTTTAAAGATATCTAATACCCGATCAATGGCAACACTATAAAGAATAAGCATATTTTTAGAATCAGATAAATTTCGCTCAATAGACATTTTTCCATATCGATATGATATTAAAAATGTCGATGCAATACCTATACAAAGAAAAATCTTTAGAACAATTCTTGTTGTTTCTATCCAGTATAAATTTACATTTCCGCTACTTATTATATTTATAGTTTCTGTTACAAAGAGCGAAATATAAATAAACAATGTTAAAGAAAAAAACAATTTTTTAAAAAAATTATATTTTCCAAGTTGTTTACATTTTTTTTCAATATTCATTTTATGATAACCAACTTGGCCGTTATTATTTGAATCTGCAAATGTCTTATCAAATCCAACAAAACGACAAAACATTCGGTCTTCAAAAACACCTTTCATATTTCTATCATGGTAATCAACAATTTTAGGCTTATAATTTGAATAGTTTTTCTTAATTTCTTCTTGCTCCCAAACTTCAATAGATTCGCCAATCAATAATGTACTAACAGCTTTTTTTACCCACGCAATTTCATTTTTTTGTGACCAAAAGAAAAACTTTCCAGCATCATAATTAACATTGTATGCAGTAAGGTAATATTGGACACGAAGAGTTTCTGCAAGTGCACGATATTCAACGAACTTAGTATGCGAATTAAAGTTCTTTATCTTCCTTTTTTTATATGTGCGGCGATTTCCAGAAATATAGTCTATGAAAATGTACGATATTATGATTAACAAAAAAACTGATGCGCCTAAAATAATTGTCAATTTTCCAATAAACAAATCATAAATTGTATAAAATATTAGTAGCAACAAACCTGCAGTCGCAAGATATTTAATTGCAAATAAAAACCTATCTTTACGAATTTGTGCCAAATCTGATGCGATATTATATATATCGCTGATACGTCGACATTTTCTACTACCAAAATCATATTCGCATTTTTCAATCAGATACTTATCATCATTATTGCTCTTGATTTTGTTTTGATAATTTTCACTATTTTCATTAAAAATATCTGTTTTAATCAAAATATCTTTAAGTTCATTTGGCATTTGTGTATTTACGCAATATCTATTATTTTCTTTGAAATCTGCCATTAAATATTTAGAAGTGATTGTTATATTTTTCTCATCATTTATCTTGTTTTTTTTCTGTGGTGTTAGTATTTCTAAAACAAAGCCATCATATGGAGTATGGAGTTCAATTTGATCATTGCAAAAATAATTTTGAAATAGCGCAAAATGTATGGCTTCTGTTGTTCCACAACCAGTTGACATTGTGAAATCATCATTTTCATCCCATAGTGCTAATAAAATATGACAATGAGTTGCTACATAAATAGCTTGTTGACGAAATTTGTATGATCGAGAATTATCATCTTGTTTTTCAGTATCAGGCACAACAAAAGTTTCTATTGCATCATTTTTCAATTTAAAGTAGTTTTCTTTTGACTCAAAAGTAAAATCTATGTTGTTTAAGTAATCTTCTTCATTCATTGGTAATGCTATATACAATTTAGCACCATTTTGTATAGCGATTTTTGCCGCTATTTGATCTGCACCTTTAGCAAGTCCCGTAAGAACTACAAGTGGAGAATTTGGTGAAATTTCTTTAATATTTTTAATAGCATCATCAATTTTGTTTTCAATCTCTTTTTGAAATCTTAAGTCAACATCTCTATGACCAACAATTCCAATAACAATCGGAATTTTCTTATCATTTATACTTTCTGATTCACTCATTTCTATAATCTCCTACTTATAATTTAATTATAGACTTCAAAGCATAAATGGTAAATATTTTGTTTAAATACTGCTTAATATAACTATCGAATTAGCATACACATTATGAGGCTTATAATCTTCATAAAGATAATCATATGTAATTTCAATTGTTTTTGCGGATTCTAACATATTTAATAAAACATCTAAAAGTATTGTTTCTTCATCAAACTCTGTGTCATTATCAATATGAATGATATATTCACCATATTCTATTACATCTTCTAGTATTAAATACATTCCATCTCTATCAAAATAAGTTATATTACCCATAATTGTATTTTGTGGTAATACAGTTAACTCATGAATATTGTATATTGTATTTTTTGATACCTCGTCAACCATTTCAAGATCAAATGTGTATTTGATTTTATTTTTAAAATCATCATCACCTACAATTGAAACATCTGATTTTGCAAAAGAAATGCTAGATTCACCAAGAGGATTTTTATGTAATAAAATGCCATAATATGGGCCAACAAAGTCTTTATCGATACTTTCGTCACTTATAGTTTTATGTGAACTAAAAATCTCACTAGATACTATATGACAAACACCATCTTTATCGTAAATATAATCATAATGACCACTATTAGTTAAAATTGTATATAACCCTTCACTACCTTTAATGGTAATCATTGTATCTGTAATATCAGCAAATGCATCATTAAAAATGCCATTATTATTTTTATCACTATCATCATCTAATAAAAATGTTGAAAAATCTGCGACAATTACTTCTAACTTTCCAAGACCACAATTTTGTCTAATGACATCCACAGCTTCATCTACTGTATCACTTGGTATTTCAATTTGAAATTTAATGGCAGAATGAATTTTAATAAAGTTAAATGGATATTCATAATGAGTTTCAAAATCATTCGCGTCAATGTAGTCACTACTTATACTATTATAATTATCATCTACTTCAAAATAATCATAGGATCCCAATTTCTTGAGCTTAGTATTTTCAAACTCTTTTACTGACGCTAAGCCAAGCAAAACATTATTATCTAGTTTTTTCCTTTCATGCGAAATTATTTCATTATCTGTGTTTGCGCTATTACTATTTGGTTTATTAACGCTACTTGAATTATTGCTTGCACCACCACTAGATAAATCAGATATAACTATTCCTCCAATTATTAAAACACAAAGACTAGTTGCAAGCATCGCAACTTTTTTATAAGAAAATACACTTTTCTTTTTATCATATTTTTCAAAATTAATTTGATTCTTTACTCTATTTTCATCTTTATTATAAGATGTATGATCTTTAATAATTTCATTTGGTTTTTTCATATTCTTTTACCTCATAAAAGCGTTGTAATTTTTTTATCGCTCGTCTATAAATACTTTTAATTGTGTTGGAGGATTGATTATTTATAAGCGCTAGTTCTCGTAAAGAAAATCCTTCTACAACATGTTTTAAGATTAATTGCATCTCTTCTTTTGATAATACCTTTTTCCAATCTTCTATTAAAAGATTATCGTATGAATCATAAGAAGAATCATAATCGTCAAAACTATCTTCAAATATTTCTTCCTTACTATGTTTTTTTAAGAAATTAATAGAAGCGTTTTTCGCACTACTCATCAAATAATATTTAACATCTTTACTAGGATCAATATTTTCTAAATGATTAAATAGTTGAATAAAAACATCATCGGTAATTTCTTCAATATTTTCATATTGCTTAACATATTTTGATACTATCACGAAAACCAAGTCAGCATATTCATTGTATATTAAAGAAAATAATTGCTCGATTTTCTTACAATTACCACTTTTATATGCCATATATAGTTTTCTAGTAAGGCTCAAAATTTTCTCCTCCATTAAAGTAATACAAATATATGAAACAAATGGGTGCGAAAAATAATAAAATACTAAATAAGCGTTAATAATTTTATTACTTTGAATATTTGTTTTCTAAACAAATTAATATCATCTATATTTTTAATATATGGAATATGTATAAATATCATCTTGGTATCAAGCTTGATATCAGCAATATAAGTAAGTCCATTCCAATATATACTATTACAATAGGATGTTCCTGCATTATTTGATATTTTTGCAAAAATACCATTTTTTATAAACAGCTCACAAAGATAATTAACATCAATATTTGCATTTATTCTATTATTATCATTTTTCGCTGTTGTCTCTATGTGAATTTTATTTTTTATATTTGGTCTTTGCCCAAAACTAATAATATAATCATAGCTTTCTTTTTGTAGCAAAGTAATCAACTTTTCTGCATCTTTCTTCTTATTATTTGGTAATAATAAAGTTTTATAATTGTTTTCTTGAACAAGCAATTCCGCTGATGTTCCTTTAAATGCTGTAATTAAAACTCTTTTCATACTTGTTTTCTAAAAAGCACTATGCTATCTAAACTATTATCTATCAAATGGCTTATTAAAAGATCCTATTTCAATTAGGTTTCCTTCAGGATCAGAAATATAGCAGGTTCTTTGTCCCCATGATTCTGTAGTTGGCTCTAATACTGATACTGCACCTTTTTCAATAACTTCTTTATATCTTTGATCAACTTCTTCGAATGTATCAACATATAAGGCAATTTCAAAATGACCATTAAATCCTTTTATGTATTCATACTTTCTATTAGTCATTCCTTCAAAATTTTTTCTTTCATAGAGCATAAAAAGTGTTCCATCTTTAATTAGATAGACATTAACTGCATCTTCGCTTTCTTTTATCTCGAACCCTAAGACATCTCTATAAAATCTAATCATTTTTCCCATGTCATCTACGAATAAACCAACGCCATCAAGTTTCATCTATATTCCCTCCATAAGCAAATAATATTAATCATTATAGTATGAATATTTTATCATAAAAAAGTTATGGCTTCTATGCGATACAAACAGTTGCTTTATATTTTTTTAATAATGGTATTAGCCACTCATTAATCCATTTTTTTGTTTTATCAAAATTTGAATCAAAATAAATTGCACCTATAATTGCCTCAATGTAAGGATCATGATTACCGCAAGCAACTTTTTCATGGTCTGGGACATTAGAATCTTTATGAAAATGATACTCATTATAGGCATAGTTAATTATTCCTTCGTTCATTACCACGCTATGTAATGTCTTATTATTTTCTAATTCTGCCTTTTTCTCTGTTATTTGACTTTTAGTTGTAAAACCCTCTTGATAAAGATTAGTTGCAATAACCGCTTTAAGAATTGCGTCACCGACTGTTGCCAATCCTCCGTTTTCATATTGCGAATCTTTTTTAATAGAACTCATTGACGTTATAAGGTAGCGTATGTCTTTAAAAACATATTTAAGTTTTATTTCTAATTCTTTCATTTCTTTTTTTATTCTAATTTCATCCATATACTAATTCTCCACTATTGCTATTTATATCGAACTTTCATCATTGATAAGCAATTATTAAAAATCCCCTTTATTGTAACATAGCTGTCCAATAAACGGGGATATATTCATAAAATTTGGAGCAGGTAGCGGGAATCGAACCCGTATTATTAGCTTGGGAAGCTAAAGTTCTACCATTGAACTATACCTGCGATAGTATATAACATTTATATTATATACTAAATTTTTTATTTGGAAATACATTTAAAATCGCTAAAGCGATTATTGTACTAATAGTGGCTTGCAATATATTTGGAACAAGTGACACTAACGCTTTATCCATTGTTCCGTAAAAGAATGCTTTAGCAATAAAATATCCACCAACCATAACAATCGAGCCAATAATCATCTCAAATAGCCATAGTCCATTGTTAATAAATACTGTTTTCTTTGCTCTTCTAAATTTCCATGCGAGTAATCCCACTATAAATCCTTCCATACCTTTAATTATAAGGGTATAAAACATGGTAGGAGGATAGGCAATCATATCACCAAAAAACGATCCAAACCCACCAGAAAGTAGTCCTACAAATGGTCCAAAAATAATTGATATAACAAAAATGAAAACATCACCTAGACATACAAATGAAACGCCTAAATTTAATTGTAAAAATGCAGTGGAAATTGCAACTAAAGCAATGCCTAATGCACTAAATGCCATTCTTTGAGAAATTGACTTAGTTTCTTTTTCATCTCTTATCTTTTTTCTACCAGCTGCTAACGATACCACTAATGTTACAAGCGATGAAATCACATAGAGTGCTAAAGCAATTAAAGTAATAATAACTAATACTTTTTCATCACGATCCCAAATACCTAATGTTCTACCTCGATAAGCGGAAAAAACAATAAACGGCATCATAAGGGTTATAAAAGGTGCAATTAATTCATGCGGTTTTGCCCCATCACCTTTAAATACAATATTAATCCAATAAATAAAAATTATAAGTGAAATCACTGAAACTAAAAGCACAATCCACGTTTTATAGTCAAATGGTCTAATAGCTAAAAAATAATAGATATAATGTAGGCCTCTTCCGGCATAGTCGAAAAATTCTCCTCCTAGCATTATAAGTCCACATACGACTAAAAACATTAAAGATAACAACGATACAAATACACAAATAGAAGTTTTCTTTTTCATATTGATATGCATTTTAACTTTCTCCTTTTCTTTGTATATTTTAATTTTGTATCTTTATAAAAAAATTATGCAAAAAATATAGCAGCTATAACAACATAAGTAATATAAATTGTTAACATACTTATACCTTGAATCTTATTAAATTTCTTTGTTATCAAAGTTGGTATTACTGCAATTAGTGAAAGCACTAATAAAACCGGTATATCAAGCATATAAGATTGTGGAGATACAATTAAATTTCCATGTGCAATAAAAGAACAAACTGGCAAAATTAAAACTAAATCAATTATATTTGCACCAATAACATTACCAACTCCAAGATCTCCTTGCTTTTTAATAATAGAGGTAATTGTAGTTACAAGTTCTGGTAGACTTGTTCCAATTGCGACGATTGTAATACCAATAATTCCTTCAGAAATATGCATTGCCGTAGCCACTTCTGTCGCGTTATCAGCAAGCAATTTTGCACCAACTGCAATACCAATTGCGCCAAATACAAATTTTAAAATATTAATAAAGATATCTTTTTTTGTTGATTTTTTTGCCTCTGCTACTTCTTCAGCAATTTCCATAACTGTTGAGACATCTTTATCGCTTTTTTTCGCCGAGATAATTGTATAAGTCATATGAATAATAAATAAAATCAATAGCAATATTGATGGTAAAATACCAAATGACCCTGCAAGGCAGAATGCTAAGAGAATAATAACAGTTAAGATAATGATAATACCTTTAACTCCAAAATCCTTACGATTAATTGTACTACCAACAAAAATCGCAGATATCGCAAGAATTAAACCAGTGTTTGCAGTAACGCTTCCTACTGCGTTTGCAATTCCTATATCATACGATCCTTCAATAACTGCAAATATTGATACTAGTAATTCTGGTAGCGTTGTTGCAATACTAACAATTGTGACACCAATTAAAAATTTTGGAATGTGAAATTCATCGGCCATCCAAGCCGAAGCATCAACGAATATATCTCCACTTTTAATAATTAATACTAGACCAATTAGAAGCAATATTACTGCTCCTATTGTTCCTCCAAACGTCCAATTTCCTAATCCTTCTAAAAACATAATTTGCCTCCCATAAAAAATAGACTCCGCATAGAAAATATCTACGCTGAGTCTCGTTAATTAAGATAAACCAGATTTAATATTTAAATCATGCTGTTGATTTATCACCTAATAGGTCAACTACTCCCTCAAAGAGTTTTACGTGTGTAGTATAGCAAATTAAATTGTTTATTTCAACTTTCTTAATTTAGCAATAAAGAATCCTTCAAAAAATTCATTCGGCATCACTGTAATTGTGCCATTCATTGATGGTAGTAGTTCCATGTTTTCAATGTTAGGTAGGGTAAGAGACACTAATTCAATACTACCATTTAGAACTTGCTTTATTACTTCTTCATTTTCTTCTTTAAATATTGAACACGTCGAATATACTAATTCACCATTTTTAGGAAGCAAAGATATTCCTTTTTTTAATAAAGCAATTTGTCTTTGTTGGCATTTTTTTATAATATCTATATTCATTTTTTGTTTAGTTTCTTCGTTTAAATTTATCGTGCCAGACCCACTACAAGGTGCATCTAATAATATTTTATCAAAACGAAAGAATTCATCTAAAAGGCGTGCATCTTTAACTAAAACTGTTGCACGAGTAACACCTAATTTATTTAAATTATATTTAAGTCTTTCTGCACGCATTGGGTTCATTTCTACAGCAGTAATACACGCATTATTCGTTAAAGCTGCGATTTGACTTGTTTTACTTCCTGGAGCAGCTGCCATATCTAGAATATGATCATTTTCAGAAGGATTTAGGATTAAAGGCGGTAACATTGAGGATAAACTTTGAACGTAAATTTTGCCGTCTTTATAAATATCTAAATTTTCAATTGCACTCTCACTATCAACAATATAAGCATCCATTATATTACTAACGTTCTTAAAAGAAACATTTGCTTCTTTTAATGTATTTTCTACTTCCTCTTTTTCTCCTTTTAAAGTATTCACACGAAAAGTTGTGACTCGAGTTTTCTTAAGCCCATCTATTATTTTATTGATATATTCATCACCATATGTTTTTGCAATATGCTGATATAAAAATTCTTTGTCATTAATATTCATTATTTTTATCCAATATGAACTTTCGCAAATCCGTTCAATCCATCAAAAATTAGTGTGCCTAAATCTTTACAAACATCTTCAATTGGTTCAACTCTTCCATTTTTATACCAATCTTTATAAATAAAGAATATACCTGTTATTGTATATTTAATAATTAGATTCAATTTACTTTCATCAATTTCTAATTCCTTTGCCCTTGCTTTTATTGAGTCTTTAAATCTATCAATAATTACTTTTGCCATCCCTCTAACTAAATACATATTGTCGGAATTAGCAATAATGGCATCAAAAAAATCTGTATAATTGCTGAATATTGAATTTAGTCTTATGAACAATAATTGAGGATTATTAAGTGCATTACCTGCATCAGCATTACTCAAATCTTTATCAATCAAATTAATTATTTCTTCTTCTATTTCATTTTTTATTGCCCATACACCTTGATAATAAGTATAAAAAGTTTTGCGACTAATATCCGCATTATCCGCAATATCTTTGACAGTAATAAAGTCAAATGATTTAACTCTTAGCATTTCTGCAAAGGCCTTACGAATAGCCTTTTTTGTTTTAATAATTCTTCGATCGATTTTCTTATCCATAAAACTTTAACCTCTTAGTATATAATATAATATACATGTGTTACAAAAGTCAATTGTGTGAGATAATATTCAGATGTTCTTTAGTTTGTTATGAATAATTAAATGCATGCTTAAATATCCGCATTAAGTTAATAAATTTATTATATCTTGTATTAATAAATGGCAATTAATAAATTATAAGCTAAAAGCAATGATTAGTATAATTCCAATAACTAATAAAATTAATCCGTATATTGATCTTTTATTAAACTTTTCTTTTAAGATAACAAAAGAAAATAACATCGTTAATAAAATTGATAATTTGCCTATTGAATTGACTGCAATAGGATTTACATTCTCAATGTTTAATGCGGCATATTCACATAACCATGCTCCACCTGTCGCAATTCCAGATAATGTCAAAAATAGCCATGATTTCTTTGTAATTTGCTTTGTCCCTTTATAGTCTTTCCTAACCAAAACAATTGTTCCTGCAAACACAAACACAACAATAGTTCTTAGCAAAGTTCCTAAATCACTTGAAATACCTGCTAAACCAAGTTTAATAAAGAAACTAACTAGTGAAGCAAACACTGCTGATAATATTGCATATACTAACCACTTACTTGATTTTATTTGATTGTCATCATTTTTTCCAATCATTAATAAAGTTCCAAATAACATCAGAATCATTGATACAATTAACATAACAATAGTTAAAATATCACCATTTTTTGTTGTGCTTTGAAAAAAGAAAATTAGAAAAAGTATGCTTGTTAAAATAAAACTTGATTTATCAATTGGGGCAACTTTATTGATATTACCTAATTGAAGTGCTTTGTAGTAACATAGCCAAGAACATCCAGTTGCAATACCTGATAATCCAATAAAAATCCAGTTATTTAATTTTAATTCTCCAATTTTCATAATACTTGATGAAATAACACACAAAATTAAAGAACATATGATTACTATTCCTGTTCGATAAAATGTCGCAAAATTTGAATTAACCTTTTCAATTCCTATTTTTGCAAGTATGGTGGTCATAGATGTAAAAAAAGCACCCAATAACGCTAAAACCAACCAAAACATTTTATCACTTCCTTCATTTTAAATAACATCAATATACTTTATTTAATATACTTTATAATAAAACTTTTATTTTTCTTTATTGGGATAATTTCAATTTTTGAAAAACCAATTTCTTCTCCAAGTTTAATATAATCATCTTGTGTAAAAAATTTAAAACCTTCTCTTGTAAATTTAAGACTTTGCAACCATTCTTTTTCATAAACAGTATTATAAAAGCAACCATCTGGTTTTAATACTTTAAATATTTCATTAAGACCTTTTCTTTCATCATTCCAAAAATAAATTGTATTTATTGATGTGACAATATCAAATGATTCTTGCTCAAATTGTAGATTACAGCAGTCAGCTTCAAGTAATTCTACTTTCCCATTTTTGATACCACTTTTATTTTTTCTTGTTGCAATTTGTTCCATATCTTTTGATATTTCTATACCTTTAATAGTAGATTTATATCGCTTATATAATTTATTAATTAAATATCCGTTTCCATATCCTATATCAAGTATAGTAGAATTTTCATTTGCATTAATATGTGAGATAACAGTTCTATACATCCTCTTATTCATGACATTCATAATTATACAACAAATCTTTCCAAATAAGCCATGAGGATTACTAAATTGTTTACCTATTATTTTTGAAAATTTACTCATTTGTTTCATCTCCAATAGTGTCCACATATACTTGGGCATTTATACTTATTGTAATATGCGCGATTTGGAAAAGCGCTAGTCCAATGAACATTCCCATCATGAAATTAATGAGTGCTCCAATAATGGTTATTGCTATTGTAATTAAGTAAATTATTGCATTAGTTAAAACGTAATATTTAACACTATCAAAATTAAATACACTTTTTAATGGTTTCTTTTCATTACCTCGCATTATATAATCTTCTAATAATGCAAAAGTACTTATTATTAATAACATTAATAATAATGATATGATAATGCTCCATCTCCATAAAACAAGTAAAAATATTGCTACAACTATGAGTAAAATTGAAAATAAACCATTTATAAATGTTTCAAGTAACATCTTTCCAAAAGATTTCTTTTTAATATCTTTTCGCATTTGAAACTCAGTAAAGCAAAATCCTACAATAAATCCCACTATTAATAGAATTGCAAACAGAACAGCATTGATAATTACTGTTAATGTGAAATTACCAACAAGCGTTCCTATTTGACTTTTAAAAGTTTCAAAATCAGTTCCAAGCATTGAATTTAATACTTGCATTAAATTATTATTAATCCATGCTGAAGAGAAAATTGTTTTAATCGAACCGATTGGATCACTCCAATCTAAAGAGCGAATTGAAGACCAAATATCATTTAATAAAACACCAATATCTAAATTAAAATTGCTTGAAAGTGTTTTTATCCCATTTGATAATGTTGATAACGCTACTGCAATTCCAGGAATAAGAATGGACAAACCAACCATTATACCCAAAAACATTGCACCAAGTGGCGTAAATATATATTTCAAGCTATTTGTAAAATTTTTTAATCCTTGTTTGATCATAACTCTTTTTCCCTAACATTACATAATGTATTACTAAAAAATTATAACATATTTTTAGTATGTTATTATAGAATAAATATCATCATCCACATATAAGCATTTATAAAAAAGAGTGTCGAAATCGACACTCTCTAATCATAATATTTTTATTTAGTAGTTACTAATTTTTTGGAATTATCTTTCTTATCATTTTTATTTTCTGATTTAACAATAATTCCTGGAGCAACCTCAACCTCAGATGGTTGTTCTTCTGTTTTTTCAACATTGTTATTAAAGAACGCTTCATCTTCTTTGGATTTAATATTACGTTTAATTAATCCTTTGTTAATTAATTCTACTAATCCTTCATAAGGAACATAGAAATCTTCAGCTTCACGTATAGTTAGAGGTATATCATACTTCTCTGAAGCAAGTGCAATTAATTCAATTGCATATTTTACACGACGAGCATTCTTTATACGATACATACAAGGTGTTTCTGCATAATTGTTGTTATCAGATACATCTTCTACTTTGTATTTTGTATCAGCAAAATCTGCAGCGTTTAGTGGCAAGAATAAGCAAAGTGTATTACCACGATAACTTAATTTTGCAAATTGTTCACGACCATAATTAAATGATTCACGTTTCCAGCTCATACGTGCTTTAACTTTTTTATAAGAAAGTAAATTGTTCTTTAATTCAGTATACCAATGTTTTACTTCATCATCAGATTGAATATAACGTGCTGTAAAACTTCTATTGTAACGTAATTTTCCACCTTCATAAGATTCTTCTGTAATAACAACAGGTTCTTGTTTAATGTGAATTACCTCTGGTTGTTCTTCAACAACAATAGGATTAATTGTTATTTGGAATCCAACGCTCTTTTCAGCATGTTTTACGACAACAACTGGCATACCAACTTGTGCCATATCAACTGGTTCAATCGCATAATCAGTTACTTCTTCAGTTAATGGTTCAAGATTGTAGTGAGCTGTAACAACTAAACCTTCAGCACAGAATTCTTCACCAGCTGTGTATTCTTTTTTTACATTGTCAGTATTAACTGATAAACCCAAAAGTACACGTTCTTGCACTTTTTGCACTGGTTTTTGTTCTTCTTTTTCTGAAACTTTTCCTAAATATATATTTACATTTCCAGAATTTCTTCCTCTAAATAATTCAATAATAAATGCGAATACAGCAATTAATAAAATAGCTGCCACAATTATAAGAAGAATTAATTTTGTTTCTTCATTCCAAGGTATCATACTTATTGTTCCTCCTTATCATTTTTTTCTTCCAACTTTTTTTCTTCTGGTTTATTCTTTATTAAATAAACCATACCAGCAACAATTACAATAACAGCAACGAAATACACCCATCCATTTTCGCCAACTTTTGGATCATTAGTGAACCAACCGACTCCAGGAATTACTAAGACTACTTTACCAAAGATTTGATCTTCACTAATTTCCTTATCTTCAGTAACTTGTGCATCACCTTTTGTAATAAATGTTCCTTCTTTAGAACCATATTTTACAATTCTATGAGTAACGGAATATTCAGCAATGTATGGATCATCATATGTTATTATATCGCCTAAGTGATATTCATCTACTTTTTTGAAAATTACCATATCACCTGGATTTATTGTTCCAGCCATACTCTCTGTAGCGACAATTGCCGATCCATATCCTAAAAACATCGGCGCTTTGGATTTCATAATATATTTTTGAGAAGCTATACTAACTTCCATCACTAAGATGAATGATAGAATAAATCCAAATATACTATAAAGAACTATCTTAAGTTTGCTTTTTTTCTTTGTTTGCTCTTGTGCCATTAGTCTTTGTAAACCTCCGCTTTTACACTCAAAACGATGGAATACTTGCTAGCTTCAATGCCAAATTGTGTATCACTTTCATCGTTGCCAGATTCAAACGGCCATTGCCATTCAAGTGTCATCAACTGTTGTGTAGCTGGAAGAAATACTATATTTTCATAGATTAATTCATCTGCTCGTAACCATTCTTCAGGATTCTTTTCTTCATAATTACTAATGTATTTATTGTTCATTTTTAAACGATATTGCATAAAGTAATTATATTCAAGATTTCCATAATATATTTCTTTTGATAATGAAAGTCCATATAGAAGTTTTCCAATAGATTCATTTGTCATAACAAATTCATATTTACCACTTTTTCCTGGGTATATCTTAGCATCATCAAATACTGCTATTGTTCCTTGCTCTTCCCAGTTGCCGTTATTATCTACAACATCGAAGACTGGAATTGGATCACCAGAAATAGGTGTGTTTATTAATGAAATAAAAACAAATGTACCTACTAACGCAGCCAAAGATAACATCACAATAGATAAGTTAGAACTACCAGTTCTTCCACCTATATGCTGTTTTGTAACATTGCCAACTAATTCATCATTTAAGAATAATTTGTCTTTAGTACATGCAAATGTTCCCTTTTCAGAATTATAAACAGCAACTTTTGCTTTTTTATCTCCAACTGTTCTTTTTTCTTTAGATGAAAACTCTGCTATCACATTACCATAAAGGTCACGTATTTCTTTGTTTTTTCTAATGGCATAGACTGCTTGATTTTCGCTATCTGTAACTAGCAAATCTTTTTTACCAACCTTAAAATCAGGCATAATCTTACCTCCAAAAACAAGAAGCTCTGCCTGTGCTTATAACAAACAGAGCATCTGTGCTAGTTTAAATAAATTTGTTTTAATTAGTTATTTTGTAGCTGTATTTATTTGTTCAACAGATAAACTAATTGTTGGGAGTGCAATTGTAACATTTGCATCATAGTTTGTTGTATCTTTTGTTCCATTAGCCCATTTACCTAAAATTGTATCATATCCATTATATTTAGCTTTGTCTTCTGGTGTTGAACCATGTTCAAAGACCCAACGCCATTCAAGTTCATATGAAATATCAACGTCTGCTGAAGTACCAGCTTCATATCTAGTTTCTGATGCCCAGGTATCAATAGTTTCTGCTACCTTATCGTTATTAACTTTTTCTGCAGCTCCACCAGATGTTTTAGATAATTTCCATTCAATTGGATAATATTCTACATCTTCAACCTCTGTGCCTTCATTTCCTTTTAAATAAACATCTTTAAAATCTTCATCGCCAATTTCAACTTTGACTAAAGCATCAACTTCTGCTCTACCTTTAATAGAAAAATTCATAGAACCACTTGTTCCTGGAGCGACAACAATAGCACCATCTTTTCCAACAACAACTGTATTTTTATCGTTGGTAGATACAACTTCAGTGCTTACATCATACATTGATCCAAACAATTTATCTGCATTAACAGATAGTGTGAATCCCCATTTTGCAACTGTTGCGTTACCTGTTGCTTTTGCGCTATCAGTATACTTTGCAAATGTTGAACCTGCTGTTGTGCCAACAGCTGCGATTAATGCAATAGCACCAGCGACTACTAAGGCTTTTCTTTTTGTTTCTTTTTTCATAACTTTTATCCTCCTATAAGTTCTAAAAAGTAAACTTTTTATAGACACAAATCATAATATATAAATTTGCTATATTAATATAACATCTATGTAAATTAATGTCAATATTTTTTACTATTATCCATAATAGTAGATATTACATTAAGAACACATTTTATCATATGGGGGTCAAAATTAATAACATAAAATCTTGAAAGTTATATTCCCTCAAAAACCTAAAAAATCCTATTATTTCTAAGTTTTTTGGTTGTTTACTCTTTTTTTTCGATACTTTATTGCACGAAACAATTATATATAGTGATAAGTAAATTGCCATTTTTTGGATTTTTGTACACATATAATAAATTATGTTCATTATTTGCAGATATATTTTAAATAATATACCGCGAAAATAGAAATACTTTTATCGAGAATTATTTTTAACACTCACCTCTTCAGATTCACTATAAATTTGATATCAAGAACATCACAATTTTTTATATGTATTTAGTATTAAAAATATACTTGTGTTTTTTCTTATTGCTTTTTATTGAATTATTTCATGCAAAATCTTACTTATTATACTTTTACTACGTACTGCACAGAACTTTTCTTTAATCATATTCGAATAAAGCAAAAATAAATAATCAATTTATATCATCTTATTTTGCTATGACAAAATACATATTATTTTTTTAGATGTTGTTGGAAAACAATCCCTCTAGTATTTCTATGTTATTCAGTTCGCCAGTTTTTTGGCAATAATATATGTCTGCGGCATAACAAATTTAATATTTACTACGAAATTGAACCTATAGTTATAATTTTGATCGTTCTATCTGCCCCAAATACACTATCTAAAGTATAACCATTAAAATTATTTCAATAACTAGAGTAATTTTTTTAATTATCCTCACTCGCCACTCGAATTTTTTTATCCGTATAGTCGTCAAATTATATTTCATAAAATAGACTATATATGTCATTTGTAAAGGAAATTGTATATTATGTATTTGATAAATAATTATTATGATTAAAACTCATAATTGGAAATAATATTGCAATTGATAACCAATTAGAAAATTTGATTTTTTTATTATAACTACCCTACTCCCATTTTAAAACGCACTTATATATTGATTTTTTTATAATTTTATAGAATGTATGAAAAAATACTTTTATTTTTCAAAAAGCCATAACACCTACAAACGCAAGCTTTTATTTTGTAATTCCAAGTAAAAAAAGCAGGTAAATGTTTACATTTAGCCTACTTTTAATTATTTATTATTTTAATTTGTTTACAAGGAAGGTTTATCTTTATTATTTGGATCGTTGATTTGTTGAATCCACACAGAGAACTTTAAATCATATCCCTCATAATGTTCAATATCAAATTCTTTAGTAACATGCAATGCATTATGTTCAAGAATATTGATTTCAATTTCTTTTTCTATATTTGTTCCTGCATCTGGAATATTAGGGTGATTATGGTCATCTGCCTCATCAGGAAGTTTATTTTTATATCTATATATAGTTGTTATGATCTCTGGTGCAGCACCACTTTTTGGCACCCTATTAGGTTTACCTGCAACCCACTTGTCTTTATCAATATGAAAGTCAATTGGGTCATAATCATTATAATTTGTTTCAACTATCTTTAAATATAACCAAAACGTTACTTCAAAAGTTCCTTTTAAATAAACACATGGATAAAAAGGTATATTCTTACCAGTACGTAAATTCGAATGCAATGTTTCACTATTATTTTCTATTGGATATGTGTCTTCACTAAAGGTGTAAATAACATCATCGCCTTCTCCAGTTTCTTCTATAAGTATATGCTCTCTTACCTCTATAGTTCCCCATTTTGCTGAGTCAGCTCCATTTTGGGATGTAGAAATAGAACTAAAGTATTTTGCATATGTAAAGCCTACAAAGCCTGTAAGAAGTCCGACAACTAAAAAGGTCAATACAGTTTTTATTGTTTTACTATTTATAACCATTTACTATCACACTCCTTTTTTAAATTTTATAGTTTATTAATATTATTCTTCCCAGTATTTCGAATACCATTTATCCCAACATTCTATATACCATTCCTCAAAAGACATAGAAGACCATTCTTCGTAGTGCTCTGCATAAGCATCTTCTAAATTATCGTGATCATGCCCCTCAGAAAATTGCCGTTCCCATACGGCAGTTACAGTAATTATATAAATGCCATCTTCATATAGAGGAACACTTGGGTCATTTTCATCATATCTTTGATCTTCTACATTATTTATATCAAATCTTTTAGCAAAATGTAAAAGTCTATCGAATCTAAACGATTCAGAACGACGTATTTCAAATTCTTCATAATCGTCAGAGTCAACTTCGCCCTTTTCAGCTTTCCAATAACTGAATAAATAATTGTTTGTTGTGTCATATGGTATAAAATCATGGAATCTCATTGTATCAGTATTTTCAACAGTATAATACTTTCCATTGTTATTATCATATGAGTTTTTAAACCATTCAGCTTGACGTAAAAAATAAACGTCATTAATTGATACTTCTGGTGTATCAAGATCATATTGAATCGCATACCTTATTGGTATTGCTCGAACACTTAATAATCCTATAAGACCACCACCGAGACTCTTTAATGCATTCATTTCATTATGAAGATCAATTACATAGTATCCATCATCGTCTAGTTCAAAATCCAATTCTATTTTATCTCCAATTGGTGTTGTACCATTTTTTCTAGTAAGCTTGGCATATGGATTTTCATAGTAATCTTTCAACTTAAATTTAACTTTTTCAATTGCGGCGAAATTGTTATTTAATACAATAACAGATGAATTTATCTCTTTATATTCATTACCATTAGCTAATATTATAACTGCATCATCTGCAATACCAGCAAGATTATATACAATCATTTCTGGTGCTCCCTGATACGTATGAACGTTTCCGCCAGTAACTATAACGTTTGTGCGCGCACCTTCAATTAAAACCCTATACACGCGTTGAGTCCTTTCATTACTCCATGTAAAAGCTCTAAGATATGTAACTGTTACTCTCATTCCTCTAGAGGTTATACCATCAGAAATATAGGTAACTAACGAACATTTGTCATAGCCTTCCTCTTCTGTCGGGGCAAAATCGCCTCCATACGTAGTCTTTTTAACTTTTTCCAAATGCTCAGGCTTATATATATCTTTCATTGGAACGAATGGAAGATTTAGTGGAACACCATTTATCTCCAAAGCATCTAAAATAAAATCGTCGCCCGAATTAGTTTGGAAAACTAAATCATATGAATATGTTCCATAATATCTTGAATTAGGATCTTCATTTTTTGTCATTGATTGCGTGTCCGTTTTGAGTGCTCCCCATTGCCAATTACTTTGTTTTGCTTCAGAATTAACATTTGGATAATTTCCATAGCTTGGATCGGAATCTTCTCCCCAAGAACATCTACCATTAGAATATACGGTGTTTGTCCATAATCTAGCATCAAATATTGGTTCAGGATTTTTAGGTTTTTTTATTAACACTACAACAATTTTCCAAACCTCAGAAACGTCTCTCATATATCCGGTGTAAGTCAAATTACATGCACTAGGACCATCTACAACCTC
This sequence comes from Erysipelotrichales bacterium, assembly GCA_022508535.1. Classification (GTDB taxonomy): domain Bacteria; phylum Bacillota_I; class Bacilli_A; order RFN20; family CAG-826; genus RUG131. The sequence goes on from JAFLUZ010000002.1 coordinate 53,482, forward strand.
TATATCATAATTTCCACCACCGGTATCATTAGTTTTATCATATGTTGGTTCAGTTCCAAGTGGATATCCTCCGTTTGCAGGGACATAAGGTACACCTTCTCTATCAACTAGATCAAAATCTGAACCAGTTGCATGATACGGCTCATATATATATTCTCCATCTGCGTTTGTTTCATATATAATTTCCCCATCATCAGTTTTTTCAAGTCTATTTGATTTTAAATAATATATTTCAGCAATATATCCAGAATCTATGGTTACTGTGAATTCAAAAGCTTCAGTATAGACAATTGTTTTTCTATTTGCACCAAACACACTACTAAGAGTGAAGCTCTTATTGTTCCAACCAATATATTCAGTACCATATGCTGTTCTATAATCCTTGATTGTCTTATCACTCGTTACTTGAATACTACTATTGTCATTAAACATTTCGTCTGCATTTAAAGCACCACTACTATCAAGATAATTATTACCATCGCGAATTTCATAAAATAATTCATAAGCATCATTTCTAAAAATCATGCTGAATTCTGCATTTGATTCATATCTACAAAATGTAAAAGTAATAGTTGGAATAACTAAGGCAACCATTAAAAATATCAAATAAGCAATTGTAATCTTTGATCTCTTTGACATAGAATTACCACACTCCTACAATATCGTGATTTTTACATGCAACTCAGCAAGCAAATTACTAAGCCACTAGGCTTAGTGTATTATATAATATTAAGCGCACATTGTCAAACTTTAAAAGCAATCCAAAAAAAACCAAAAAATTGGGAAAAAGCCGATAATCGAGCAAAATCGCTAGGATAATTTGTCGTATAAATCTGTTTTTTAAGTATTTTTTAATTTCCAAAATTCCAACCACTAGAGACAGATCCAGATTCACCTTCATGCAAAACGGGATTTTCTTTTAATCCAAAAATAATATCATTTTTTGTAATAGAATAGTATATAGTTGCAGCAGAAACAATGTATTTTTCATCAGAATTAAGTGGTGTCAAATATAATTCAACATTGACAAATCCATAGTTTTTATCAATCATTTTTTCTTTAGAAAGAGCAAGATTATGTACCTTATGAAAATTGACTACTTCTATCCCATTATTAATTGTATGTGTGATATTGTAATCAGAATTTAAATAATCAATATTATTTTCAACTATATCAAAAAAATCATTGTTATAATTAAAAACTAAAACAAACTCATAATTTTCTAACTCTTGTTTTGTTAATACGAATTCTGAAAACGTAACTTCATTTTTAAAAAAGTCATGACCAATAAAAACATTTATATCAAGATATTCATTTTCAATTGAAACATTCTTATCAACTTCCGCAGCTAGAAAATGTGGCAAGGTAGGCTCAGATGCATTAATCACAGTTCTAATTTTTGCATCATTTGCATTATCATTGTCATTGTCATTATCTCCCGCCCCTGTCGGCGGAGTTTGTGGAGTATTTTCATCTGGCTTATTACCTTGTCCATCATCATCAGATCGATTAGAATGACTAGATTGACCAGCGTTAGGAATATATTCTGTTTGTGAACCGCTAATATCTTTTGAATTAGTAATGGAAATAGCAATTGGAAGTGTAATCGCAAATAAAAATACAAATGCTCCTACAAAACCTAATTGTTTATAAGAAAAACTGAATGTATTTCTTTTTTTTCTCTCATCAAATCTTTCAAAATTGATTTTGCCCTTGATATTATCAAAATTACCTTGATTTTCAAGAGAATTATCAAAATCTTGCAAAAAATCATTTTCAATTTTTTTCATATCATTCAGCTCCTTTTATTTTTTTATATTTTTTTAACGCACGATAATATCTTGTTTTAATTGTTTTGACATTTTGTCCTAGTTTTAACGCTATTTGTTCAAATTTTAAATCCGCAATTAAATGGAGTAAAATTATATTTATATCTTCTTCTGATATAATTCTTTTCATATCATTTATTAAATCGATAAATCTATCGTTTGCAAGATTATCAAATGTGGCATTCTCGCATAAAAGCGAAAATTCCTCCATATCTACATATGTAATATTTTTATTTTTCTTTAAAAAATTTAAGGCCATATTCTTGCAACTCATCGTTAAATACGACTTTATGGATGTGTGAACATTTTCTACGTTATTAAAAAAACTAATAAATGTTTCTTGTGTAATATCTTCTATATCTGATATGTTTTTAATATATTGAGCTATAACAAAAGTTATTAAGGGTTTATACTTAATATAGATGTACTGGAATGTAGCTTCTGGCTCTTCTTTACTTTTAGAATGAATTGCCCTGAAGAGTTTTTTTTCGTCAGTCATAATAAGGATCCTCTTTCTTAACTTTTATCGCTCTTCACATATATGACAATTAAAAACGTCAAATAGTTTCAAATTAATTAATAAATTATTATTTTAATTATAATGTTAATATAAAAAATCGCTACAACTTTATTAAAAGTGAGAGATACAAATTTATTACAACAAAAAATTTGCTTTATCAAAGTTTAAAATAACACTTTCCTTAAAATTTGAAAAAAAAGCAAAACATGATATAATATTTTTATGAAAAAGAGAGCAATTACATTCGTATTATTAGGTTTAATATTGGCAGGGTTTCCAGGAATTGCTGTGCAATTTATTTTATCGTCGCTTGGAGTAGTTTCAACCCCTAATCTTGCTATTGGTAGTGCCTATATTGTTGCTATAGGATTATTATTTATCATATTAATTGTTGAAGTTGTTTCAGCATTCTTGATTGATGATTCAACATTTCATACCGCTCTGCTAGCTGCTTGTTTACTTGGTTTATATATATGCTCAACAGATATGCAGCTATTTTTATCTAATTTTAATAATCAAATTCCAAATTCAATTTTTGGAATTACAAGTGAACTATTCTTTTTATTAACAGCTGGTTGTTGTTGCTTTTATATAAAATATTTGTACTCCATTGCTGTAAAAAGGAAAACACTTATTACGATTTTGACAATAGTTATAGCATTATTTATCGCTTATTCATTGATGATAAATAGTGGATATAGTTATATAATTCATTTTATATTGCTCGCCATTGTATCAATAATTTTTTGCCTTCTACTTCACAAAGCAGAGACAAAAAGAAATATCGGCTTAACTTCTTATCTCACTGCGGCTATATTTTATTTCAGCGTTGGCACACAAAATGTTAACGTCATGTCCTTTGGCGATATTTTACCTCCTGTATTAGGTCTTTCACTTATATACGTAGCATTATCATTCATAATGTTTATAATTGTTTATCTCGTATTTTCTATACGTACTGATAGCAAAGCTGCGAAATCTAATGAGTACAAGTTGCAAGCTGAATCATTTGAGACAAAAGCATTATCACAACAAATTAAACCTCACTTTATTTTTAATTCTCTTGAAACAGTAAGAGCACTATATCACGAAAACGTTGCTAGCGGTGATAAAGCAATGAATCTTTTATCAGATTTATTACGTGGTAGTATTAATTCATTTGACTCTGATTTAATACCTTTTGAAACAGAATTAGATAACATTTTTAATTATGCTGAATTTAAAAACTTAAAACGCCAAAGTAAAACTGAAGTAATATTTAATATTGATTATACAGATTTTTATGTCCCGCCATTTTCTATTCAACCTTTCGTTGAAAACGCCTTAAAGTATAGCGATGTTGATAAAGTCGAAAATGGAAGTATAATTATTTCATCTTATAAAAAGGATAATTTTGCAATAGTAGAAATTGTTGATAACGGAAAAGGATTTGATGTTTCTAAAATATCAAACAATTCTCATGGTATTAAAAACGCGTGCGGTCGCTTTTCTTTGGCACTTGGTATCCTGCCAGAAATCAAAAGCACTATAGGATCTGGAACACGTGTAACAATTAAAATAGATTTGAACAAAGAAAAGGAAGCAAAAAAATGAAAATAGCTGTAGTTGATGATGAGATGTTAGCATTACAATCTTTTTTAAGCGATGTTATAGATTATGATATTGATTATAAATTTTTCAAGGATGGAAAATCTGTATTAGAATATGCTTCAAAACACACAATCGATGCACTCTTTACAGACATTAGAATGCCTGAAATAAATGGATTGGTTTTAGCAGAAAAACTTATTGATTTATATCCTGATATACCAATTGTCTTTATCACTGGAATGCCAATTACTATAAATGAGTTAAATGATAAAGTAAAAGCAAATACACTTGGTTTCTTGTATAAGCCATATAATACTAATAAGCTTTCTGAATTTTTAAATATAATTAGAAAAAGGACACCTACTCTACATGTAAAAATGTTTGATGGATTTGATTGCTTTATTGATGGAAAGCTTGTTATGTTTTCATCGGCAAAATCCAAAGAATTGTTTGCTCTTCTTTTAACATATAATGGCAAAAGTTTAACCATGACAGATGCTATTAATTTGCTTTGGGAAGATTATGATATCGAAAAAGCAAAAATATTATATCGTAACGCCATATTTAGACTTCGTAAGACATTAGCAGATATCGGTGTTAACTGCGTTTGTTTTAAACGTGCTATGCTTACTTTGGATAAAACAAATATTCAATGTGATTATTGGAACTTTTTAAATACAGGTGAAGGATCATATCACGGAGAATTTTGCAAAAGCTATAGTTGGAGCATTGATTATTTGTATGAACTAGATATAATTGCTGAAAAAAACAAAAAGTAAAATATATATCTAATCCAAATGAAAAAGCGAACTTTGCATTGTTCGCTTTTTTACTAGTTCTATTTAGTTTGATTTCCCATATAGACATGAATATCGTATGCACGAGACGTCTGAATTCTTGAAAATTCGTCGCGCGCGGCACTCATAATCTTTTTGGCGTTTTTATCAATTTCATATTTCATCATATCTTGAGCATGATAAACATCGGATTGACTTTGCATTTTCTCAACGCCTGTAAAATAATAGTCAATATAGAAATTTACTTCATCTTCTGTCACATCAACACGTGGTCGCATATAAAGATACACACCCGCTGAGTTAAGTAATTTATGGTCATTATATCTTCTTGCCACTTTACGCATAGAAGACGCCACTCCTTTGTCGGCGTTTTTAGAAACGCTACTTCCAACTTCTAATGATTCACGGCTTAGACCAAGTTCTCCAGCGAAAAAATACCATGCCCAAAGCAAAAGACATCCAGCATAAATAAGCGTAATCCACTTCGAGCAGAATGTTACCAAAACATAACTTAAACCAAATCCTAATACAATACCCACAATTTGCGATATAACTAGGAAAAATCCTTCACCGCGTTTCATACCGATTGTTTTCATTATGCACATCAGCACATGAGTAATTGCAAAAGGCATAAATACAAACATTTCAATGATGGTAATTGTCTCCATGTTATTTATAGTAATACTTGATATTATTTCTAAAATTGTGAGTCCTAAAACCACAAAAGCATTTAGAAGCGTTACCCAAATATGTAATTTTGATCCTCTAAGACTTTCAAAGAAATAAAGAAAATCACAAGATAAAAAAACCATAAAACAATCAATTGCAAACAATATAAATACTATTTGCGATGAATAAAGTTCACCTATTTTGTAATCGTATGCAATACCATTTTTTAAAAATACTAACCCAATAAGTACAGATACACCTGAAATTAATAAAGTCAAAATCAGGCGAAACCATTTTGATTTAAAAAACATAAAATACCTCCTTTTTTTATTTTAACATATGACCAAAAAGTGTACAAAAATATGTACACCATTTATTCAATCAAAAATCACTTTTAACTTCGATATTTTTTATTTTTTAATGCTTCAGCTTCCTCTTCTGCTTCATCACATTTTTCTTGCACATATTCAACCATTGCTTTTCTTTCATCTTCAGACATTGCAAAAAATGCTTCTGCAACCTCTAAGACCGATTTTCTAAATTCAGCATATCTATCTTCTTTTAATTGATTTTGATTTTTTTCATCTAATTCTTTAGCAATTTTTTCTTCTTCTTTAACCAAATCCAAACCGCATTCCGGACAAAACTTATACCCTTCATTTAATTTAAATCCACACTTTGGACAAAATTTAAATTTCATAACTTTCCTCCTGGTTTTATTTATGCAAATTATCACACTATCTACAGTTATTTATTAGAAGTGCCAACTTTTTCTTTTTTCTTAAATAAATGCTTTTTAATTATGCTAACATGATTCTTTATCTCTTGCTTTTTCTTTTCAGCATTTTCCTTACGAAGTTGTCTTGCTTGTTCTTTCTTTTTTGTTTTATCTTCTTCTGCTAATTGATTAACATATTCTTCCATTTCAGAAAGATTATTTTCTTGTTTTTTGCCTTCTAATTTATTTGACCACGCTTTTAATGGTGCATCAACAAGTCCAAAAAAGTTAGCTTTTACATCTTTCACTTTACTAATTTTTTCAATGAATTTAAAATCCATTTCAAATGCTATAGTAAATAAATTAATATATTTTTCCACAAATATTCTTATGAGTTCTATAATGATTTGAGCAACTAAAAATACTCCTGATAAAACCAATAAAATTTTAGAGAAATCATTGAGACCATACTTTATTAATTCAACAATATTGATGACAAGCATCGTGCCATTACTAACATATTTAAAAACTCTTAAAAATCTTTTAAAGCGATTAACTTTCTTATTGGATTTATGATAAGTCACAAGATAAGTGACAAAATTAATTATTCCGATTAACGCCAATAATGAATAAATGATTAAAAATATAATTCTATTTATATTAGCGTATATTGAATAACCATAAAATATAAAGAATAATATTTGAACTACAATAATTGTCCAAAATAAAATATAGTCAATATCCTTAATCATTTTTTTAGCAACAGCAGTAGTTCTCATATACGGTATCCTCGCCAAAATCTGCCAATATTATATCATTTGTTAAATTATCAGTCTATAAAATCAAATGTTTTTCAGATTAAAAACTTTTAAGAAAATATGCATAATATAAGCGTAATAATAGTAAAAATAGCGCAATAAATAATATACTCTTTATAATTATTAAACTTAAATTTTACTCTCTTGCATTTTACAATAATATGTAAAGTCATGAAAAAAGACGGATTTTCAATACACATGCTATTTTTATAATCCGTAGTGTAAATATTAAGAGAGCACGGAGTTCCTCTTCCATATCTAGTTATCATTCCGTGATCAAACATGATTAAAATTACATCTTTAAATTCAATTTTCTGTGTCAGTATTTTATCTCCTTTAATAGTTATACTTTTATCATCAATAAATACTTTATGTTTTGTAAATAGTGAGACAATAAAATGAAGTATATTCCCAACTATGATAAAAAATAGTATAAAAAAGCTATACATTAAAAATAAAAACCATACATTAAATTCATCATCTTTAGCGAGAATTTCAGACATTAAAAAAACACCTGGAAAAAGAGATAAAAATATATTACATAATTGGAACATCACTGTTACCAAATAATTTGATTTATACTTTTTCATATAATTTGATTTAATAAGTCTCCAAATTAAATATCATTTAAATAAATTCAACTAATTATCCTGCCATCTTGCCTATGAAATCAATGAAGGCAATACGCCAAAAATCTTCACTGTGGGTGCCTTTATCAACATAATTTTCAATGATGTTATCAGCGCTAAAACCATATGATTTCAAATTAGCAATTTCTTTTGTGGCTGGAAGCAACATATTTTCTAGACTATCACCCTTACCACAATAAACATATATTTTTGGTCGTCCTAGACTAAAATCCTTATTTTGATAGAAACGTGTCCACGCACTTTTTTCAAATAAGCCGTTTGCAGGAGAGAATGCCCCTATATAACCATAAAGATCATTATCACGTAATCCTAAGTAGTAGGCTGCGAGTCCACCGGAAGATGATCCTGCAATACCTGTGTTTTTACGACTTGTGTCTATTGAATATTTACTTTGAATATATGGCATAAGTGTTTCTCTCATAAAATTGCCTAATTCATCTAATTTGCCATTATAAAAGTCATTACTATCCGCAAGATTTGTCATCTTACCAAATGATTGACTCATAGTAAGTTCAGAATCTCGATGTCCATCAGTATTATCTATTGCAACAATAATAACACCATCTTCTCCTCTTTGAACAAGATTAGTGACAGCTACATCTACTGCCCATGATCCATAACTATCGGATGATTTTTGTGCTCCATCTGCTGCAGCATATAAATTTTGACTATCAAACATATACAAAACGCCATACTTCTTACTAGTGGTATAACCGTTTGGTGTATATACAGATATTTTCTTACTATTATTGGAAATATATTGCAAATTTTTGGTGTCTTTGAGAGTGAAATACTCTACTTTTCCATAACTTGTTGCGTTCATTGTAAAAACTCCATCCCTTCCATAGTATCCACTTGTGGCACTGCCGACAATTAAGTCCTTAGTTTGTCTACCGTTACCATCATTAAAAATGATTCTATCATATTGAGTGTAATCAACTTCCACAGAATATTGATTCTCTCCATACCCAGATACTCCACTTACAGTAAGTCTTGTGCCTGGCCAAGACACCTTTGGAGTGTTAGTTTTGTAATTCCACATATAAACATAAACATTGCTCCAACGTTCACTATTTGTATAATAAACCATCACTTTTGTACTCTTAGGTTTTGGATTTTGTTCAACAGATGTAGATTCATGTAATAATGGACTACTAGAAGAATCTAGTATAGATGGTGCATTGGTAGAATTTTGTGCTGATGAAGCATTAGTAGAATCAGTCATAGATGAAACACTAGATGGTTCTTGTGCACTAACACTAGAATCCTTACTACCACCATTTGATATACTTGGAGTATCGTTAGAACTACAAGCACAAGTCAATATGGACAAAAATGCCGTAACACACATCATTAGTGTTAAAAATACATTGTGTTTTTTCATAAAAATAGCCTCGTAATATATAATATATTTATTATATCACATCAAATGTTGATGTAAAGTTTGCTTAAAACACTCTACTACATCAGAAATTAAAAAACAAAATAAAAAAAGGATACGTCTTTTAACAAACTACCAAATTATAATTTGTAAGACAAACCTTCTTCCATTTATAACATCTTCAACTTTTCGCCAATTATCTTTTGTATTTCCATCAAATTCGTATCTAATAAAGTATCCGATATTGTTATATATTCATACTTCATTTTTTTGTTTAATATCATTAATATTCTTTTGATAACATTTTGTCTTTTTAAGAATCCTTTACCGTCTTTTAGTTTGATACATATGAATATACCTCTAATATAAATAGCATCTATTTCACTATACAATATTTTCCCACCAGCAATAAATGATGATCTATCAATCATAAATTCATCACATATTTCAATAACCTTATTTCCAAAAAATAAAATATTTTTTATTAAAAATAATAAACCAAATGCAAAGAATAATGAAGCAAAAATCATGAATCCTCTTATTGAATAGTAAATTATATTATTAGTAAACAACGGCTCATCAATAAATTTTCTAAAATCAACAAATCCAAAAAAAACACAAAATGCGAGTAAAATCAAACTAGTAAAAATAATTCCAATAGACTTTTTTTTATTATATTTTATACACTTAACATTGCTCATCATTTTGTCTCCTTTACTAAACTATTTTTTCATTTGTTATTCGATGATAATCAAAACGACAACATCTAAATCAATAATATTTTTATATCATTTTAGATACTTGTCTAAAACAGTACATTTATATTAGAGTTTATTTTTACTCTCAACTAGACCAAATTTAAGTAGTCTTGAACGAATTGCACCATATGTTCTTTTCATTTCATCTGCAATTTCTTTAATTGTAAGTCCATTATGAAACATCTCAACTAATTGTTCATCTTGAATACTATTCCAAGGTTTTCCATCGTTTTCAACATGTGATGCATCAGTTTTGTTATTAATATTAGAAATTTCATCAATATGGTCCATGATATATTTTTGAGCGTTCATATTATAAAGCACTATAGGATAATTCTTATCTTTACGCATACGAATTTCAGAAGTGAGCCCATATTCCAATCCTTTTTCTGTAGGAATTTTATATTCTTGTTCATCAGGCATAGTATGAAATGTTAGTAAATTTTCCTTCAATAACCATTCAGTTACACTACTGACTTTTAACTTACTAATCTCATCTTGATTAATAAGTTCATTGATCTTAGACACGACTTTACTTATTGGTATAGATTCCTTTTCGAAATCGTATCTATTCAATTGTTCTATTGTAATTGAAAAAGGTTCTTTTTTACCTTTTTTCGAAGTCCCATTTAAATCTTTTAAGTAATCACAAACATTTTGTAAAACATCTGAAACATAAAACATACAGCGCGCGATCTTTATATTGTTAAGTAAATCATCATCTGGAATAAACGAATCATCAAGCGGATTAATTCCATTAGCCAATTTATCAATAAATTCTTTAGTTTGTTCTATTTTTTCTAATTCAAGCATGATTTTATTTCCTTTCTTCAAAACATTTTTCTATCTTATATTACAATGCAATTATATTATATTTTTATAGTAAAATCAGCATTTCATATATAAAGACATCCTAAATTTATCTAGAATGCCCACTTAAAAATACTTACTATATCCAATTTATTGTCAAAACACATAAAAATAAATTTAATTAACTTTTTTTATAATGTAAAATTTATTCATATTGTCATCATATAATCCAATCACTTTTTTATTATTAAAATCTTCGCATTTAAATTTTGACATAGGAAGACTGGAAAAATAAGGGTTAGTATCTACATTTCTAGTAGTCCCGTTATCATTAATCACCACTGTATAATATACTGATCCCCTGTACATATAAGAAGTTAAAACTTTATCTAAAACCACTTCATAAGAGCTAAAATTGTGGTAATTTTTTAATAAATACTTTGTTTTACTATAATAGAATAAGGAAGAAGATAGAAAAACAAGTCCAAAAATCACTATCCAGCCTAACCATACTAATATTCCTAATACGAATAATTCAATATCATTAGCACTTATTAATAATGCAATAAAAAAAGTAGCTACTACTATTATCAACCAAATTTTCAAATGTAAAAGCGCTTGATCTTTTCTCCACTTAAATTCTATACTTTCTTTTATCTCATCTATGGTAAAATTGTTTTTCATGCCACATCTCCAATGCAAAATTTATTTCATATATGCTCAAATACTTATTTCTAAATAATGGCGCGCCCAGTAAGATTCGAACTCACGACACTCAGATTCGAAGTCTGATACTCTATCCAGCTGAGCTATGGGCGCACACTAAAATATTACAACAATGCTATTTCACTTTCAAGAAATAAAAACAAGCCATTAGGCTTGTTAATTATTAGACAAAATCTTTTCTGAATTAAATACTTTTGTAATTACAAATGCACCTAATATTACATATACAATATTCATGCCAATTGTTATTAAGAAGTGTATTGGATTAAACGATAAAGACAGAAGTTCATTTAAGCATTGAATAGAATTATAGGCAGGAATGAAGTATGCTCCAATACTAGCTGAGGATAAGCCAACCATACTCGTAACACCGAGTAACATAACTACAACCATTACTGCTGAGCAATATCCAGTTGCTTCCTTAACGCTTTTAGCAATTGACGAGATAAATGATATTATTGCAACAAACAGGAGTTCTGTCACAACTATTACTCCAAATATTGCTAAGTATGTACCTAATCCATAAATAGCAAGATTAACATCTGCCATTTGCATTAACTTAGGAAGAGAAAGCATTAAACCTACGAAAGACACAGCCGAACTTGCTAAAGCCGCAATTGCAATAGCGATTATTTTACCAAGAGCTAGTTCGCTTCTTTTCATTGGAGTGACTAATAATGTTGCAATTGTTCCTCTTTCCTTTTCACCAGCAATAGAGTCAGGAGTTATTGACATACTTGCGGTAAACAAGAATGTAATAAGCAAGAACGGTAGCATCGATGTTATAACCATTATTGTTGTTTGCTCTGATGTAGCTAAATCATAATTAACATCGCTAGAAAATCTATTTACATCAAATTTGTTTGTCATACTTGATTCATAACTATCAAACAAAGCAGCGAAATATGAATATGCCTCTTGAGAAGATGTTTGAACAGAGTTATAAAACATTTCAATATTAGGAGCAAGAGTGTCACTACCACTTACATAAGTACTCATATTTTCATAGAAATTTTCTTCAAATACTATGAGCAAATCTGCTTCTTGATCTTTTATTTTTTCTTTTGCTTCTTCTATCGTAATACTTTCATTTTCAATATCTATTAATTCCATTTTGAAAAATTCATTTTCATATGTCATCATTTGCGATAGAGCTTCACCAGCATCTTTTCTATTTTGCACATAAATTTGATAAGTATAATCATCTGCTGTTGTAAAACTATCGGACATCATATCTCCCATAAAAGAATAAAGAAAGAAAATCATTACACCTGGTAAGAAAAGAGATACTAGAATGCGATAATCAGTAAAGAAACGTTTTAATTCTTTTTTAATAATTGTCCAAATATTACGCATTTTCTTCACCTACTTTTTCAACATATAAATCAAAGAATACATCTTCTAGATTTTTATCTTTAGTTAATTCATCAACTTTTGCAACTTTTGCCATTTCTCCATTTATTATTACTCCAACACGATCACAAATCTTTTCAACAAGTGAGAAAATATGTGTTGAAATAATAATTGTTTTTCCTTTTTCTTTTAGATGGAGCAAGAAATCAATGACCTTTTTTGCAGTAATTACATCTAAACCATTAGTAGGTTCATCGAAAATAATAATATCTGGATCATGAACAATTGAAATCACTAATGATATTTTTTGTTTCATACCAGTAGATAATTCCCCAACCTTTACTTCGGCATATTTATCGATACCAAAATACTCAAATAGTTCTTTTTTTCTATTAATTCGTGTTTCATTATCTACACCATGTAATTGAGAAAAGAAATCATATAAATAATTTGGAGTAAAATAATTTTCTAATTTTAATTCGCTAGTTAAAAAACCAATATCTCTTCGAACTTTCTCTGGCTCATTTGTAATTGAATGGCCATTAATTATAACTTCCCCTTCATCTTTTCTAATTAAAGTAGACAATATTCTTAATGTTGTAGTTTTACCTGCGCCATTTGGGCCAAGCAAACCAAATACTTCTCCTTTTTCTACTTCAAAAGATAAATTCTTTACTGCGACTAAAAACTTATCATTTGTCTTATTAATTTTTCTTTGCTTATTAGATAACTTAAAAGTTTTACTAATACTTTTTACTTCAATAGCAGACATAATCATCATCTCCTATAAAAGTATATCATAAATGCACCTAATTATAGTATTTTTTTGGATATGATTTTATAAAACAATATAAAAAAACAGAGATACATTTGTATCTCTGTAATTCAAATAGATATTTTGTCAATTATTTGATGACTGTTCCAATCCACTCAACAATAATATCGCTATTTACATGTTCTTTATTTTCTTTAAATACTGGAATTAACAAATCATAATCATATCTAATTTTTTCAAGATATCTAGAGGAAAGTGTTACTGAAGCAGTAATTCCATTTTGTGCTTTAATGTCTTTTGCAAAATCACTATAATTTGTATATCCGTCATGATCATCTTGAATAAACATCATCGGAATACTGGTCTTATAACAAGTTAATTCTGAATTTTCATATCCATATCGATATTGCGTTCTTAGCTCAATATCATATTTTCGACTAGTTCTAACTAACAATTTATTATATGTAGGAGTAAATAAAGATGAGCTGTTATTAATGTATATATCATTTGCATTATAGGAGTTATCATTATCTTTTGACTTATCAGTAACTTTAACGCTAGAAATTCCTGAAATAGAATTTAAATTAAACCATAAGGTATGATAAGTTCCTGTCATTCCTACAACTGTCTTAGTTTCTTGAACTTTGTAACCAAGCAGTTTTCCTTCGCTAGTTTTATATAATTCATTAATGTATCCATCCATTAACTTAATTCCACTAGCTTTATTTCCTATAACTGAAGTATATGTATCATTTATATAGAAATCTGCACAACTCTTAACAACATCACTATCTTTTAAAGAAATATATTCATAGATGTGTCCTTGAACAGAATTGTCTACAACATCTCTTGTTAATTGACAATATGCACTTCTTGTTACGTTATTTATTCCATATTCAATACCAAATAAATATTCGTTATCTGTTATCAAATAGCGCATAGCATTACTATCTGACAAATTAACTCTAACTGATTTTTCGCTTGTAATAATATTATAAGTCATATCAATTTGAGGAATAACTTCTCCAAATAATGGAATTGTAAATCCAGTTTTTAATTGGATGGTATAAGTCAAAACAAAATTAGAAAAATCAACTTTTGCGTAGTATCCTGTTTCAGCAATTTCTTTGTTTGTGTCACTAGGATTCTTATCAAACCAGTTATTAAACGCCACTACTGACGCTGAAATCACACTATCGGCAAGTGTTAAAATTGTATAGAACCTTTCGCTTTCTGCAATGTTATCCATTACCATTTGCCATTGTTCACCAAATCCACCATATTTAATTGAGTTGACATTTGTAAATGAAGTAAAATCATAATTGACTTCTTCAGCAGTTACGAGATTATCAGCATTTGTAGGCCTCATTGTATTTGGAATGTAAGAATAAGGATCTTGACCGATTGCATCAATTAATGCTTTTAAATATTTTTTTATATCTACCTTTTCATTCCATTTGGCATAATATGTTTTATTTTCTGTTAAAGTAATTGGCCATGTGACAGCAGTTGTTAATGTGGCATCCGTACACCATGATACAAAGCTATATCCATCTTTTGTAGGCTTTGTAGGTTCATCAATTAATGAGCCATATTCATCCGTTATTGATGAAACTGCAGTTCCATCATTACTATCAAATGTTATAGTGTATTGTTTCTTTACTTTACTTATAACTGCATAATATGAAGCAGAACTTGTTACCATAGGTAAAGTCGGTAATACTTCTCCACCTAAAATTGTTGACCATCCTTCAAAAGTATAATCCCATTCTGCTGTATCGGCTTTGTCATAATTATATGATGGTACTTCACCATATGTTTTTGTAATATCGCTCAATTTATTTCCTTCTTCATCATAGAATGAAATATTATATTTCTGTTTATTAACAGAGACGATTGCATAATAGGAAGCTGGACCAGTAACTACTGGTAAAGATGATAATGCTTCTCCACCTAATGTTTTTGACCATCCTTCAAAATTATAGTCCCATTCTAATGTGTCTTCTTTGTTATAATTATAAGATGGTATTTCACCATATTCTTTTAATTGATCAGTCAATTTATTTCCTTCTTCATCATAGAAAGAAATATTATATTTTTGCTTAGTAGAGGAAACAACCGCATAATATGTAGCACTTTTTGTTACTGCAGGAATTGTTATAACTGGTCCATTCAGTGATTCAGACCATCCTTCAAATGTGTAGTCCCATTCTGCTGTGTCCTCTTTATCATAATTATAATAAGGAATTAAATCCACTTCCCATTCTTTTGCTTCTAACAAATTACCATTTTCATCATTAAAAGTGATTAAAAAGGTTTCTTTTGATGGTGTCGATGGTGTTGTGGATCCAAGAGAGTTAGAACCAAGAGAACTAGAAGTATCTGGCGCGCTTACTGAACTAGATGTCTCCGATTCACTAACCGAATTAGCATGACTTGGTGCATCTACAGAACTCGGCGTATTTATAGAACTAGAGGTTTTCCCCTCACTAACGGAGTTAGAAAGATCAATACTTTCTTTTGAATCTCCACATCCTACTAACATTAAAGCAACAACGCCAAACAATATACATTTCTTTTTCATAATAATACCCTACCCTTAAATGTAATTTTTCTTATTATATATTAACAAAGGAATAAACGTAAATATTGATAAAGCTGTTGTTATAGTTAACGCTAAGAAAAACACGGCGATACCCACAAAGAAGCCAATAATCGCAAAAATAAGTTTCATGATAATTAAAAATTTTAATCCATCCCAATCAAGAGTAAAGATAATACCCGGAAATTTAATTGACCATGTAGCAACATTCGTAAACACTTCACTAATCCATGAATCTGAAAAAATGCAATACAAATCAGCAAGAACACAATATCCAATTATTATAGGAGAACCGATTGTCCAGCCAAGTCCAATTGTTTCATAATTATTAATGCAAATAACTAATGTAATAACAATTGCAATTATCCCTAAAATGATCGACCAAATAAGTGGCTTTCTATCTTTTCTACTTCCAATCCTTTGGAAAATATTTTTTGGTTCTTCTTTTACCTCTTCTTTTGGTTTTAATAACTCTTCTCTTCTTTTCTTTTCGTTTTCTTCGCGTTTTAAAAAGCAGTCATCACATATTGTTACAATTTCTCTAACTCCAGCATAAGAACGTTTTTCTATGTGGTGTGTTTTATCTCCTTCAAACAACTCTTTTCCACAATCATTACATGTTCCTATTTTTGTTTTAATTGGTTCACTAATAATGAGTTCTGTTGCAGTCTCGTTCATTGGCTCTTCTTCAACAACTTGATTAGTTTCTTCTTTTGATTCTTCGACTACTTCATCTTCTTCACTAAATAAATATTCTATGGAACAATTAAGTATTTTACATAATTCCTTTAAGGTAGAAAAATCAGGTTCGTTGATGTCAGTTTCCCATTTACTTACCGTTTGATAAGTTACATTTAGTTTATCAGCTAAATCTTTTTGAGTTAGATTTGCCTCAGTTCTTAATTTTCTAATTTTCTCTCCAAATGTCATACGCCTTGCGCTCCTTCCAAATTAGTAATACAACTTTTCGGCGAATTATTCAATAACCGATGTCGCGAGTGAACTCGCTAAAAAAGCGAATTACTTAAAAATACCGATTATAAGCCATTAAATAGATACTTGCACTCTTGTTTTATAGATGTACTGCACCCAACTGAATCTTGCTTTATTTTTCAAATATAGCAATAAAATAGCATTAGTTGAGTATCAGTTATCATTCGTATCTAAGCGTTACAAGTATCAAAAAATTTTATTTCTCACATTTATAATATTATTTAAATCTCAGTTCCTTCTTCTAGTATTGATATATATTCATCACATTTATATGTAACATATCTTTGCTTAGTTGAAGTTGGGGAAACAACACCGACTTCAACTAATTTTTTTATGATACTTGAAGCAGTTGGCTTAGTTATTTTTAATTCATTAATCAAGTCAGAAGAATCAAAATATGGATGCCTATAAACATATCTCATAGTGTCAAATAATATTCTTTTATTTTTAAACGTAAGTCCCATTATCTTTTCATTAATACTTTGAATTAACGATGAAATCTTCTCGATTGTTTGAATTGAATTATGTGACATTTCAATTATTCCTTTTAAAAAGAATTTAAGCCATTCTTCATACTTCCCCTTAAATCTAACATCCATTAATAATCCATAATATTCAGTTCTATTTTGTTTAAAATATAAACTTAAATATAATAATGGATATTGTAAGAAATTATTTTCTTTTAACCACAAAGGAATCATAAGTCTTCCCAATCTTCCATTTTCATCTAAGAACGGGTGAATAGTTTCAAATTGATAATGGATTAAACCAATTCTAAGTAACGGATCAGTTATTAAATTATCGCTATTCATATATAATTCGAGATCGTATAACGCTTCTTCCATCTTATCTACTGATGGTGGAACAAACGTTGCATTTAATAATGTGCATCCATTTGGACCTATCCAGTTTTGAGAACGTCTAATCTCTCCAGGACTTTTTGTTTCATCTCTAACGCCTTTTAATAATTCCTTATGTATCTGTTTAAAATATCTAACTGAAATTGGCATGCTTTCTAAGAGATTAATCCCATAATTTAATGCATGAATATAGCCAACAATTTCTTCGGTTTCATTTCTTTTTTCACTATTTTTCTTATTAAATTGAAATACGTCAGATAATGATGCTTGCGTGCCTTCAATTTGGGATGAAACAACAGCTTCTTTTTCAACATATTTCGAAATAAAAATATCTTTATCAGGTAAATTAACTGCAATGCCATCTAATCTTCCGATTAATTTATTTGCTTCACTTAACAAATTTATCAATTCCTCATCATAATTGATTTTAATTTCAGTTAATGATTTTGGAACATAACAATCATAATCACTTTGCACATGATATATGGTACCTGCACGATTTGAATACAATCTCATTTTATCTCATCCTTTACTTGCAAACATTATACCATAAAATAAGTAAAATATTCAATTGCAATTTTAACTTAAACGATTTATGCGAATTTTAAATTAAAGTTTGATAAGCTATTTTACATACTTCTAACTCTAGTTCAAGTTTTTACATTTTTTTCTCATTTCCAACATTCATAAAAAATACATATTCTATGCGCCCAAAAAGAGAAATCCACATGAAATTAACCATTAAAAATATAAAAATGCGCAAAAAAATAAAAAACACTGATTGTATCAGTGTTTTGAGTCAATGGCTGGGAAAGCAGGATTCGAACCTGCGATTGCCTGGTTCAGAGCCAGGTGACTTACCGCTTGTCCATTTCCCAATTGTTGCTAAATACTCAGCAACTATATTCTAGATTTTTTATAAAATTTTGCAATAACTTTACTATTACCAATTAAAAATACTGCATCATCTTTTTTGAAACAATATGATGGTCCTGGTATTTCTACTTTATCACCATTTTTAACGCAAATAATATTAATGTTAAATTTGCTTCTTAAATTTAATTCCGAAAGTGTTTTATTTGTCCATTCCTTAGGAATATGAATTTCTGTAATTTCATATTCATCATTAATTTTAACAAAGTCAATAAGATTAGATGCATCGCATTTTACTGCCATTTTTTCTGCAATATCTTTTTCAGGATAAACAACTTCTGATGCACCCGCCATGCGCAAGAATTTGCTTTGCACATCACTTGATGCTTTAGAAATAATATATTTTGCACCTAATTCTTTTAATAAAGATGTAATCTCTAAACTAGCTTGGAAGTTTTCTGAAATTGCCACAATACAAATATCAAAATTTTTGACACCAAGGTCTAATAAAGTTTGCTCTTGCATACAGTTTCCAATATATGCATTCTCATAAGTATTTGATAATGCATTAATAACATCTTTTTTAATGTCGACAATACAAATGTCATTGTTGAGTTCGTGAAGTTTTTTGGCAATATGCTTACCAAATTCTCCCATTCCAATAATTAAAATAGTTTTCATATTATCCCACCAATACCTTTCCTTCTGGTTTTCTTAACATTTCACTTGTTTTATCTTTAAACAATAAATCAAATAATGTAAACGCCCCAAGTCGTCCAAAATACATCAGTATTATCAAAACAATTTTTGTTAAAACCGATGCTTTTGCCGTAACTCCAATTGTTAAACCTACAGTTCCAATCGCAGAGACAACTTCAAACAATGTTTCCTCTAATGTGAATGGCTGAGCCGCACTAATAATGATTGTAGCAAGAATTGTTATAGATAAATACGCTAATAATAAAGCACTCGATTGTTTTATAATTTTATTAGGAATTGCTTGTTTCATGACTGTAACATCTTCTTGACCTTTGGCTATTGCAAATACATTAGCAAAGACAATAATTGCTGTTGTTACTTTAATACCACCAGCCGTTGATCCGGAGTTACCACCAATAAACATTAATAAGATTGTTAATAGTTTACCTGATCCTGTCAACTCATTTAAATCAAGTGCATTAAATCCTGCCGTTCTTGGACTAATAGATAAGAACAAAGAATTTAATATTTTTTCTGGCAAACTCAAATCATAGAAAGTTCCGCTTCTTCCGATATTTGTAAACTCAAATATAAAGAAGAAAATTGTAGGAACGAGAATCAATATACCATTCCACACTAGAACAATTTTTGTATGAAGATTAAATTTTTGAAACTTAAATTTTTTATCCCACATATCACTCCATACAATGAATCCTAATCCTCCAATTACGATTAAGGTTGATAATGTAAGGAGTATTCCAAAATTGTTATAGAACGGAGTGAGTGAGCCTCCACTAGATCCGACAATATCAAATCCCGCATTACAAAAAGCAGAAATAGAATGGAATATTCCCATATAAATAGACCTATCACCATATCCATCTTTATAAAAGAATATCGCAAGTAAAATAGCTCCAATCCCTTCAAATCCAAGTGTTCCAATAATGATTTTCTTCATCAAAGGAATTACCTCAGAAATTGTAATTGTTCCTGCCGACTGCATTAAAACAGTTTGATTATATAAACGAATATTTCGTTTAAAGGCCATAAATATTAAGGTGATGATGGTCATGAATCCTAATCCACCTATTTGAATTAAAATAATGATAATTACTTGTCCAATAGTAGTCCAACTACTAAAAGTATCAACTGTTACAAGTCCTGTAACACATGTTGCACTAGTGGCGGTAAACAAAGCATCTAAAAAAGAAATAGAAACTCCATCTTTAGAAGAAAACGGCATTAACAAAAGAATAGTTCCTAATAATATAGCAACTAAATATCCTAGTGATAAAAGATGTATTGCCGAGAGATTCTTTCTTTTTTTCATTTACTTTACCTTAAAAGATTATCTTTTTCCGTAAGTTGTTTCTACATATTTCTTTTGAATTGATAACATTCTTTTGCTAATACTAGCAAGTTTAGTTAGATCATGTTCAAAAAGATTTTTTACTGAATTTTCTAGATTTTCAAGTGTGTTTTTCTTCATGTCAATTGCGTTAATACTATTTATTACCATATTGCATTCATCTAATAATTCAGTATTATCAATGTTATTATCAAGAGACATATTTTCAATAATATAGCGAATCGAATATAAATGTCCCCTTACTTTAAATAACAACTTATATATTTGTTTTTTCTTTTTATGATCTTTCATATTTTCATTTTTAAAAACTTTCTCAAATCTTTCTTTATATAAAAGTAGCTTTGATATTTTTTCTTCTGTAGACTCAATACTTCCTACTAATTTATTTGTTTTAAAACTGATCAAATATACTACTCCTAAAACAATTGCAATAATTGGAACATAAAAATAAGGGAGTAAAAAGAATCCTTTTTGTTTTTCTCCACCTTCATTTGATGAATCATCAGCTTCAGTAGAAGTTGAAGTATCTCCATCATTTTCTAAATATTTGACAAATTTAATATCATAATCCTTTTCTTTAGAAACTAAACTATGCTCATTTTGAGCATTAACGAATTTAATTTCTTCTTCTTTTACATTCTCCTTAAACTCAACTTTATTTAATGAACAGCAAAAGAATAGTGCACCTACAATGGCAAATAATTTAAATGACTTTTTCATTATTTATCACCATCCTTATTATCGTTTATCATATGAATATCAAGTTGATTAAATGGAATTGTAATATTGTTTTCTTTAAATGCATCAAAAACTTTTCTTGGTAAATCATAGTTCACATCCCAATAATCACTAGTGTTAACCCAAACACGAACAGAATATTCCAAGCTTGATTCTCCGTGATTAGCTAAGAATATTTTTGATTTTGGTTTAGATAAAACTCTCTTATCAGCTTTTACCACTTCATTAAGAACTTTTTCAACTTTATCAAGATCAGATTCATATGCAACAGTAAAAGCTAGAGTTAGTCTTCTTGTTGGTAAAGAAGTGAAGTTTGTAATTGTGCAGTTTACCATTTTAGAATTTGGAACAATAATTCTCTTGTTATCAGCGGAGATTATTTCACTAGTTAATAACTTAATATTAATAATTTTTCCTTCTGCTCCATCAACTTCAATGTGATCCCCTCTTCTAAATGGTTTATTAAAAATAATAATAATTCCATTTGCAAGGTTAGCTAATGAATCTTTTAACGCTAAAGCAACTGCAAGAGCGATTGATGAAAATCCCACCAATAATGAAGATGTAGAAATCGATAAAATACTTGCAATAACAAATATTGTTATAACCCATAAGGTTAACTTAGTAATTGCCAAATAGAATGATACCGCTGTACCATCAACACCACTTTTTAATAAAATCTTATTCATAATAAGACAAATTACTTTAATCATAACTATAGCAATTACAACAACACTTATTGCTAAAATAAGTGGCCATAAATTGCTTTCAAAAAACTCATAAAACGAATCCCAAATAGTTGCAAAACTTAACATTATTTTTCCTCCTTTTAAATAACATTTATTGTAATGGTTTTCCCACCATAATCAATTGTTTCAAAGGCAATTGTAAATGTACCTTTATAGCCATAACGTAATGATATAGCATATCCTTCAAAATCACCTTCCGAAGTTTCAGTAGCAGATTGATAATAAATTCCATTGTAATCTGATTCTTTTAAAGATACTAACACATTAAAATCATTTTCAACATCAATTTCAGTATTACATTTAATTAAGAAAGTTATAAATCCATATACCGCGTCATAATTACAAGTATATTCACTACCTTTATAAATTCTCTCTTCATAATTCTCATAATCATATTCATAAACATATACTTCGAAATCTTCTGTAATTGGAGCTGGTTCTATAATAATCTTTATAAAATCATAAATATAATCATCAATCGTAGTGCCATTTTTTATGACATATACCATAAACTCGCCAACACCAGCAAAAGTAATTGAAATTTTGTTACCTTCTTTTTCAGGTGTTAATAGTGTAATATCGCTCTTTTCATAAGCAAATTTAAATTGATTAATACCAGATCCAAAATCATAGTCAGTAGCAAGAATGATATCAGGATTTCCGCCACTAGAATCTCGTGATAATTTATTGCTTGGTATTCTAATTACTTTTGTACCATTTTCTTCTTCAACAACCAAATCCTTGACATAAGAATTTTCATCAATATAAATACCTGTTAAATTTCCAGGTGTATATTTAATAATGGCGAAGTCACTTGCTTCATATTTTCCATAATTGTCGATTGCTTGAACTTTTATCGTATTAACAATACCGTCTAATATTGCTTCCAAAATAACATCAACATTTGAATATTCACTATTACCACATATGATATTAAAATCATTTAACATCAAGCGATATGCACTTGCATGTTCTACACTATTCCAAGTAATTTTCCAATGTAAATCATCGAATTGGAGATTGGTTGGTACTGCTAATTTGCCCTCTGTTGGAGTTGTAGGCTTATCTGGCTCTTCTGGTTTATCAGGATTAACTGGTTCAGTTCCTTTAATACTATCATCACCACTATTATTTCCTTTTAAGCTAATACCGCCAAAAGCAACATTATAATAATTACCAAGTTCATCATGAGGTGATGATGAATATATTAACTTAACTTGTGTTATACCCGGCCCCTCTAAAAGTAAGCTATAGTCACCAACTGTTACGCTATCAGTTCTTAATATGCCATCTGCAGCTACTACTGTTCCAGAACTATTTAACCCATATAAAGAGAATGAAAAATCGTTATCACCAACATTATCTAAATTACCTTTTGTATTTAAAGCGCGAATATTTATTTTTACTTCAATATGGTTCTTACTTTCAAAAGTATTAGATAATAGACCATCACCAACATATTGAAATTTTAGACCGCCATTACTATAATATTGTTCTTTTGTTTCAGGTTTTGGTCCTTTAATAAATGACCATCCACTAGGTAAACTACCACGTATTTCTCCACCACCAAGTTCAACTAATTCATTAGGATCAACACTTGGAATACTTGATGTAGAATCATCTGGTTTGGTAGAAGGTGGAATTGTACTTGTTTGATTATTAGAAGGTTCTAAAGAACTGGATGGAGCATTACTTGCTTCCGATTTAGAGTTTTTGCTTGAATCTTCAGGGATTGACGAAGTGCTTTCGCTATCCTTTGAATTTTCTGAAGGTAATGTAGTGCTTACAGGTACATTAACAGAATTTGCATTAGAACCGTCTGTATTATCACTTTGATTATTAACACTACAAGCACTTAGCAAAAGTACCAGTAATAACAAATAACTTTTCTTCATTGAAATCTCCTAACATATTATAGTTAACTATAATATCGACTAATACTATTGTATCATTACTGAAATTATTATCAATGAAAATTATTTAGATACTTATTAAACTATGATAACATCAATATATTTTATTATTTCTTTAGTCAATGTCTATAAATAGTAGAAAATTAGTATACAAATTCATTTTACAATTAGATAAAATAATTAAAAAAGAAGGTAGAGTTTATGGAACAAGTATCAAAAACAGGTTGGATTGAAATAATTTGTGGCCCAATGTTTGCAGGCAAATCAGAAGAATTAATAAGAAGAGTAAAAAGGTTAGAATACGCCAAAAAGAATACGCTCGTATTTAAACCAAAAATGGATAATCGTTATTCTGAAGATGAGATTGTCTCACATTCAAAACTACATACAAAATCTATTAATATTGAAAAAGCTAGTGATATTTATAAATACATTAAAAGTGGCAATAAAATTGACGCTATCGTTATTGATGAAGTGCAATTTTTAGATAGTGAAATAGTAGAAATATGTAGTGATTTAGCCGATAAAGGAATTCGTGTAATTGCTGCGGGTTTAGACATGGATTTTAGAGGAGAACCGTTCAAAAACGTGCCAGAATTATTGGCAAAAGCTGAATATATTACAAAATTGACGGCAATTTGTGTAAAATGTGGTGCACCAGCAACTATGACACAACGCATTGTGAATGGTGAACCAGCAAAAAAAGATGATCCAATAGTTATTGTTGGAGCAAGCGAATGTTACGAACCACGTTGTAGACATTGTCATGAATTAAAAAATAGCAGATGATGCGATTAGTCATCTGCTATTTTATTTATAATATAAAGAGATGTTACAATCTCAAATATCGGAGCGTAATACTTATTTAAAGTCCAAATACTTATACCTGCTAAATCATATTCTTGGATTAACAGTGATTTAGCATATATACTTCTTGCGTCTGAAAAATAGACAATATGATCAACACCATTTTCTTTATATTTAAAATATGGTGCTTGTTGATATTCATCGTATTGAATTACTGTATGCATTTTCTTGGCAAGTGCAGGCATATCGCGATTCGCTACTGATTTTGCTTTTGATTTTCCTTTGACATATGGAAGTGTAAAGTCATAACCATAATTTGGATAACCTAGCATTATCTTATTTTTCGGAATCACAGTTATGGCATATTCTATGACACGCTTTACCTCTTTTATTGGGGAAACCGCCATTGGAGGGCCATAAGTATATCCCCATTCATAGGTCATAAGTATGACATAATCTGCGATATTTCCGATTCTTCGATAGTCGTGTGCCTCATATAATAAGCCCTTTTGACTTGAAGAATATTTAGGAGCAACTGCAACAAACAATAAGAAATTTCCTGCATTTTTTATTGCTTTTTTTAGCTTTTCTAAAAATTGCACATAAAGATCAACGTCAATTGGTAAAATATATTCAAAATCAACAACTAATCCCGTGTATATTTCTTGTTTTAATTTATTAGCAATATCTTGAAAAAGTTTTTCTTGTTTTTCATTACTTTTCAACAACATGTCTGCATATTCAGAAGAAAATGATCCTTTTTCATTTTGATTTGTAATGACCATAAGTGGGCTTGATTCATATTTTTCTGTCAAACGCACTAATCGATTATCTGGTATATCTGTTAAATTTCCATTCTCATCATAACGGTAAGTAAAAATTGATAAGAAAGATAAATCTGTTAAAGCATTAGCAACTTCTTCTGAGCTACTTGTATAATACGCAAAACCATTTAACAATATATTTTTGCGATTTTCTTCATTTGGTTCGACAGTCAACTTTTGACCCACTACCAAACGATATGGAGGAGTCAAGGATGGATTTATATCTAATAACTCTTGTAAAGGGATGTTATATTTACGTGCAATTGATGATAAAGTATCACCTTTTTGCACTATATAAACAGAATTCAGGTTTTGTAAGATTATTAATGCTTCACCAACTACTAAAGTATTAGGATCCGCAATATCGTTTATTTCTATAAGAGTATTGACATCCATGCCAAACTTTCTTGCAATAGAACTGAGAGTGTCACCAGGTTTCACCACATAAATAAACATTTATATCACCCATTTATTTCTATGCCTTAGCCCAAAAAAGTGTGATACTAAAGTTAATAACATTGAAAGTCAGCCTAGTTTATGATAAAGTATTTACATTATTAGGAGTTGATTGCAATGCCTGACGGGCCTTGGCCGTATATTATTATTGTTCTATTATTAATATTTGGAAGTTTCTTTGCTGCAAGCGAAACTGCGTTTAGTTCATGTAATCGCGTTAAATTGCGTGTCTTAGCTGACGATGGAAACAAATTAGCAGCTAGAGCAGAAAAAATTGCAGAAAGCTTCGATAAATATTTAGTTGCAATCCTAATAGGCACAAACATTGTAAGCGTTCTAACTTCAATGCTTGCCACAAACATATTCATTAAATTAATTTCTAATGATAATACTGCTTCTATTGTAGCAACTATTGTCACTACTATTATTGTTTATATTTTTGTAGAATCTGTACCAAAATGTATTGCTCGAGCAAATGCCAATAAATTTGCTTTATTTTCCGCGCGCATTTTATATATTTTTTATATCATAACTTATCCTATTGGATTGATTTTTGTCGGTTTAAATAAATTATTTGAAATAATTTTTAGAGTCAAGGAAACTCCAGAAATAACTGAAGATGACTTTACGAATGTAATTGAAGACATTGAAGACAAAGGAATCATTGAAGAAGAAGAATCAGATATCATTCAATCTGCTTTAGATTTTGGCGAAACAAAAGTTCGTGAAGTTTTAACTCCGCTTGAAAAAATGTTTGCGATTGATATAGATAAAATAAATCATGAATCACTTAATGAGATTATTATTAATACTTCTTACACACGTATACCTGTTTATCGCAAAAATATCAACAATATTATTGGCATTTTGCACGTAAAACAATATTTATCATCTTATTTAAACAATAAAAAGACCTCTATTCGAGGATTACTTTCTAAACCATATATTGTTACAGGTCAAATTACTATGGATAAGTTATTTGAAGGTTTTAAAAAGCATAAAACACATATTGCAATTGTGCGTAATAAAAATCACGAAACAATTGGCATGGTTACGATGGAAGACCTCTTAGAAGAACTCGTTGGTGATGTTGCAGAATCAAACAACGATTCAATCAAAAAAGGAGGTAAAAAATAATGCTTTTTTATTATATTGCTCTCCCTGTTTTGATAATATTATCAGGTTTTTTCTCTATGAGTGAAATCGCTCTTAACTCAGTTAATGTTCTAAAATTAAAAAAGGCTAGTGAAAATGGAGATAAAATGGCCAAACGTGCTTTAAATATTATTGATAATATTAATGAATCTGTATATTCAATATTGTTTGGTAATGACTTCGTTAATATTTTTTCTACCTCTCTTGCTACAATTGTTGGTAATGCAATATTTGCAAATCTAAGTAACTCCAATTCTAATTTAATTGTTTCAGCTGTAATGTTTATGGTTATTTTAACTTTTGGTGAAGTGTTACCAAAAACTATTGGTTTAAAATTCAATTATCAAATTGCAAGATTTGTATCTCTTCCTCTTAAAATTTTAATTATTATTCTTAAACCAATAATTTATGTCATTAATAAATTTGTGAACTTCATTGCAAAGCCATTTATCAAGAATAATGAAGCAGAAGAAATTATTACTGATGACGAATTAATAGAAATGGTTGAAACAATTGAGGAAGAAGGCGTAATTAATGAAAAACAAGGTGACCTTCTAAAATCAGCAATTGAATTTACCGATACTACCGTTTATGAAATTATGACTCCGCGTGTTAATGTTTATGCTTTAGATATTAATGAAGATAATGATAAGGTGTATAAGACTTCAGAATTTGCCACTTATTCAAGAGTCCCAATTTATGAGGACACTATTGATAACATTATTGGTGTTATAACTGTTAAACAAGTTTTAAAGCTTTGTCTAAAAGGTGAAAAAATCGATTTAAGAAAATTGATGCGCGAACCAATTTATGTCCATAAATCAAAGCAAATCTCTTCCATGCTAAAAGAATTTAAAGATACTAGAAACCACATCGCCGTAATTATTGATGAGTTTGGTGGTACAGAAGGTATTGTTACAATGGAGGACATCGTTGAAGAATTAGTAGGTGAAATTTGGGACGAAACAGATGAAATAGAAGAGGATTACCAACAAAAAGGTGAAAACACCTATATTGTTGATGGATCAATGAATATTGATGATTTCTTTAATCTTGTTGGAATTGATGAAGAAATAGAATCGGATTATACGACTGTTGGTGGATTTTGTATTGAACAATTAGAGCGATTTGCTCAGGTCGGCGATACATTTGATTTCAAGAATTTAATAATCAAAATTCTTGAAATTGATGAATTCACTGTAGAAAAAGTGAAAGTTATCGTAAATAAAGACGAAGAAGAAAATGATTAATTATCATTTTCTTTTTTTTACTTAATTCTATTAAAAAAGGAAGCAAAAATTGATACAATAAAAAAGGTGATATAAATGCTTCCATTAAGAGAAAACAAAAAATTAGTAGAAAGACCGGAAAATGAGCCAAAACTTAATATGAACAATTCTGTTGACCGTAAGATTATCTTCACACTTATTGGTACAGCCGCAGTTATTTTAGTTCTTATTGTTTTAGCAATATTATTGTTCTTTAATGTGTAATATGAAAAAAATCGATTGCTATATCAAAGAGAAAATTAATAACTGTCATAATAAAATTGTAGTCATCACTGGAGCGAATTCTGGAATTGGCTATGAAACAATGAAAGTATTAGCTTCTAAAGGTGCACATATTGTTATGGCATGTCGAAGCATTGAAAGAGCAACTAAAGCTAAAAACAATGTCTTAAGCGAATTCCCAAATAGCCAAATAGACATTTTAGAATTTGATCAGTCATCTTTTAAATCTATTGATAACTTTATCAAAAATTTAAAAGAGGCTTATCCTCATATTGACGTTTTAATTTGTAATGCTGGAATTTATCACCCAAAAGAAGGTCAAATTACCGAAGATAATTTCCCACTGACTATTGGAACAAATTATCTTGGATTATTTTATTTAGTAGAAAAATTAAGAGATGGCTATCTTAATGATACGAAATTGATACTCGTCTCTTCTATAGTTTATAAATATGCAAAAATTAAAGATTATAAATTTTTAAAAGAAGAAAATTACAGAGCATTTAAACAATATTCTCTATCAAAATTATGCATTGCAAGATACTTTGAATATTTAAACAACAACACAGATTTAAATATCTATTTAATGCACCCAGGAATATCTGCTACAAATATTTTTACATCACCAACCTCATCTTATAAAAGGTGGTTTAAAAACCTAGCAAATAAATTACTTCCTCTTTTGGTGCATTCACCAAAAAAAGCAGCACTTAGTTTATCTTTATTAAGTGCAAATGAGTATAAAAATCATACCTTTTTAGGTCCGCGTGGTCCTTTCGAAATTTCTGGTTATCCACGTGTACTTAAACTAAGAAAAAACGGTAGAAAAAACGCTGAAATTTTATATCAAAAAACTAAAAACGCTATAAAGGATGGTGTTAATTATGTTGAGTGTAAATAATGTGTCACTTCAATACGGTGGAAGAGTATTATTTAAAGATGTAAATCTCACTTTTCAGCCACAAAATTGCTATGGAATTATAGGAGCAAATGGTGCTGGTAAGTCAACGTTTTTAAAAATTCTTTCTGGCGAGATTGAACCAAACACTGGTGATGTCACAGTATCCGACAAAGAAAGAATGTCTGTACTAAAACAAAATCAAAATGCTTATGATGACGAATTAGTAGTTGATGCTGTATTACTTGGTCATCCAAGACTTGTTGAAATCCAAAGGCAAAAAGACGCTCTATATGCTAAGCCTGATTTTACTGAAGAAGATGGTATTTTAGCAGGAGAATTAGAGATTGAATTTGCAGAATTAGACGGATATGAGGCTGATGCTAATGCTAGACAATTATTAAATTCTCTTGGAATTGGAAGGGAATTTCAAGATAAGTATATGCGCGAATTAGATTCTAAGCAAAAGGTCAAAGTTTTGCTTGCGCAAGCATTATTCGGTAACCCAGATATACTTATTTTAGATGAACCCACTAATAACCTTGATGCCATTGCGACAAGATGGTTAGAAAATTTCTTATATAATTTTGACAATACAGTCATCATTGTTTCACATGATCGTCACTTTTTAAATAAAGTTTGCACAAGAATTTTAGATGTCGATTATGGAAAAATTCAAGTTTATATTGGAAACTACGACTTCTGGTATGAATCATCACAATTAATTTTGAAACAATTGAAAGATCAAAATCAAAAGGCTGAAGCACGCAAAAAAGAACTAGAAGAATTTATTGCTCGATTCTCTGCAAATGCATCGAAATCTAAACAAGCAACGTCTCGTAAAAAGGAACTAGAAAAAATATCTATTGAGGATTTAAAACCTTCCTCACGTCGTTATCCATTTATTGATTTCAAATTTGAAAAAGATTTAGGTCAAGATATTTTGTTTGTAGAACATCTTGGAAAACAAGGATTATTTAACGATTTATCGTTCACACTAAAAAGAGGAGATAAAGTAGCTTTCTTATCACCAAATAGTAATATTTTAAATGCTTTATTTGCTATTTTGGCAGGAGAAGATAATGAATATGAGGGAAGTTATAAATATGGAATTACTGTAACTCCTACATATTTACCAACCGAAAACTCAAAATATTTTGATGGTCATCAAGAGTCACTTGTTGATTGGTTAAGACCATACTCTAGTGATCAGCATGAAAGTTATTTACGTGGTTGGCTTGGTAGAATGCTATTTTCTGGCGAAGAAGCACTTAAACCAGTATCAGTATTATCAGGTGGTGAAAAAGTTCGTTGCATGATGGCAAAGACGATGTTAACTGCTGGAAATCTTCTTATTATGAATGAACCAACTAACCACCTTGATTTAGAGGCAATTACCGCTTTAAACAAGGGAATGATTAATTATAAGGGCGTACTTCTTTTTACAACTCATGACCACGAGTTGATGCAAACAGTTGCAAATAGAATCATATATATTGATGAAAATGGATTCTTAGATAAAGAAATGACTTATGATGAATATCTAGATTTAATGGAAAAATAGTTATGGCTAATGTCTTATTAATTGAAAGTGTTATTAACAAAGAAGATATTACATACAAGCATCTTGAAATGCTTGATCTTTTAAAAACGCTTGAAATCAGTCCGAACTATTTTGTAAAACAAGAATTAAGTGAACCATATACAAAAACATATCTTGGTTCGGGAAAAGTGCATGAGATTTACGAATTAATTATGGCTTATAATATTGATTTGGTCGTGTGTAATTTTGATTTAACACCTGTTCAATATATGGCTTTAAAAGATAGATTCGATGTAGAAATTCTTGATAGAACCGGTGTAATTTTACAAATATTCTCGCGTAAAGCAAAAAGTAAAGAGGCGCGATTACAAGCCGAAATTGCAAATTTAAAATATCTCAAATCACGCCTGGTTGATAAAGAAGCTAATTATTCACAAGTAACAAGCGGCGGAGGATTTAGAAATAAAGGGTCTGGTGAAAAACAAATTGATTTAGACCGAAACAAGTATAAAGTTCTTCTTAAAAGAAAAGAAGTCGAATTAGAAAAATTAGTTGTGCAAAGAAAAAATAATCGCAAAACGAGGTTTAATTTACCCGTCATGGCAATTGTCGGATATACAAATGCCGGTAAATCCACATTATTGAATCAGTTATTAAAAAAATCAAACACCAAGGAAAGCAAAAGCATAATTCAAGAAGATAAATTATTCGCTACTCTTGAAACTTCAACACGTCTCATAGATATTTACGAATACCCATACTTTCTTTTAACTGATACTGTTGGTTTTATTTCTAATTTGCCAACCATGCTCGTGGAAGCTTTCAAATCCACACTAGAGGAAATATCAGATGCTGATTTATTAATACATGTTGTCGATGTTTCTAATCCTAATTATTTAGAGCAAATTAATGTTACAAAAAGCATTTTAAAAGAATTAAACTGTGAAAATATTCCAACAGTATATTTATACAATAAAATTGATAAGTGCAAATCCATTCCATTTATTCCTAAAAGAAATGAATTGCTTGTTTCTTTAAAGGATTTCGAGGATTTAAAGCAAATCCTTGATTTGATATTTAATGAAATAAAAGAAAAATGGGAATATCTTGAATTGGAAGTCCCATTTAGCAAAAATGTTTATATGATTAAAAAATATGGTTTTGTTGAAAATTTAGAGATGTTAGATGATAATTTTTTAGTTAAAGGATATTTCCCTAGTTATCATAAAAAATATCTTAAATCGATTTTAGATGATTAGTATACAATTCATAAACTTTTTGTGCCATATCTAGCAAAGTCAAATGTTCACTATCGATGACATAATCGACTTTGCTTTTTGTTTCCTCAGAGAATTTTACACTATCATTAGCAATTCTAGATTTAGCGTTTTCGATAGAATCCCCTCTTAATAGCATTCTCCCAAATCGCGTTTTTTCATTTGCTTCAAGGAAAAAAGTCACAATATGTGGGTCATTTAAAGATATGAAAGCATCTAATCCTGCTGGATCTACTATTAGTGCTTTATTATCACCTATTTCTTCTTTAGATGATCCATAATAGTTTCCATTATAGAAAGTTGTCTCAACAAAAGCATCCGCTTCCTTTAATTTTAAAAACTCTTCTTCGGTAACAAAATGATAATCCACATCCATTACCTCAGTTATTCTTATTGGTCTTGTCGTATGTGTTACAACTTTCTTAATATTAAATAACACATTAAGAAGCTTTGCCACTTCTGTCTTTCCACTCGCGGAAGCACCAACTAAAAGAATCATAAGTCGACCTTCTTTCTACTATCGTTTTAAGTATAACAATAATTTACGAAAATAAAAATATTTATATTTTTTTATGCGAAATTTATCATTTGCTTAACTATAAGTAATAATGGAGGGGTTAAAATGCAAAAGAAGATAATGACAGAGATTCCTTTTAATGAAATGCATCGCCTAATAAGTGATATATTTGTACAAATAAAAGGAATGAGAATAAGACACTATCAGAACCCAGAAGAAGTAAATGTGGTATTCAGGGAAGGAGAAGAAAGCTATAATTATTTAAAAGAGCATAAAACAGAACAAAATAAATTGTTATTTAATGTTCATCAAGCATTATTTTCCTTAGATGAAGAAGATAGAAAACTTATTATTGGAGAATTTTATGAAACAAAACCTTTATGGTGGATGAATTATTATTCGCGCAGCACATATTATAGAAAGCAAAGAAAAGCAATGAGATTATTTCTATACTTTTATGGGTGTTCAGTATGATTAAAAAATTCTTGCTTGTTTTTTTAGCACTATCGTATATATCACCAAACAGTAAATCTAATAGATTTAAAGATATTTATATTACTCCTATAAGTGATGATATTGTTATTAATTTTTCATATGTAGTCGGAACAACAAGCGATGTGAGATTTTCAATTTTTATTGAATATCCTGATTCTTTGCCAATTTATTTATATACAAATACAGTTTCCATAGTTTTCAACTATTCTGATAGTTTCCCATTATTTAAAAGGCATTTAAAAGATGACGCTTCTTTGATTTTTAAAGCTAATAGTATAAATGGGTCTTCTTATCTTAGATTTGATTTGAAAAGCCAAAATGAGACTTATGATTTATTAGAACAGCGATATTTTTATCTAGAAGATGCTGTGCAATATCTCAGTGATAGAGAAATAATAAATTACGCAAACGAAACTATAGAATTCAATGAACTCAATCATAATCTTGATTTATCATTGCCTTACTTATTTTATGATCATATCTATTTTTCCCAGGACTCATATTTTTTCCAAGATGAGCTGCAATTCGATGAAATCACAATGGAAATAATGGATAAAAACAATATTTTTCCTCTTTTAACTCATAAAGAAGATACAGTAATTATTAATCTTGAATTAGAAAAGAAAAATAATATGTACTATCTATCTTTATTAGACAAACTTTATGTATATAATGACACTTTAATCTTATCTAACAGCCCAAAAGATGGTTTTGTACGAACAAATTATTTGTATATACCAAAAAATTGTTTAGAAGAACAATTCGATATAACAATTAAATTTAAAAGCTTAGGATTACAAAAAATTAATTGTTATTATAACTATATTTTGTGGCGCAATAAAAAATTTGTCGGTTCTTGCTCTTCGTCATTAAATTGCGTGCGTATAAGTGAGTCTAACGATTATTTTGATACAAACATGTCGGAGGTGTTCGTATGATTGTTTTTTTAACAACGGCATTTTTATTTTTATTCTCTCTTGCAAACTTTACAAATACAATAACTTATAATTCAATTGATCAAAGGTTTTATTCATCGTTAAAAAGTTCGGCAGAAAATTCAATCGTGTATTCTGGTGATATTATCTATTTTGATAAGTATCTTTTAAATGTGACGTTAAATGATTTATTAACTCGTGAACTAAAAGTAATATCTCCAAAAAAATACTACGTATATATTAATTATTATTATGGAGATGGCACAGCTTGTAGTTATCGATGCAAAAGTGTCAATATCCGCTTAAAAGTAGGCATTTCGTCAACTGCAACGTATGATAAGGCATACTCACTTACAATAGGATAAAGTTATGAACGATAAATTATATGATTTTTTCTTAAATTCTTTTTTGAATCCTTTATTAAGCGATAATGACATTACTGACATTTACTACAATGGGCGAGATATTTTTTATCAATCCAATAGCTTCGGGCGCCAAAAATCTGATTTAAAAGTTGATCCTAACTATATAAATAATTTTATTCGCCAAATTGCCAATATGTCCGAAAAATTATTTTCAATTTCCAATCCAATTTTAGATGTTTCAATAAGGAATTTTCGTATTAACGCTGTTCATGGCTCAATTGCAAAACAAAAGTATGAAAAGGTTATCACCTTTGCTATTAGGAAAGCCAGTAACACTTATAATGTTGATTCGATTTTAAATAATCTACCACAAGAATTAATTGATTATTTTAAGAATGT
The DNA here is from genome assembly GCA_022508535.1 of Erysipelotrichales bacterium. Lineage (GTDB taxonomy): Bacteria > Bacillota_I > Bacilli_A > RFN20 > CAG-826 > RUG131. The sequence continues at coordinate 88,854 of JAFLUZ010000002.1, forward strand.
TCTTTCGGACAAAAAATCTATTATCATCTGTGGTAACACTGGAAGTGGCAAAACAGAATGGCAAAAATATCTTATTTCATTGATAGAGGATAACACTAGACTAATTGTTATTGATAATATTGAAGAGTTATCAATTATGCAAAATGAAAAATTAGATATTACTTTTTGGCAAGTGGATGAAAATAATAGTCATATTGATTTGAATGGTCTAATCTCAAATTCATTAAGATTTAATCCTGATTGGACAATTATTGCTGAATCAAGAGGAAAAGAGATGAACGCCATTTTAACATCAGTATTAACTGGTCATCCAATAATCTTAACTATGCATGCCAAAAGCTTAAAACTCATTCCATCAAGGATTATGCAAATGATCTTGCAAAATGAATCGGCAATACGAGACACTAGGATTCTTGAAAAAAATATATATAGTGCTTTCAACGTTGGTGTGCATATTGAAATTAAAAAAATAAATGGTAAAGTAATCCGCTATATTGATGAAATAAGAGAATTTTTACCAAGCAAAAGAACGAAAATTATTTACAAATATAAAGGAAGTGATCTTGATTTGTTATGATTATATGTCTCGGTTGCAGTATTTTAATGTTTTCATTATTATTTTTAACAACAGGAGTTTTAGAATATAGCCTAATCGGTGGAATTGTTACATTTTTGTATAGCTTTTTATACGCAAGTGGAGCAATAAAAAAATACACAAATGCACAACGATCAACTATCGAATGTGCCAACTTTATCAATACTGTAATTATTTCTTTAAGCATTTCAAACTCATTAGAAATGGCTTATAAAGACGCTACAACAAAAATGTCTAAGCAACTAGACAAATTTATTAAGAATCAATGTAAATCTTTAGATGTTTCAGAAAATTTGGAAACTTTACGAAATTATTTTAAATCATCAACTTATGCAGTTTTTTTAAACATTTTAAAAATGCATGCATATAATGGTGGCAATATACTGGAAATGTCCGTAAATTTACAATTAGAATTACGTAGGAAACAAGAAATAATTAATTCCATAAAACAAATTAACAATAGGAAAACATATGAATTTTTCTCTCTTTGGGCTTTTTGTTTAGCAATTTTGCTTTTTTGCCGATTAGGTCTTAATAACATTTACCAAATGATGCAATCATATTTCCTTTTTAATTACGAAATATTGTTTTTCTTTGCATTTATGCTTTTCTCATCCCATCTATTCATTTCCAATGTTACAAATTCAATTAAGAAGGTGATATAATGTTCAACTTAAAAAGCAAAATAACATCATTGGGACTAGATTATAAAAAAGAAATAACAAAAATTTGCGCACTAAGTATCATTATTCTTTTTGGTTCTTTATATTTATCTTATTATCTCAAATCATATTATATTGGACTTGTCGGTTTTGTAATTATCTTTGTTGTAATAGAGTTATTTGGTCTATTATATGATAAAAAATTGTCATCGCTAAAACGTGAAAACGAGACTGAATTTGTTGTTGTATTAAATTATATTCAAACATATTTGCACAATGGCTTTAATGTATATAAAGCCATCGAAGAAACCATTCAATTCACAACACCCTGGATGCAAAACAAATTAGGAATATTAATTGCGGATATTGATAATGACAAAACTATCGCGCCATTTATAACCTTTTCTCATTCTTTTGATTCTAAAATCATTGAACAAGTAATGATTTCTCTGTTTCTAATGGTAGAAAATGGATCAAATGATGAATTTATTCTCCGTTTCACTCCAATCTTCAATCAACTAGAAAAGGATAGCAAACACAAATTAGTAAAGCAAATAGAAAGCAAATTTGATAGTTTAAATCTATTACCTGTCATAGGTTCAGCAATTATAACATTACTAATAATCACTGGCGTAGTTGGTTTAATAGGAGGTGTACTTAATGGCTTCTAACCTTGCGCATATTTTGGCCTTATTTTTGATTATTCCGTTTATTCTATTTTCCACTGATTTAATTGGCATACAAGAAACATATACAGAACTAGAAAATGTAGCTACACAAGTGTCATTTAAAATACAAAAAATTGGCTATATTAGCGATGACTTAATTAATGAGATATACCAAACCTTCCACGCATATTTAGAAAGTGAGACAAATTCGAAACAAAGTTTTGGCGATTTAATTGAATTTAACATCTATAAATATTATGTAGGCAATTTTATCAATGATGGCAAAACACTAATTCGAATTAAAAGAACTGTGTTGATTGGCTATATTGATTAGAAAGGAGAAAACATGGGAGAACTTAAAGGACAAATTTTAGGCATTTTATTAGTGTTAATGGTCTTTGGTGGATTAATTACTGCTTATACTACAGTATTTAATAATGCTCAAACAACTATTACAACGCGCGCCAACAATTACATCAATTCCGAAACAATGCCGTAAAAATTAAAAGGGGATTTTATCCCCTTTTATTTTATTGTTTACATCAATGCCTTTTATGATATAATTATGAAAAAGAAAAAGAGGTATAAATTAATGAACAAATTAGATGAAATAAAAGCAATGTTTGCAAAAAAAGTTAAAGTTGAAGAGTTAGATCCAGCAGCAGAATTAAAATCACTTGGTCTTGATTCATTGGATTTAGTTGAACTTATTATGGATATTGAAGAGAATTATGGCGTTGAATTTGATAACGAAGAACTAGTTGAATTTAAAACAGTTGGTGACGTTTTAAGCGCTATTGAGAAAAAACTTTAATATATTAGAACATTTTTGTTGAAATTTGTTTTTTTCTATGATATTATTCTTTTTGCCTGATAATTTCAGGCAAAAAGATTATGGTATGCTTACTTAGCTCAGTCGGTAGAGCTATCGGCTGTTAACCGATCGGTCGTAGGTTCGAGTCCTACAGTAAGCGCCATTTTTATTGGCCTATTGGAGAAGCGGCTTAACTCACATGCCTTTCACGCATGCATTCATGGGTTCGAATCCCGTATAGGTCACCATTTTACAAAATCGCCGATTTTATCGGCTTTTTTTGTGCCGTGATACTCTTGTGATACTGCTATGATACTGGCGTGATACTTATATACTATTGAAAGTATTGCGCCATTTTTGTTTTTCTAGATGGCAATAAATGAGCATATACTCTTATAGTTGTAGATGTATCAGCATGGCCTAACCAGGAAGCCACCAGCTCAATCTCTGCACCTTTATTAAATAAATAAGTTGCGCATGAGTGTCTAAATTCATGCAACTTAATTACTTTCAAATTTGCGCGTTTGCAGTACTCTACTTGGGCACGTTTTATTGTTGTTTCTCCTATAACACATCCTTTCTTTTTGGTACTTGGGAATAGGAAATCATCATTTTTATGCTTAATTGATTCAGCATATTCTTCATACGCATATCGTATAGGAATGAGTAGTGGATAATCTCTCAAACTAGCTGAAGATTTAACAGAAGTAATTACTTGCTTATGTGAGCCAGTTTTATTACTTACTGCGCGTTTTATATAAACTTTATCCATAACTATATCAGAGTGTTTTAATCCTCTTAGTTCTCCCATGCGCAATCCGTAATCAAATAGAAGTAGAAAGATTAATTTGTACATGGGTGAATCAATTACAGATAATAATTTTTCAAACTCTTCATAAGTGTAATAATCAAATTTCTTTGGTTCTACATATTGCTTTTTAAATACATACAAATTAGATTCAGTCACTGCAGGATCTAATCCGTATTTTCTTAAAAACATTACATATACTTTTGCAAGAAATATGATATTAGTAATCGATTTAAGTTTAATTTTATTAACATTATTATTAAAAGTTTCTAGCACATGATTAGTAACTTTTGATACTTTTAATTTACCGAAATATGGCAATAAATGTTGGTTGTAAAGATTGCTATATCGATACGCTGAAGCCTCTTTATATCTACTATATAAATAATCAATGAATCTCTTTGTTAGATCTTCGCATATATATTCAGATTTCTTTTTATATGAATTGATTAGTGTAGGAATATAAGATGAAGCACTACGTTTACTATCAAAGCCACGTTTAATATACTGCTTGTTATCGATAGTGATTTTTACATAGTATTTTTGCTCACCTTTTTTTGTTTTGTATCCATAAACGTTTTGCATATTAAGTTACTCCAAGATCTACCTGAACATAGTAATTTGATCCTGGATAACTTTTTATAATTTTGCGCGCTCCATAAGGAAACTCGCTTATGTTTTTTGGAATATGTGAAATAAAGAATTGCCTTTTATGGCATCTACAATTTTCATCAATATAGTTAATAATTAATAGCATTATTATTCCACCTCCACATATTGATAACTTTGAGGAGGCCGTTTAATACAATATTCCTGATGTAAATCTTTAAATAATTTATCAAAAACATTTTCATGATTTGCATAACATTCCATACCGATATAATCCTCTTGAGATGATTCTAAATCTGTAAGCTCTTCTGAAAATCCTATTTTATGAAAATCACTTAATTCCATTGGAAAATTAAATGTTTGCAAATTGTCTATATACCAAGCGTAACCAGTTTTTCCTTTTCCGATATAATTAGATACTTCATCGTATGATAAACAACTTTTTTCCAAGTCGTTATAATTCCAATTTTGAATAGATCCATTATCAAATACACATATTTGCTCAACTTTATTTAAAGTAAATTTAGCAACTACATTTCCGTTGCCCATATATCCACCAATCGGAATTGCTGTTTCTCGATTAATAGCATACATGTATTTGGCTCCATAAGAATTTACAACTAGAGCATCGTGTATGCTGCTTTTCGTGCAATAAACATACACATCAATTGGAAAATCGCATTTAGGTATTGTTTTTCTAATTTCAATTGTCTTTTCACCATTCAAGATTTTTTCAACCCACTTAGGTTGTATTGATATCAATATAGCTTTCATATATTTACCTCCTTAACTTGATTAAAAATAGATATTGTATATAATTAAGATGGAAGTGGGGATCCTCATACCTCTCCAGCTTCTGGCAAGCTTGTTCTAGCTTGTCTTTTTTTTGTTTATAAATTCATCAATGATTATTGATATATATCCTTTACCAGGACAATTAGTCATATCAATAAGTCCAGTATCAAAAACTATAGGTTTCTTATTTAGAAATTCTGGTAATTGTTTTTTATTTTTTTTCATAAATGATAATCCACCCATTGTTTTGTTTTAAGATTATAATTCCATATACCAAAGCAATAATTCCCATGAATATTGTATTGACTTATAACTATAGAATCAGAAATAACATCGTATTCATGTGTTACTCCATCTATAAATTTTTCAACATCGTCTTTATTCCATAATTTAGCCTGACTATAAAGTTCGTAGTTATCTTCATCTTCATAAGGATTTCCTAACACTTTAAATTCAACTTGATAATATAATTTATCCATAACTATCAAATCTGCTTCTATTAAATCTTTAGCATAAGGTTTTGGATTGATATATATACCAGGTGTAAGTAAATATGATGGCGATGATTTATTACCATAAATTACTTCAACGAAATTTGTATGCTTATCTACAACTAAAAAATATGTTTTACTGCGAAATTCTTTTATTTTTTTGTAGTATGCCCAACAGTCTTCTTCAAATCCAAACTGCTTGAGAATTTTTAAATCAACATTATTTTTAATTTTCATATTTGTTCTCCTATATCCAATAAAGTTTTTCTGTAAGTTCTGGAATGTTGTAACAGATCCAGCAACATGCAGTATTGAAAGATGATTTTTTATTTAAGAATTTAATTCTCTTTTTAAAAATTATTATTGATAAACCATCTTTATATTTTTCATATAAATCTGCGCGTTTAGGTGTTTCTAAAGTAGAAAGAGGAAGAAGCAAGGCAAACGATTTAATCTTTTTGGACTCTATTAAATCAAAGCTTCTTTTGATGATTTCGTACTGTAGACTAAATGGTGGATTGCTTATCATTAAGTCGCATCCAGGTGGTGGATTTGTTTTAAAGAAATCATTGCCTAAATCATCAAATTTATGTGTGGCTTTATATTGCAGTTTAAGCTCATCAGCTTTTAACTTAAATTCACTGTCGTAATGATTAAATGGAAACCAACACATTTTAAAAGATTGAATATTAATTAAATTATATATTTGTTCCACTACCCAGCGTGGAGTTGCTACATGATCAGAATTATTAATACAATCATGTGTGTAAACACTTATGTTATTTATTACAAGCTGCATATTTACCACCTTAGATTTTTAAACCGAATAAGAAAACTATTTTTCCAACATGGTTTTATTTCTGTTATCTCAAATAGATTTGTTGGTGATATAGGTACAGCAATACCTTTCCCAATAACAAAATGAATTAAATCATTTTCGCTTGGTGCAGAGTTATTTTGATTAGGTAAAATTATCATCTCTTTTAAATTGCCTTGTTGAATATCTTTCCAATCCTTAGTACGGATACTTATATTATGTAATTCCATGCATTATCACCTTCTTATAAAAAGCAATAGATCCTTTTGCTTTGGAAATAAATGATTTGAAGGTAATTGATTATCAGCAAAAGTAACTGGATTATTATGAGGTTTGCCTCTGAGTGCCAGTGATCTATACATCTTTCTAAAATGATTCCAATTTGTATTTTCCATTTATATCACCTCAACTAATCCAGCATCAATTAAATCTTTAAAATGTTTTTTATTGACATTGACTGGTTTGCCATCTCGCTTAGTTGGAAATAAATAACCATAAGGCCATATGTTTTTATTATCATATAGACTAACGATTAAATCACTTGTGCGTATGACTAAGTAATATATATTCCATGAACGCGCATTATAATCAGGCAAATTCTTTTTCCAATATTGATAGTGTCCATCATAAGTAAATCCATAGTTTTCTAAAATGCATAAATCTACATTGTCTTTTATTTTATACATGTGCGTTCCCCCTAAAAATCTGTAACTTCTTGCTTGCGCAAACGCCTAGATTTACCAGTGATTTTTAATACTACAGAAGATAGTTCATTAATTCGATCAATCGTTTTTTGCTCGTAGCCGTTACAGAACAACTCTCTAATACTTTGATTGGATGTAAATATTACTGGTTTACGTATTGAGTATCGAAGATTAATCATGTCGTATATTTTTGATTTAGCAAATTGTGAATCGGCTTGTTCTGAGCCTATGTCATCAATAAAAAGGAAATCGACTAATTTTAAAGATTTCATAATATCTTCTTCAGTCTCTTTTGAGCCATTAAAAGTAGAAGTGATACGCTTAATTAATGAAGATATGTTTGTGAATAAAACTTTATAACCAGATTTCATTAATTGATTTGCCATGCACGCGATTAAATGTGTCTTCCCAACACCTACATCTCCGTATATATAAATACCTAGATTTTTTTGTAAAATCACTGCAGCATTAGTACAGTATCTTTTGCACCTTGCATAAGCGTTATTAAATTCTGGATTATCTCCAATCTCACATGTGTCGAATGAACAATTTGTATAACGCGAATCCATAAGTGAAGCATCTTTTAAATTACTTATTATCTCACGTTCATAATCAGCAATAGCAGCATCTACAGCTTGCTGATTTCTTTTAGCTTTAATTTCATCCCATATTGTTGATGGAATTTGCTCCCAGATAGTATCAGGAATTAAATCCATTTCCTCATCAGACATAGACATTATTTTTTCAGCTGTAAGTTCTGATGCATCATTAATTGTTATCATGTGTTTCACCACCTTTTATAAAATCCTTAATTACCTTATAATTTGGTGATTTTGGTGTAAGTGATAAATAGATATTGCCACTATCATGATGCATGTATAATTCATCAAGAAGTGCTTTTAATAATTTCTTTTTGTTCATTGTTTTTTCTCCTGGATAAATGATAATTTTTGTATTTTAGATTTATTGATTACATGTGTAATATTTCCTACTTTTACATGTAATTGTTTAGGTGATTCTTTAATTAAATCGCCGATAATAGAAATAACTTTTGTGCGCCGTATGAGGCAATTGGGTTCTAACATCCAGTACACAACATTTACTTTGCGCATTACTCTTCATCTCCATATTTAATATTGAAAAATTGTTTAGCAGCAAAAGAATGCATACCTTTCCATTCGCTCGGAGATGGTGTTAAAGTTTTAAAAGTTGGCAAGTCGTCGAAATCTAATTTTGATCCATTCATACGCTCCAAATATCCTTTATGCAAATTTGCAGTGTTGTATCGGCCATATGCGATTTTATGGAATAAATAAATAATATCTTTTGAATACTCCTCTGATTTAACATCCTCAAGAGAACCATTAGAACGATAAACATGATATTCATCAAATGAGTATAAATTTATTCTTTTTAAATAGTAGAAGTATAGGATGCTCACAATATTAGACACTAAATAGTTTGGTAAACTTTTATTAATCTTGATTTCTTCACGCTTCAGCGTATATTCATCAAAATGTTGTAGGATCCATTTAAGAACAAATTGCTCAAACCACCAATGTTGAAGACCAAATTTCTTTTTTATATTCCCAGTGTCTAAGGTAATAACAGTTTCAAAAGTGCCACGTGTTTCTTTGTTTACACCAGTATTCTTCTGATCGTTTCCAAGAAATTTAAAAGCTGGTTTTTTTCTTAGTGAAGCACCATGTCGCCATGTTTTTAAATTATCAGTGGCCTTATCATTATTGCGATTAACTCCAGATGCTAAATTTGATTCTTTTTTCAAAGTATCAGAGTTTCCACGTTCCTTACCAAATTCTGTGAACAAAAATAGTCCAAAATCATAGAAATAGTAATCTGGTTTTTCATAATTAGCAAATTTTAAACCTGGTCGCATAAAGTCATAATTAACTATTACACATGATTTTCTTTTTAGATATTCTTTTGGTGTTTCTTTTAAAATGTTTGTTTTATCAATGTTTAAATAGTGAGGTTTAGGATTTGTGTTATCGTTGAACATTACAGTATAATTGGCAACAGCATATGGGTTTTTATGTATGTATAAGAAATACGCTAAAATCCAATCTCTTAAAGCATCTGTAAATGATTCGAATGTAAGACCATCCCACATTTTGTATTTTGAACCTGGTTCTAGATATAAAAGACTATAATCTTTAGTTATCTTGAATTTTTTTTCAAGTTCTGCAACATAGATATAAATATCTAATTGGTTATGGAATACACGAGTTTTCTTGTAGAATTCGACTTCACTCATCCATTTTGACCAGTTCGCTTGTGGAAATCTTTTTTGAATATCTAACATAGTGTTAAGAAGTTGTTTAGGAAACATTATCTGTTTATAGATAACTCCTAAACAAGTTCCAAGTGCATCCTTACCAGCTCCTGATATGCCTAAGAAAAGAATTTGTTGCCCAGAAGTATCTAAAAATTCTATATCATGATCTAATTTCTTTTCCATAGTTTTATCTGCTTTGTATAATCTCCATAAATCAAAAAGTAGATAATAACTTATAAATCTTAAAGGAAAAGGAATTGTAAGCCATTTAGGAAGAAAATCAATAAGTATTGTTAATAGACCTTTCCAGATGATACTCCAATCCACAGTTCTATTAATGACAGTTCCTAAAAAATGAAAGTAATTTGAAATTAGATCCAATAGAATTACTGGAAGATTTAGATAAATAGCAAATATTATTATCAGCATGACTGTTAACCATTTTTTGAAGAATTTCTTGCGCCATGTATTAACCTTATTGAACAATTTAATAGATGGATTCCTAATTCTCTTTTTATATCGTTTAAGCGCTCTTGTATCTTCAGCAACATCATTTTTCTTATATCTTCTGAATAGTGATAGCAAAAGACCAAATAGCACTAATACAAGTATTAAATTAAAATATATGAGTGCCTTATCCATTTTGAAAGATAACTCTATACCTATGAATTTCCAAAATGTACCATTTATAAGAAACGCAACAAAAACTTTAGCTCGTTTTATTAGTATCTGGAAGTCAATTGGAATAAGGTTAAGAATGGAGCCTCCAGCGTTCTCAATTAAATGATCAAGTGGAACTTGCAATGTTCCAGGACTATCTTTATTAGCTGTTATATAATAAATTGCAGATTGAAAGAAGTATTTAATAGTAATCCATAGTCTTTTGACATTATCGAATGAGAAAAGAAAAAATAAAACCAATAACAAAACTAAAAATATTAATTGCTTCCAGTTGTTTTTAATAAACTGATTAATCGCAATCAAAAAGTTAAGAAATATTGATTTTATTTTATTGAAAAATATTCTCATAATAATTCCTCCTGCAGAATTAATACTCGTAAAAATAAATATTATTGGTTATATCTAGTAGTCCATCCTTAACGAAATAAAGTTGCGTATCTTCCAATTCAGGATTGAGAAAATCTACATTAATTAAATAGTTCTCTGAATCAATTTCATAAGTGTAATAATAGATTTCTCGATTAATGATATTTTCTTCATCATCAAACTCATATTGATAATAAGTTCCAAGAAAATCATGCTCGCTATCGAATTCATAAATCATTCGTATATCATCTGTAAAAAATGTTTTGCCTAAAACACTCATATCAGCATCAATAATTGACATAGAATACTGATAAGCATTTTTTAAAATAAATAAAATGATAAGTATAAATACTACTAATAGCAGTCTTAAAAAGAATTTAAGCTTTTCGCCTTTATCAAATTTGATATTAGAATCAGGAGTCATTATCAAGTCCTCTTATTGGGTTTCTTACCAAATTCATCTAGAATCCATTTTATTAAAAATACAACAGCTACAATGACAACAAGTATAGCAATCCACTTAAAAGTATTAGTGAAAAAATATCCCAGTTTATCCCAGAATGTTTCTTTGTGAAATATATTGTCTGGAGGTTCCACTTCGTTACCTATTGGATCTTTTAAAGTTCCAGTTTCCTCATCGTAGTGCAAAGGTAATTCATTACCCTCATCATCCATAATGACTGTATCACCATTTTTATCAAACGCAGTCAACCCAGAATGATTGCCCCATGTCATAGCCGAAGCATTTACAATATCACCAGCTTCATTTATATAAAAACATTCAATAAGACTGTCAAAATCAAGATTGACACCCCTATTATAAATAACATAAGTATATGGTGCCAAACGACCGAATTCCCCTATAAATGTATAAGCATTTTGATCAGCCAATGAAACACCTTGAAAAGTAAATTCAACACCAGTTGATTCATCTTTTTTTGTAACATGATTATTCTTTTCATCTACATAATCTATAATAGGATGTTGAAAAACATTTCCATCATAAGCAATACCAGCTTGGATTCCATCACCAGAAAGAATATCAAAACTGTGTCTTACTTTATTTTTCTCACTTGCTAATGTATAGTAAAATTTAATACCATGTAGCTTATCAATTTGACAATTAATAACACTATCATAGACATTAAAGAATAAACGTGTATAGGGTGATAATATACTTTCTACTTCTCTAGCTTCAAATTTTGCAGTATGAATTGTTGTCTTATCGACATACTTAAATTTATAGTATTGCCCACAATCAATGACATAATCAAGTATGTTTTTTGGTTCATCTGCAGCAGCTGTAACTGCATAAGTAGAAGATGATTGATTTTTTAATCTTGATGGTAATTGAACAAGTGATTCAATCTTATCTTTGCCAAACTTTGCAGTTGGATCTAAAGTCCTTTTCCAATCATCAGGAGTTACCATTAAAGATTCTGAAACTTCATTAGTAAGTTTACCAAGAGTAATATGATATTTGATTTCAGTGATATAAAAATCAACTTCTTGCTTAGCGTTCTTTAATTGCTCAAAGAAATCGCAGCTTGCAGTATCATAAGTGAAAGCAACACCATTATATTTCAAGTTATATTGTTGCATTTTTTCATAAAGAGAATTATCAAAATCTAGTACATTATGAAATAAATCTAAATTGCGTATTTTACATTCAATCTCAAGATCATCATTTATAACTATAGAATCAACAACATATCTGTTCGCAGATACGGATGATATTGTTGACATTACACCCGTATTAAAATCAATGTTATTAATTAAAATTGGACCAAAAACTGAATGATTATAGCAATCTTTTTCTAAATAAAGATTTTGGACTAAAAATTCATAAGTTCCGATTGTGATAAATCCATAATTATTTAGCATTGATCTTTCATGACCTGTATAGATGCGCCAATACTTAGCAGACACTGTTTCTATATGTCTACGGTATGGGATTTCAACATACACAAATCTATTTTTATTATAAGCATTAGAAGAATCAGTTGTTTTATCTAAATATACATGTGCATCATCAGATGTAGTAAGCGTGAAATCATTACCAGTCTTTTCTAAACTTAAGATAGTTTGACCATCAATCTCAAGTAAAGGGAGTTCAAGATCATACTGATATGGTAAAAATAATTTTTTATAAAATTCAAAAAAATCAGTGCCTAAATCAAGCTTAAATTCAATTGGTAATGCTTGGCCTTTATCATTTTCAATGCGTTCAAATTCATAATTAAAAGTGCCTTTTAAATCAAATAATGAGCAATATGTCCCACCAGCAATGAATAAAGCTGTATTAGATAATTGAGTTTTATTTAAAGGATTATTCGAAGAATTTGACTTGTACAGAAGACTAAGCGCTTGAATTTTGTTCTCATACACGTAATCGGCATACGAATCCATCAAATCAGTGTTATATTCAAAGACTTCGTAATCATCATGATATTTTGTTGGATAAGTAGTGTTTATAAATTCAGTATCTTCATCATCAAAATATTCTTTGTTCTTTTGTTGAAGATATGAACTTGCTTTACCAGAAACAATTGTTTTTTCTTCTGCAACTGCAGTAGTAGTATTATTTTTAATTAATCCTGGTATTAAAGAAGATGCTAATAGTAAAAGTGAATTTAATCCTAAAAGTAATTTATTCATGATACACCAACTCACTTTCATTAATAGTTATGAAATAAAAATTATTATTAAATGATTGTAAAATAGTTCCTATTTCATTAATGTCAGTAACTTCATCTTCACCAGTCCAGTAGAAGAATGCTCCAGTGCCGGTATTACCCCATTCAAATACATTGTTTGAATATGTAGTTTCTGTTTTAGTAGTTTGATCTGCATAATTTATTTGAGTTTCAATTTTTACTCTATATGCACGACCATAATCAATTGTGTAATTATCAACATAAAACCATTTCGTATCCTCATACTTATTTAATGCTAGTTCATAATTTATTCCAGTCTCATCTTCTGATGTAGATTGTTGTAAATAATATGTTGTGAATGATGAAGCGATTTCTTTTGTTTCAACTTCGTAGCAATGTTCTAGTGCGTATTTTGAATTGCCATAAATACTAACAAAATCAAATTCGATTTTTAAAGGTTTGCTAGGATCAAAATTTTTCTTTTCGCTTAATTCTAAGTTGTTGCAAAAAATACTATTTTTATCTAAATAAAGATGAGAATAATTTTGAGTGCTGGAAGTAGTAGAAAGTTCAGTATATTCGATTAGATTAATATTTTTTATTTCAATGTTAATAAAATTAGTGCTTAAATCATCAAAATAAGATAAGTCTAATGACTCACTTTCCCAAATATATCTTTTACCTGCAATAAATTCTGTTGGATGTTTTCTATCATCTTTTTCTTCATTTGAAGGATCATCAAATGTTGGTTGCTCAAGATTTAAAAAGTATAATCCGTTGCTAAATTCTTTGATAATCTTATCTTCTTCATTATTAATGAGTTTTAAAACTTCAGCATGAGAATCAGATTTACCAATATAGTAGAAAAAAGCACCAGTACCACTCCAACCCCATTCGTAATTATTGTTTGAGTAAGTTTTCTCAGTTTCAGATACACCATTAGCGTATAGCTTGATTGTGTCTATTCTAATTCTGTAGGCGCATCCATAATTTACATCGTAATTATAGAAGCAGTACCAATTTGGATCATATTCATCAATGCCGATTTGATATGGATTTAATTGAAGTTCATAATAATCATTTGTTTCATTATTATATTGTTCTAAAATGTAAAAATTCTTTTTTTCAATTACTTCTCCAATAGATGGTAGTGATGGCTTTTTAGAAGTATTATTATCAGCGTTGGTTTTTACCGTAGCATAGACTACTCCACCTACAGTAATTACAGCTAATAAAATTAAAATAAATTTTAAAAATTTTTTCATGTTTTTGCTCCTTAAAAAATAAAGCGCATTTACAACTAGAATCATAAATGCGCAATATGCTTTTAATAAATTATTCTACGTAATTAATAACGTATGTACCGTGCGCAGTTGCGACATCAGATGTTGATGTTTTATCACCATTAACTGCATCTTTGATGTTGTCCCATTTTTCTTTGGTTTCATCTAAGGTGTTTTTAAGTCCTTTGTTCCCCAAAGAAACTCCAGCTGCGATAACTCCAATTGATAGAAGTGCACCGAGAATGCCGAGACCTATTTTCGCCCAGATACTCTTTTTTTTCATTGGTATTGCTCCTTTCTTAATTTTTTTTAGAATGGTAAGTCATCAACAGGATTGTTGTTGACTGGTTTATCTTCAGCAACTACGATTGGTTGCTTTGATAGTTTTTTTTCAGCTTTTTTATCGTGAAAGTATATAATCACTGCAGTTTTCATGACCTCAATAACAACCTGAGGAACACATCGGTTTTCTTTACATTTCTCTTTGTCATAGCGAAACTTGCAGGTTGGGCAATTACGAAGCTTTTTCAAAGCATTAAAACAATTTGTCATAGTAATATTATCTTCGGTTATTAACTTTGTTTTTTTTACTTTGCTTGCTTCCATCCTTTCTCACCCTCTTAAAATGTCTATTTAACTAATTCTTTGTATTTATTTGTAATCTTTGAATCGATTTTATAAGCATATAACACGGCATCTTGAACGATTTTTTCGTAGATTGGAACATTATTTATTAGTTCATGCGTATTGCTAATTATTACATCCAGTACAATTGTTTTTTTTAATAAAGTTAGTTTGAATGTAACTGTACTTATAACACCATTTCCACAATCGAATATGTGAAGCTTTGTAAATAGATTTTTATTAATCTTCTTAAAATCTATTGATTCTAAAAATTCAATGAATTTATCCATCTTTTAAGTCATCCTCGTATCCTGGTGGAAGTGAACGTTGCATTCTTGCTTCTGCACGCCTATCAGATTGTTCTTTTGCTTTTTGAGTAGTAGATGCTACCATATACGGAAAATCTGGAAGTATAATTGTTCCGGATGTGTCGTTTGCAAACTCAATTAATCCAACTTCCTCAAATTCCTTTATTGTCTTTTCGACAAATTCAGGATCAAGTTTTAATACTTGAGCAAGAAGTTTAGATGAATATGGAGTTTTATAATTAAATCTTAAATACCCATCTTCTTTTCCTGATTTAACGACTAGATGAAGCATTCGTTCGTATAAATAAATCTTCATGTGCCATTTATCAAGTTCTTCACGTGTGGATCCAACTAGCAATGCATTAAGGCGATCATCATCGTAGAAGTTGTTATATTTCTTTAAGTAGAATAATTTTCGTTCACTCATTGGAATTATCCTCTTTTAACTAACTTGTAATCACTTGGTATGTCACCATATCTTAATAAATCAACAATTGTTATTGATGATAAAGCACTTATTCTAATTTTTCCAAGTCGCATAATTAACTTGTCGATTGTATTGTCTAAAGTGATTTTATCTAAGTTGCTGAATCTTCTTAAAAGGTTCCGATGATCATTGTTTGCTGTGTCGCCGTTTTTTAGCAAATAGATAATTGCCTCTTTTGCAATTTTTTTGATTCTCATTTTTGAAATCGAATTAATAAATATTTCAATTGAGTTGTTTAATTTGCTTTCATCAATGCCATATAATTCTTTGGCTCTTTCAAAAAGAAGTTGATGCGCATAAGCTGTTGAATTCTTTTCTTCGTTCATAAATTTATCCTCCTGTCGATAAATCTTCCTGGTATATCTTGTTTCCCTTTCGGGTGGTGCTCCTAGCTCCAGGAAAAGACTAGGAGTGCACCAAGGAGGAGTTATCTAACTTTATACCGTTTTTCAGGTACCCAATTTTCCTCTTGGGAAACGAACTAACACTTTGAGGGCATTTTGGGTATGATATAAAGTTAGTTCGCTTCACAAGGGGAAAATACTTATTTCAGTTATTTATAATGTTGTAAAACTCAACATTACATTATTAAAATACACAATTATTTCAACATTGTAAAGTATAAATATCGAAAAATCCAACAAAATGATATATTCATGTTGGAGAAGAGTATGAAGAATTTAAAAATTTTGAGGAAAAGTCTAGGACTAACACAACAACAATTAGCAGATAAATTATTTGTAAATAGAAACACATATCAAAATTATGAGGCTGGCACAACTGAACCAGACTTTGCTACTGTCAAAAAAATTGCAAGTTTTTTTAATGTAACTATTGATTATTTGGTTGGAGCAAATGAATCTGATTTAATTTTAATTTCTAAAGATGATTTCCAAAAATTAAAAATTGCAGCTGAAGTAATCGATAGAATATCTAAATCCACTAGTATTAATTTTGGTGATATTAATCAAAGTAACGTTGTTATTGGAAACAACAACACTATAAAGAAACCAAAAAAATAAAAACATAATAGGAGGGCATAGTATGATTTCATTTTTTGATTTTTTAGTAAAAGCAGCAGAAGTAACTCCACCTGATAACATAGAACATTCAGGATATCCTGAAGCTCTATGGGGAAAGATTGGAATAGTGGCACTTATTGTCGCTATAATAGTAATAATTGTTTTACTATTAATTATTTGGCGCAAGGTAACAGATATTGGAGATAAGATTAAGTAATTAACTAGTAGTAATCAAGTAAAAAAAACGGCCACATGAACTTGGCCGTTTTCTTTTGGTCTATTTTTGGATCTAAAAAGTGCTCGGGCAAAAATTAGCGTGCACGCTAATTTTTGCATATTATTATATCGACTATGTCAAGTGCTTTTTGGGGAAGCGGTGGCGCCGACATGCGCCACACACTTCTCTTAACCCAAAAAGCAATATTTTTTTATGTTATGAATATAAACATAGACAAATTTTGTCTTACCATCGCATTAATTAAATTAATACTTGAACCAGTACATACATGTACCACCCTGTTCACATCCTTGCTATTTGAGATATGTATTTCAAAAATTGGAATGCAAAATATTATAGCAAGGAGATGAATAGGATGTCAAAGAACTTCAGAAGAATTACTATACTAGTGATAATTTTTACATTACTACTAATAATTTCAATTTCTTAATCCACCACGATTAATAATTTAACTCCGTAATTCTTTGAAAACCATTTGACATTCTACCTAATTACTTAAATAAAATCAAGTAATTCACATGACACTTTACAAATTCAATATAACAATGTATTTTTTAAATAATTAATTATTTAAAAATTAAACTATATTAAGGAAAATATTGTAAATATAGCTATAAATCTAAATATTACTATTAAAAAGGGGTGCAGGGGGAAAGCACACAAAATCACAAATTTAACACAAAATATATAATATTTGTGTTATAGAATTTATACGCAGAAAAACCCTGAGATTAAGCAGGGGAATTTTAAAATATTGTGATACTAAAATTGATACTCAATAATGTTAAAATTATAAATTTTTACATTGCTGGTATTTTTATTCAACGTTGAAATTCAAGATCAAATCTATATAATTACTTAATAGATTTGTTCTTATTTACTTTTACTATTTGCCCGTATAGGTCACCATTTAAAAATAAAACATAATGACTTTGTTCATTATGTTTTTTTTTACATTTCATTATATCGCAAAATTTACAAATCCTGTTACGAAGTGAGTCCCACACTTCAATAGTAATAGGAGGCCTTGATATGAAAAAATTATTTTACAGCGTTATGATATATCTATCATTACTTGGTTGTTTATGCTCTTGCAAAGAAGAAACAATTAAAGTTGATTATGAAAACGCGATAGTTTACGAAAAAGCATTAAATGAAGGTGTGGATACTGTTGGTAAATTAGTCAAATTTACCGTTGATGAATTAAATCCAAATTCATCATTTGGATACAACATTTATGCTGGTGAACATCTAAACTTTGTATCATCAACAAACCCACATGTTAAAGTCGGAGATGAGATGATTGTAGAAATTCTTGATGTCACGACATTTTTGCGTTCATATATTATAAAATATGATAAACTAAGATAACAATTTAAAAGCAATGGATATGGGACATCCATTGTCTTTTAGCCAATTAGTCGGAAATAATGCAGCATTAACGTTAAAAGAAGTGTTGTTTGTTTCAATAAATTTGGCTATATTTTAATATTGTTACTAATTATTTTTTTTGATAAACTTAAAATAACATGAAAGGAGAAATTTTCATGAAAAAAACAAAAATTTTATTATCAATAATTGCTTTAATGGGACTATCTTCTTGTGATTTATCCACTTATGATATACCAAAACCAAACGATACAAATCTTGAATTCTGGATCACAGAAAAAGTTACATCTGACAAATTAGAATCTTTATCAATTGTTCCTGGTGTAATAGGTAATGATGTTTATCTCGGTAGCGACTACTCACTTAACGATGATGGCATTTTACACTCTATGCCTACGTTTTATGTTGCCTATCGATTAACTGATGTTCAAGATGAAGAATTCAAAATAGTTACTTATATTGAAATTACTGATCCTGCTGTTACTTTTTATGGTATTTCCATAAACTCGACATCAGAAGAAATTGAAAACGCTATGACAAAACAAAAATTTAAAGTTTCTTATAATAGTCAAGGTTATATTAATGCAAGCAAAAAAAGCGCTAATTTTGCTTTTTATAATAATTCTATAAGAATTACAACTACTTCATTATAATGATTGACATTTTATGTTAAAACTACATTTCATTGATGACCAATATCCACAAGCAGAAATTACACATATAAGAAAAATTGCGCGTGCAATTGTTTTAGATGAAAATAATAACATAATTATTTTACAAATCAAACGCAATGATATATTTGGTAATTACTCTTATTTAGAAACTCCTGGTGGAGGAGTGGAAGAAAACGAAACCATTAGTCACGCTGTAAAAAGAGAACTCGAAGAAGAAATCGGTACAAAAGTTAAAATTATTAAAAAAATTGGTATCGTTGGTGACTATTATAACTTGTTAAATAGGCAAAATGAAAATCACTATTTTCTAGTAAAAGTAGTAAGCAAAACAAAAATTCATCATGAATCATTTGGAGATTCATTTATATCAAATATACTTAATATTCCACTTGATGAAGTTATCAAAATTTATGAAGAAGAAAATAATATTGATATAATTAAATTAGTAAAACAAAGAGAACTACCAATATTATTAGAAGCAAAAAGAATCATAACGAACTTGATTAAATAAAAACTCACTTCAATCAGAAGTGAGTTTTATTATTGTCATAATTGATTAAAATCTATATTTCTTGAATGCTTTTAAGCCTTCGAATACAGCTTCTTCACCTAATTCATCTTCAATTCTTAATAATTGGTTATATTTAGCCATTCTATCAGTTCTTGAAGCTGAACCAGTTTTAATTTGACCAGCATTAATTGCAACTGCTAAGTCTGCAATAGTAGTATCTTCGGTTTCACCAGATCTATGTGAGACCATGCAAGTATAACCATTTACTTGAGCCATTCTACATGTATCCATTGTTTCTGTTAATGTACCAATTTGGTTGACTTTAACTAAAACAGAATTTGCAACACCGCTTGTGATACCTTTTCTTAAGAAATCTTTATTTGTAACGAATAAATCATCACCAACTAATTGAATCTTGTTACCTAAAGCATCTGTTAACTTTTTCCATCCTGCCCAGTCAGATTCTGCAAGACCGTCTTCGATTGTGATAATTGGATATTTTTCACACATTTCTTCATACCAAGCGATTAATTCTTCGCTTGTTTTAATGCCTTGTCCTGATTTCTTTAAGTTGTAAACACCTTTTTCTGCATCATAGAATTCGCTTGAAGCAACGTCCATACCTAAGAAAATATGTTTTCCTGGTTCATAACCAGCATTTTTAATTGCTTCCATAATTAATTCTAATGGTTCTGTGTTACCTTCACGGCAAGAAGGAGCAAATCCACCTTCATCACCAACGCCAGTTTCATAACCTTTTTTCTTTAAAACAGCACGTAATGCGTGGAATGTTTCAACACCTGCTCTTAAAGCTTCTCTAAATGTTGTAAAGCCAGCAGGAATAATAAAGAATTCTTGGAAATCAACAGAAGAGTCTGCGTGAGCACCACCATTGATAACGTTCATCATTGGAGTAGGTAATACTTTTGCATTAATACCACCAATGTATTTATAAAGTGGCATACCATAGCTTTCTGCAGCAGCTCTTGCACAAGCAAGAGAAACGCCTAACATTGCATTAGCACCTAAATTCTTTTTGAAAGGTGTGCCATCTAATTCTAATAATGTTCTATCGATGACAACTTGATCATCAGCATATAAACCAACAATTTTTGGTGCGATAACTTCATTAACATTCTTAACTGCTTTAAGAACACCTTTTCCACCAAATCTTGCTTTGTCGCCATCTCTTAATTCTAATGCTTCACTTTCACCAGTAGAAGCACCACTTGGGACGATAGCTCTTCCCATAGTACCATCTTCTAAGTATACTTCGACTTCAACAGTTGGATTACCTCTTGAATCAAGTACTTCACGTGCGTAAACATCAATAATTTTTGTCATATTAAATCTCCTTTTTATTAACCTTTTTAATTATATATTAATTAAAAGTGATTGTTAAGAAAAATATAACTAAAGATATTTTTAATTTCATCACTGCATATCAAACATAAAAAGAGTGAGTTTTTCACTCACTCTTTTAAACAAACTTATTTGATGTTAATTAGAAATTTGGACTAACGTAGATTTGTAACCATCCACCGTTATCGTATAAACGAAGATAAAGTGTAAAGTTACCTGATTGTTTAAATCTAAGAGATGGTGCATCTGCGTTAAGATATTTAATCCAATCCTCGTCTGATTCATTAAGACCAGATTGATCAGGTGCTGCTGCTACTTCAAGATAATCGTGTGCATAAAGACCTGCAGCTACATCTGCACATAATGTAAACCCATTATCACCTTTACCAGATTTTAATGTTGGATAATATTCTGATTCATAATCAGTATATAAGCTAACTTTTGAATAAAATTTAAATTCAAATCCTGCTTCAAAATTAGCAGTAACACTATATTCATTTACCTTAAACATGTCGGAATAGTTCATAGATAAGACATATCCTTTTGTGCTATCTGCACTACTAGCAAGATATTGGAAATCGCCAGTAGTTGGTAAATCAGGTATGCCACCCACATCTGGTATAGTGCTTGAATCTGGTGCCACACTTGGTTCTGGTGTTACACTTGGTTCTGGTGTAACGCTTGGTTCTGGTGTAACGCTTGGTTCTGGTGTTACACTTTGCTCTGGTGCTACACTTGGTTCATTCAAGGAAACACCTGGATTAGTCGATGGTTGTTTTGTTGATTCTTCTGTTGAATCATTGTTTCCACCACAAGCTACTAATAAGCCAGCTAATGCGATGGTAAGTAAAATATTACTTTTTTTCATTTTTTTGTCCTCCTATTGAAGATGTTTACTTCAAAAAAATTAAACTCTTCATATTAATAATATAATTACATTGTCTTTAATAATCAACAAATTTTTGAAAACCCTTTCAATTTACAATATTTTAAATTTATTAATAAAATTTGATTAAAATCATATCTTGGCTACTTTTTACTATAATGAAAGCAAATTAAAACCGCAATAATCATAAGATGTTCACGGTTTTAAATGTATTATTTAATTATTTAGCAGCAGTAATACTTATTGTATTAGTACTTGCGTTCCATGTAATAGTGTAAGTTCCAGCATTTTTAAATTTCATATTGTTATTATCACTAGTATCGATTGTAACATATGTTTGACTTGCTGAATCTAATTTTTCGCCACCATACCAATTATTACTATCTGAAACAATTTTAAATGGTACACCTGCACTGAATGAACCAGTATAAGCGAAGATATTATTTCCTTGACTTTTCATACCATAATTATCATTTACGCCCCAACCAGTCATTTCGCCAATTACAAACCATTTGAAAACTTCAGATTGTTCAAAATTATCTCCAAAGTTTCCCCATTTTCCAGCACCATTTACAGATGTTAAGAAGTAGACAGGGTGTTCATAATCATAAGATAAGTCACCAGTTTGGTGCGCGCCTGCATCAGTACTATTCATACCATTACTGAAGATTACTTTATTATAAGCGTCTTTTTCTACTTCATATTTGTAACATCCATGTTCTGAATCAAGAGTCATTAATTCGCCTGGCCATGCTGCTTTTGGTTTGTTTGTATCTGAATTCCATGTATAAACATAGTAATTATTCCATGAGACACCATCTATTGGTGAAAGGTAGAATGTAAAGACATCTCCGCCTGGGATTGGATCTGGATCTACTGGATCAAAGGAATCCCCAAAATTACCCCATTTACCACCTTTAAGTGAAGTTAAGAAGAATACTGGATGTTCATAATCAAATTCTAAATCGTCTGTTTGATGTGCTCCTGCAACAGTGCTATCTAATCCGTTACTAAAAATAACTTTATTGTATGTACCTTTTTCAATTTCGTACATATAGCAATCATTTTCTGAATCATAATTCATCATTTCACCTGGCCATCCCACTTTTGGTGTGTCGGTTTCTGAATTCCATGTATAAACATAGTAATTATCCCATGAAACTCCTTCTATTGGTGAAAGATAGAACTTGAACATTTCTCCTCCTGGAATTGGATCTACCACTGGGTCAAAGTGATCGCCAATATTTCCCCATTGTCCAGCTTTAAGTGAAGTTAAGAAGAATACTGGATGTTCATAATCAAATTCTAAATCTTTTGTTTGGTGCGCTCCTTCAACAGTACTATCTAATCCATTACTGAAAATAACTTTGTCGTAAGCATCTTTTTCAATCTCATAAGTATAGTATTGTTTTTCTGAATCGTAGTTCATCATTTCACCTGGCCATCCAACTTTTGGTGTGTCAGTTTCTGAGTTCCATGTATAAACATAGTAGTTATCCCATGAAATTCCTTCTACTGGTGAAAGATAGAATGTAAATGTGTCTGGAATTATTGGATCAAAATGATCGCCAATATTTCCCCATTGTCCACCTGTAAGTGAAGTTAAGAAGAATACTGGGTGTTCATAATCAAATGCCAAATCTTTTGTTTGATGGGCACCTGGATCCGTATCATTCAAACCATTATTGAAAATAATTTTATCGTAGGCACCTTTTTCAATTTCGTAAGTGTAGTATTGTTTTTCTGAATCGTAGTTCATCATTTCACCTGGCCACGATACTTTTGGTGTGTCAGTTTCTGAATTCCATGTGTAGACATAGTAATTATCCCATGAAATTCCTTCCACTGGTGAAAGATAGAATGTGAATGTGTCTGGAGTTGGAGTTGGATCAACAACCGAAGTGCTTGGATCTGTTACACTGTTGTTTGGACCAACTGACTCACTTGGTTTTGTTTCACTATCTGAACCAACTGAAGTACTTGGTTTATTATCATCTGATCCTGTGGAATTTCCTGTGACTGATTCTGGACCAGTAGAATCGGGTCCTTTAACTGAAACACTTGGTTCACCCGTTGATCCAGGAACATCATTAGATTCGCCATTGTTTCCACCACACGCAACTAGTAAACCTGCTAGAGCGATGGCAAGTAAAAACTTACTTTTTTTCATTTTTGTCCTCCTTTTAGAAAAGTTTTATTAAAATAAAACTCCTCTTAATACTAATATAGTGATATTTTCGCTCATATTCAACTAAATTTTGTAAACCCTTTCATTTTTTTGCATTGATAAGTTATAATAGTCATGAATAGCGCTCTAGTTTCATTGAAAAGAGTTTTTTTTAATGCTATACTTTAATTGATTATTTTTAGAGGAGATATTAATAAATGATAGATTATACAGAAGGTTCTGGTAAGCAATATCATATTGGTGTAGGCAAAGATGATGTTGGTGAATATGTAATTTTACCAGGAGATCCAAAAAGATGTAAAAAAATTGCCGAACATTTTGATAATGCAAAACTAGTAGGTGATTCACGAGAGTTCGTTACTTATACAGGATATATAGATGGAGTTAAAGTTTCTGTTACATCCACTGGTATTGGTGGTCCATCTGCTTCTATTGCATTAGAAGAATTAGTGGCATGTGGTGCTAAAACATTTATTCGTGTTGGAACTTGTGGTGGTATGGATCCTAAAATTATTGGTGGAGATGTTGTTATTGCTCAAGCCGCAGTAAGATTTGAAGGCACCTCAAAAGAATACGCGCCTATAGAATATCCAGCTGTTGCAGATTTTGAAGTCACGAACGCTCTAAAAAATGCCGGTGACAAATTAGGTGTTACAAATTACGTTGGAGTCGTTCAATGCAAGGATGCATTTTATGGTCAGCATAGACCCGAGACTTTGCCAAATCGTGCTGAATTATTAAATAAATGGGATGCTTGGTGTAAGCTAGGTTGCCTTGCAAGCGAAATGGAATCAGCAGCATTATTTATTGTTGCAAGTTATTTGCATGTTCGTGTTGGCTCTTGTTTTTTGGTCGTTGCAAACCAAGAAAGAGCAAAGCTCGGTTTAGAGAACAAACAAGTGCATGACACAGAAATTGCAATAAAAGTCGCCGTAGAAGCGATAAGAGAACTAATTAAAAAAGACAAGTCGAAATAGAATTGCACTGATAAAATCAGTGTTTTCTTTTTTTTATAAAATTTTTGGTTAGAAAAATGGAATTATTTTTGCTAGAATAAAAAAAAGGAGGTATTAAGTATGCTTAGCATTGGCAAAATAATCGTCCATAAAAAGCATGGCATTTGTAAAATCTCAAATCTATTGCAAATTGCGGATCAAGATTACTACCAAATCGTTCCAAGTTTTGATGAAAGTATGTCTATTTTTGTTCCTGTAAATAAGGAACACGAATTACTAAGAGAAGTTTTGACAAAAAGTGAGGCAGATGACTTAATATCCTATATGCGCGATATTGGTGATGACTTAATTGAAGATACCAAAGAACGTAGAGATGTTTTTCAAAAGAAATTTTTAAGTGGAGATTTAAAAGATTTAGCATATATTTGCCGAAAATTATTTTTACTAAAGAAGGCAAAAGAAGAAACAAATACCAAATTTTGTTTAACCGATAGCACGATGTTTGAAAAGGCCAACAATATGTTACTTGATGAACTATCTATCGCATATAACATTGACCGATCACTAATTTTTGATTATGTTTCAAAATTAATTCGTGAATAAGATTAGCGAATCACGCTGATCTTTTTTTGTTACATTTCGTTATTCTTAATTTGTCAAGGACGTTTCTAAAAAATTTTTTATTTTTTTAAATTTCAATATTTTATGAGATTAAAACACAAAAAAAGTGAATCCATAGGATTCACGCGACATTTTTCCTAAAAAAAGACATTATTAAAAGGATCTAACTTAATTAGATTAAAAATTATATTTTATTTTTTAATTAAACTTAAATATTAAATTATTCTACTACACCAAAGTCAATTAACATTCTTTCTTTACGCTTTTCAATAGGTGTTTTCCAACCTAATGTGAAACTAGGAATGTTATTTGACCTTTTTAAATATGCTTTCATCTGATGTAATAAATCATCATAAGAATAAAACTTCAGATATTTATAAAATCTTTCGTTATCGTTTCTATGTGAACGCTCAACTTTTCCATTGTGTCTAGGCGTTCGAGGTTTTATAAGTTTATGTTCGATTCCTAATTCTTCGCATAATAAATCGAACTTGTGAACTTTACCAATTTCTTTTAAAAAAGTAAATTCTTGCCCATTATCAGTTTGAATGATTTTTGGTGTATATCCAAAATAATTGATCGCACGTCTTACAAAATCACAAGTTGAATCTGCACATTGTTCTTTGTAAGGATATATAAAACGTTCTCTTGTTGCCTCATCAATAATAGTGTATTGATAAAACTTCATATCGAACGGAACATCTTTTGTTCTACAATCATAAGGAACAACTTTTACATCCAACTGCATTTTTTCACCAATAGAAATAGGTGTAAAATACTTTTGAGGTTTATAGTTCTTTCGATCTTTCTTTAAATCTTTAAAATAATTATTTTTTCTTAAATAACGATATAATGTAACCGGATTTCTTGAATAACCATAATTCACACGTAACTTTCCATATAATTCACTCAATCCAATATTAGGATTGCGACGAACTAAATCTTGTATATGCTTTTTTTCTTCTGAAGTTTGCTCACGTGGATTTGGTGTTAAAGGAACATGAGATCCATTTTCTAAACTTTCTAATGTTCCATCATATTGTTTACGCCACCTATATAATGTTCGTATCGTACAATGATAACGATGTGCTACAAATTCGAACGAATTTCTTTTTAACATATTTAATGCTTTTAACTTTTCTTTTGGATCATAAGGATTATTAAACTTTCTTTTTTCTAAACTAACTAACATAACATCACTTCCTAACTTTAAAAATTTCAAATAAAATGTTAACATATATACACAAATTGAGAGGGCAATAATATGGGTAAAAAATGTTTAGCATGTAATAATATAATAGACAAAGCAAATCACTATGTTTGTAATGACTGCTATAAAGAAATAAGATCAATCAAAGATGAGTATCTACCTTTAAGAGAATCAACTTTAAAAAAAGAATATTCAAGATGGCTACGAAATTTGAACTTAACAAGAAATCCAATATATAAAAAGGAATATCAACTAAAAGTAATTGCAATCGCAGAGGTCATGAATGATAAATATAGAAACAATCGATATATAACAAATATAATCGATTATTCAAATAATCAAACTGCAAGTAATAATATTACAATCAAAAAAGATGAAGAAATCGAAGAACAAGAATTTAACGAACAAAACAAAGATCCAGATGTCGATTTAAAAAATTACTCTACATATAAAAAATGTAACGACGGACATAGAGTTATATCTAAATCAGAAAAAATAATTGATGACTTATTAACGGAAAAAGGAATAAGACATTATTACGACATGGAAATAGACGATAACACAAATTATCGTTATGACTTTTATTTACCGGATTACAAAATCTATATTGAACATTGGGGATTCAAAGATAGAGAAAATTACGAAATCAGAAAAAGAAATAAATTAGAATACTATAAGTCAAATGATTATATTCTTGTAGAAAGCGACGAAGAAACAATTAACGATAGACATAATTTAATCAAAGCATTACGAAAAGTGGCACCAAATATATTTTCTAAAAAGTCTGATAAAATCGACTAAAATATTAAAATGAGCATTAGACACACCTATATATATATAAACAAGTGCCTTCGCTACGCTCGGCATATATAGGTGTGTCATTTATTTAATGTAATTCATGAATTTCTTGTTATTATTTAATGTATTGAAAGGTTGAAGTTCACGCCTAATTCGGCTATGTGAACTTTCAACCATTTTTTTAATACATTTTAAATAAATTTTACAACGACTAAAAGGGTATAACAGTTATACCCATTTTTTCATATATAAATTAGTTATTTTTTTTTAAATATGCACTAACACGACATCTTTACTAACATATCACTATCAATAATATCTACATCATCAAATAAAACATACTTTTTAACAAATTCACCAAACTCACAAAGAATATATTTACTATCTTCTTCATCAAATTTTATATACAAAAACGTTGGGATACCCCTAGAATAGAATATTTTTTCATTACTTTTAGAAATATACTTTAACAAATAATTAATAGTTCCATCATGTTTTAAATTTTTACAATCAATCTCAACAAAATCATTACGTCCAAATCGCTTTTCAAAAAATGTGTTTATATGTGTAATACGCATTTTTTTATCGCTTGTAGAATAATCAATCTTATTAATTATCTCACCACGCATTTCACCATTTGGAACATACATTAATCCATGAAAATGTAATCTTCCTTTTAATGACCTTTCAAACACACCCATACATCTATAACCATAACGACTATGAAGATTAGAAAAACACTTCTTTAATTTATCAACAAATGATATTTCATCATGTTTATTATCATCATAAGTAAAAGTAACAAAATAATTCCAAATATTATTTAATGCTTTCTTTCTAAAACGATCAAGACGCGATTTTAATAACTTCGCTTTTGTTTTTAAAAAATTAATAACAACTTTTTCAGATATATCAGAATCATAATTTTTCAATTCACTTAACATAAAACGTAATCGATCTTTATCACTTACATCTTTTTCAATAGACAACAAATAAATTTCATCTAAAATATTATCTTCTTCATTTACAATTTTCGCACCACCTCTTTTAACATTACATTTACCATAAGTACGAACAAATTCACTTTCATAATTACGTATAGATTCTTTTTCTTTTACAACTTCTAAATCCTTTTTATAATAACGGATTGCCACATTGTGAGATCCGTCATTAAAACATCTATATAATGTTTGTGCAGCCATTTTATATTGTCCTTTCTCATCTATTGCTTACTTCTCATAGCGTATTTGTATTGTTGCATATCATATTTATTTATTGTCAAGTGTTGCCCTACGGCGTCTCACGTCTTACAACGTTTGCCACTTGACAATATAAATAGATATGAGATTTTGGATATAACGCCAATGAGAGGAAACAAATATTATTTTTTTTAATTTTTACGACCTTAGATTTTTACGTAACTTAGAAAGTTGAATAATAACATAGGAATTACTACTTAACAACTCATCCCACGACGCACTTTCGGATTCGAATTCCGGTATATCATTAAGACCTATTTCTGAATTACTTGATTTTTCCATAAAATAGTCTTTAAAGGCGTCAGTTGCGAATCGTCTTGAATATATCTTTTTCCATGAAATATAATATTTGAACTTTCCAAGTGTTTCATCTAAAGTTCCTTTTTTACTAGATAAGACTAATTGATGATAACTAAACTGATATTTTAAACGTTCATAATAATGCGAATATTTACCCCATATATTCTTTAACAAATACATAAACAAAGTATTATCACTACGATAAAAACGATAATTATAATATAAACCACTAAATTTACTATTTAAAAATTCATAAATCATAGATTCTAATCTAAACAACATTAAAGGAGTTTGTACATCCTTTTTTTCTTCAATAAATATAATTTTTTCACATACTTCACGAACATCTGCACCTATCGATTCCGGACGTTGTTCATCAAAAATAAGCTTAATGAATGGAAAATTATCGACCGTTGCACTATGCCTCATCATCTTAACCCAAATATTGAATAAATCATTTAGCTGATTTGCCTCTTCTGAATCCTTTTTCAAGCCTCTATTATCGATCATATTACCACGTTCTTTGCCACCCTCAGTAATAAGAACAATACCAAACTCAAAAGCGTCGCGATATTTACTATCTTCTACAATCGTTTTCCCAAGACGCAACATATCGAAATCCAAGATATGTGAGTGTCTGCTATAAGCGTTCATATAATCACTATTGGAACTAAAGAAATCACTATGCCACATAGGAAAGTGACCTAAATCTTGTAAAATAGAATCTTCTCTAATAGCATAATTTGAAACCAATAAACTACTCTGCATTACATAAATAAAATATAATTGAACATAGTTTTCTAACATTTCAAAAATTGTAATTTCATTAGCACCATTCCAATAAGTTAATCCATATTTTTCAAAATCATAATCAAATAAATTAGATGGAACAGGATCATTTAAAAATTTATCTTGCCATTTCGACAACCATTTTCTACATGTTGCGAGGTTATAAATCGTATGATCAGATATTGCCTCTTTTATATAATTTTCAAAGACTGCAAATGTAAAATTAGGAAACTTTAAATCATTACTTAATATCAATTCAAATGCTTTATCTCTAAACATAACATTCAAAGAAAGACCGGCATCAGTTAATAAAGTTGTTTTACCTTTACCCATTGGACTACAAATCATAGATGACAAACCCATAGAATTAATAAAACCACGATTCATCATTTCATGATGTCTTAAAATACTTAATGCAATATTTTTTCTAATTTTATTAAATACAAGAACACCAATTATTATCCATACATACAAAGGAACAAAACGAATAATAGGAATCAAATCTATTAATAGTTTATAAAATTGGATAAACAAACCACTAAAATTAAAAGATATAACAAAGTAAAAATAAAACGCTAAAAACTCAATAATGATGGTGAATACATTAAAATATAACAACCAAATTACACACCATATTATTATAAAATATCTATGACAACGGACATAATCTATAAAAGACCTAATCCAATTAATAACCGGACTTACAATTCTAAACTTAAAAAATTTATAACACTTTAACGGAACACTATCAGAATTAGTTTCTTTATTATTTTCACTAAAATAATTTCTATACAACAACCATATAAGTAAGAAAAATGGCATAACCAATAATAAGACTTTTAAAATAATATAAATGACATTAAATACACTAGACAAATAACGTAAAATATTTTCACCATTAATAATAGAATGAAAAAACAATTTAAAATAAATCAAAAGGCTTTCAAGAGATAAAAATGCGAAAGGATCATTTACAATATCATAATTGCCAATATTATTTATAGTAGGATCTGCAGAACGTTTAAATGTAAATAATTCACTAAAATAATAATAGATTGATAGACCAAAATCTTTTATACTTTCCCAAATACGGACATAAGAACGCACAAACATAAAAGAAAATAAAATAAATACTATTGTAATTAAAATACAAAGATATTGTCTATAATCAAGTTTCTTTAAAAACTTAAATAATTTCATGTCCTCATTTACTGCAGATACAATGTATTAATTGTTTAAATCTAAACACTATTATCCAAATCCATCTTTACAATATCGAATAAATCCCTTTGCTTTTTAAAAAACTTATTTTCATCAAAAATTACATCTTGAATAAAAGGCGTACCACCTTTGTGTGCCAATAATCTATAATTCTTTCTAAAATTATTCCAATTTGTTTTTTTCATATTAATCACCTCTATCTAAAATAGTTTTAATTGAACAACAACATTTTGTGCTAATAAAACTGCACTTCTATTGGTATATATCATTGAATAATCTTTAGTGTTTTGTAAAAGTAAATTACAAGATTCCCATTCTTTATTATCTACATCTACAACTTGGAAAATATCTTTTTCAACACCACAAAGAATACCGTTTTTAAATTTTTTAAATTGAACTAAATCACCTATTTCAACTTTCTTACTCATCTGCTATCCCCTAATTATTCTCATGAAATTTCACGACACCAAATTTATAAAAATCTTCAATAAATTGTAATAAAGAAATATATTTATGAGCTAATTCATCTAAACTTTCACTAGTCAACATAGATTGTACACTAATATCTATCATATCCATTATGTAAATAGGATTTAAAAAGAACTTTTTTTCATCTAAAAATGTTTCTTTTTCGCATGAAGAACCATATTGATTAATTAATCTTTTCCATATTGTAGGACTATCTTCTTTATCATTTAACAAACACATTAATTGATCATAAACACACATTTCACCCTCATAAAAAATTGAGTACTCAACTTTGTTTATATCTCTAAACCAACAATACATCTTAAATGAATTTATAGCTCTTTTTTCTAATTTTTTTAATAAATCTTTACTTTTCATTTAATATCACCTCATTCCTAAAACGGCAAATTATCATCACCATTATATTTTTTTACTAAAAAACTTCTTATAGCACCATAAAACTTTTTATAATCATCAATAGTTTTTAATCTTGGAGCAGTAGACCATTTATATAAACGCATATGATAAGTACGATCTCTATCTTCGATATTCAAAACATTATTTTCATATAGCTTAAATATTGATTCTAAATATCTACATACTGAATACCTTTTCTCTAAAATCAAAATATCCCACATTTCATATAGAAACGAATCAGATTTAATTATTTCGACTTTTTGTTTTCCATATTCATTGATTATTTTTAATTCTAAATAGAAATCAGATAAATAAGACTTTTCTTTAATCATTATCTATCACCTATTATAAAAGCAAAGATGAAACAATATCTTTAAATGTGCGATAACAATCACCAAATAATTCATCATCATTCGCTATATATTTAAAATCATCATCACTAGGATCATCCGGAACTGCAAATTCAATCCAATATCCATACAATTCCTCATCATCAATTTGAGTAATAAAATTGTGCATTAAAATTAACAAATCAATTCTTGCCCTGATTATTCTTTTATTCATTATTATTTACCTCAAAAATAACATTATCAAAATGAAAAATTCTATAATTTTCTTCTATTGCTAAAGATAAATCACCATAAGTACCATCATTAAAATAAATAGTATTTGTACCATAAATATTAAATTTACTATTTTCAATATAACTTTCACAAGTTGACCATTTTTTTCCTAAATCGTTAAATGCTTTTAATAATATCTCTGCTTGATGACTAGTAGAACAATGAATACATAATAATTCATCACTTTCAAAAAAATCATTTAATCTTATAGAATCTTGTTTTATAACTAAAAGATGTGAATTAGTCATATAATCACATTTAAAAGCACGTGAAATGGATAAAATACAATAATCATTATCTAAACCATATTCCGGTACATTATTTAAAACATAATCAATTTTATACACAACAACATGTTCATCACGAATAAGAATATAATTAGTGTAATTAACAATTCTTTTAAAAATGATTAAATCACCGACTTTATAATTACGATCATTTTTTCTTAATTCAAATCTCTTTAAATTACATTGTATATATTGATAATAATACTCATCTATTTTTAAATAATGAATAGTACGATTTCTATATTTTTCACTAAATAACTCATCTGACTTGTGTAATGTTAAAAGTTCACCACATTCCGGACAATAAATTGAATGATTATCAATATAAGAAGATTCACAAAAATTACAATGTTTTTTTTCATGTTGTCTAAGTATTCTTCTTTTACGTGAACAATAAATAATTAAATTTACTAAAAATACTAATAAAACACCTACAAAAATGCCAATTATGGCAGTAATAAATAAATATAATGTTTTCATCTTTATACACCCCCTAAAATAAATCGATATTATAGTAATATCGGTTAAAACTTGATGAATACAAAGTATTTTTATCTACAATTCCAAAATAATAACTTTCTTGACTTACACTATCTAACAATTCAAACATACCTTTTTCATACTTAACTTTACTTATTCTATATATGACATCATCCACACGGATTATTGAATTTTCAAAATTACCAAAGGATATAGCAGAATCATTATTCTTTGTTCTATATACTGATTCTAAATAATAGTCTTGATCTATCCCTTTGTCTTTAAATTGAGTAAATGAAAAAGCAAGATACCCAATAACTAACACTATTAGGCATATTGCTAATATATAAAGTATATTTTTTAAGATTTTCATAAAAACACCTCACTTTTATGTTTACTTTTTAAAATTATTGTGTATACTAATAATATCTAGAGAGCCAACGGCTTCTATCGAGGGTACAACCCTCATTTTTTTATTTTCGTTTTATCAAATTAATATATCGTTTAGGAAAACGTGTCATATCGTTAGGCTCTTTATAGTGCAATTTATTTAAAGAAATTGTAATACCTTTATGATTAATACCACTCAAAAGCCTTGAATTTAATTGATTTCTAGGAATCAATAAAATATTTCCATTTTTTACATCATCTAATTTTCTATTTTTAAAAGAATATTGATTTCTATGTCGACTTTCTAAAGATGTAATAGTTTTAACACGTGCAATATTTCGCTTTTTATCAATAGAAGTAATTATTACATCATGTTGTGAATTAGGATTATTACCATTAATTCTTAGATCAATATCAGAAACTTGATAAACACCATTAACTTTTGGATTTCTAACAACATCAGTTGTAATTTCCATTTTTTCACCTACTTTTTACAAAAATTAATAACTTTAAAGAGATGGAACGATCCACTATTTAATGAATCGCCCATCTTTTTTTAATTATTTTCTTCGCTTTCGCTTACTTGACTTATATTGACGATGTGTTTCACGATAATATCTATTTTGTCTTAATTTAGTAACACCCTTAGCAATTAAAATAACTACAATAGATACACCAACAACACCAAGAGCAATACCAATAGTACGTTTTAAAATAGCTATTGGATCATCCTTTGTTTGTGCATTTGTATTATCTAAATCATCACCTTTAGTTGTATCTCTATCAACTAAATCCGGATCAATACATTCATCGGTAGTAATAACACCATCACCATTGGAATCAACACCAACGAATTTACCACCAGTTTCCGGGTCAACGCCAACACCATATTCATCTCTAACTCTACCATCTAAATCAATTACAATATCTTTACCAAATTCATCAGTAACTACATGTAATCCCTCGTAGTTACCAACTAATCTTTGTGTATAACCTAATTCTTGATTGAAAAACCAAATTTCTAATGGTGCCATGTATGAAATACGATTGTCAATTTGACCATCTCTGAAATTATTGTAATAAAAGTATGCACCTTGCATTAAATACAAATCATTACTTGCTCCACAAAAGATTTGAGAAAATAAAGATGACGCACAATCCCAAAATACTCCCCATTTATCTGCAGAAGATAAATTTTCATTGTAATATCTTAAACCGGGTTTTCTTATACGATTATTATGACTATCAGTATAATACAATTCCTCACGTGAGAAATCTCCAACTTTTATATCTTCAATACGAACATCTTTTTGAGGATTTTTTGGATCGTTATTATAAGTTGATGGATGACCACTAGAATCTAAATTATCTTTATTCGCATGCCAATATCCTTTTTGATATTTCATTTTAATCATTGTAATATTATTGATTTTTTCATCATTCATATCAAACATATCAAAAATGAAATATTGTTCATTCCATTCATATTTATTTTGGTATGCGTCAACTGCGTCATTAAAAATACCAATAATAGGAATATAAGACATTTTATTTACTTGAACAACACCCGCGTTATTATCTTCAAAAAACAATTCAGTTACTTTTGCTTGGAAAAAACCGGAAGCCTCATCATAGAAATAAGCATAAGAAAAACGATCTTTTAAAAAGTCTTTTTCGAAATTCCAACTTCTATTTATTTCTTGATATATAGTACTATAAGCAATAAGTTTAAAATCAAATGAAGTAAATTGAATACGACAACTTTTAGTAAATTGCATAGGGAAACCGGAAAGAATAACGATACAATTATCATCATAACCATCCGTTGATTTTCCATCTTTATCAACAATTTCCATCTTTATAACATTAGATGTATATGTTTTTTTAGAATAACCAGTAATATTATTTTCTTTATCAAATTTCGGATATAATAATTCTAATTGATTAAAAGATTTAGGAATAACAGTCCAATTACCTAATTTTAAAACACCAGACGCAACGTTATAACTAACAATTTCAAAAGGATAAGAGAATACTTTATCTTCCTTTTCTTTTGCAATACCAATACTCAAATATTCAGGATCATAATTATAACGTGGTGTATTTGAATTACTTGTATATGCACGATTAAGTATTGAAATACTATTAATCTTTTCTTCCCACTTTAATTTAATACGTGGAATATAATATGAATCTAATTGTCCCATATAATTAATATTGTATGTACCATATAATTCAAATGAACTAGCACGATATACATAATTCATTTCACCATTAGTATCTATATTTGCATATAGAATAGGTGTATTATCAATTATCAATAAAGGTATTTTTGCAGTACAACCATATTCAAATCCTCTTTGGAAATAATAAAGTAAGTTGTACCAACAATACCAATCTAAATCAATAGTAATATCAAATTCACCATCAACTGCATATAAATTACTTTTATATGTTCTATAACCAATACCGGACATAGAATTTTCAACGTCCGGAAAATATGCTAAATGTTGTTCTCTTGCGATTTTATAAAATTGATCTGAAAGATAATTAACATCACCAACAACTTTTAAATTATAATAATCAAATTCACCGGCTTTATCTAATTCATCTAAATGACCACCGGCGTTCATTACATCTTCTTTTGTAATTGATGGAAAAATTAAATCATGATCATAAGTATTATCTGCAAAATTAAATTCACTTGTTTCTGCAACTGCAACATTTGTAGTAACTGAATCAACATTATTAGTAAATAAAGAAGTCATTACGCACATAAGTGCTAATAACATTAATTTTTTCATTATAATCACCTCACGATACAATTAAGCGTTATTATCTACAACTAAAAGTTCAATTTTAGTAATTTTATATTGATGACCAGTTTGTTCATCAACTTTGTTTTGTAAGAAAAAATTAGTCTCATTTACGGAATACGCATTTTCACTTTCAATATAACTATTAAATACACCATCACCATTTCCTACAAATAGACCAAGATTAGAAATACTATCAGTTGATGTAAAAGTAACTTTAATTGATTTAACTAAAGTACAAGTTTCAAATCTTAAAATAGTACCATCTTGATTAAATGGATATAATCTTACATCTGAATTACTAAAATAAGAAATATACGCTTGATTTTTTTCATAAATAACTTTTATTCCATATTTATTAGGTGTTATTCCAAAACCATCAGTAACATCTACTGAATCAACACCGGAACAAATCCCACTACCTTTTGTAATATTTCCGGTAGCAGTTTCCATAGTTATCCAAATTTCTAATGTTTCTATAAAATAAAGATCATTTTTTAAATCTTGCAATACTTCACCAATTTCATTAATATCATGTTCTTCATCTAAACCAGTCCAATAAAAGAAAGCACCATTACCGGTATTTCCCCATTCAAACGTTTCATTGCTAAAAGTATTTTCAATATTTTTAGTCTTATCAGTATATGTAATTGTTTTTTCTATCTTTATACGATAAGCACAACCATAATTAATTGTATAATCATTAAAATAAACCCATTTTGTATCTTCATAAGGATTTAACTCTAACTCATAATTAATTCCAGTAACATCTTCAGAAGAAGATTGTTGTAAATAATATTTAATAGTAATATCATCAATTTCTTTTTCTTTATCATTAATTGATAAATTAGAAGAAACATCATTTGTTGATGAATTATTAGAAACTTTATCATCATTTTTTAAATGACTTAAACCACCAACTAAACCAATACCTAAACCAAAAAACGCAATAGCAGTTAAAATAACTTTTGTTCTTGATTTCATCCTTTATCACCTATTCCTTTTCTTCGGTATCCTTAATACCTAATTTTGTAAATTTGACAATTTTAGAGGTTAATTTTTCACCATTTTCATTAGGCAATGAAAGATGATGATTACCACTTTCAATTACCATATAATCTGCACTTTGGATTTTGCTTTCTTCGTCACCATAAGAAATAACAACGCCACAAGTTCCACCAGTTTCTAAAAACTTATTAAAGTCTTGATATTTTGGTGGAAGTAGATTTTCAAATTCAATAGTGTATGAATCTTTTTCGTTATATGTAATATAACTTTTCTTAACATCTTCCTTAGGCGATATTCCCGGCCATTTAAAAGGCACAAATGTATTTTCAAATTCTTCATGATCGAAATAGAAATAAGCATGAACTAATTGTTCATCTTTAGTTCCATCTATTGTAATTGCAACACGGCTATTATCTACAACTTCAGTGATTCCAAAATCATTAAAATCTTTAAATCCATTTGTTAATAACGCTAATCCACCGGCTAAACCTAGAGTTACAAAAATGACTGCAGTTAAAATTACTTTGCCTTTAGTTTTCATCAGAAATCACATCACTTTTTTCTTCAACTTCATTAGAAGTTGATTCTTTTTTTTCATCTTCTTTGGTTTCATCATCTTCTAAAGTTTCTTTATAAAATTTGACAATAGTATCAGTAATATCACCTTTGTTGTGAGTAGGTAATGTTAAATGATGATTACCACTTTCTTCTATAAAGAAGTCTTTACTTTGAATACGACTTTCTTCATCACCATAAGAAATAACAACGCCACAAGTTCCACCCTCTTTGATAAATAAACCAAAATCTTCATAACCTAATGGAAGAATAGAAGTTAATTCAATAGTGTAAGTGCCATCTTCATTGTCAGTAACATAATCGTATCCATCAGTACCGACTACATCCTTTGCAACTATTCCAGGCCATGTTCCAATATTAGAATCAAATTCTAAATCCGGATGATCAAAGAATACATAAGTCGCTACCGACTTACTTCCTCTTGTTCCTTTTGTTGTAATAGCAACACGACTATTGTCTACTTCCTTAATTCCAAACATATCAAATTCTTTGAATCCGTTTGTTAATAATGCTAATCCACCGGCTAATGCACCAAGTGCCAAAATAGTCGCACAAATTCCAGTTAATGTATTTTTTGTTTTTCTTTTCATAAATTTTTAAATTCCTTTCCTACGTACTTGCAATTTTTTATTTGTACGTACTTGCTTTTTATGTGCTTTAAATCCTTTTGAATATCCGATCGCACCCATCATTCTTGATCCAAAAGGTGTATCTTCATCATAATTATCCCAACCGGACACATATCCTTTGTTGTAACAATTTTTGATTTGAGATTTATAACTTTTTTCTTTTGTTCCAGCGTGATTATATATATCACGTGGATTTTTGTTAAAATTGTTTTTTGCCATATAAACACCTACCTTTTATTGAAAAAATTGAATATAACGTCTTGAATACCGGAATACATTTTTACACTTTTACCATCAACCCAAATGTTATTACTTCCATTTTTTCCTTTAGAAACAAACAATTTGTGATCTTCTTTTTTTGGTGTAAATAAAACATTGACTTTCTTTCCATTTTTAATAAAAGAACAACCACTTTTTTCTTCAACAACTTTTACACCAGACATACAAGTCCCCATATGATTCAATGTACTTTTCAATTCTTTTACATACCATTCATTTGGATAATAAAGATGATTAGGCTTTTTTGAATAATTATTTTTAAAATTATTAAACATTACATAATACCTACCTTTCATTTTGTTCGATAAAACAAATAATCACATTTATCTTTAACACTAGAAATAACCATATGATTTACACCATTGATTTGTCGTTTAGTAACAATAAATTCTTTTGATTTTCCTTTATCATAACTACTACCTTTAATTTCTTTTTTCCAATATTTAGAATTGCCATAACCCATAAAATCGCCCAAACGATTTTTATATGTATATTTACTTGCAACATCAATAGCTTGTCGTATTGTGTATTTTTTTTGCATAACGCAACACCTACCCTAATACTCAAATCGAGTAGAAACTTTTGTTGTACCTTTTAACTCACGACCGGCACACCACATATCATCAGTTGAACAAATATCATATTTTCTTGACCAACGATTATATGATCCTTTTTCTTTCATATAGACTTTTTTGGATAAAGTACCATCTCTTTTAACTAACTTAAAATAAGTGTTATCCGGAAGTTGTCTCAATTCACATTCACCATAGAATCTACGATCAACTTTTCTTACCGGTAATGTCTTTGTTTTTCTTTTCTTTTTATCAAACATTAATTAACACCAATCCTTTGACGTAAACCCCATTTAATCAATTTTGCATAACGTCCACTAGATTCTTTTTCTAAATCAAGAATACGACTAGCCAATTCACTAGCAGAATATTGATTTTTACAAGTTTTATATACGTATGCAGTATGACCAAAACGATCTTTAATTCTATAACGAACAAAATAAGGATTTTTCTTTTTTTTCATAAATTAGCACCTACTTATGATTTCCTATAATGTAATTAAGTGAAGTTTTAGAAATATAATTCGGATTAACACGACTTAAATCATAGGAACAATGAGATTTCATAACTCTAATTGCGTCATTTTTACTCATTGATCTTAAAGCCTTTTTATTACGATTCACAAAATTATATAATTCTTGATTATTATCACGTGCTAAACCTAGTTCTTGACTTGACCAAGTACTTCCATAACGACTTTTTAATCTTTCATCATAAGGGACATTTTTTCTAATAAATCTTTTTTGTTTTCTTGCCATAAATATCACTTTCCTTTCTTTTTAGGCAATTTTTTAAATCAAATATTGACAAAAGCCAATAATTTAAATAAGATAATTGTGCATTGTCTATTTAGACTACATTAAGTTGTAGCAGTTCCTTATTTAAATAAGGTTCGGCAATGCTTTTTTTATTTCTTTCTTTTTTCTAATTCATCTATTTTGATTTCATCTTTATAACTTAAATGCCAATTAGGATAGGGCTTTGAAAAAGTATTAAAATTACCATAACTTTTGCGTTTATTTACATATACAATTTTTGAATTTTTAGGATTAGGATTCTTTTCTAAAGGAAAATAATTTCTATCAAACTTTTTATTTTCTGAATCAGTAATACCATAACCACCCATAATTCTTTTATTCAAATCAACATTTGTAATAATTACCGGATGTCTAATCTTTTTACTTACCCTAAAATGATATTTGTCATTTCCGTTATACGATCTATATCTATATGAATTACTAATAGATTTCACCTACCTTTCCTAAACTTTTTTAACTAACGTATTGCCCGGCAAGTATCTTACGTTTCGTATATCTTTTGTTTCGTATACTGCATATTTATTCGATCCTCTAATTCGAGAATCGGTATACTTGTGATAAATTCTTCCATCTTGTTTTGCTATAACAAAATCAGATGATGGCGATAATCTTTCAAGAGTTACATAATTGCTTTTTTTATGTTGTTTTTTTCTATTAAATAAGGACATTTTTTTCACACTTCTTTCTTTTCATAAATTCGCAGAAAGTAGAATTAATAAGACGACAACATGAACAATTACTAGATTCACATTCTTTTTTCATGAGAGATAATTTCTCAATAACAACATCTATATTTCGTTTACACATAAATGAAACCTACTTTTTGTTTTCATAATATTTAACCATTCCTTTAACACGGCCTTTTGAATCCATGTATTTCAAATAGTTAAAACAACCTATTGGATTACCACTACTTGCGATAGTCATTTTTTTATTTTCTAAAGAGCCTTTACGATAATAATTTTTATTACCACGTGTATAAGTCTTTCCGGTCAAAAATATTTCAAAATGATCACCATTATTTACAGAAAAACCAAATTTATTTTTACTTCGCTTACAATATCTTTTATTTAATTCATCTACGCAATTACTAAAATCTTTAATAAAAAATAATGCCATAACAATCACCAACCTTTGAAATGATGATTTTCTTCTTGTAGGAATTTATTAAGAGAAAATCAACAAAATAGAACTTAACCTTAGGAAATAAATTAATATATGCGAACACCACCAAAACCTAACGGAGGCAATAGGCTTTGAGCGTCCTATTCAATTAAAAAAGTCTTGCAACCCCAATTAATAGAGTTACAAGACTATGTAACAATTCTTGAGGTGTAGAA
Organism: Erysipelotrichales bacterium; assembly: GCA_022508535.1. Taxonomy (GTDB): domain Bacteria; phylum Bacillota_I; class Bacilli_A; order RFN20; family CAG-826; genus RUG131. The sequence continues at coordinate 130,646 of JAFLUZ010000002.1, forward strand.
TTGAAAACACCAATTTATCTATAAACGAGAGAGCAACATATCGAGAATCGCTTTGTCGCTTTTTTGACGTGGCTTAACTGGACATTCAAACTTCTCATCATTTTCGATTACACGAGCAATATATGAATTGCCTTTCATAACCTCACCAGTATCTTTATTTACTATTTCAAATGGATCAACAATCAAATCAACTGACTCAGTTCCAATGAATAACATATCTAATAATTCATAACCACCAATATCTGATGGAATTAAAGACGCTTTCATTTCTTTACCTCTTAAAACGCCTTTTACAAAATACGTATAACGCTCTTCTTTTGACTTACTATCGTATGTCTCTCTTTCAACTTTCAAACATTTCTTTTCTTCTTTTTCAACTTTTGCCATTTTTGTTCCTTACCTCTTTTCTTTAAAAATTTCTTTAATATGACAATGTTCCATCTTTATTAATCACTCACCTCAAGCAATTAAATAAAAAATGGGCGTCCAATAACCTTAACGATTATTGACACGTCCATTGTATAGTTACAATCTTTTTTTGTTACATTTCGTTATTTAATGGCTATTAAATAAAGTTATATGTTATGATATAATGTCAAAAATAAAAAACGAAAGGAAATTTTTGCATATGAAACATGACTGGTACACCCTAGATAATGCTGCAAAGATTTTTCCTGCCGTATATAAACGTAGTGATACTAATAGTTATCGTATTTCTGTCACATTAAAAAGTGAAGTAAATCCAGACATTTTACTTTTAGCAACCAAAGATGCACTAAAACGTTTCCCACACCTATGTGTAAAACTTAAAAGTGGTTTATTTTGGTATTATTTAGAACATAATTACAATGAACCAATGATTGAAAAAGAGGATCCTTTCCTTTTTAATTCTGTACGACTACATTCTAAAGCTGGTTTCATGTTTTCAATTACATACTTTGGAAGAAGAATTAACCTCGAAATGTTTCATGCTTTAACCGATGGAACTGGCGCAAGTGAATTTTTAAAAACAATTGTTTATTATTATTTGATTCACTCTGGTATTAGTATTGAAAATGATGGAAGTATTCAAACAGAAGAAGTGGAAATTTTAACCGCAGAATCTTTTGATGATTTTAATGAAAATTACGATTCGCATATCCAAAAACCAGAAAAAGAAGAAAAGGCTTTTCAAATAAAAGGAAGATTGTATAAAGATAATTGGACTGGTTTAGTTCAACTTATTATGTCAGTGGATAGTTTAAAAGAAGTAGCGCATAAATACGGAACTACAGTCACAGGATTTATGTCTTCAATTATTTTATACTCATTATATTTAAGCTACTTTAAAAATGTAAAACAAAAAAACAATTTAAGACTTTTTATTCCTGTTAATGCACGCAAATTTTTTGATTCATATTCTCTAAGAAATTTTATGCTTTATATTAGAACAACTGGAGAATTCCGCGACAAAAACTTATCTTTTAAAGATGTCGTAGACTATGTAAAACATACTTTAACAAATATCAATCGCGATGTTTTACTCCGTCAATTAGTGTCTAATGTTGATATAGAAAAACATTTTTATGTAAAAATATTGCCATTATTTGTAAAAAACGCGATTATGAAATTTGCTTACAAAATGTTTGGTCAAGATTCTACAACAGTAAGTTTTTCAAATTTGGGATTAATTAAACTCCCAAAGGGTATGGAAGAATACATAGAACGTTTTGAATTTTTGATTGGTGTATCTAAACTTTCTCCAGTAAATATTGGGGCAGTATCATATAATGATACATTCGTCTTATCATACGCCACAAAATTTGTAGACCGCCATATTATAAGAAGAATTGCCACTTTACTTGTTGAAGAAGGTATAAATGTCTCTGTTGAAGTTAATGATTTGGAGGTGCAATAAAATGAAGCATTGTCCCCATTGTAATGTCGAAATAAACGCCAATCGAAAAAGATGCCCACTTTGCTATGGTATTCTTGAAGACGATAAAAAAGAACTAACTTATCAACCTCATCCAAAGAAAGCGATAAAAGAAAAAATGTCTTTAGTAACTAAATTATTACTATTTCTTTCTTTAGTTGTAGTTGTGGCATCAATATTTGCTAACTTATCTACACTAGATGCTGAAAGACCACTTTATTGGTGCGTGCTTGTTGTAGTGGGTGTCCCTTACATTTGGTTATCCGTGCGATATGTTATATTGTTTAAAGGCAATGTGCCAACCAAGATATTCACAGAGTCTATTGCTACCATAATATTAATTATTCTTGTAGAAATAATAATCAAAATAATGTCTGGTACAATTGATGATTCATCATATTTATGGTCAATTAACTATGTAGTGCCAAGTATCTTGGTATTAACAAGTGTTGCTTTATTTATAGTATCTACAGTTATTAAAAAATATTATTGCGATTCGATTATGTATTTATTTGTTTTTTCTCTATTAGAAGGAATATATTTCTTATTATTTAAAATAACTTCATTAATACATGTAAATTGGATGGGATATACTTGCGGTGGTGTTGCACTTGCTGTGTTACTAGCGATGTTTATCTTCCATTTTGATGATACGAAAGAAGAGTTTATCAAAAGATTTCATATTTAAATGGCCCGTTGGGTCATTTTTATTTTTACATGTTCATATAGCAAATTATTTATATGTAAATAAAACTTCTTGAAAAATTATCTTATTATGGTATGATTATATGTGCATCTAAGAAGGTGAAAGTATGTTAATTGATGAACTTAAGAAAGCAAGCATGGAAGCCTTAAAAAACAAAGACAAAGATAGACGTGCCGCATTATCAGTCGTAATTAACAAATATAACCTTGCTTCAATTGAACTCAAGGCTCAAGGAAAAGAGATTACTGATGCTGATCTTGTATCCATCATTGCTAAAACTCTTAAAGAATTAGCAGATGAAAAAGATGGATATGCTAAAGTAAATCGTTTAGATCGTGTGGAAGGTATTACTGTGCAAGAAGAAGCATTAAAAGCTTATCTTCCAAAAATGCTATCTGAAGATGAAATAAGAGATGAAATTCTTAAATTAGATGACAAATCTATTCCATTGATTATGAGACATTTCAAAGCCAACTTTGCAGGTAAAGTCGATATGGGTTTAGTCAACAAAGTTGCACGTACACTATAGGTGTACAAACATTAGGGGTTTAGTTAAATGGTATAACTACGGTCTCCAAAACCGTTGTTGCGGGTTCGATTCCTGCAGCCCCTGCCATTTGAAAAAACGCGACATTTATGTAGCATAGATGTCGTTTTTATTTGTTTTTTTGAATATATTTTTATGAAAATATGCTCTCTAGCAAATTATAATTTATAAAATTATTAAGTATAATACTCACAAAATGAAGGTTATACTATGAATCAAACAGTACAATTAATAGACTATTATGAAAAAATAAATATACTTTGATTATTTTAACATCCATATTTAATTTGAACAAATTTGTACTAACAGATGAAATTTTTATTTTACATTGCCATTGCTACAATTTACTAGAGCATAAAATTAACGCAATAAAATATTGTTGCATTTATAAAATGCTACTAAAAAGTGTTGCTTTTTTTTCAGCCTTATGTTATCTTGCTTATAGGAGGAAATTATGAGTTATACAGTATTGATGGGTGATCTAGTAAAATCAAGGGATTACTCAAATCACATAAACGAAGCTCAAGAATTATTGAGACTATCTCTTAACTATTTAAACAAGATATATAAGCGTTATATAAAGGCTGAAGCCCGATTACAACGAGGTGATGAATTTCAAGTTTTACTCACAGAAGCACAAGTTGGCTTTCTTTTTTATAGATTGCTTGAGTTGCTTATTTTTCCGCTAAAAATTCGTTGTTCCATGTATACTGATGATATTTATGATTTTAACTTTAATTCAACAGAACGTATGTTTGGCAAAGCTTATTACGAAGCTGGTAGATTATTGGATATTTGTAAAAATGAATCAAAAAGCTTTTTATATGGTAGTAAATATGATTCTTTCGGTTCAAAAAATGCCTTCGTCGTTAATGCAATGGTAAATCGAAGATCCACACTGTTAAATAGAGGAAATGCTATCATGGCCAACAATGTTCAAATAATAGCCGAGATACTTTACCCATTGACATGGTTTAGTGAAAAGATTGGTGGTGTACAATATATATCAATTTTGGAAAAAATTTTTATATTAAAAGAAAAGATTTATGAATTAAATGATTCATTGCAGATTATTCCTATTAAATACTCATCTTATAATAAAATCGGTCATGAAGATTCACTTCCAATAAACTATGGCAAAGTAAATTTATCTCGCCTTGAGTATTATTGTTATGATATGCGGCTTTCTTGTAGTGTGTTGGAAGCATCAAAACATGATAGCGATTTTCTAAGTAGCTGTTGGAAGCGTGGATATAACGTAATAATTGCAGAAATACTCAATGTCTCCAGACAGACAGTAGATAGGGCTATGTTATATTTAGATTATACAGAAAAACGCAATTATGATGGTGGCATATTATATTTATTGTCAAAAGGAGAAAATTAGAATGTTAAAAATTCTACTGATTGGACATTTTATAGGAGATTATTATCTTCAATTCAATATTATACAAAAGAATAAGAGTAAATGGTTGTGGCTTGTTTTGCATTCGTTAATTTATGCTTTTATAATGACTCTATGCTTTTCAATATATCAACATAGTTGGTGGATAATCGTTTTGTTTACAATCTTTTTTGCTTCTCATTTATTAGTCGATAAAAGCAAATATCTGTTGGAAAAACACTTTTATAAATCAAATCATAAAATTGGATTAATGATTTATATTGTAGACCAGTTGATACATATAGCAATTGTTGTTGGTGTAACATGGTTCTTTTCAAAAAACAACTTAAATAACTTCGGTAAATGGATTTACTGCATAACAAGATATTTTAAAATTAAAAATTTTGCTGGCATTGTTTTAGCTACAGTAATTATTTTCTTGCCCACTTCTACTTTTATAGTAAAATTGTTTGATGATTTGCCTAAATCCAAAAATGAAGATAAAGAAGTTTTGATGATTTCGACCGATACATTAAAATGCAACGATAGTGTGATGGTAACTAATTCTGTACAAACAGCTGATATTAAAACTGGAAAAATAATAGGATATTTAGAACGATTTATAATTTTAATATTTTTTATTGCTGAATTGCATGGCTTAATTGGCTTAGTGCTAACAGCAAAATCATTGGCTCGTTTTAAGCAATTTGAAGATAAGTATTTTGCAGAAAAATTTTTGATAGGCACATTGCTAAGTTTAGTAATTACGATTTTGACAATTATGATGTGTGAAATATAGCAATGCTCTAAAACAATTTACATTGAAAACGAATATATCCAGTGGATTACTGATTTTGTTACTCAAAAAAGAGAATCATTAATATATCTACCAATCATGTTTGGATGTAGAAAATATTTGAAAAGCAAATATAAATATTTGACACATATTGTTTATACTGTTACTAGTTATCTAGATTATTCTAGCAGTAATAGTTGTATAACTCAACAATGGAAAAATTACAATTTATTGATTAACAATTGATTCACATATCGATCAAAAAAATAAAATTCCAAAAACAAAATATGTGAAGGTTAGGTTAGAAGAAGACATTATATTTACAAGTAAAAAACAATGTTGGATTTGACTTTTATAAAAATGACATTAGTATTAATGCACCTATAACTAACAAACATAACATTGTCTTTTGATATAAAAGCATATTTCAGTTTTCTCACTTACAGTTAATTGTTTGCAAAATATATTTTTGTATTGACTAAGTTCGACGAAATTATTAACAAATTAATATTTGATATTTGTTTCAAAATTTTAAATTAATATTATTAAAATATGGTATTATTTAAAAATATTTCTTATAATATTTTTTGGATTAAAATCATATTAGTTGGAGGTTTGACTATGATTATTGGTGTTGATATTGGTGGCACATCTATTAAAGTCGGTTTAGTAAAAGAAGATGGCACAATCATTAAGAAAGAAAGTTATAAAGTCGTAAATGGCAATCAAGAAAAAATGGCTGAAGAACTAGGTCGTTTTATTCTTAAATTCATGGATAACGATTTATCTAATGTTTTAGGTATTGGTCTTGCTTGTCCTGGTATTATTGATCGAAAGAATGGTATTTGCCAAACTTCACCAAATTTATTTTGGCACGATTTGCACATTTGCGAAATTATAAAAGATATTTGTAATAAAGATGTACAAATAATTAATGATGCGAATGCAGCTGCTCTTGCTGAGTTAGTGCTTGGTGCTGGCGTAGGATATAAAAGTTTTGTTATGCTAACACTTGGAACAGGCGTGGGTGGAGGAATTGTCATCAACCACGAACTATTTGAAGGAGAAGATGATTCTGAAACCGAACTTGGTCACTGGACATTAATTGAAAATGGTGAACCATGTAACTGTGGTAAAAAAGGTTGTATTGAAGCATATTGTTCTGCAACCGCATTAATAAGAGATACAAAAATTGCTATGGAGCAAAATCGTGATAGTATGATGTGGGATTTTGCAGATATGATAGTAAAAGCAAATGGGCAAACCGCATTTGAAGTCGCAAAACTTGGAGACAAAGCCGCAACAGAAGTTGTGAACAATTATGTTAAGTATCTATCTGATTCAATTATAATGATCAATAACACTTATCATCCTGAAGTATTCTTATTAGGCGGCGGTGTATCTTTACAAAAAGAGCATCTTACCCACAAAGTAGAAGACAAAATATTTGAAATAAGCCAAGAAAAAATCCACATCATTCCTAGTAAACTCAATAATGACTCTGGCATTGTTGGAGCAGCGTGTTTATTCCTAAAATAAAAAAATAAGTTCTGATTATTCATCAGAACTTTTATTTTCCTTGTTATCGTTTCCGCCTTGTTCGTTTTTCTCTTTCATAGCGTTTTCTAATTGATTCATGAAATCTTCTAAAGCTTTTTCTTGCTCTTCAGATAAGTTTGCTTGCCCTTTTATATCAGAATAAACCTTTTGCATATTAGTGAAATTTCGTTTACTCAATTCTTCAAACATACTAGCATAAGTCTTTTCTTGATATAGCATTAAACTAGGAAGAAGAATTACAATTGCAACTAGTGAGAAAGAAATACCAAATACTAGGTTCAAAGCTTTTCGTTCTAAGAAATAAGCTAAAACAACACCTAAAATATAGAAAAGAGGAACTAAAACAACTTTATACCATTCATTCTTATAATAGGTTTTATAGTATGCTCTTGAACGTCTTTTAAAAACTTCTTTAAATATTGGCTGATCTTTTCCATCTGGTAAAGATGCACTAGTCTTACATAAAGCATATAAAGCATTATGGAGCATTTTATAAACAAAGAACATAAACGCAAGACCATATGCAATTGATGAACTAATGAAAATCATATTTGTCCATAATTCATTATTCTGGTAATTGTTCGTAATTGTATCTATAACATTGTTAATATTTGATCCATTAAGAGCGATACTCTTAGTAAGTTCAGTCATAAGTTCACTATATTCAGGAATAAGACCAAAAATAAACATTGACACTTGCATTGCAAGAAAATAAATAAGGCATGCTAGTAACGCATTTTTTAATACTCTAAAGGATCTTCTAATCATTGGGGAAAGTCCAACAACAAGCAATCGATAAAAGTTTTTACGACTAAATTCTTGTACATCAAGTTGAATTAATGTCATTTGCATTGCGATAAAATATGGAAGTATTAATAATGGGAACAAAACAATCACAAAAGCAGGAAATAAAATATTCAAGACTACCGTAAGAAGACAAACCATAAAAAAGCCAAAAAGCATGGCAAAAATCATCGGATAAAATTTTTTCTTTTTTTTCTTTGCTTCCATATAGACTTCTTGCATAATTTACATCCTCAATTCGAATTATACTATAAATTATTTTATGTATATTATCAAGTACCATCAAATTATTTATAATTTGACATCAAAAAAAGTCACGCTTTCGCATGACTATTTCATAATACTATATTCCATACCTTGTGCGACTTCTAGTTTTTGTGCAGTAGTTAAATCTTTGGAATATATTTGATATTTAATATTATCTTCAACGTAGATAAGATAATTATTTTTACTATAAGCAACACCACTAAATACAGATTCTAAATCGCCATCAACTTCGCTAATAACTAAATCTTCGTTTGATTCTAATAGTTGTTGAACAACTGTAAATGAATCTGCGCCTTCATATACCATAATAACGACTTCTTCTCCACCAATATTACTTGTGATTTCTTCCTTTTTTGTTGCAGATACACTTGCACCTGTTGGATAAAGTGGGAAATCTTTTTCTGTAGAAGAAGTAGTCTCGCTCATTGTTGATCGAGCTTCTTGCATTGTAACTTTTACATCAAAGTAACCATCTTCAAACTTTGGTGAGAAATCCACTGATGTAAAATTAATTTTAACAATCGCTTCATTTTTAGCGTTATAAATATTGACATATTTTGGTGCTAAATCATTTGTAAGTTTAACATCTTGTTTGACCCAATTTGGATTGTTTTTGTATGTTGGATTAGTTGTAACAATTATACCATCATCAACTTTTTTTATTTCATGCTTTTCATCAAAACTATCTAAAATTGCATGATATAAATATGGTTTAGGTGAGTTTGTTGGCCATTCACTTTTGAACTTATAGACTTGATTTAATGTTGGTGTTAAAACGTAGACACCTTCTTTGTTTTTAATAATGATTTGTTCTTGATTAATATTTGTATCAGTTAGAGATACTTTAAAGTTTTCATCATTATCTTCCAATTTTTGGTAATCAGTTTTTACCAAATAGTTTTTAACGTTTTCACCTTGTTCAATATCCATCGTCGCTTCCATATGGTAGGCTGTCAATTCATCACGCTTTTTTTCAATCGTGGTTGATACATCTCCACCCGAGAAAAACAATTTCCAACCCGCTAAAACAATTACACCTAACACAACTACTCCAATGATAATTTTCTTAAACATAATTCCACCTCCTTAATACTTATGAATATATGAATAAAAATATGAGTGCATAATTTATAAAATTTATCACATATTAATAATGACTGGAGGTCATTATGAACATATTAGAGAAAATCGCTTTAGTATTCACTATTATTGGTGGAATTAACTGGGGATTAGTCGGAATTTTTGACTGGAATCTTGTTGAAGCCATTTTTGGTGTCGGAAGTGTAGTTACTAGAATTGTTTATATTGTTGTCGCCGTCTCAGCTCTAATTAATATTCTCTTATTATTTATGCGCCTCGACGAAACACAAGAATATGACTACAACAGTGACTATCCTCGCAAAAGAGCGACAAACTAAAAAAACAGCACTTCAGTTAGAAGTGCTCTTTTTTATTTTATCAAATGCATAGACAACTTTTTGTAGTTGCTCATCATTGATATTCTCAATATCTTCTTTTTCAAAAGTCTCAATAGTTTTCAACAAATGCCTTTCTTTCAAAATGATGTTTTGCTTGTTAAGTTTAATTGTCTCATCTACCAAGCAATCATTATTAACAATAACAATTGACACAAACATGTTGCGGTCTATGCCTGAAACTAAAGATAACTTTTCTGTTCTTAATTCGTTTTTCTTTAAAGGGTTATCAATATATATTCTTTTTTCTTCGCTTTTAAAAAGAAGCCAAGATTTATCTTCCTCTTTTCCATATATACCTTTAGTCCAATATTTATCAATAATTAAATAAATATATTTATTTCCAAATACCACATGATCAAAATGGGCAATCGTGGATTCATCAACAGTAAATTCAAAATTATTTATTAAGCGTAAATCCTTCTTTTCAACATATCGATAGATACGTCGATAGTAGAAGTAACGAAATAATTTACGACTTAACAATTTTTTTAATGGATAAGATATTAGTAAATATATACTTAATAAAGCAAGAATAACAATCAGAAATGTTGTTAATTCTGGCGTCATGTCTATTCTGCAATCTCCAAAGCAATCTCAATCATTTTCTTTAGATTTAATTGTCTTTCTTCTGCGGTTGCTTTTCCTTCTTTTAGGAAATGGTCAGTGACGCTAAGTAAGCACAAAGCTTTTTTGTTTAAACTTGCTGCTGTAGAGTATAATGCATAAGCTTCCATTTCAACACCCATGACTCCCATATCAGCCCATTTTTTCCAAGTAGTGTCATTATAAAAATTATCACTTGAGAGAATATTTCCAACGTGAGTAGGTATTCCTAATTTATGAGCAGTATCATAAGCTTTCTTTGTAAGTTCAAAATCTGAAATTGCACTATAAACGCCATCAATACCATATTGTTTAATCCAATTTGAGTTAGTGCAAGCACCAGAGCAAATTAAGACATCAAATAAATTGATATTTTCTTTGTATGAACCACAAGTACCAATACGAATAATTGTTTCTACATCAAAGAAATTATATAACTCATAGCAATAAATACCAATTGATGGCATTCCCATTCCAGAAGCCATAACCGATACTCTTTTACCTTTATAATATCCTGTATATCCTAAAGCATTACGAACTGTATTTACTAATTTAACATCGCTAAGAAAAGTTTCAGCAATAAATTTTGCACGAAGTGGATCTCCTGCCATTAAAACTGTTTTTGCAAAATCGCCCTTTTCAGCGCCAATATGTGGTGTTCCCATAATATTCCTCCTATAAAAAAACTCCTTAATTATATTAACATATAAATTAAGAAGTTTTAAGACTTGATTATTTTTTTCTTGTTAGTGATTTTAATGATGAATACTCATATTTACTAATCAATTTACGATTTTCCTTGTACTCTAATTTCGCAACATCAATCATTTTGTTCAATATATCTATAAAATTCATATCCATATTTTTAAATAGGTAAAACGCAAGTGATCCTGGTATAGAATTAATTTCATTTAAATAAACTTCTTTGGTCTTACTATTTAGTAAAAAATCAAAGCGCACAACACCTTTGGCATCAAATAGCTTAAATGCCTTTTGAGCAATTTCTGAAATGTCTTTTTCAACAGATTTTGGAATGCGTGCAGGAATAACATGTCCGTCGTATTTCGATCTAAATAATTCGTATTTATCTGAAAATGATAAAACATTATCGCGAGAATTAACCATTTCTATTTCACTAACTTGATAATTATTAGAATCACCTAAAATGGCAATGTTTAATTCTTTTAAATTATCGATAACTTTTTCCACAATCACACTTTCATCATAATTAAAAGCCAGTTGAAGATGGGCTTTAAACTCCTGAATATCATTGACTTTTTTTACGCCGATAGATGAGCCAAGATTTGTCGGTTTTACAATTAAAGGGAAAGCAAATCCATCCGGTATTTGAACCTCTTCACCTTTTCTTAATTTAAATGCATCAACGACAGGAAGCATTGCATTTTTCATAATAATTTTAGAAAAATACTTATCTTGAATTAAAGCCGAACTAAGGACAGAAGATGAAGTAGAAGGAATGTGCATAAAGTCAAATAGTGCCTTTAATTTTCCATCTTCCATACCTTTTCCATGAACACAAAGCACAGCGCATTCAATATCGACTTTTCGATGTTTGAATTTGAACTGATAATATCCGTTGTTATAAATGAATTCACCTTTTATAAACCCTTTTTTCTTTTCGTAGTTATCTTTATTTAATAAAGCTTTTCCCGTATAAAAAACATTTTCATGGCTTAAATATAAAGGCAAAAAATCCACATTGTTCTTTTCAAATTCTTCTAACACAAATAAACCTGTAATAATTGAGATGTCATGCTCTAATGAATCTCCACCAAATACAACCGCAATCTTTTTCATAAAATCCCTCTCACTTTATAAATTCTTTATCCGCTCTACTACATAGCAGGACATAATTTAATTCTTTTTTTAATAAATACGAGAACCCATCACTATACTTCTCAAATACTTTATACTTTTTACTTATACTTTTAAGACCATCTTTTAAATAAGGAGATGAATTCACTAATACCACAACTTCTTCAAAGTTTTCTAATAAAGCTCCTAAATTAAAATTGATTTCTTTTGCTTTTGTTCCCGTTTCAATAATTCCATTTAAAATAATTCCTTTACTTCCTGAAAAAGAAGTAATTGTCTTAATCGCCTCACTAAGCCCAATAAAGTTTGCATTATAAGCATCATCTATAACATATGTATTATTAATTTTTTCGACACTAAGCCGATGATTTTCTGCTTTAATAAAACATAGTCTATTTATTAGTATTTCATCTTTTATATTTAAGTATTTTGCAACTTTTATCGCTCCAATTAAATTAACTAGCTGATGCTTACCAAATATTGAAGCGAAATAGGTATGATCATTAAAAACAAATTTTGTTCCTTCAATTCCCATTGATAATATTTCAATTTCATTAATGGAATATGGATGTGTATTTTCCTTATTTAAGACATTAATAAGCGGACAATCACGATTATAAAACATTGCCTTTTCACCTTTTAAATGATTGAAAAGAGACAATTTTTCTTTTTGAATGTTTTCAATGGTTTTAAAAGTGGCTAAGTGCATATCACCTATTGCGGTAACTACACCTATGTCTGGATTAAATATTTTAAAAAACTTTTTCATTGTATTTGGTGCATCTACACCTAATTCCAAAATCAATATGTCATCATATGGAGTTAATGATGTATTTATAAACTTACATATCCCCATAGGAGTGTTAATTGATCCCGGTGTTTTAATAACGTTATATTGCCCACACAAAATAGCAAAAAGATAATTTTTAAATGATGTTTTTCCAAAACTACCAGTTATTGCAATAATTTTCAAATTAGGATTAGCGTTGATTTTTTTTCTGGCTTTTTTGATATAAAAATGCCTGATTGAATTTTCATATGGCACTAAAATAAAGTTTGTAAAAATCACTATTAATTCTTGAAAAAGTAAAGAAATTGATGAAAAGATAAAAAGACCAAGATTATTTAAAAATAATGCAATTATAAAACAAATTATTATGTAGGTTACTAAAATTGAAACGCTACGGCGAGTAAACTTAAAAATAAGTCTTTTCATAAAAAAAAGATTTATAAAAAGAGCAATATCAAGAATAATTATAGAGATAAAAATGTTACTAAAAATAAAACCAAATGATAAACAAAATAAACAATATAAAATTAAATTACGATAACTACGCTCAATAATTCTCTGCTTTAATAAAATTAATAAACGCTTATAGTCATAATATTGACTAATAAAAATAGCAGTGCAATAAAATAAATTAATAAAGATTAAAATACTTGTTAAAACTTTTAAGATTATTTCCATGACTTCTCCTTAATAATTTCAAAAAGTAAGTTTGTTACCGCACTTACATTAACTATATAAGCAAAATGGTCACCTTTAATGACTATAAGATGAGTATTAGGACTATATCTAGCAAACTTTTTCATTTGCTTATAAGTTATTTCAGTATCTCTATTCCCATAAACTAAATAAACTTCATTATTTAATTTTCTAAGTTGTTTTTTATTTAAGTAACTATTTACAATATGAACAAATGTCAATCTATCTATGCCACTTGTATTTTGATAATCTTTGCTCCCCATTAAACAATTTGGAATTGAACGTACTAACTGATGTTTATGTAGCCATTTAAATAACTTGTATGTACGTATTTTAATAAATTTTTTAAGAGAAAAACTTGGTTTAATAGTGGATGGTGCTAAAAGAAGAAGAATTATATTTGGATATTTAAGTGCGTAAAAAGACGCTAGTTTTCCTCCAAAAGAATGACCGACGATAATATCTGGTTTAAATTCATATTTGTTCAAAATATCTTCTAAATATTCTACGTAATCATCAATTGTAAAAACACAAGTAAGAGCGTTATTTTTCGAACCAGGAAGATCGATTGCTAAAACGTTTGCAAATTTATCAGCGCGTTTCACTAGTGGCATCATCATTTCCTTATTTTGACCATAACCGTGCAAAAATAAGACATTTGGAAAATTAGTATTATTTATTCTCTTAAAAACAATTTCTTTCTTCATTATTCACACCTCCTTTTTATTTAGTGGTATAATACTTTTAAGCATTGACATTATATGCAAAAGGAGACGTTAAAATGACACTAGAGGCAAATGGTTTTGGTTCACTATATATTGTGGCTTTAATCGCCATTGCTATTGGGGTTGTCTTAATGGCTTTAACTGGTGTAATTCATGTAAAAAAAGGATATATTGCTGTCATTGAAAAATTAGGTGAATATCATGGGATATATGAGTCAGGCCTTCATTATTTTGCGCCATTTGTTTATCGGCGAGCAGGAATGTATAAAAAGGCGCCTAGTGAAATAGAATTAACAATTAACAAAACTATTATTAGAATTAAGATTGTCATTATAGATTATAAAAAATATCACTACACTCCTAAATCTTTTATGAATGTAGTAGACACATTAAAGAACAATAATTATACTGAGATAGAAAATTTTATAAGTGAATTGCAAAATGAACTTACATCTATCGGATGTAGTTTAATAAAGTAGGTGAATGAATTTGGAAAACTTCTTAGAAAATTATCATATGCATATTTTTATTTGGCTAGGTATTGCCATTATTGCCATTTTACTTGAAAACCTAATTAAGAAACATGTTATTGGTTTATGGTTTGCAGTAAGCGCAGGATTTTCTTTATTGCTTGCTTTAATGCACTTGAAATTTACAATCCAATTTATTGCATTTTTTGTAATATCAGTTATATTTATATTAATAAATGAATTATATTTTAAAAAAACAAACAAAGGATAAAACAAGTATGAAAGATCAAACACTTATTGAAAAATTATTAGATGAAAACAATACTGATGATATTGTTCTCTATGATGAAAATGATAACGAGGTCAAATTTGAACAAGTTGCTCTCATTCCTCTTGATGAAGAATTATATGTGATTTTAAAGCCAATAAACAAAATTGAAGGAATTGAAGATGATGAAGCATTAGTCTTTGTTATCAACGAAGATGAAGAAGACCAAATTGATATTTGCGATGATATGGACATTGTAAATAAAGTCTTCGAAGAATACTATAAACTATTAGATGAAGAAGAAAAATAAAAGAGGATCTTTAAATCCTCTTTTTTATTGTAATATTGCAAATAATAGTTTTTCTTATCCTGATTCTAGCTAAATTAACTTATCTAAGATTATAAATCTTGAACATCAAGATAGTCTGTAAGTGATCTTTCAACATTATCTAAAGCGACTGGCGATAGAATTCCATCAGCTGCAATTGAAATACGACCAGTTTCTTCTGAAACGATAACAGTAACGGAATCTGTAATTTCACTAATTCCCATAGCTGCTCTATGACGTGCTCCATATTTACCAGTTAAAGCCTTTGTAGTAGGTGTATAATAAACACTAGCAGAAACAATTATATTATCTCTAATGACAATTGCACCATCATGAAGTCTTGTGCCAGGAAAGAAAATAGTTTGAATTATTTCTTTTGTAATTGGAGAATTAATAACAGTACCTGTTTTGATATATTCATCCAAAGAATCTTTTCTTTCAAAGGTAATTAATGCGCCTGTCTTTGATTTTGACAAATTAGCGACAGCTTCAGAAATTTCTTTAATCATCGTAGTTTGATCGATAACTTTGTTTTCTAATACATTACCATTTCCATATGATCTATATCCCTTAATTTTATCTGTAGTATTAGCGACATAATGTCTAAATATTCCGGCATTAACAATAGAAACGACAACAATAAATACTAAAAATACAAATGACAAAACACTAAACACAACATTTAATTCAAATGCAAGTGAGGTAATAAGTAAAAGAGTCATTATAATATCAACAATTAAAACTGTTCTTCTCTTAAAAAGTAGAGCAACTATAATTGCAAATACAACTAAAACTGATGCTCCAACAATAAAGTCTAAACTTTTTAATGTTTCTAAAATATTTGATTCCATAAAACACATATAATATCGCCTCTTTTACATTATTTAACTTTTGTTAAAGTTAATTCCTATATCATTTTAACAAACAAAAAGCATAAATCAATTAAAATATTGCGAATTTCACGTATTTTAGAACAAAAATTCTGTTTTTATAAAGTCTCGGAGTTCTTTTTCGATTCCTTCGTACTCTTTTAATAGATATTTTGTTATGTTAACAAATTCATCATTGAGCACATTTGAATTCCTTCTAATGTAGCGATTTAATTGATAAATTGCCATATGTATTGTCTTTAAAGCCTCTACACATATCTCAAATGAATCCTTAATCATTTTTGTTTGAAATTTTTTCATGCAAACAACCATATTTTGCATTAAAGATAGTTCGTTGCCATCTTTTTCAATGCGCATTCTAGCTTTTACTTCACTTTCGTGTTTTGAAAGTTTTTCGATTATCTTATTAAGAAAATCCTTTGCAACTAAGTTATTGGCAGATTGCGCATATTGACGAAAAACACTCGCGGACATATGGACATAACTTAATAATTCGTTTTGTAATTTTGTTTTCATTTAATAACATCTCCTATTTAGATATTATTTGCTGAAAGAACATTTAACATACAAACATGGGATTAAAATATTTCATAAAAAGAAAAACCGATACAAGTGACGAAGCTAATCGTCATTTAATGTATCGGTAATCCTAGTATATGCATGAAGTTAAAAGTAAGAACATAAATTTATTCATTAAGAATATTTCTAGATTTTTTTGTTTTTTGCATATTGTCAAAAACAGATTCCTTATTAAATATTGTCGAGTCAGAATTTCTTTTTGCAGGTCCATTTAAGACTTTACCATCCTTATCAAATCTTGAACCATGGGCAGGACATTCATAGGTATTATCAACTTTGTTGTATTTTAACGCTACACCTAAATGTGTACATCTTGGTCTACGGAAAGTTATCATGTTTTTTAAAGTGTTTCCAATGTTAACAAACAATTGTTTTTTAATCCAAAATCTTTGAGGACTTAAAAGTTTAATGCCTCTTTTCCCTTCAATCATATCTATAAGCACAAAAGAACTTACCATTGCCCAAGTAAATCCCCATAAATCAAATCCAGTTGCGACATACCAATTCTTATGAAAAATATCGTATTTTCCAATATAAGGAATTTGATCAATAGTAATTAAATCTTGATTGCTCCAATAATAATCAATATTTTCATATTTGTATAATTTTTTTATTTTATCAATAAAAGAGCACTTACATTCTCTACCGACATTTCTATCATTACCACCAATTATTAAATAATTGCCATAGCTTCTAAAATACATTCCATCTACATCTACACTACAATATGTATCACTAAACGAGCGATGTTTTAAAGCAACAACATAAGATCTTCTTTGAAAAAGTTTAAGGAAATATAATCCGGTTCTATCAATTAAAGGATAGTGACTTGCAATTATTACTTTATCAAACTCAATAATATGATTGTTTGCATAAGCTTTGTTTCGTTTTATATTTTCTACTCTAGTATGTTCGTATATTTCTAAATCGTTAGATAAAACATTAATTAACTTTAATGGATTCAATTTTCCTTGTCTATTAAATTTAATACCTAATTTGATATCAATATCCTTTAAAGGTAATTTATTAACAAATTCTGTTTTATAACCTAATTTATCTAACGCTATTTTTTCTTTCAAAATAGTACTTTTAGATTCACTTGAAAACATAATTGATGAACAATTTTGAAAATCGATATCAAAAGTGTCACCTAGTTTTCTATATTCATGCAATGCTCTTAAATTCAAACGCAAATATGTTTTAGCGTTTTTTATTCCGTGCTTTTTTATAATGTCTTGATATAACAACTCATGTTGTGCCGTAATAAAAGCAGTAGTATTTTTACTAATACCTTTTCCGATAGTGTCTCGTTCTACTAATATACAATCTATATTTCTTTTCTTTAGTTCATAAGCGCAAAGTATCCCCGTAATACCTCCACCAATAACTAAAACTTTTGTTTTTATATTTTTGTCTAATGTAGGAAATTTTTTTAAATTTACTGTATTAGACCAAATTGAGCTATCTTTCATTTGCTAATCACCATTTATTAGTATTAGCAAAATTAAAGATTAATATTTAGTATTTTATCTAATATCGTAATTTATGAATTGGTCTAGTTCCTGTTCTGCTTCTTCTAAGGATGAGCATGTTTTATTTATAAGTGGCAAATGAGTTTTTATTTTTAAATCTCCAATAAAACTAGGAAGATATAAAATAGCTAAAATTTCTATTTGATATCCTTCACTTGTTTCTTCAATCTTATAAGCTAAATTTTCATGAAACTTATATTCATCTTTTAATTTTTCTTTCACATATTCAATATTACTTTCTACATTGACTTTTATACTTTGCAAATCATTGGCCAATAAATAAAGTATTGGCTTTAAATTGACGAAGTAAATAAGTTCTGCACCTGATTTATGTGAAAATATTGCAACATAAAACTGTGTAGTTTTGCCTTTAATAATATAGACACTCTCTACTTCTCCCACAATTTTTTTAAAACGAAATAAATTGACTTTTTTATTCACTCTTCCAATTTGATTTTTCGTATCAAAAATATCTACTCCATCAATATAAAAACTATGAGTAAATGTACAAGCCACAAACTTTTTGCTTCGACGCGCTATTCTTCCTGGTTTTAATCCGCTATAGTGCATTACAAACATTAGTAGCAACGCAATCAATAAGAGGATGATAGGTACAACTATATAGACACAATCAAACTTAATAGCAACATAGCCACTAATTAGTACTCCTATAATTTGAAAAATAGCCAATGGAACACAAACAAACTTATCGCCATATTGAGAAGGTGTAAGAATCGTAGATTTTCTATACATCATCCCAAAGTTAAATAAATACAATCCTAACGGCATAATAAAAAAGCAAGTTACAATGCCACTTTGTAAATCATCTAGCACACCGGAATTATAAATAAAATATGATTTAGCATATGCAATCGTTGAAAAAATACCAACTAAAGTTATCAAAATACCAGCAACAACAAATAATAAAACTAGCATCTTTTTATTTGTATTTTTTGTAACGTTCATATAGATCACTTCTTTCAAAGATTATCACTAGAACAATTATAAAATAACACCAAAGAATCTACAATAATTGCCATAAAAAAATTTACAATCGTATCAAATCGTATCACATTTTTTTCAAAAGTATCAAAAAAGTTCGATATAATCGGACTAAATCGGTTAAATGGTGGGTGCTAAGGGAATGCAGAATATGCTTTCAAAGCATATTAAAACATAAAATTATTATGTATTTTTACCTATTTTATGTGTATTTCTATGTATTTTAGCAACACACTTTTTTCGTATAATTGTATAATTTTCGTATAATTATTTGTAGTTTTGTAGTTTTAACACTATAGCTTATTTTTCCCTTTTACTTTTGCCACATTTCTATCAATATACACTTTACTCTTTGTTCTTTGCACATAAGCAATTTTGTTTTTTTCATTTTTTAACGCATAATTACTGCATAAGTTCACATAATTCCTTAGTAATCTTGTTGATATTAATTCACTTTTTTGTCGTGTTATTTGGTAAGCAATACCAGCACACTTCAAACATCCAGTACAATTTGGATTTTGTCTTCTACTTTTAAATGTTCTTCTTTGTATTACACAATATATCATTTGAATGCCCCCCATAAATATAATAAAACCGTGATTGCAACTAAAATTGTATCAACAATAGTCATTAAATATATAAATTCATAATTGAAAATCTTTGAAAGATAGATTTTTTTAGTTTCCCTGGCCAAATATTCTTTATACTCTTTATCCTTTATTTTTTTGTTCATAGTTAATTCTTTTAGGCTAAATTGGTAGCAACATAAAAGAATTGTAAATACTATAAATACGACATCAACAGTTAAAAATATTTTACAAAAAACATTTACCAAGTCTTCTAATGCTATTTGTATAATCCCTGTAAGTAAAGCAGCCAATAAAACAAGAATTAATGATGTTTTTTCGTGTATTTTCTTTACACTATCTGTGAATTGCTCTATACCCATATATCATACCCCTCGTTATTTAATAAGATAATATCAAAATTACATTTTGTCAAATCTAAAACAAAAAAATAGCCCCAGCTAGTCTGCCGAGGCTTTTCTTTTTTCCATTATAGAGTTTATTTCTTCTTCAGTAAGTTCGATTGCAACCAAGTTTTCTGGCAAATTCTCTTACACTTTGCTTGCCCCTTAACGACCTTAGTATTATGTTTTTATTCATAATTTGAATTTCCTTTCTTGTCTGTTTTTATGTATAATATGTATTGCCTTTCACAATAGGCGGAAAGGGAGTGGTTTCTTTGAAAGCACTTTTGAGTATGCCTGTTCCAATGGTTTGGTGACAAACTCCACTTTGCTAAAAGGCAATACATAGAATGCAGTCAGAGCTGCATAAAGTAAGTGGCATAAAGAAGAAATTATGAATGGCTATTTTTCTTTTTTCGATTTGCTTAATTAAAAATCGTGTGCATCTACGTTAGTGGCGTATTGTTTTATAAGTTTTTCAATAAAAAAATCTTTATTAATCAAATCTGCAATGTGCGGTAAATAACTCTGAAGAAGTTGTATTTCAAATAGCCTACAACTTCTTTTTTGTTTTATCGCAAATTCATTTTTCCTCTTTAATACCAATTTATAGAAAGTGGCTTTATCAAGCCATTTTTCTTCCTTTTATTGAAGTGGATAGATATTATCACGCACATATCTTTTAAGGTCACTTCTCCACTTGTGTTTTTGAATTTCAAAATAAACTTCTGGATTATCATACTCAGAATCTTTTTTTCCAAGCTTGCTTAGCCTCTTCCATGGTTTCAAAGCGACCAACTGTCTCAAAGTCAGTCAAACACTCTTCGTAAGTTGCAAAGACTAGCTTGTAATATTCTTTGAGTCCTTTTTCTTTAATTTCCTTAATTGTTAAACCTTGCATATTGCTCTTCCGTTTTGAGTAATTTTAACTCACAATAATATATTAATTCGTAATTTTAACAAAGTCAATAATTTTTTCGTAATTTTTACGATTTTTTTGTTATTATGTTGATAGGTGATTTTTATGGCATTAGAAAACTTAAAAGCATTAAGAAAAAAATTAGGATTAACACAAGAGCAAATGGCTGATCAATTAGGGTTTAAAAGATACACAATCTCCGATTGGGAAAGCGGTCGAACTGAACCTGATATTGAGAGTATTAATAAGATCGCCAAAAAATATAATGTTACAACTGATTTTCTATTGGGTATGACTGATTTAGACAATCCATCTTCTATTACTGAAGACGATTTCCTTATAGCGTTCTCCGGTCTTTCTGGAGATTTAACTGAAGAGCAAAAAAAGCAAATGCTAGACATTGCCAATTCGCTGGTAGTGGCCAATAAGGTTAAAAAGTAAAATGTAAAATTAAATTATTAAAGATTATAGACATATTGAGGGAGTACAGTTTGTATGAGTATGAGCGAAATAGAGTTAATAATTCAAGACCTCTACGACAAAGGCATTGAAACTCTTTCAAAACCTCTTCCAGGAGATTTGAAAGCAGCGTGCCTAAACTTTCGTATGCTTGAAAGCAACAACTCGCTAGAACATTCCAAATTCATCATTTACGATAATTCTAAAATCGATAATAATCATGAACTTAAATTCGAAATCGCACATGAAGAAATGCATCTCGAGAATCCAGATACAATGTATCGATTGGATGATCCTTATCGGATAATAAAAAAGAAGGAATATAAATGCCGACGATTAGTAAGTCGCAAATACATTCCTCAAGATAAATTATTTAATTTAATATACGTGAAAAAATTACAGCCATACGAAATAGCTGAAGAACTATGTCTGACAGAGCAATTGGTCCAGGAAGCATACGATTACTACTCATGCTTGGAAAGCTGGATCAATCGAAAAGCAAAATATTTAGAAGAGAATTAATGGAGGTGTCTACATATGGATGATGAAATTTTAACTAAAAATCAAATACGAGCGTTAGAAAAGCGTCTACCTGATATGAGTAAACCAACATATTTCTATTGCGATGAAAGTCATCATATAAGAAATGATGGCGTTGATTTTATGGCATTGGGTGCAATTTATTTAAAATCGTATAATGCCGCAGTTATAGAAAACAACATTATTGAAATAAAAAAAGCAAATGGATTTACCTCAGATTATGAAATAAAATGGACTAAGATAAATCCTAAAAATATAAATTTAGCAAAAGCTTTAATTTTATATGTTGCTAATTGTCCTCAAATTAGGATTAGAACTATGTTTATATGTGATAAAAACAAATACACTTTAAATATGAGTTCTAGAAGATATGATAAATGGTACTATACTATGTATTATCACTTAATAAAAAAACCATGCGAGTATAATGAATATATGGCCAACTCAGTTACTCTTCATGTTGATAAAAAAAACACCTTGATGGATAAGAGGATGACAAAACTATGTAAAAGACTTTCTAGCAATTTAAAGCCATCATTTAATTTTACAATCTGCGATTCCGTCGAAACACAATTTATTCAAATAATTGATATTTTACTTGGAGCATTATGCTACGAAAAGAAAGAAAAATTTAATAGTAAAGCTAAGACAGAATTGTTACATTTTATTCAAGGAGTTTATAAAAGAAATAAACTTATAGCTTCTACATTAATCAGATCATTAAAGTGGAATCATTTCAATTTAGGCGGTGACTATGATGGCAACAAATTGTAAAATAGATCATGAAAAAGATAGACAACTAAAATCCGAAAATAGAACTCAATTTATGAAAAGAATTAGAAATAAATTTATAATTGAGATAATGGACAAAGAATACAAATTCAAAAACAAGCCCATAAAATTTAAAACATATACTGTAATTAGAGAACGAACGGAGGAAAGTTCTGAATTTGAATGCTTTTATCACTTGACAAGAAAAGGAAACCTCAATAATAAAAAGCCTTTAAGATATAAAGACCGAACATATGATGAAAATAGAATTGGATATGTTATGTTATTACCAAAAATACTTAATTCAATTTGTTATGATAATTGTCAATACAATCTTATTGAATCAGATGAACGTAATAAAAAAAACCACGTTAATATAATTTGTTTAAATTATAATTATAAGATTGTTTTAGAAGATAGAACAAATTATTATTTGCTCATTACAGCCTTTCCATTAACAAAATCGGAACAAGAAAAATATAGCAATATATTAGAAACAGAAAAAGCCGTCACAATAAAGTAACGGCTTCTTCGAACATTCATCCTATCTAGAGTACTGTCTTACTCATAGGTGAAAAACCACATACACACAAGGACAGTAAGCGTGAGTGGGGATAGCTCAACGGCTACCTCATTTGCATTAATATTATATGCTTATCCGGAATAATAATGCAAGAAATTTTGATACGAAAAATTAACATTTTTAACAAAAACGTATCACGAAAATTTAAAAGATGCGATTATATCGGAGTTTTTACATAAATAGTGCGTATCACACTGACTTGAACTACTTGATATTTTGAAAGGAGAATCGCCATGCCAATATACAAGAAAGAAAATGCACCTTATTTAGTTAAGGTCAATTACACAGATAAATATGGTGTCGCACATCAAGTTGTAAGACAAAATAAAAGCACTTCTACTTTTGCTGGTGCAAAGAAAGTGGAAGCCGAACTTCTTTTAAAATACTCAAATCAGCAATACCAACAAGCAAACATAGATGCAATTTCTAAAATGACATTTGCCGAGTTGCTTGAAGAATATGAAGAGACTACTGCATCTGAAACACGAAAATCAACTCAACGTGGAAAGAATAAAGCTATTCGATTATATATAAAAGATTTCTTTAAAGATATTAAAGTAATTGATATAGATGCACCATTATGTCAAAAATGGAAAAACTATATAAATAAACAAACCAAAGATGATGGCGAACCTCTAGCACTTTCTTATAGACGCAGCATCTATAAAGTATTAAACGCTGTGTTTAACTATGCTATTAAATATTACAATTTGACTTTTAATCCTTTAAATAGAATTGGCCCATTTAAGGATGTAAATTTAATTGAGGACGAATTGCAATATTGGACTTTGGATGAATTCAATAAATTTATCGCAATGTTCAAAGACTTTTGCGAATCAAAAAATGGAAAGACTTTAGATGATCTTGTGTATTGGGGATATTATGTCGAATTCAATATTCTCTACTTCTGCGGTTTACGTAAAGGAGAATCTTATTGTTTAACATGGAACAGAATTGTTAAAGGCACTTATAGCAACAGTTTTAAAATAACTGAATCCATGGATCAGAAAACAACACCTTATGAAATTACTGGTCCAAAGAATAAATCAAGTAAAAGAAAAGTCCCCATTTGTGAAAGATTGCAATTTATTTTAGATGAGCATTATCAACGATATCAAAACGTTTATGGATTTAGCGACGACTGGTTTATTTGCGGTGGTTTAGAGCCTATAAAAGATACTACTTTAGACAAACGTAAAAATAGATTCGCAGCCAAAGCCGGAATCCAACAAATAAGAATACACGATTTTAGACACTCATTTGCATCGCTCCTAATTAATGGCGATGTTAACATTAAAACAATATCCAAGTGGATGGGACACGCGACTGTTCAAGAAACCTGGAACCGTTACGGACATCTATATCCAGAGAAAGAGAATGAAGCTGTTCAATATTTGAATAAAATCAACAAAATTAGCGTAAATGATGCTTAAAACCTTATTCATTCGTATAATTTTCGTATAATTTCTAATTTATATTGTGATTAAAAACAAAAAAAGTGGCTTACAATCGCCACTTTTTAATTATTCTATATTAGTAATGGTGGGTGCTAAGGGAATCGAACCCCTGACCTTCTGTACGTCAAACAGATGCTCTCCCAGCTGAGCTAAACACCCATTGTATATTTAAACAATTACAATATTGATCAGTTATCGTAATTGCTACTCTACATATTATAAATATATTTTAGTAAAATGCAAGTCTTTTTATAAAAAACGTGCTTATTTTTATATATACAAAATTAATTAAGGTGCTTAACCTAAAGCATTAAATATGTTAATATCTTTATGGAAGATTTTTATGGAAAAATATTTAATTGGCTCAGATTTAGATAGCACTCTTTTAAAAAACGATAGTTACACAATATCGGATTACACAAAGAATTATATTCAAAATCTAGATAAACTAGGTTCTATTTTTTGTATCGCCACTGGAAGGCCTTTTCAAGGTGCAATGGATGTCTATCAACGATTAGGCGTCAATACTCCGATGATTGCAAGTAATGGTGGAGTAATCATTTATTTTGAAAAAGATTTAAAAACAATAAGTAAGGTCGTTGATTTTTCGATGGACAAAGACGAATTCTTAGATTTTTATAGAAGAATCAAACAATTCTTATACTCATATCAAGTACGCTGTCCTTTTAGCTATCACTATCTTGACTACAATCGCATTCCTTGGTGGCTAATTCATCCTGATCCAATCGTGTCAATGCATGAAAATAATATTGAGGAAAGCTTAGTCAATAATCCAATTGATGCAGATATTTATATTTATCCAGAATATCAAGAAGAATTTGAACAAATATTAAAAGAATATAAAAATTTCAAATATATTCCATGGGGCAAATTTGATAATCATATTTCCTATGAAATATCTTCTATTAATGCTTCAAAAGGTAAGGCATTGGAATATATTAGAAAACAATATAACATCAAAAAAGAAAATGTTTTTGGCTTTGGTGACCAACTAAATGATTATGATTTATTTACCGTAAATCATGGCGCCGTCATGATAAATGCACCCGATCATGTTAAAACACTCGGAAAGAATATTACGAGTTTTGATAACGAAAATGATGGTGTTGTTAGGTTTATTGATTCAATATTAAAACTATCTAAATAAAAATTATATTAATTCCTGCTTAACTTTAAAAAATTCATTCCAAGCATTGTTATATAAATATTTTTTAAAGTTTTTTATATTAACTTTATTAGGAGAAAATTTAGTCAAATCTTCCCAAGCAATAGGAAAAGATATCGGTAGTTTCTCTCTTGCTCTTAAAGAATATGGTGCAATGCACGTTGCACTTTTTTTATTTCTCAAATAATCAATGAATATTTTACCGTTTCTAGCATCTTTTTTAATATTAGTAGTGTATAAATTAGGCCAAGTTTTTTCCATGAGTAATGCAACTTTTTTGGCAAATGTTTCAAACTTTTTATAATTTATCACTTTAAAAAAAGGAATAACAACATGATATCCTTTACCACCACTAGTTTTGAGAAATGATTTAAGATTTAATTTGTCTAATATAATTTTTAAATTTAATACTCCTTGTCTTACTTTTTTTAAGGATAACTTATCATCTGGGTCTAAATCAAAAACCATTATATCTGGCTTATGTGATTTTTTATTATAGCCATATGTGTGAAATTCAATCGTTCCATTCTGGCATTCTAAAATTAAGGATTGCTTATCTTTTACGTATATTAATTCATCACTATTATTATGGTGTTTTTTAAAAAATGTATCTTTTAAACCATTATGGCATCTAATTTCGCTTATTGGTCTATTATTGAGAAATGGTAAAATGAATGGTTCAATCAATTCATAATATTTAATTATATCTATCTTTTTAATATCCCTATCGATTATTCTTTGAGGATGAGATATTTCAATATTTAATACTTTAGTTTCAGTTTCTTTCATATTCAAGTTTCACATCTTTTGCTTTTTTGTCTTTTCTAAGTCCTAAAAAAGAAGGTTGACGGAGCAAGCCATTTTTTGTTATTTCACTAAATTGTATTTCCGCTACTAATTCAGGTTTTAGCCATATTACTTCTTTGCTTATATCACAAGTTTCAAAAGGAGATGTTTTTCTAATTCTACTTTTAAATTTTTTTGCTAGCTCATTTCTAGTAGTTTTATCAAAACCAGTTCCAACTTTACCAATAAAGATAAATCTATTCTTTTCATAGTAACCAACCAATATTGCGCTTAATTCTTTATTTTTTTCTGTAGTTAAATATCCGCCAATCACAAACTCTTGTCTTTTATAACATTTTATCTTTAACCAATCTTCGTCGCGAGTTCCGTTATATTTTGAATCTATTTTTTTAGCGATTATACCTTCCAAATTTAGTTTTTGCGCCATTTGAAAACTTTCTTTTCCTTTATTTCGTACATAACTACTTAAAATAATATTATTAGATACTTCTTTTAAAACATTTTCTAATATTTCTTTTCTTTCAATAAGTGGTTTATTTCTTAGATCTTTTCCATCAAGGGCAAGAATATCAAAAACAACATATGAAAAATTATCTATTCCTTTCTTTATATTATCAGTCAAAAGAGAAAAGTCACTTCTTCCTTTTTTATCTAGTGCCACTAACTCACCATCTAAAATCATAGTTCTATTTAATGCTTTTAAGCTATTCACTACACTAGAAAATTTTTTAGTATAATTCAAATTATTTCGTGTTTTTAATTTAATCGTTGAACCACAATAAGCAACAATACGATATCCATCATATTTAATTTCAAAAATATAATTCTTAATTGGTATTTTGTCTGTAAGCTTTGCCAATTTTACCGCGCAATTTGAAAACGGGTTACGTCTTTTTTCCACTTTCGTTTTTTCTTCATGTTTCATGATTAACCAATTAGGTTCTTCTGTTTTAATAAGTGACCACATACCACGATATTTTGAACCATTTAAATAAAATTTAATGTGACCCTTTTTAAATCCTTTTTTCATATCAAATGCTGGCACATACGTCCCTTTATCATATACTTTGACAGTGCCTGCTCCATAATTGCCAGTAGGAATCTTACCTTCAAAATTTATATAATCCACTGGATGATCTTCGACATGTACCGCCAAGCGCTTTTCGTTTGCCTCATTAGATAATCCTTTTGGAATTGCAAAACTTACTAATGCTCCACCATATTCTAGTCGAAAATCAAAATGTTCTTTGCGAGAAAAATGATGCTGAATCACAAATCTATTCAATTCTTCTTTTTTTATTTTTCCTTTTGGTTCGCTGGTACTAGAAAAATTTCTTTTTTTATTGTATTTATTTAATGACATTTGAATCACCTAATAATAGCATTAGTAAAAACTAATGTTTTTATTATCTATTTATCAAGTTAAGCACTTCTACTTCGTCTACTTTTCCCATTTAAACTTTGTTTTAGTGCATCCATTAGATCAATAACTTCAACAGACTCTTTTTTATCTTTTGTCTCGATTATTTGTTTTCCTGCAATTTTTTGTTTTATTGCTTTTTTAATCTTTTCAGTATATTCATCTTTAAACTTCTCTGGCTTAAAAGGCGCGGTCATTTGATCAATTAAACTCATTGCAAGTTTAAGCTCTTTATGGTCAACTTTATTTTTCTTTATTTCTGGACTTTTTTGAATTTCGCTTTGAAAATATAAAGTGTTTGCAAGCATTTTACCATTTTGTGCTCTAATAAGTATTAAAGTATCTTTTGTACCTAATACAGTTTTAGCAATTCCTGCTTTATTTTGTTTTTGCATAGCTTTTAGAAGAACATTGAAAGCTTTCTCTCCACTTATAGGATTAACATAATAAGTCTTATCATAATATATTGGATCTACTTCTTCTAAATCAACAAATTGCTGTATTACAATATTTTTATCTTTTTCACTTTTCAACTTTTCAAAATCTTTATTAGTAAATATAACATATTTATCTTTTTCATATTGATATCCTTTAACTATGTCTTCCGCTTTTACTTCTTTGTTTTCACAATCAACACAAGTTTTTTTATATTTAATTCTCGACATTGTCTTTTTATCAAGCATATTAAAACCTATATCATTTTCTTTTACTGAAGAACTTAATGATATAGGTATATACACTAATCCAAAACTAATTGCACCTTTATATGAGGCCATAGAATCACCTAATACTATAGTGAGCAGTTATGCTAAAGTTATTATTAAAATATTAAATCGCACCCATCTTCTAGCACTCTATTGACACAAGTGCCAGAAAATGTTATTGTTTTGTTAAATAAAGAGGGTGCATCGTATGGGAGAAAAATTTTTATATTGCTCAAATATAATTAAAGTAAAACTTTATAAGATAGAATAATTTGATAATATAGTGGCGTGATTATTTATAATTTTTCCGTAGCACATATAATATCAAAGAATATCTAAAAAGCCATTGATTTAATTTGCATTATAAAAATTATTTATGTTTTAATGTGAAATTTGTATATGTGTTGTGACTTAAATAAAGTTATTTCAAACAACAGAAGAAAATCAATTTGATTTGATAAATGAGGGGCACGATGTTTTTTGGATATTCAAAAAGTCATATTGATATCGTTACTGAAGAAGTATTTTGCGCACCCATCAAAAATACATTGAAGATTCTTATTATAAAGTTTAAAAACCGAATTTCTATAAAATTTTTAAATATCAGCTTAAATCAATACATTTACTTAGGAGACACTTATGAAAAAAAGAAAGTATTTAGATAAACATTTAGAATTTATACAGCAAATAATTGATAGAATGTCTTCAAATTCTTTTGCAATAAAAGGGTGGTTAATAGGATTAATCACGGCCGGATTTGTTTTTGCATCTAAAGAATTTTCAAAATATTTAATATTAGCATCTATTTTCTTAATATTTGTATTTATGTTTTTAGATGCTAAGTACTTGCAAAACGAGAGAAAATTCAGAACATTATATAAAAAGATTATTGAAGACCCAAACATGAAAAATTTTGATGAATTTGACATGAATATCGAGCACCCACTGATAAAAAAAGATAATAAAACTAAATATTTTAGTTGTCTAAAATCGCATGCAATTTGGCTGCCGTATTTAGGAATTTTAATTTATAATCTTTTATTATTCTTTATACCGCTATTATTTCCGTGCATTTAAAAAAAGGAGAGCATATTTATGAGTATACCTAAACATAAAGTTTTTATAAGTTATTATCATAATGACGATCAACATTATAAAAACCATTTATTGTATTTGAATCATCTATATGATATATTTGACGACTACTCAGTTCATGAAGATGATATTGATGACACTAATCTAACATCTGAGCAAATAAGAAGGATTATTAGAGACGATTATATTAGAGATGCATCTGTACTAATTCTTTTATGTGGCGAAAACACAAAAACTAGAAAACACATCGATTGGGAAATACATGCGGCAATGTATGATTCTCCAATTAATCATAAAATGGGAATTTTAGTTATTAATCTTCCTTCAATTTATGGAAAACAAAGTACAAGAGCAGCTTCAAATGAAGAAAAAAAATATATAGCTGACGAAACAGCAAGATGGTATAGCATACATACAATAGATGAATACAATCAAGACTATCCTTATATGCCAGATCGAATAATTGACTCATTTATTAAAGGCAGTGAAATAAGCGTTGTAGATTGGGAAAGGATAGAAAGAAATCCAAATATTTTAAAATACTTGATTGATTGTGCATTTGTCAGAAGAAAATACGTAAATTATGATGATTCACGTCATTTAAGAAGAAAAAATAGCACTAAAGTTAGTGTATAACTAATTTTTATTGATTACCATATTAACATCCAATCTAAATATAATTTTCTTATACCATATCCATTACTTATAAAATATTTTTCAAAATATTCTTATATTTTTAGATAATATTCTTTATCGTTAAAAGCATTTTTACTATTTATATTAAAATGTATTTAATACAATCATTCTTTATTTTTTTATACTTTCAATTTTTATATATCGTTCATATAAATTTTTTCATTTTTCCAACTTCATTTTGGCAGCTAGTAAATCTTATTTACCTTGATATTTATAAAATAATCTAATAACAGCAAAACAAGTTATTCTTGCAATAACTATTTATTATTGTTTTAAGATAACGTAGAGGGCAAGTTATTATGACACAACAAATTATTCCTAATAATTTAATAATATTATTATCAGGCGTTCCTTGTGTGGGAAAGACAACTACTGCATATAATATTATAAAAAACTATCCTGTATTTAAAAGAGTCGCAGAAGTAGATTTAATAAAAACTATTCTGAGAACAGTATTGAATGAATCGAAAAATGGTAATACAGAATTTTTTGAAAAATATAATTTCTTACTTTCTTCATCAACTGATATAAGTTTTTTATCATTGAAAG